>NZ_CP015849.1:2162500-2822500 GCF_001654495.1 Streptomyces sp. SAT1
CTCGGCGTGCTCAACAACGGCATGAACCTGCTCAGCGTCGGCACCGACTGGCAGCAGGTCATCAAGGGCCTCGCCCTGCTCGCGGCGGTCGGCTTCGACGTGTGGAACAAGCGCAGGTCCGGCTCCTGAGACCGGGCGCCCGCCCCGCCCGCCGCGCACCGTCCCGCGGACGTCCGCACCGGCGGGCGGCCCGTGCCCGCGGGCTTTCCCACCGGCGGGCGGCCCGTGCCCCGCGCACGGGCCGCCCGCGCGGTCACGGGTTCTCCCACGCCGCCGGTTCCGCCGCCAGGGTCCGTACCGTCTCCGGCAGGGCGCCCGAGGCGATGTCGGCGAGGGTGACGCCCTCCAGGATCCGGCGGACATTGGCGCGCAGCGCGATCCACAGGGGCAGCAGCGGCTCGGCCGAGCCCGTGTAGGTCAGGCCGGTGGGGCGTTCGCCGCGTACGGACACGATGGGGCCGTCCACCGCGCGGATGACGTCGGCCACCGTGATCTGCGCCGCGTCCCGGGCCAGGGTGTAGCCGCCGCCCCCGCCGCGCCGGCTGGTGACCAGGCCCGCGCGGCGCAGGTCGCCGAGGATGCCCTCCAGGAACTTGTGCGGGATGCCCTGCTCGGCGGCGACCGTCTCCGCCTTCACCGGGCCCGCCTGGTCCTGCACCCCTCGTACGGCCAGTTCCAGAACCGCCCGTACCGCGTAGTCCGCCCGTGCCGAGATCCTCATGGGTCCATTGTGGGGCCCGGGACAGTGGAGAATGGCGGTGCCCGCGCCCCGTACCATCCGCCCGGGAGGCACTCACCTTGGCGCTCAGCAGACGTACATTCAGCGCCCTCGCGGGCTCCGCCGCGCTCGGTCTCGCACTGGGCGGCAGCGGTGGGCCGGGGGCGCCGGCGGCGTTCGCCGCGCACGGGGTGCCGACGGGTCCGCCGCCGCCTGTCCCGGCCGCCGACGGGCGGCGCCACACCGTGGCCTTCGACCACTACTCGCTGCTGGTGGACGGCAGGCGGCTGGTGCTGTGGTCCGGCGAGATGCACCCGTTCCGGCTGCCCAGCCCCGGCCTGTGGCGGGACGTCCTCCAGAAGATGCGGGCGCACGGCTACAACGCGGTCACCGCGCGGGTGGCGTGGAACTACCACTCCGCCGCCCCGGGCGCGTACGACTTCACGGGCGTGCGGGACCTCGGGCTGTTCCTGCGCACCGCCGCCGAGACCGGGCTCTACGTCGTGCTGCGGCCGGGCCCGCGCATCGGCGCCGACGTGGACGGCGGCGGCCTGCCCGGCTGGCTGCCCGCGGCCGCGGGCGCCTCGCCGACCGCCGACCCCGGGTACGCGCGGCACGCCGAGGAGTGGCTGGGCCGGGTCGACGCGATCGCCGCCCGGCACCTGTACACCCGGGGCGACGGCACGGTGCTGCTCTACCAGGTGGACAGCGGGGCGGCGGCGGACACCGGCGGCGCCCTGGTGTCCCGGCTGCTCGACAAGGTCCGCGCCGACGGCATCGACGTCCCCCTCTTCCACGGCGACCGCGGCGGCCGGTGGATGCCGCAGTCCTTCCCCCGCCCCGCGGGGTTCCTGTCGGACACCGGCGGCGGGCACGGCACCGGGGCACCGCGCGCACGGGACGCGGCCGCCGTGCGGCGCGCCCAGCTCACGGACCTGGCCGGCGGCATCGCCCTGCACAACGTGTACCCGGCCTTCGGCGGCACCTCCTGGGGCTGGCTGCCCGGACCGGGCATGCCCGCGTCCTACGACCACGGCGCCGCCATCGACGAGGGACGCCAGGTGACCGCGGAGATGGTGCCCGCGCACCAGATCGGGCACATGCTGCGGCATCTGCCCGACTTCGCCAAGCTGGAGCGGGCCGGGGGCGCGAGCGCGCGCGGGCTCACGACGTACCACCTGCGCAACCCCGACACCGGCGGCCGGGTCCACATCCTGCGCAACGACAGCGACAAGGACGTCTCCTCGCTGCTGCCCGCCGCCGGTGAGGACCTGCCGGTGACGGTCCCGGCCAGGGACGCCCGGCTGGCGGTCACCGGGATGCGGCTGGGACTGCTCAGGGTGCGGTACTCCACCGCGCACCCGATGCTGTACCTCTCGGCCGGGCCGCTGGACATCGTGGTGTTCTGCGGACGGCGCGGTGACTCGGCCCGGCTGGCGCTGGAGGCGGCCGGAGAGCCGATGGTCACCCGGCTCAGCCAGCAGGTCGCCTATGTGTACGAGCGGCGTCTGGTACGGATCACGGTGCCCTTCGGCACCGGCCTCGCCGGGGCCCGGGTGGAGGCGGGCGAGACCGTCGACCGGCCGGTGCTGATGCTGTTCGCCGACGACAGGACGTCGTCGCGGCTGTGGCCGTACGAGACTCCGTCGGGCTCGCTGCTGGTCTGCGGGCCGAGGCTGCTGCGCACCGCCGCCGTCCAGGGGGCCACGCTCCACCTCACCGGCGACACCGTCGAGGCGACGAGGCTGGAGGTCTGGCCCCCGCACGGAGTGACGGCGGTGACGTGGAACGGCCGCCCGGTGCGCACCGTCCGCACCGGCTCGGGCAGTCTGCGCTCGGTCGCGCCGCTGGCGGGGGTGGCAAAGGTGGAGCTGCCCGTGCTGGGCGGCTGGCGGGCGCGGGCGGAGAGTCCCGAGTCCGCGCCCGGCTTCGACGACTCGGCGTGGCGGACCGCCGACCTGGCCTCCGCGGACGGCGGCACGGCCGGCGCGCGGAAGCAGCCGGTGCTGTCCGCCGACGCCTACGGCTTCCACTACGGCGCTGTCTGGTACCGGGGCGCCTTCACGGACGCCTCGGGCATCGGGTCGGTGTCGCTGGAGCACGGCGCGGGCCCCGGCGGGCTGCTGATGGCGTGGCTGGACGGGGAGCCGCTGGGCACGCACCAGGTGCCGGGCCCGGGGCACGAGGGCGGCGCCGACGCGGGGCACAAGGGCGGCGCCGATGCGGGCACCGCCGTTCTCGCCGTGCCGCCGCACCTGCGGACCGGCGGCCGGCATGTGCTGGCCGTGCTGGTGCGGCCGGCGGCGCGGGCGCAGGACGACACGGCGCCCGGCACGGCCGCCGGGGCGGCGCGCGGGCTGGCGGCGGTGGACTTCGCCGGGGGCGAGCCGCGGGTGCGCTGGCGGATCCAGGGCGCGGGCCCGGCCGACCCGGTGCGCGGACCGCTGAACAACGGCGGCCTGCACGGGGAGCGGGAGGGCTGGCACCTGCCGGGCTTCCTGGACGGCGGCTGGGACAAGGTGTCCTTCCCGCGTGCCGTGCGGCGCCAGGGGGTCACCTGGTACCGGACCACGTTCAAGCCGTCGGTCGCGGCGGGCACGGACGCCTCGGTGGGGCTGGTGCTCGACGACGACCCGCACCGCGAGTGGCGGGCGCAGGTCTTCCTGAACGGCTGGAACCTGGGCGAGTACGTCAACGGCGCGGCCGGGCGGCGCCCGCTCGTCCTGCCGGACGGGATCCTGCGCACCCGGGACACCAACACCCTGGCCCTGGCCGTCCTGTCCGGGGCGGACACGGAGGCGGGGCCCGGCCGGGTGCGGCTGACGCTGCTGGGATCCGCGGCCGGCGGCGTGCCGGTGGTGCCGGTGTCCTCCCCCGGCCGCTGAGTCCCCGGTCCCGGCGGGCGGGGGCCGCCGCCGTCCCCGGACGGGGTCCGTCCCCAGACGGGGTCCGTCCCCGGGCGGGGCCCCGCACTCCGGGCCCGGGGCACCGCGATCCGGACGCCGGACGCCGTGACCCGGACACCGGACAGGGTGATCCGGACGCCGGGCATCGTGACCCGGGTGCCGGGCGTCGTGATCCGGGCAGCGCGATCCGGGCGAGAGCGCCGCGAAAGAACCTTTCCCCGGGCCGGTCGGCCGGAGAGGATGGGGGGTCCGGCAGACCGAGGGGGGCGACAAAGGGAGATGAGTGCGTAGGAAACGGGAGATGCGGCGCCTCGCCGAGACTCTCATCGGCCCGCTCCGGGTACCGGTCCCCGCGGACCCGGAGACATTGTTCGCCGCCCTCGTCGACTCGGTCGCCGCCTGGCGCGGCCGGCCGGTCGTCGTCCGCCGGGAGATCTTCCCGCCGCACACCGCGAGCGGGCTGTGGCTGGAGGGCGAGACACAGGACGTGGTGGTCATCGACCGGCGGGCCGCCGCGTGGCACCAGATCGTGATCTTCTGCCACGAGGTGTGGCACATGAGCCGGCGGGACGCGGACGCCGCGGGCCCGGTCCCGGCGGGCGGTCCGCCCCGGCCGGTCGCCGCCCGCACCGACTTCAGCCTGGCCGACGAGCAGGAGGCCGACCGGTTCGGCATGCTCATGGGCGGCAGACTGCGCGGCTGGCTGGAGGAGGCACCGGCGGGCGGCGCGTCCGCCGCGGCCCCCGGCGCCGACGAGGACATCGCCGGACGCATCGGATCGGCACTCAACTACCGGGGAACACCCAGGACATGAGCGGGATGATCAACTACGTCAGCTGCGGCGCGCTGTGGCTGGGCCTGGCGGTGAAGACCCCCGATCTGGTCCGCCGCCGGCACGATCCGTATCTGCGCGCGCTCTGCGTGGTGCTGGCCCTGGCGGGCACCTGCTTCGTCCTGGGCGCCGCGCCGACGGTCGGCGCCGTCAACCGGCTCAGCGGCGTGCCGAACATCGCCGCACCGCTCACCTACGCGTCGATCACCGCCTACAGCGCCGCCTCCCAGGTCCTCGTCGTCCACTGGCGGGGCGGGGGGCGGGTGCGCCGGGTGACCCGCCGCTGGGTGGCGGCCTACGCCTGCGTGCTCGTCGGCATCGCCGCCCTGTTCGCGCTGGGCGAGGCGCCGGTGGAGCGCCGTACGGATCTGGACACGTACTACGCGACGACGCCGTTCATCGCCGAGATGATCGTGCTGTACCTGGCCGGGCACCTCGTCGCGGTGAGCGTCACCACGGTCTCGGCGCTGCGCTGGGCCCGCACGGTGCACGGCTGGCTGCGCGCGGGGCTGGTGATGCTGGGTCTCGGCTCCCTGTGCAGCGCCGGTTACGCGGTGACCAAGTTCGTCGCGGTGGGGGCCCGTTGGTCCGGGCGCGACTGGTCCTCGCTCGGCACCGACGTGTCACCGGCCGCCGCGGGCCTGGGCGCGCTGGTGACCTCGGTCGGCATCCTCGTACCGCTGGCGGGGCCACGGCTGACGCGGTGGTGGCGGTCCTGGCGGACGTACAACCGGCTGGCGCCGCTGGAACGGCTGCTGGACGACCTGCTCACCCGCCACGCCCTCCGGCTGCCCCGCCCGCGCTGGTGCTCCCCGACGACCCGGCTGATGTGGCGCCAGACGAGCATCCACAACGCGCTCGGCTATCTGGACGCGTTCTTCGACGGCGCCCTGTACGAGCGCACCCGGGCCACGACCCTGGCGGCCACCGGTGACCAGGAGCGGGCGGAGGCCGCCGCCTGGGCGGCGGTCATCACCGCGGCCCTGGGGCAGCCGTCCGGAGACGGCCCGCGGTCCCCGCACCCGCACGGCGGCGGTACGGCGCTGGAGGCGGCGGTCCGCGGACCGGCGCCCTCGCCGCCGGCGGGCGGGACCGGCCGGGCGGCGGAGGCCGCCGGAGCGGCCGGGCAGCACCTCGTCCTGCTCGACGGGATCGGCCCCACGGCGGGCCCCGAGGGCATCGGCGGCCCGTGGCCGGTCCTGCTCGACGGTGTCGGCCGCCCCCCGGCCCCGCTGGACGCCGGGCAGGGCGAGGGGGCCCGGCCGGGCGGGCGGACCCCCGGCCCCGCGCTGCTCCTGCGGATCGCCGACGCCCTGCGGGCCCCGGAGCCCCCGGCGCCCGGCTCCCGGCCCTCGGGGGCGGCGTGAGCAGGCGCCCGGCACCGCCGCCGCTCCCGCGCACCGTGTCCCCGGCGCGGCGGGGGTGGTGTCCGTGAGTCTCGTCGTGTATCTGGCGGCCGGGCTGCTGGGACTGGCCGCGGTCGTGCTGTGCCGCCGCCCGCCGCGCGCCGGGTGGGACCCGCTGACCGTGTCGACGTGCGTGTCGATCCTGCTGGCCTCGCTGGTGTTCGTCTGCTCGGCGCCGCTGACGCTGGCGGCCGTCAACCGCCTCACGGGCATCCCCAACTTCGGCGCCCCGCTGACCTACGGCATGATCAGCGCGTACAGCTGCTCGCTGCTGATCCTGCTGGTCCACTGGCGCGGCGGGCCCCGGCGGCAGGTGCGGCGGATGGTGCTGCGCAGCGTCGCCGCGTACGTGGCGCTGATCGCCGTGATCGTCGTGCTGTTCCTGCTGGGCGACGCCCGCACCGAGCGGCTCAACGACCTCGACACGTACTACGCCAACACGCCGTACCTGTGCGAGATGATCCTGCTCTACCTGATCGGGCACAGCGCGGCGACCCTGGCGATGTGCACGCTGTGCGTGAAGTGGAGCCGGGAGGTGACCGGGCTGCTGCGGGCCGGGCTGCGGCTGATCCTGGCCGGTTCGGCGCTGGACGTGGCCGGGTTCCAGCTGACCAAGTACACGGCGGTGGTGGCGCGTTGGTCGGGCCACGACCTGGACGTGCTGTCCACGCAGGTGGCCCCGCCGCTGGCGTCGCTGGCCGCGCTGCTGTGCTCCGCGGGCTTCGCGCTGCCCCGGCTGCTGCCCTCGGTCCTCGCGCAGGTGCGCAGCCTGGACGACTACCGCAGCCTGGCGCCGCTGTGGGCACGGGTGCGGTTCGTGTCCACCGCGCCCAAACCGCCCAGCGGCTGGTGGCAGTTGCCGCGGGCCCGGCTGCACTGGCGGGAGGTGTCCATCCACGACGCGCTGCTCGGCCTCGCCCCGTACTTCGACGACGAGGTCCGCGAACGCGCCCTGGCCGCCGCCCGGCGCGCGGGCCGCACCGGGCACGAGGCGCGGATCGCGGCGGAGGCGGCGATGCTCGCCGACGCCGCGCGCCGCGCCGCCGCACGCGAGGAGCCGCTGCCCACGCCGAGCGGTTACCGTCTGCACGCCACGGAGGTGTCCGGGACGGGGGGTCTGGTGGAACTGGCGCAGGCACTGGTCAGGCCGCCCGCCGGAACCCCCGTGCGGGGAGGGGCGGTACGGACCTCCCCCGGCTGAGCCCGCGACCCACTCCGAGGAGTCCGATGTCCCCCTCCCCCAGTCACCGTCCGCGCAGAGCCGTGGTCGTCGGTGCCGGTCTGGCCGGCATGCTGGCCGCCGCGGCGCTGTCCTCCGCCGTGGACGACGTGGTCGTCCTCGACCGGGACGACCTGCCCGACGGCCCTGAACACCGCAAGGGGCTGCCCCAGGGCCGCCACGCCCATCTGCTGATGGCCGGGGGCCTGGCCGCGATGGAGGAACTGGTACCGGGCGGCGGGGTGCGCGAGCGGCTGCTCGCGGCGGGCGCCCGGGAGATCCCGCTCGGCTCGGGCATGCTGGCCCTGACCTCCGAGGGCTGGTTCCGGCGCTGGCGGCACGACGGTCCGCGGGTGCTCAGCTGCACCCGCGCACTGCTGGACTGGACCGTGCGCGACCTGGTCCTCACCCGTACCGGCACCCAGATCCGCAGGGCGCGGGCGGTGGGCCTCACGGGCGACGCGCGGCGGGTGCGCGGGGTGCGGATCGCGCCGGCCGGGGGCGGGACGGCCGGCGGCGGGACGGCCGGCGGCGAGGAGACCGAACTGGCCGCGGATCTCGTGGTCGACGCGAGCGGGCGCGGCTCACGGGTCGTCACCTGGCTGGCGGAGACGGGCATCACGGACGTGCGGACCAGGAGCGTCGACTGCGGGCTGGTGAACGCCACCCGCGTCTACCGGACCCCGGCGGGTGCCGAGCAGTTCCCGCTGACGGTCGTGCAGGCGGACCCCTACCGGTCCGCGCCCGGCCGCAGCGGCATGCTGCTGCCGATCGAGCGGGACCGCTGGATGGTCAGTCTCGCCGGGACGCGCGGCGGCGGCGAGCCGCCGGCCGACCCGGACGGCTTCCTGGCCTACGCGTTCGCCCTCGCCAGCCCGATCGTGGGCCGGCTCGCCGCCGGGGCCGAGCCGCTGACCGGGGTGCACCTCAGCCGCAGCACCAGCAACGAGCGGCGCTATCTGGAGCGGACCGCGCGCTGGCCCGAGGGCTTCGTCGTGCTGGGCGACGCGCTGGCCACCTTCAACCCGGCCTACGGGCAGGGCATGTCGGTGGCCGCGCTGGGGGCGCGGCTGCTCGCCCGGGAGCTGCGGCGCGGCGGCCCGGACGCGCCCGGCCTGTCCCGGCGGGTGCAGCGCGGGGCCGCCCGGTCGGTCGACGCGGCCTGGGCGGCGGCGGTCGGCCAGGACGTCTGGTACCCGCAGACACGCGGCGCCCGGCCGACCCCGGCGGACCGCCTCGCCACCGCCTACAGCCGCCGCCTCACCCGCTCGGCCACCGGCTCCTACCGGGCGGCGGCGGCCCTGTGGGACGTGACCAGCATGCGCACGGGCCCCGAACGCCTCTTCCGCCCCACCACCCTCCTGGACGTCGCCTGCGGCCCCCTCCTCCCACCCCTCTCCGGCCCCCCACTGACCCCGTCCGAACGCAAGACCCTGGACACCCTGGACCGCCCCGGCCCGAGGACACCGTCCGCGCCTCCGGCACGACGGGGCTGAGGCAGGGCTGGGCCGGGAGGGCGGTCGCGCCCGAGAGGGCGGGCCGGGGGCGGGCCCGGGGGCCGGGGTCGGGGCCTGGGCTGCTGCCGTCTTCCAGCCTGAGGACCGGGGGCAGCTCCCCCGGAGCGGCCGGGAAATGCCCCGGCCCGAGACACAGGTGCGGTACGGCTGAGGCCGGGCGGCGGGCCCCAGGACAGCGGCAGCGGCCGACGGACCGGCCAGCGGGCCCAGAGGCCGAGGTGGGGGCCCTGGACCCCTGCCGCCCTTCGGCCTGGCGGCCGGGCCGGGGCCGGGGCCGGGGCCGAAGCCGGGAACAGTCCGCCGGGCTGCTGGGGAAGACCCTGGGCCTGCACCACCGGCACGGCTGATCGCCGGGCGGCCGGGTCGAGGGACGGCGGACCGGCGGACCTGTCTGCGGGCCGAGGCCGGGGCCGGGGCCGGGGCCGCTGCCGCCCTCCGGCCTGCGGGCCGGGAACAGCCCACCGGGGCTGCCAGCGAACGGCCCCCCGCCCTCGCCACCGGCATGGCACAGCGCAGCACGGCTGGGGCCCGGCGCCCCTTGCCCCGGCGCCCCCGCCCCGGGGCCCGGCAGAGCGGTCGACGGGCCGGCCGCCGGGGCCGGTCGGAGGGGGCCGGTCCCGTCCGCGCCCGCTGCGCCGTGGTCAGCCCGCGAAGGCGGGCTGGGGGAGGCCGTGGCCCGCGTCGGGGACGACCAGGAGGGCGCCCGCGAGGGGGTGCGGGGCGGAGGGGCCGGTGCGGGCCGAGGTGATGTACAGGTCGGTCAGCGCGGCGCCGCCGAACGCGCAGGCCGTGGTCCGGGCGACGGGGAGTTCCACGACCCGGTCCAGCGTGCCGTCCGGGGTGTAGCGGCGTACCGCCCCGCCCTCCCACAGGGCCACCCACACACAGCCGTCCGCGTCGACGGTCAGGCCGTCCGGGAAGCCCGCGCCCTCCTCCACCCGGGCCAGCGGGCGCCGGTTCACGGCCTGCCGGGCGCCGTCGACGCCGTCCAGGACGTCGAAGACGTCGATCCGGCCGGTGGGCGTGTCGGCGTAGTACATCCGGCGGCCGTCCGGGCTCCAGCCGATGCCGTTGCTCACCGTCACGTCGGTCAGGAAGGGTTCGGCCGTGCCGTCGCCGGTGACGCGGGTCAGCGTGCCGCCGCCCGGCGCCTCGTCGTAGCGCATGGTGCCCGCCCACAGGGAGCCGTCCGGGGCCACGGCGGCGTCGTTGCCCCGGCGGCCGGGCACCGGGTCGCGGTGCAGCCAGCGGAACGCGCCGTCCGGGCCCGGGTCGACCAGGCCCACCCCGTCGCGCAGGTTCAGCACCAGGCCGCCGCCGGTGCGCGGCTTGGCCGCGCCCACGTGCTGCCCGGTGGCGCGGACCGTGCGCCGGCCGGTGGCCGGGTCCCAGGTGTGCACCCGGGAGGAGAGGATGTCGATCCAGATCAGGTGCCCGGCCACCGGGTCCCAGGTGGGCCCCTCGCCCAGTTCGGCCCGCTCCGGCGCCGCCGCCTCGTACTCCGGCCGCCTCATGCCGCGCTCCGGTGGCCGAGGCGCTCGGAGAGCTCGGCGGCGCCCCGCACGGCGAGCCGCTCCAGTTCGCCGGTGCGCTCCTCGCTCCAGCGGACCATCGGCACCGAGATGGACAGGGCGGCGACGACCTCGCCGGTGCGGTCGCGCACCGGGGCGGCCACGCAGCTGACGTCCGGGTTCGACTCGCGGTTCTCCACGGCGAGCCCGCGCTGCCTTATCCCGGCCAGCGCCGCGCGCAGCACGGCCGGGTCGGTGATGCTGTCGGGCGTCATCGCGGCCAGCACCGCGTCGTCCGGGACGCGCGCCGCGAGTTCGGACTCGGGCAGCGAGGCGAGCAGCATCTTTCCGACCGAGGTGCAGTGCGCGGGCAGGCGGCGGCCGGCCGCGGAGACCATGCGCACCGCGTGGGTGGAGTCGACCTTCGCGATGTAGATGACGTCGGTGCCCTCCAGTATCGCGACGTGCACCGTCTCGTCGCAGGTCTCGGCCACCGAGCGGGCCACCTGCTGGCCCTCGGCGGCCAGGTCGAGCTGCTCGGCGTAGCGGCTGCCCAGCTGGTACGGGCGGACGCCGAGCCGGTAGCGGCCGGGCTGCCCGGTGACCGGGACGATGTACTGGCGGGCGGCGAGCGTGGTGACCAGCTCGTGCACCGTGGTGCGCGGCAGCTGGAGCCGGCGCACGATGTCCGGGGCGGAGAGCGTGCCGTCCCCGTCGAGGAAGAGCTCCAGTATGTCCAGAGCCCGGGTCACGGCGGGTACGAGACGTCCCACGGCCGGCTCCCTCCCTGAATCCGGCCTGTTCGAGATTTCAACAGGCGACCGACATGGCGAACGAGGAACATTCACAGGCTAGCCATGGGGGTGGGGCGGGGCAATGGGGCGGCGGTGGCGCGCGGGGCGCATGCCGCCGGGTGGGCGATCGAGGAGCGTCCGCCGCCGGACCCGGCGACCGCGGAACGCCCGCCGCCGGACCGCCGACCGCGGAACGTCTGCCGCCGGGTGGGCGATCATGGAGCGTATGACCGCCTCCGCCGCCGGTTCCCGGCCCCCGTTCACCGCGCGCGACGTCCAGCTGGTGCTGCTGCGCCGCATGGCCGACCACCAGCCGGACCTGGTGGCCGACGCGCGCCGCGAGCTGGGCGCCACGGCGGCGGAGATGCGGGAGGCGAACAAGCGGTGGCAGGCGATGGCGCACACACCGCGCGGCCACTCGGACGCCGTCTTCCGCGGCGCGCTCGGCGCGCCCGAGTCCACGGCGGCCCGCCGCGTCGGCGACGTGGAGTGCGAGGCGCGGCAGTGGCCGCTGCCGCTGTGGCCCACGCTGCGCCTGGAAGTGCTGAGCGGACCGCGCGGCCGGGTCTGGAACGCCTGGCTGGTACGGGCGCCGGGCGCCCCGGCGCCCGTCCTGCGCACGCTCGACGACCTGACCCCCTGGTCCTGCACGGTCGACGAGGCCGCCCGCGCCTTCGCCCCGGCCCGCCCCCTGGAGGGCACGGCACCCACCCGGTGGGGGCTCCTCTTCACCGCGCCCGACGCGCGGGGCGTGGCGCACGAGGTGGCCGCGGAGTTCACCTGGGGGCTGCTCCAGCGCACGCGCGTCAAGGGCGCGTAGGCACCGCGGCGGCGGCCAGGATCTCCGCGACGACCCGCTCCAGCGAGCCCGGGTGCAGCCACAGGAACAGGTTCGGCTCGACCAGTTCGAGTTCCATCACGCACGGGGCGCCGTCCGGTCCGTCCACCAGGTCCACCCGGGCGTACAGCAGCTCGGGCGCGCCGGGTACGGCGGCCAACGCGCTCTCGGCGACCGCGAGTTCGGCGGTGGTCGGGGTCCACGGCTCAAGGCCCGGGTGGGCCGTCTTCTGAGCGTCGTAGGCGGTGCCGGGCGAGAGCACGGCCCGCTTGCGGCTCGCGTGCAGCAGCCGGCCCCCGGCGTACTGGAGCGCCCGCTCCCCGCTGACGTCGATCCGCTCCAGATAGGGCTGCACCATCGCGGTCAGGCCCCCGGCGTGCAGCCGGGCCACCTGCGCGGCGGCCGTCCCGCGCTCGGCGGGCGTGTAGCGGGCGGCGAGCCGGGCGCCCGCGCCGAAGACCGGCTTGACGACGAAGTCGTGGCCGCCGGGCAGGTCCCGCGGCCCGCAGGGCTCCCCGGGCGCCACGTACCGGGTGGGCACCACCGGCACCCCGGCGGCGGCGAGGTCCCCGAGGTAGCGCTTGTCGGTGTTCCAGCGCACGACGGCGGCCGGGTTGGCGAGCCGCGTCGCCTTCGCGCAGCGCTCCGCCCAGGCGGTGAACTCCGCCGCGCGCCCGCTGTAGTCCCACGTGGACCGTATGACGACCAGGTCGTACCCGGCCCAGTCGGCGTCCGGATCGTCCCAGTGCACGGCCTCGGCGTCCGCTCCGGCCGCGCGCAGCGCCGCGACCAGCGGCCCGAGGTCGCGGTCCCGGCTCGGCGCGGCTTTGGGGTCGTAGGTGGCGAGGGCGACACGGGACACGATGGGCTCCTTCGGCGGGCACGGCACAGTACGGATCGGAGGCGGGCACGGCACAGTACGGATCGGAACGGACGGCGGACCGCCCGCACGCTAACAACCCCCGCCGCAACCGGAACACCCCTGTTGACCTTCACCTTCGGGGAAGCCCCAGCATCGGTGGCGGGAACGGAATCGAGGTCCACATGCACACGGGCACGGCCATGCTGACGATCGGCGCCTTTGCGAAGGCGTCCCGACCGCTCGCGCCCGGCGGCACGGTCGTCGTCGACGGCCTCACCCCGGCCGCCTCCTGGCCGCCCCGGCACGAGGGCGCGGTGGGCCGGGCCCGGCTGCACTGGCTGGAGCGTCCCGCGCCGCACGCCGCCGAAGTCCGGCTCGCGGCCGGCCTGAGCGCGGTCGTGGGGCGACGGCGTCCGGGGTAGGACGGTGCTGTGGGTCCCACGACCGGTCCGGCCGCCCCGGTACCGAGGGGTGGCCGGGCCCGGCGGCCGGGACACTGACCAGGTGACCGGCCGGCCCGTCCGGTGACCCAGACGAACACCACGTACACGACGTACACGACGTACACGACGTACACGACGTACACGACGAAGGAGTCCGCCGCGTGTCCTCCCTCTTTCCGGCCCTGACGGATGCCCCGGGGCCCCGGCCTGCCCTGCGGTTCGGCGACCGGGCGCTGACGTATGCGGAACTGGCGGCGGCGGCCGGTGCCGTCGGCGCGCGGGTGCGGGGCCGGGAGCGGGTCGCCGTGTGGGCGACGCCCGCGCTGGAGACGGCCGTGGCCGTGGTGGGCGCGCTGCTCGCCGGGGTGAGCGTCGTACCGCTGAACCCGAGGTCCGGCGGGAAGGAGCTGGGGCACATCCTCGCCGACAGCGCACCCTCGCTGGTGCTGGCCGCCCCCGGCGACGAACTGCCCGGCGTGCTCGCCGGATCGCACCGCGTCGACGTGGACGTACGGGAGCGGGGGCCGGTCCCGGCCGAGGACGGCCGGGCGGGCGACGAGGACCCCGCGCTGGTCGTCTACACCTCCGGCACCACAGGACCGCCCAAGGGCGCCGTCATCCCGCGCCGGGCCGTCGCCCACACCCTGGACGCGCTGGCGGACGCCTGGGCGTGGACCGCCGGGGACGTGCTGGTGCACGGGCTGCCGCTGTTCCATGTGCACGGCCTGGTCCTCGGCACGCTCGGCCCGCTGCGGCGCGGCGGCTCGGTACGGCACCTGGGCCGGTTCACGACGCAGGGCGTGGCCCGGGAGCTGTCGGACGGGGCGACGATGCTGTTCGGGGTGCCGACCATGTACCACCGGATCGCGGAGGCGCTGCCGGACTCCCCCGAGCTGGCCGGGGCGCTGGCGGGCGCCCGGCTGCTGGTCTCCGGTTCGGCCGCGCTGCCGGTGCACGACCACGAGCGGATCGCTGCGGCGACCGGCCGGCGGGTGATCGAGCGGTACGGGATGACCGAGACGCTGATGAACACGAGCGTGCGGGCGGACGGTGAGGCCCGCGCGGGCACGGTCGGGCCGCCGCTGCCCGGCGTCGGTCTGCGGCTGGTGGAGGAGGACGGGACGCCCCTGACCGCGTACGACGGCGAGAGCGTCGGCGAGATCCAGGTGCGCGGCCCGAACCTGTTCACGCAGTACCTGAACCGGCCCGACGCGACGGCCGCCGCCTTCACGGCCGACGGCTGGTTCCGCACCGGGGACATGGCGGTGCGCGACCCGGACGGCTATGTCCGGATCGTCGGCCGCAAGGCCACCGACCTGATCAAGAGCGGCGGTTACAAGATCGGCGCGGGCGAGATCGAGAACGCGCTCCTGGAGCATCCCGGTGTCCGCGAGGCCGCCGTCACCGGGGAGCCGGACGCCGACCTCGGCGAACGGATCGTCGCCTGGATCGTCCCGGCGGACCCGGCCGCCCCGCCCGGTACCGAGGAGCTGGCCGGGCACGTGGCCGGGCGGCTGGCCCCGCACAAGCGGCCCCGGGTGGTCCGGCTGCTCGACACGCTGCCCCGCAACGACATGGGCAAGATCATGAAGCGGGCGCTGCCGCAGGGCGGCCCGGCCGCGGAAGGCGGGCGCTGACCATGGCCGGCCGTCACTCCGCCCGGCAGGCGATAGCCCTGGTCACCGACGACTTCACCGAACTGCCCGACGCCCCGGCGCCGTCCGGCTCCATGGGCGCCCCGGACACCGCCGCCCCGGACACCGCCGCCCCGCACGCCGCCGCCCCGCACGCCGCCGCCCCGCGCGCCGCCGCCCCGGACAGGCCCGACGGGCCGCTCGGCTGGGAGGGCTACGACGCCTCCCGCGCCCGCGCCGCCGCACGCACCGGCGAACAGGAGTCCGTCGTGTGCGGCACCGCACGGATCGAGGGCACGCCCGCGGTGCTGATCTCCTTCGAGTTCGGCTTCCTCGGCGGCTCGCTGGGCACCCGCACCGGCGACCGCCTGGAGGCCGCGTACGCCTACGCCCGCGCGCACCGGCTGCCCGTCGTGCCGCTGGTGGCCACCGGCGGCAGCCGCATGCAGGAGGGCATGCTCGCGCTGACGCAGCTCCAGCGCGTGGCACGGCAGTCCGCGCTGACCCGCGCGGCCGGTCTCGCGCAGATCGCGGTGCTGCGCGATCCGACGACCGGCGGCGGCTGGGCCACGCTGGGCGCGGGCGCCGACGTGGTGCTGGCGCTGCCCGGCGCCCAGGTCGGCTTCGCCGGTTCCCGGGTCCGGCCGCCGGACGCCGACCCGGCGGCGTACACGGCCGAGGCGCAGGTGGCGGCGGGCTCGGCGGACGCCGTCGTACCGCCCGGGGAGCTGCGCGCGACGCTGGGCCGGTGGCTGCGGCTGCTGACCGCGCCCTCGTCCGCCCCCGCTCCCCCGCCGCGCGCACTGCCGACGGCGGCGACCGCCACGACCGCCACGACCGCCACGATTACAACGACCACTGCGGATACGGCGGCTACTGCGAGTACGACGGCTACGGCGGCCGCGACCGGGCTGCCCGGCACCGATCTGCCCGCCACCGGTCTGCCCGCCACCGGCTGGGAGGCCGTCCGGCGGGCCCGCGCCCCCGAACGCCCGCGCGCCGAACGGTATCTGGACGCCTATTTTTCCGACCGCGTGGCCCTGCGCGGCGACCGCTGCGGCGGCGGCCCCTCCCCCGAGACCGGCACCGACACCGGCACCGGCACCGACACCGACGCCGAGACCGAAACCGGCGGCCGGGGCGAAGTGGGCGGCGTGCTCTGCGGGTTCGGCACGCACCAGGGCCGTACCGTCGCCTACGCCGCCCAGACCGGCACCGCCACGCGGCCCGCCGGGTACCGCACCGCCGCCCGGCTGGTCCGGCTCGCGGACCGGCTCGGGATCCCGGTGCTGACGCTGGTGGACACCCCGGGCGCCGCCAACGACGCCGAGGCGGAGCGGCAGGGCGCGGGCGCGGCCATCGCCGACCTGTTCGGCGCGGTGGCCGCCGCCCGGACACCGGTGACCACGCTGGTGATCGGGGAGGGCGGTTCGGGCGGCGCGCTCGCGCTGGCCGCGCCGGGCAACACCTGGGCCGTGCCCGACAGTTACTTCTCGGTGATCGCCCCGGAACTGGCCGCCGCGATCCTCAAGCGCCCGCCCGAGCAGGCACCGGCCACGGCCGAGCAGTTGCGGCTGCGCCCGCAGGATCTGGTCGAACTGGGCGTGGTGCGGGGCGTGGTGGAGCCGTAGCGGGCCGTGGAGAGCCAGGAGGCCCATCAGCCGTTCGGAACATTTGAACATCCGAACATCCGAACAAGAGATCAGTTGTTCCCTGGAACAGGTGATCGTCGCAGAAGTGATCGGTACGGGGCCCGCGGGGCGGACGATACTGACGGTGCGCAAGCGACGGGCTGCAGACCGTGGTCGGCGCAGGTCCCACACGTGGCAACACAAGGAGAAGTACGATCATGAATTTCCTCACTGACGTCCTCGCCGGCCTGATCCACATCGTCGGCTGGCTGATCTGACGGCAGCGAAGCAGCACGGCGGCGCCGCCTCCCCGTCCCAGGGAGGCGGCGCCGCCCGCGTGTGCGCGCGGCGCTCAGCTCACCGCTGCCGCACCCCCACGGCCCGGACGAGCTCCTGGTGCACGGAGCCGCCCCGGTCGTCCCCCGCCGAGGCGCGCAGCGAGACGGACGCCGCGCCCCGGGGCACGCTCAGCGTGCCCTTCCAGGAGGCGTGCCCGCCGGCGAGCCGCACCTGCCGCCAGGTCGCGCCCTCGTCGTAGGAGACCTCCAGCCGGCCCCCGGAGAGGGTGCCGGTGCCGGTGGCGCCCGCCACGTACGCGGCGCTCAGGCCCACCGGGATCCGGCTGCCCGCCCGCACCGTGCCCGCGAGGTCGGTGTCGACGTCGAGGGCGAGGTTGATCAGGGGCAGGAAGCTCCAGTGGTCCTCGGGGGTGGCGGCCGAACGGAACGTCCACTCGGCGTGACCCCGCCCGGCGAGCTTCCAGCGGGCCGGGTCCAGCGCGGTGTCGGTGACGAGCTTGTACGTGTGCTCGTCGGCGGGCGCGTCCCGGACGTACGCGCTCGAACTGGTGCCGCGGTCCACCTCCTTGCCGTCCAGATAGGCCACCGTCGTCTGGGACATGCCGCTCTCCGCGCTCCACACGTCGCCGAAGCCGGTGTGGTCGGGCCCGGAGTCGCCCCAGCCGGGCGCGTTGAACTGGAGGGTGTTCCCGGCGCGCTGCTGGCCCCAGCCGAGCCCGGTGCCCAGCCACGGGTGCCAGACGGGCTTGAACCAGTCCAGCTCCCGGTGCGAGCCGCCGGTGTAGCGGACCAGGCCGCTGCGTTCCTCCAGGGTGCCCTCGCCGAGCGTCACCGACTCGTGCCAGAGCTGGCCGGGCCCGGTGGAGACGTAGTCGGTGCGGGTGGCCGGGTAGTCGGCGCTCTCGGGGAAGCCGAGGCCGATGGGGAAGGTGTCGGTGATCGAGTACCGGAACTCCCCGCCGCTCGCCGCCTGCCCGGAGTGGAACCTCACGTCCAGCGCGGCCAGTCGGCGCTTGCCGGGGGCGTAGGTCAGGTCATGGTCGGGGACCGCGCCCGGGTGGCCGTCCGAGAGGTCGTAGACGTACGGCGTGTGCGGGGTGCCGGTCATGTCGACGCGGCGGGCGGCGCGCAGCCGGGCGGCGTCGGCGGCGTTCACCGAGGCGATCAGGAGCGGCCGGTCGGCGTTGTCGTCGGTGCCCCACCACAGGCTGAGCCGGCCGGGCGCGTCGTCCGTGACGAAGAGCGCGGCGGCGCCCGCGTCCTGCGCGGCCTGGGCGAGCGCGCCGGGGTCGGTGGTGTCGGTGACGCGGGCCAGGACCGCCTTGCCGCGCACGTTCCTGCCGGTGAGGCCGCCGGTGCCGATGTCGACCAGCGGCAGCCTGCTGCGGCCCGCGGTGAGGGTGCTGCCCGCCTGGACGAGCGCGTCACCGACGCCCTTGACCGCCAGCGGGGGTGCGCCGAGCCGCCACACCGTCCGGTACTCGAAGGAGCCCTGCCGGACCTTTTCGGTCGGCGCGGCGAACACGCTGTCGTACGTCAGCGGCACCTGCACGGCGCCGAACAGGTCGGCGCCGCCCGCCTTGCGGTCGTACTCCATGAGGAGCTGGCGCCGCTCGGTGCGGCGGCCCACGTCGGCGCGGACCTCGCGCAGCCGCCGCCCGTCCAGGGTGATCTCGCGGTCCCGGTCGAGGGTGATCTCGGGGGCGGCGAGGAAGCCGAGCCCGAGGGAGTCGGCGCCGTGGCTGCCGCGCACGTCGAGGAAGGAGGACACGCTGTACGTGCCCGGGTCCAGCCGCAGCCGCAGGGTGCCCGAGTCGTCGACGTGGGCGCTGAACGGGTCGGCGCCCGCGACGAGTCGCTGCACGGCGAGGTCGGCGGCGGTGGCGGCTCCGGAGCGGTCCTTGACGTGCACGGTGAGCGTGTACCGCTCGCCTTCCTTGACCAGCCCGAACGCGGTGTGCGCGACGGCTGTGCCGGCCGCCGAGGCCACGATCTGCCCGCTCGTGTCGCCCACCAGGGCCTTGGCGCCGTCGCCGGTGACCGTGGTGGAGGCGGTGTCGTGCGCGGGCACGGTGAGCTGCCGGTCGGCGAGGGCGGCCACGCCGTCGGGGGCGCCCCGTACGGCCAGGGTCAGCTCGACGGGCCGGTCACCGGAGTTGGTGTAGGTGAGGGTGCGGGTGACCGGCTTGTTCCCGTCGTAGGGCCAGCCGTAGAAGCCGAGGTCGGCGCTGCCGGTGGCGGTGACCTGGGCGGCCACCGCGTCCGGCACGCTCACCCGGCCCGCGCCCAGCACATAGGCGGAGGCGTCGAGCTGCTTCGACGTCGACATCAGCGCGTCCTTGAGCCGGACCGCGCCCCAGTCCGGGTGCTCCTGGGCGAGCAGGGCGGCGACCCCGGCGACATGGGGCGTCGCCATGGACGTACCGCTCATGGTCGTGTAGTCGCCGCTGCCCTCGGTGAGCCGGGAGCGGGCGGCGAGGATGTCGACGCCGGGGGCAGCGAGGTCGGGCTTGAGGGCGTTGTCGCCCAGGCGCGGTCCCGCGCTGGTGAAGTAGGCGGCCCGGTCGGCGGAGTCGACCGCGGAGACGGTCAGGGCCGCGTCGGCGGCGCCGGGCGAGCCGATGGAGGAGGGCGCGCCGGTGTTCCCGGCGGCGATCACGAAGAGCGCGCCGGTCTCGGCCGAGAGGGTGTCGACGGCCTGCGCCATGGGGTCGGTGCCGTCGCTGGCCTCGGTGGAGCCCAGCGACATGGACACGATCCGCGCGTGCACGTCCCGCGCGGCCCACTCCATCCCGGCGATGATCTGCGACTCGCTGCCCGTGCCCTGGTCGTCGAGCACCTTGCCGACGGCGAGCACGGCGTCGGGGGCGACGCCCTTCTCCCTGCCGTCGGAGGCGGCGCCGCTGCCGCCCACGGTGGAGGTGACGTGGGTGCCGTGGCCGTTGCGGTCGGCGACCTCCTCGCCCGGGATGAAGCTCTTGGTCCGCGCGACGCGGCCGGCCAGGTCGGGGTGGGTGGTGTCGACGCCGGTGTCCAGGACGGCGACGGTGACGCCCTTGCCGGTCAGCCCGGCCTCCCACGCCTCCGGGGTGCCGATCTGGGCGTTGGACTCGGCCATGTCGGCGCGGACCCGGCCGTCGAGCCAGACCTTGTCGACGCCGTCCGGCGAAAGGGTGCGCGCGCCGTCCGGCGAAAGGGTGCGCGTGCCGCCGGGCCGGGTGAACTCCCGCCAGAACGCACGCCCCTTGCCCGCCTCGACGGCGGCGCCGTGCACGCTGGCGAGGTCCCGGGTCCGCGCGGCGCCGCGCGGGGTGCGCACCGCGCGGTCCTTGCCGTAGGTCACGATCAGCGGCAGTTCTCCGGTGCGGGTGTCGGCGAGTCCCTGCCGCAGCAGCTCGCTGACGTCGAACAGCCGCGGGTCGAGCCGGCCCGCGCGCAGATACGGCCGGGCCTCGTCCGGTACGACGGTGACGGTGCCGTCGGCCACGGTGGTGCGGACGGCCCCGGTGGCGTCCGCCGGCCGCCGCACCGTGACGGTGCTCCTCCCGCCGCCGAGCGGGGTGACGGTGACCCGGTCGCCGGTGACGAGGGTGACGGTGCGGGGGCCGTCCGCCGGTCTCCCGGCCGCCGCGGCGGCCCGGGGCGCGCTGGTCGTGGGGGTGGTGGATCCGGTGTCGTGGGCGGCCGCCTGTCCGGCGGCGGCCTGCCCGGCGGGCAGCAGGGCGATCACGAGCCCGGCCGACAGGAGGGTCGCTCTCCGTCTGCCTGGTCCTCTGCTCATCCGTGCCTCTCTTCCTCGCAAGCGGCGGTCCGCTTCGTCGAGTGCTGCGTCGAATGCTGCGTCGAGTGCTGCGTCGGTGCTGGGAAGAGTGTCAGGAGACTTGTGTGGCAAGGGAGTTGACGAGCGGTGGCGGATGGTCGCCGTGGCAGGTTCCCGCCAGGACAAGGCGGTCCACTGTGCGCATACCTGGTACTTGTTCAGCAGGCGGCCAGGAAAAGCACTCGTCCAGCGGCCCCCCGCCCGGCCCCCTTGAACAGGCGCCCGCTCCCCCGTCCCGCACACGATGCACAGGAGGCCGCCGCCCGGCGACCGCCACGGTCCGCGCTCTCGGGAGGATCCGTCATGTCCGCCAGTCTGGAGCAGTTGCGCCGCTGTCATCTCGCCGTCGACCTGGGAGCGGCCCGGACCCGTGTGTACGTCAAGGGCGCGGGACTCGTCGTCGACCAGCCCTCGGTCGCCGCCGTCAACACCCGTACCGGCGCGCTGATCGCGGTCGGCGAGTTCGCGGAGAAGATGACCGGCCGCACCCCCGACTACATCCGCGTGGTCCGCCCGGTCTCCGGCGGCACCGTCATCGACATCGAGATGGCCCAGCGCATGCTGCGGCATCTGCTCGGCGACAAGATGCGCCGCTCGCTGCGCCGCAAGGCCCGGCTGCGGGCGGCGGCCTGCACCCCGCACGACGCCGATCCGCTGGCCCAGCGCGCCACCGTCGAGACCCTGGTCGGACTCGGCGCCCGCCGGGTGGAGCTGGTCGACACGCTCATCGCCGCCGCCGTGGGCTGCGGACTGCCCGTGGAACGCGCCGAGGCCACCATGATCATGGTGTGCGGCGCCGCGGCGACCCAGGTGGCCGTCCTCTCCCTCGGCTCGATCGTCGCCGCCGTACGAATGCCGGTGGGCGGCGAGGCCGTCGACCACGCGATCGTCCAGCACCTGCGCCAGGAACACGCGTTGGTGCTGCCCAGCCAGTCGGTGCGCCCGCTGCAACTGGCCCTGCACGACAACGGCCTCACGGCGCACGGCCCGGCGGCCACCGAGATCCACGGCCGGGACGTGGCCACCGGGCTCGCCCGCTCCGTCCTGGTGGACACCGCCGCCGTGCGAGAAGCCATCCAGGCCCCGCTGACCGCCGTGCTCGACGGCATCTACACGGTGCTGCGGGAGTGCCCGCCCGACCTGGTCGCCGACCTCGTGGACCGGGGCATCATGATGGTCGGCGGCTCCGCGCTGCTGCCGGGCCTCGACCAGATGCTGCGCCGGGCCACGGGCATGCCGGTGCACATCGCCGACCGCCCCGACGTGTGCGCGGTGCAGGGCCTGGGCGAGATGCTGGAGGGCCGGATCGAACCGCTGGTACTGGACCCGATCGGGGCGTAGCCGCCGACGACGGCGCCCCGGCGACGGCGGCGTCCCGGAACCGCCCCGCGTCCCGGACCTCGCACAGCACCCGCCCGTCCGCCGCCCACACCCGTACCTCGCCCGAACCGCCGCCGTGCACCTCACTGTTGGCGGTCAGCTCGGCGGCGACCGGCACCCGGTCCTCCAGCCGTCGCCCGGCAGGACCGAGCAGCGCGCCAAGGCGCACGGCGTCGTACGGGCACAGGACCGTCACCTCGCGACCCCGAAACGCCAGCTTGATCAGCGCCTCGTGCTGAATGCGGAGGGCAGGGCGCTGGAAGGGCTCCGGCCGTGCGGACCCCCCGGCCCCGGCCCCGGCGAAGGCAATACCGGCACCCCGCTGCCCGGCACCCCACGCTGCCCGGCACCCCACCGGCCCGACCGAACCGGCCCGCGCACCGCCCGCCAGGTGTACGCGGCGGAGCACAGGGCAGGCGCAGAACAGACCACCGGGCCCCGGCTCCCGAAAAGCCACGGAGAACCGGAGCACCGGAGGACTGGAGGACTGGAACACCGGAGGACTGGAGCACCGGAGCACCGGGAGACCGGGAAGGCAGGGGGGCGACGAGACGAGCGGGACGACGGGCGGGACAGGGCGGGACATGACCTCAGGGACACCACCTCCACCTCTCGCGCGGCGGCTGGACGCGCCGGCCGCTCCGCTGGCCATCGCCGCGCACGTCCGCCCGGACGGCCGGGCCCGGCTCGCCCCGAGCGGAGAGCTGGTGCACGGCTGCGCGGACACGCTGGCCAAGGCGCTCGCCGAACTGCCGCCCCGAACCTGCCGGATCGACCTGGACATGGCCGGGGTGACGTTCATGGACTCGGCGGGTCTCGGCTTCCTGGAGGCGCTCGACGCGCACGGCCGCTGCCATCTCGTCCCCGTCACGGCCACCGGCTGGACGGGGCAGCCGCGCCGCGTCCTGGAACTGGCCGGCCTGGACACCGCCGACCCGCTGAACCCGTCCCCGGAGGATCCCGCGCCCCCCGCACCGGCCGCCCCCGCCCCCGCCTCGGCGGTGGCCGTGGAGCGCGGGGAGCGGCTGCTCCAACTCCAGCGGGAGGTCGAGCAGCTGCGCCGGGCCATCGACTCCCGCCCGGTCATCGACCAGGCCCGCGGCATCCTGATGGCCGCCCACGCCTGCACCCCGCAGCAGGCCTGGGACATCCTCCGCGAGGCGTCCCAGCGCTCCAACACCAAGCTGCGGACCGTGGCCTCCGCCGTCACCGCGGGCGCCCTGCCGGACGGGCCCCCGCCCCCGGAGGAGATCCGCGCGGCCCTGCGCGCCGCGCTGGCCCGGACGACCGCGTGCGGAGGAGGGAACGACGGGTACCCGGACCCCGAGTGACCACCCCAGGTCCGCAGGAGCCACCATGAACATGCGAGAGCACACCCCCTCCCAGGCCGAGGGCGAACGCGACGACACCCCCACCCGCCGCACGGCCGACACCCCGGAACCGCCCTACCCGACCCCTTCCCAGGCCGAGGGCGACCGCGACGACCTCCCGGAGACGTCGGACGCGGCGGACGGCACCTGAGACCGGTCCGGCGCGGGATCCGGGGCCGGGCCTACGGGGACACCCCGGTGCCCGCCGCCGGGACGCCGCGCCGCGCTCGTTGCAGGGCCGTCAGCCTGTACACGTACAGCGCGGCCGCGACAGCCGTGGGGACCACGAGGAGCCGGAGGACCACGGCTGTCCAGCCCGTTGTGTTGAGGGCGTAGTCGCCGTGCGGCCGGTCGGCCCAGTCGGCGTGGTTGATCCTGGCCCAGTGGCACGTCCTCCAGAACTCCGGCCAGGTGACCAGGGTGAGCAGCCAGAGACTCCACCAGAGGTCGAGCCTGGCGGCGGGAGCCATGGCCCCGGCCCGGCCGGGCGGGCTGGAGGCGTGCCAGACGTCGTTGGCGATCTGCTTGGGCAGGTAGAGGTTGCCGACCGGGACGAACCAGGCGAGGACGGCCATGCGAGGGTGGTGGCGCAGCCGCCCGGGGGCGAAGTGCTCGGCGGCGGCGCGTGCTTGGGTGAACCAGAGCAGCCAGCACACGACCAGCACCGCTCCCGAGCCGATCTGGAGTTTCCCCCAGAGGTCGGAGGCGGACCCGCCGTCCCAGTACTGGTAGGCCGCGTTGCCGTGCAGGGTGCTCGCCAGATAGAGCTGCCGGCCGGCCGTGCCCAGGGCCACCGCGGTGAACAGGGTGAGCGCCGCGTACACGGCGATGGTGGCAGGCTCCGGCCGGTCCGCCCCCTCGCGTTCTTCGGCCAGGGTGCGCCGCGCCTCTCCGTCGTCCGGCGCCGCGGCGGGCTGCCGCTGCCATGCGTCCGGGGCGGTGAGCGGTCGGGTCGGTCCGGTCGGGGCGGCGTCCGGCGGCGGACCCGCCGGAGCGGGCATGGTCCCGGCAACCGCCCGGGTGTGCGGGTCCTCGTGGGCGAGCAGCCGGGCCGCGTCCTGTCCGAGCCGGGCCAGGACGGCGGCCGGCAGCCACGGTCCGCGGTGCCGGTACCGGGTCTCCTCCCGGGCCCGGAGCGTGTCGAGGGACGGCCGGGCGCCCGGGTCCTTGGCCAGGCAGTCCCGGACGAGGGGCAGGAGCGGCCCGGGGACGCCCGTGAGGTCCGGTTCCTCGTGCACCACGCGGTACATGACGGCGTGGGCCTGCCCCTGGGACGCCTCGAAGGCCAGGCGCCCGGCGGCGGCGAAGGCGAGCACGGCGCCGAGCGAGAAGATGTCGCAGGCCGGGGTGAGACGCTCACCGCGGATGTGTTCGGGGGCCATGAACCCGGGGGTGCCCACGACCGATCCGGTGGCGGTCAGACCGCCACCGGTCGGATCGTCCAGCGCGCGGACGATACCGAAGTCGATCACCTTCGGACCATCGACGGTGATCATGATGTTCGACGGCTTCAGATCCCGGTGGACGAGCCCGGCGGCGTGGATGTCGGCGAGGGCGCCGCACAGTCCGGACGCCAGGCCGCGCACGGACTGCTCCGGCAGCGGACCGTGCCGGCCCACCACGTCGGCGAGGGTGGGTCCGGGGATGTAGGCGGTGGCGACCCAGGGCCGTTCGGCGTGCGGGTCGGCGTCCAGTACGGCGGCCGTCCAGTCCCCGCCGACCTGCCGGGCCACGGCGATCTCGTGGGCGAACCGGGTCCGGAAGTCCGCAACCGCCGCCAGTTCGGCGCGGATCGACTTCACCGCCACCATCCGGCCCCGCGCCGACCGGGCGAGGTACACCACGCCCATACCGCCCTCGCCGAGCCGGCCCAGCAGCCGGTAGTCCGCGATCCGCTCCGGATCGTGTTCCCGCAGCGCCAGCACAGCAGACCGTCCTCCCCTCACCACCGCGCCGCACGGCGCGTGGACGACCAGTCAGGTCAGTGAAGAGACGCCCGGGGAGAACCGATGGTTTCGCCGCGCGGCGCGGCGCGTCGGGCGAGCGGCGGACGGACAGGCGGTCTTGGACCACTCGGGGGACCCAGCGGCGTGGCAGGTTCCCCGCGCTCCACCGCAGATGAGAACGTTCCTGCGGCGGAGCGCCCGGAGTGGGGCGGGTGGGACTCGAACCCACGGCCGACGGATTATGAGTCCGCTGCTCTAACCGGCTGAGCTACCGCCCCGTCCGGCGCGTCGCGTACACGTGTGCGCGCCGTCTGCCGCAGCATAGCCGCTCATACGATCTCCTGCTTCGCCGTGGTCGGCTCGCCGCGGTCTTCCTGACCTTGAGGACTCCTGCGAGGTCACGGCGGTTCCCCCGAACATGGATCCGGTGGGTACCCGGGTGCGGGGCCGGACATGAAAAAGGACCCCGGAGGGTCCTCGTTCAGCATGCTCCCCCGACTGGACTCGAACCAGTAACCTGCCGGTTAACAGCCGGCTGCTCTGCCAATTGAGCTACGGAGGACCGAGCTCCCCCGACTGGACTCGAACCAGTAACCTGCCGGTTAACAGCCGGCTGCTCTGCCAATTGAGCTACGGAGGAATGCCTCGTCGCATCGAACGCGTCTTCCGGGGTAGTCCCCGGTGAGCGCGCGCTCGCTGCGACACATACATTAGCGCAAGCAGGGGGGTGCTCCGCCAATCGGTTCCCCCGGGCTCCGACGTCGAGGCAAGGAAGGGTGGCCACCATGCGCTACCGGCTCGTGTTCATCGCAGGGCTGGCTCTGGGTTACGTACTGGGCACCAAGGCGGGACGTGAGCGCTACGAGCAGCTCCGCAAGTCCGCCCGCCAGGTGGCGCAGAACCCCGCCGTGCGCAACACCGCGGAGACGGCGGCCCAGCAGGGGCGGCAGTTCGCGGGCAAGGCGTACCACGCGGTCAGCGACCGGGTCGGCGACCATGTCCCGGACTCGGTGGCGCAGCGGGTCCGCTCCCTGCGCGAGCGGGCCGGGGGCAACGGCGCGGACGACTGGGGCACCAGCAACACCTGAACCGGGGGAACCATCCGGCCCCCGCCCCACACGGGTGCCGGGATGCGGCAGAATTTTCCGCATGGGGATAGTCGCCGGGTTGGACAGCTCACCTGATTTCACTCGCATCGTGGTCTGCGACACGGACACGGGGGCCGTGCTCCGGCAGGGCTACGCACCGCATCCGGTGGAGAGCCCCGAGGGGGGCGGCCGTCCGGCGGACGTGGATCCGCAGGCCTGGCTGCTCTCGCTCGGGGAGGCCGCGGGCGGCGGACTGCTGGAGGGCGTGCAGGCGATCGGCGTCTCCGCCCAGCAGAACGCGCTGGTGCCACTGGACGGCCAGGGCGCCACCGTGCGCCCGGCGCTGGTCGGCGGCGACCGGCGGGCCCAGGCCGCCGCGGCGGACCTCGTCGACTCCTTCGGCGGCCGGGAGGCGTGGGCGCAGGCGGTCGGCTCCGTGCCGCAGGCCGCCCAGCCGGTCACCAAGCTGCGCTGGCTCGCGAAGAACGAGCCGGAGGCGGCCGGCCGCACGGCCGTGCTGATGCAGGCGCACGACTGGCTGGTGTGGCAGTTGCTGGGCCGCCCGGCGCGACGGACCACCGACCGCGGCGGCGCCTCCGGCACCGGCTACTGGTCGGCGGCCACCGGCGCCTACCGGCCCGACCTGGTCGAGCTGGCGCTCGGCCACCAGGCGGTGCTGCCCGAGGTGATCGGCCCCGCCGAGGCGGCCGGTACGACTCCGGAGGGGCTGCTGATCTCGGCCGGCACCGGGGAGACCATGGCCGCCGCCTTCGGCCTGGGCCTCGGGCGGGGGGACGCGGTGGTGTCGCTGGGCGCCTCCGGGTCGGTGATGGCCGTGCACCCCGAGGCGCTGGTGGACCAGAGCGGGATGATCACCTCGCTCGCCGACGCCACCGGCATGCATCTGCCGGTGGTGACCACGCTGAACGCCGTACGGACGCTGCGCGGCACCGCGGAGCTGCTGGGCCTGCCGGATCTGGAGGCCCTGTCCGAGCTGGCGACGAAGTCGACGCCGGGCTCGCACGGGCTGGTGCTGCTGCCGTATCTGGAAGGTGAGCGGACCCCCGCGCTGCCGCACACCGCCGGGACGCTGTCGGGTCTGCGGCGGGAGTCGATGAAGCCCGAGCACCTGGCGCGGGCCGCCTTCGAGGGCATGCTGTGCGGGCTCGTGGACGCGCTGGACGTGCTGCGCGGCCGGGGCGTGGAGGTGCGGCGCGTCTTCCTGCTCGGGCCGGCCGCCGAGCTGCCCGCGGTGCAGGCCGCGGCGCCCGCGCTGTTCGGCGCGCAGGTCGTCGTGCCGCAGCCCGCCGACTACGCGGCGATCGGCGCCGCCCGGCAGGCCGCGTGGGCGCTCGGCGTCTCGCAGGGCACCCTCGACCCGCGCGATCCGCCCGCCTGGCAGGGCGCGGCGGCCCAGGTGCTGGAGCCGGGCGAGGACCTGGCGGTGGGCCAGGCGGTGCGCCAGCAGTACACGGCGGTGCGCGAACAGACCCATCCGGGTGCGTTCGGCGCGTAGTGCGCGGTGCGCCGCGTACGGGACACGCGTACGGGGCGCGCGGGGCGGCCGGGGTGTCCGGCCGCCGCGCGCTCCGATCGGGTTAATCAGTTGAGGTAACACGGGCGGAGTGTCCGACGATAGGTGCCAGGGGACATCGACCGCCCCCACCGCCGACTCCGAGAGACCCAGCGTGCTCATACGACTTCTGCGGACCTATCTCAGGCCCTACAGGAAACCCATCGCTCTTCTGGTGCTGCTTCAGTTCCTCCAGACCTGCGCCACCCTCTACCTGCCCACGCTGAACGCCCACATCATCGACAAGGGCGTGGTGAAAGGTGACACGGATTACATCCTGACGTTCGGCGCCGTGATGATCGCCATCTCGCTGGCGCAGGTGGGATGCAACATCGGTGCCGTGTACTACGGCGCCAGGACCGCCTCCTCGCTCGGCCGGGACGTGCGGGCCGCCGTCTTCGACCGGGTGCAGTCCTTCTCGGCGCGCGAGGTCGGCCAGTTCGGCGCGCCCTCGCTCATCACGCGTACGACCAATGACGTCCAGCAGGTACAGATGCTGGCCCTGATGACGTTCACCCTGATGGTGTCGGCGCCCATCATGTGCGTGGGTGGTGTCGTGCTGGCCCTCGGCCTGGACGTGCCGCTGTCGGGCGTCCTGGTCGCCGTCGTACCGGTGCTGGGCATCTCCGTGACGCTGATCGTGCGCCGGCTGCGCCCGCTGTTCCGGTCCATGCAGACCCGCCTGGACACGGTGAACCGGGTGCTGCGCGAGCAGATCAGCGGCAACCGCGTCATCCGCGCCTTCGTCCGCGACACCTACGAGAACGACCGCTTCCGCGCGGCCAACGGCGAGCTGACCGAGATGTCCCTGGCCACCGGCCGGATGCTCTCGCTGATGTTCCCGATCGTGATGACGGTGGTCAATCTGTCGTCCATCGCGGTGGTGTGGTTCGGCGCCCACCGCATCGACAGCGGCGGCATGATGATCGGCGACCTCACCGCGTTCCTCGCCTATCTGATGCAGATCGTGATGTCCGTGATGATGGCC
This sequence comes from Streptomyces sp. SAT1, assembly GCF_001654495.1. Taxonomy (GTDB): domain Bacteria; phylum Actinomycetota; class Actinomycetes; order Streptomycetales; family Streptomycetaceae; genus Streptomyces; species Streptomyces andamanensis. The sequence goes on from NZ_CP015849.1 coordinate 2,191,276, forward strand.
ACCTTCATGTTCATGATGGTGCCGCGCGCGGAGGTCTGCGCCGAGCGCATCCAGGAGGTCATGGACACCGAGTCCAGCGTCGTCCCGCCCCTGGCGCCGGTGCGCGAGCTGCGCAGCCACGGCCATCTGGAGCTGCGCGGGGCGGGCTTCCGCTACCCGGGCGCCGAGGAGCCGGTGCTGAAGGCCGTGGACCTGACCGCCCGGCCCGGCGAGGTGACCGCCGTGATCGGCTCGACCGGCAGCGGCAAGTCCACCCTGCTGGGCCTGGTGGCGCGGCTGTTCGACGCGACCGACGGCGAGGTCCTGGTCGACGGCGCCGACGTGCGCACCCTGGACGCCAAGCTGCTGGCGCGGACCGTCGGCATGGTGCCGCAGAAGCCGTACCTGTTCGCGGGCACGGTCGCCACCAACCTTCGCTACGGCAATCCGGACGCCACCGACGAGGAGCTGTGGCAGGCGCTGGAGGTGGCGCAGGCCAAGGACTTCGTCAGCAGGCTGGAGGGCGGTCTGGACGCGCCGATCTCGCAGGGCGGCACCAATGTGTCCGGCGGCCAGCGCCAGCGCCTGGCCATCGCCCGCACCCTGGTGCAGCGCCCGGAGATCTACCTCTTCGACGACTCCTTCTCCGCCCTCGACTACGCCACCGACGCGGCCCTGCGCGCCGCGCTCACCCGGGAGACGGCCGAGGCGACCGTCGTCATCGTCGCCCAGCGGGTGGCGACCATCCGGGACGCCGACCGGATCATCGTCCTGGACGAGGGACGGGTCGTCGGCACCGGCCGCCATCACGAACTGATGGCGGGCAACGAGACGTACCGGGAGATCGTGCTCTCCCAGCTGACGGAAGCGGAGGCCGCCTGATGGCAGGGCCGATGGGGCGGATGATGGCCGGGGGCTCCCCGGACAGCCGCTCGATGGACTTCAAGAAGTCGGGCAAGCGGCTCATCGCCCAGTTCCGACCCGAACGGGCCACGATCTGCATCCTGCTGGCGTGCGTGGTGGTGAGCGTCACCCTCAGCGTGATCGGGCCGAAGATCCTCGGCAAGGCCACCGACCTGGTCTTCGCGGGCATCATCGGCCGGCAGTTCCCGGCCGGGATGTCCAAGGACGAGACCCTGGCCTCGCTGCGCGCGCACGGCCAGGGCTCGGTCGCCGACATGCTCCGGAGCACGGACTTCACGCCCGGACAGGGCATCGACTTCGGTGCCGTCGGCGAGGTGCTGCTGTTCGCGCTGGGCACGTTCCTGGTGGCCGGGCTGCTGATGGCGGTGGCGACCCGGCTGGTGAACCGGTCGGTCAACCGGACCATGTTCCGGATGCGCGAGGACGTGCAGACCAAGCTGTCGCGGCTGCCGCTGTCCTACTTCGACAAGCGCCAGCGCGGCGAGGTGCTCTCCCGCGCCACCAACGACATCGACAACATCGGGCAGACCCTGAACCAGTCGATGGGCCAGCTCATCAACTCGCTGCTGACCATCGTCGGCGTGCTCATCGTGATGTTCTGGGTCTCCTGGCTGCTGGCGCTGGTCGCGCTGGTGACCGTGCCGCTGTCGTTCGTCGTGGCCACCCGCGTGGGCAAGCGCTCCCAGCCGCACTTCGTGCAGCAGTGGCGCTCCACCGGCAAGCTGAACGCGCACATCGAGGAGATGTACACCGGGCACGCCCTGGTGAAGGTGTTCGGCCGCCAGGAGGAGTCGGCGCGGCAGTTCGCCGAGCAGAACGAGGCGCTGTACGAGGCCGGGTTCAAGGCGCAGTTCAACAGCGGTGTCATGCAGCCGCTGATGATGTTCGTGTCCAATCTGAACTATGTGCTGGTCGCGGTCGTCGGCGGGCTGCGGGTCGCCTCGGGCACGCTGTCCATCGGTGATGTGCAGGCGTTCATCCAGTACTCGCGGCAGTTCTCGATGCCGCTGACCCAGGTCGCGTCGATGGCGAACCTGGTGCAGTCGGGCGTCGCCTCGGCCGAGCGGGTCTTCGAACTGCTGGACGCCGAGGAGCAGGAGGCCGACCCGGTGCCGGGCGTGCGGCCCGAGGAGCTGCGCGGGCGGGTCGCGCTGGAGCACGTGTCCTTCCGCTACGAGCCGGACAAGCCGCTGATCGAGGACCTGTCCCTGACGGTCGAGCCGGGCCACACGGTCGCGATCGTCGGCCCGACCGGCGCGGGCAAGACCACCCTGGTCAACCTCCTGATGCGGTTCTACGACGTCACCGGCGGACGGATCACCCTGGACGGGGTGGACATCGCCCGGATGTCGCGCGACGAACTGCGCTCCGCCATCGGCATGGTGCTCCAGGACACCTGGCTGTTCGGCGGCACCATCGCGGAGAACATCGCCTACGGCGCCTGCCGCGAGGTGACGCGCGGCGAGATCGAGGAGGCGGCGCGGGCCGCGCACGCGGACCGGTTCGTGCGGACCCTGCCCGACGGCTACGACACCGTGATCGACGACGAGGGCAGCGGGGTCAGCGCCGGTGAGAAGCAGCTCATCACCATCGCGCGGGCCTTCCTGTCCGACCCGGTGATCCTCGTGCTGGACGAGGCGACCAGCTCGGTCGACACCCGTACCGAGGTGCTGATCCAGAAGGCGATGGCCAAACTCCAGCACGGCAGGACGTCGTTCGTCATCGCGCACCGGCTCTCCACCATCCGGGACGCGGACACCATCCTGGTGATGGAGAACGGCTCCATCGTCGAACAGGGCGCGCACGACGAGCTGCTGTCGGCCGACGGCGCCTACGCCCGCCTGTACAAGGCGCAGTTCGCGCAGGCGGTCGCGGAGGTCGACTGAACGCAGACCGGTCCGGCCGGTACACGGGAGGGGGGCGCCCGGCGGGGCGGCCCCCTTCAGTCCAGGTAGCCGCGCAGCTGGTCGGCGAAGGTGTGGTCGCGCAGCTTGTTGAGGGTCTTGGACTCTATCTGGCGGATCCGCTCCCGGGTCACGCCGAACAGGCGCCCTATCTCCTCCAGGGTGCGCGGGCGCCCGTCCACCAGGCCGTAGCGGAGCTGGACGACCTTGCGCTCGCGCTCCCCCAGCGTGGAGAGCACCGCGTCCAGGTGCTGGCGCAGCAGCAGGAACGCGGCCGACTCCACGGGCGAGGCGGCGTCGCCGTCCTCGATGAGGTCGCCGAGGGCCACGTCGTCCTCCTCGCCGACCGGGGCGTGCAGCGAGACCGGCTCCTGCGCCAGCCGCAGCACCTCGCTGACCCGTTCGGGCGGCAGTTCGAGGTGGGCGGCGACCTCGGCCGCGGTGGGCTCGTAGCCCCGCTCCTGAAGCATCCGGCGCTGCACCCGCACCACCCGGTTGATCAGTTCGACGACGTGCACCGGTACGCGGATGGTGCGGGCCTGGTCGGCCAGTGCCCGGCTCATCGCCTGCCGGATCCACCAGGTCGCGTACGTCGAGAACTTGTAGCCGCGGGCGTAGTCGAACTTCTCCACCGCCCGGATCAGCCCGAGATTGCCCTCCTGGACCAGGTCCAGCATGGTCAGCCCGCGGCCGACGTAGCGCTTGGCGACCGACACCACCAGCCGCAGGTTGGCCTCGATGAGGCGGCGCTTGGCGAGGCGGCCCATGACGACCAGCCGGTCCAGGTCGCCCGCGAGCGCGCTGTCGAGGTCGTGGGCGCCGCTGAGCTTCTCCTCGGCGAAGAGACCGGCTTCGACCCGGCGGGCGAGGTCCACCTCCTCGGCCGCGCTGAGCAGCGGGATGCGGCCGATCTCCCGCAGGTACTGCCGGAACAGGTCCGCGGTGGGCCCGCCGCTGTCGGCGCGGGCCGGGACGGCGGCGGGCTCGGACGCCTCGGCGGGCTCACCGGCTTCGGCGGGCTCGGCGGGCTCGGACGCGCCGGGCTCCGGCTCGTCGGCGGGCGGCTCCTCCGGTTCGCCGGGCTCCGCCGCGTCCGGGTGGTGCGCGACCCGGTCCTGCGGGGGCACGGCCGCCGCCAGGACGAGATCGGTGGCGCTGTCGGCAGGGGTGATGAGGGTCTGGGTCTGCACGCGGGCGACCTCCAGGATGATCGCTGCTGACCTGTGCGGCAGCGGTACTCGGGGGACGGGGTCGACGGCCTCGCCGCTGTCCGTCCTGTACGCGATGAGCACGGCCGCGGGAGGAGAGACCCGTGGGGGGACGGACCGGCCGCGCTCCGGGGATCAGGCACCGGACCCCAGTGTGGAGTACGACACATCGCCGCCACGAGGGGCGTGCGGTGACTTTTTGCGTCCGGTCCGTCACGAGGCGGATATTCCGGCCGCTCGGACCCCGGAGAACCCTAGAGAGCGGCCGCGCCCTTGACCGCCAGGGCCTGGTCGTACTGCTGGAGGACCCACAGCTCGTTCTGCGCGGCGGCGAGGCCGGCGGGGTCACCGCCGGTGCCGAGGCGGGCCACGGTGCTGTTGAGGTCGCGGATGCGGCGCTCGACGGCGCGGCGGCGGACCCGGACCAGGACCTCGCCCGCGTACATCTCGTCGACCACGCGGCGCATGATCGCCTCCACGGCCAGCTCGGTGACCATGGCGCGGACCGTGTCGTCGGGGGCGGCCTCGCGGACGCGGACCAGGTACTCCTGCGGGTCGGCCGTGCCGTACTCGGCGCCGCCCGCGTCCAGGACCGCCTGGCGCACGGCCGCGTAGGGCGGGGCGGTGAACTCGTCCGCGCCGTACGCGTCGAAGGCCGGGGAGACCAGCTCCGGGCGTTGCAGCGCCAGCTTCAGCAGTTCGCGCTCGGTGGCGTGCACCGGGTTGCGCAGGTTCAGGGCGGGGCCGCTGGGCGCGGCGGGCCGCGCGGGGGCGGCGTACTGCTGCTGCGGGGGGCCCTGCCGGCGCTCGGGGCCGCCGCCGCGGCCGCCGCGTTCGCGGGCCCAGCGGGCGAGCTGGGCGACCCGCTTGACCACGAACTGGGTGTCCAGGATGCCGAGCAGCCCGGCGAGCTGGACGGCGACCTCGTGCTGGGCGCCGCTGTTCTTGATCCGGGCGACGACCGGCGCGGCCTCGTCCAGGGCGGCGGCGCGGCCCGCCGGGGTGTCCAGGTCGTAGCGGGCGACGATCTGGCGCAGCGCGAACTCGAAGAGCGGGGTGCGCGGCTCCACCAGGTCGGTGACCGCGTCGTCGCCCTTGGCCAGGCGCAGCTCGCAGGGGTCCATGCCGTCGGGGGCGACGGCGATGTACGTCTCGGCGGCGAACTTCTGGTCGTCCTCGAAGGCGCGCAGCGCGGCCTTCTGGCCGGCCGCGTCGCCGTCGAAGGTGAAGATCACCCGGGCCGAGCCGTTGTCCATGAGCAGCCGGCGCAGGATCTTGATGTGGTCGCCGCCGAAGGCCGTGCCGCAGGTGGCGATGGCGGTGGTGACCCCGGCCAGGTGGCAGGCCATGACGTCGGTGTAGCCCTCGACGACGACCGCGCGGGACGCCTTGGCGATCTCCTTCTTGGCCAGGTCGATGCCGTACAGGACCTGGGACTTCTTGTAGACCGGGGTGTCCGGGGTGTTCAGGTACTTGGGGCCGTTGTCCGATTCGTAGAGCTTGCGGGCGCCGAAGCCGACGACCTCGCCGCCGATGTCGCGGATCGGCCACATCAGCCGGCCGCGGAAGCGGTCGATGGGCCCGCGGCGGCCCTCCTGGGCGAGGCCGGACAGGAGCAGTTCCTTGTCGGTGAAGCCCTTGCCGCGCAGGAAGCGGACCAGGTGGTCCCAGCCCTGCGGGCTGTAGCCGACGCCGAAGTGAACGGCGGCGCCCTGGTCGAAGCCGCGCTCGGCGAGGAAGACCCGGCCGGTCTCGGCCTCGGCGCTGCCCGCGAGCTGTTGCGCGTACCAGTCGGCGGCCAGTTTGTGCGCCTCGATCAGGCGGATGCGCTCGCCGCGCTGGTGGGAGGGGTTGTACCCGCCCTCCTCGTAGCGCAGGGTGATGCCGGCCTGGGCGGCGAGGCGCTCGACCGCCTCGGAGAAGGTGAGGTGGTCGACCTTCATCACGAACGTGATGGTGTCGCCGCCCTCCTGGCAGCCGAAGCAGTGGAAGAGTCCCTTGCTCGGGCTGACCTGGAAGGACGGCGACTTCTCGTCGTGGAAGGGGCACAGGCCCTTGAGGTTGCCGCCGCCCGCGCCGCGCAGCTGGAGGTACTCGGACACCACGGCGTCGATCGGGACCGCGTCCCGTACCGCCTTCACGTCCTCGTCGTTGATCCGTCCGGCCACGGGTGAATTCTACGGGGCCGCGGTGACACTCCCGTCCGGACAGGTCCTACGGGACGAGGGTGTCCAGCGGGACGTGCGGGTCGGCCAGCGCGTCGGTGTCCACCGGGGTCCTCGCGCGGATCAGGGCCTGGATCGGGTCCGTGACGTCCCACACATTGACGTTCATCCCCGCGAGGACGCGGCCCTCCTTCACCCAGAACGCGATGAACTCGCGCTTGCCGGCGTCGCCGCGGATCACCACCTGGTCGTACGAGCCGGGCGGCGCCCAGCCGCTGTACTCCATGCCCAGGTCGTACTGGTCGGAGAAGAAGTACGGCACCCGGTCGTGGACGACGTCCCGGCCGAGCATCGCGCGGGCCGCGGCCGGGCCGCCGTTGAGCGCGTTGGCCCAGTGCTCCACCCGCAGCCGGGTCCCGAACAGGGCGTGCGGGAAGGCGGCCACGTCACCGGCGGCGAAGATGTCCGGGTCGGCGGTGCGCAGCCGCTCGTCGACGATCACACCGCCGCCGTGCGCCCGGTCGGCCAGCTCCAGGCCGGCCGCCTCGGCGAGCGAGACGCGCGGGGCGGCGCCGATCGCGGCGAGCACGTCGTGGCAGGGGTGCTCCTCGCCGTCGTCGGTGCGGGCGGCCAGCACCATGCCGTCCTGGCCGACGATCTCGGTCAGCCGGGCGCCGAAGTGGAAGCGGACGCCGTGCTCGCGGTGCAGCTCGGTGAAGAGCTGGCCCAGCTCGGGGCCGAGCACGCCGTGCAGCGGGGTGGCGGAGGGCTCGACGACGGTGACCTCCGCGCCGTAGGAGCGGGCCGCGGCGGCGACCTCCAGGCCGATCCAGCCGGCGCCCGCGATCACCAGATGGCCGTTGTCCCGGCCGAGGTGGGTGAGGACGTTCTTCAGTCGCTCGGCGTGGGCCAGGCGGCGCAGGTGGTGGACGCCGGCCAGGTCGGTGCCGGGGATGTCCAGGCGGCGCGGCTCGGCGCCGGTGGCCAGCAGCAGCTTGTCGTAGCGGACGTGGGTGCCGTCGTCGCCGTAGTGGACGGTCTTGGCGGCGCGGTCGACGGCGACGACGGTCTGGCCGAGGTGCAGCTCGATGTCATGGCGCGCGTACCAGGCCGGTTCCTGCACGAAGACGCTGTCGCGCTCGTCCTTGCCGAGCAGATAGCCCTTGGACAGCGGCGGGCGCTCGTAGGGGTGGTCGCGCTCGTCGCAGATGAGGATCACCCGGCCGCTGAAGCCTTCCGCGCGCAGCGTCTCGGCCGCCTTCGCGCCGGCCAGACCTCCTCCGACGATGACGAATGTCTGATCCGCGTCGACCACTTGTTGCCTCCTGCCGGGGGGCCGGGGGCTGTCCCCCGGAGAAACTGCGGGTGCCGCCACGTGCGAGCGTCCCGCGCGGAGCGTGATGCGGGAAGAGGGAGTGGCCCGATCAGGCCACGCAGGGTCACCCCGGGGCGCCGGGCCCCGGCACTGGGGTCACCCTGGCCCCATGCGTAACAGCGGTATCACGGCGGTCCGTAAGCGCGCTGTCAGTTCCATGACGTCATCCCTGCCCCGTCCGGGCCCCCGTCAGCCGTGCGTGAAGCGAGCGGGCCGAGACATCGGTGAGGGAGGCGATCTGGTCGACGATCACGCGCTTGCGGGCGCGGTCGTCGGCGGCCCGGGTGAACAGGGCGCGGAACTGCGGGTCCAGGCCCTCGGGGGCGCGCTCGGTGAGCGCGGCGGCCAGCTCGGCGACGACGATCCGCTGGTCGGCGCGGAGCCGCTCCTGCTCGTCGCGCTGCATGACGAAGCGGTCGGCGACGGCCTTGAGGACGGCGCACTCCATTCGGGTGCTCCTGGGGACGACCAGCTCCGCGCCGTACCGGGTCAGCCGGCCGTCGCCGTACGCCTGCCGGGTGGCGCCCTCGGCGGCCAGGCAGAAGCGGCCGATGAGCTGGCTGGTGGCGTCCTTCAGGCGGGCCTGGGCCATGGCGGAGCCGTCGTAGCCGTGCGGCCACCACTCCTGGTCGAGGAGGCGGTCCAGGGCCTCGGCCAGCTCCTCGTGCTCGGTGCCCGCCGGGACGTAGCGGCCGACGGCGACCGCGAAGACGGCCCGCCGCTCGGGCGCCGAGCGCAGGCAGCCGGGGTCGAGGTGGCCGGCGTGCAGGCCGTCCTCCACGTCGTGCACCGAGTACGCCACGTCGTCGGACCAGTCCATGACCTGGGCCTCGAAGCATGTGCGGGTGCCGGGTGCGCCGCGGCGCACCCAGTCGAAGACCGGCCGGTCGTCCTCGTAGACCCCGAACTTGGGCGAGGCCGGGTCGGTGGGGTGGGCGCCGCGCGGCCAGGGGTACTTGGTGGCGGCGTCCAGGGCGGCCCGGGTGAGGTTCAGCCCGACGCTGACCGGTTCGTCCGCTCCGGGGCCGGTGACGAACCGCTTGGGCTCGATCCGGGTGAGCAGGCGCAGCGACTGGGCGTTGCCCTCGAAGCCGCCGCAGTCGTGCGCGAACTCGTTCAGCGCCTGTTCGCCGTTGTGCCCGAAGGGCGGGTGGCCCAGGTCGTGCGAGAGGCAGGCGGCCTCCACCAGGTCCGGGTCGCAGCCCAGGGCGGCGCCCAGCTCGCGGCCCACCTGCGCGCACTCCAGCGAGTGGGTGAGCCGGGTGCGGGGGCTGGCGTCCCACGCGCCGACGCCCTGCGGTGCCTTGTCCGGCGTGACCACCTGGGTCTTGCCGGCCAGCCGTCTGAGGGCCGCGGAGTGCAGCACCCGCGCGCGGTCGCGCTGGAACGCCGTACGCCCCGGCCGCTTGTCCGGCTCACCGGCCCAGCGGTCGATGGCCGCCGGGTCGTAGCCCTCGGGCGGAAGCTGGTTCTCGTACGGCGCCGCCGTCTCGGATGCGATCCCTGCCATGCCTCGACAGTACGGGCACCCACTGACAAGCGGGACGCGGCGGTGCGCTCCGGGCGGGGCCGCTCGGCGAGGGCCACGCGGGGGCGGGGCGGGGCGGGGCGGCCTCGCCGGGCGGGGCGGGTCGGGTGAGGGGCGGCCTCGCCGGGCGCGGCGGGCCGGGTGAGGGGCGGCGGGGCCGGGGACGTGGGCGGCGCGCGCGTAGGCGAGGCGGCCGGGCGCGGTGCGGCAGGGGACGAGGCGAGGCAGGGGACGAGGCGAGGCAGGAGGCGAGGCAAGGCGACGGCGATCCGGTGCCGGCTGCGCGCAGGCGTGGGGGCGTGCATGGCGGCCGGGACGGTGGGCGCGGTGGCCGAGGCGTGAGGGGGGACCGCGGGCACGCCGAGGCGGGTGGCCGACAGCCGGGCGATGCGGCGGGGGCCGGGCGCGCGATCGCGTGCCCCGGGGCGCTGGAGCCCGTGGCGGTCGGCACGACCGCGTTCTCCCGGTGCGGCGCCGCGTCGGCGGGCGGGCACCGGGCCGCCTCGGTCGGCCGGTCGGCCGGTCGTGCGACGCCCGCGCGAGCAGCGGACGCGGGCCGGGCAGGGCCACCACGCGCGCGTGCCGGTGCCGTCACCGTCGCGGCTGCCGTGCGCCACGAGGAGAGTGCAGGTGGGCGGGCGGGTGAACCGGGGCGGGTCCTGGCTCGTCCTTGCTGATCGGGGCCCGTACCGCACACACGCGCGCGTGTACGGCCGTACGAGAGGGGGCCGGGCGATGCGCTGGACACGCCGACCGGGATGGAGGCGGCCGCGGCTGCCGCGCACGCGGGCCGGGCAGCGGCGGCTGGTGCGGGCCGTGGTGGCGGTGTGCGTGCTGGCGTTGCTGCCGGCGACCTGGCTGTACGTCACGACCGGGGACCGGCTGCGCACCACGGCCGACGCGCCGCGCACCGACGTCGCCGTGGTGTTCGGCGCGGGCCTGTGGCACGGCGAGCCGTCGCCGTACCTGGCGCACCGCCTGGACGCGGCGGCGCGGCTCTACCGGGACGGAAGGATCAAGGTCGTCCTGGTGACCGGCGACAACAGCCGGGAGGACTACGACGAACCGGACGCCATGCGCACGTACCTGACCGGGCACGGCGTACCGGCCGACCGGATCGTCACGGACTACGCGGGTTTCGACACCTGGGACTCCTGTGTGCGGGCGAAGAAGATCTTCGGTGTGGACCGGGCGGTGCTGGTCAGCCAGGGCTTCCACATCCGGCGGGCGGTGGCGCTGTGCGAGGCGGCGGGCATCGACTCCTACGGTGTCGGGGTGGACGCCGTGCACGACGCCACCTGGTACTACGGCGGCGCGCGGGAGGTGTTCGCGGCCGGGAAGGCGGCGCTGGACGCGGTCTTCCGGCCGGACCCGACCTTCCTGGGGCCGAAGGAGCCCGGGGTGGCGCGGGCGCTGGCCGACGCGCGCTGAGCGCCCTTCCCCTGACCGGGACGCCGGTGTCGGCCTAGGTCCACCGGAGGAGACCGGTCGGGACCGGGGGTCCGGGCGTCGGCGGGGCGCGTCGGCGTAGGTTCGGGGCATGTCCCACGCCGAGACGAGCGACACCTCCGAGCCCAGCGAGCCCAGCAAGACCAGCGCGGCCAGTGCGGCCAGCGCGACCAGCGCGACCAGCGCGACCGACAAGACCAGCGAGACCAGCGAGACCGACGAGACCGACACCGCTTCGGCCGCCCCCGCGGGCGAGCCGTTCGACCTCGACGCGTATCTCGCGCGCATCGGCCTGCGGGGCGAGCGGCGCGCCGGGATCGCGACGCTGCGCGAGGTGCACCTGGCGCACGCCCTGTCCGTCCCGTTCGAGAACCTGGACGCGCTGGCGGGCCGGGCGCCCTCGCTGGCGCCCGCCGATCTGGTGGCCAAGATGGTGCGCGGCCGGCGCGGGGGCTACTGCTACGAGCAGAACACGCTGCTCGCGCTGGCCCTCCGGGCGCTCGGTTTCGAGGTGTCCGGGCTGGCGGGGCGCGTGGTGCTGGGCGCCGACGACCCGGAGAGCCGGCCGCGTACGCACATGATGCTGCGGGTGGCCGTGCCGGGCGAGGCGCGGCCGTATCTGGCGGACGTGGGCTTCGGGGCGACCGGCGCGCTGCTGGAGCCGGTGCCGCTGGCCGTGGGGCCCGAGTTCGCGGGGGCCGGGCGGCGCCACCGGCTCGTACGGCTGCCGCACGGCGGCCCGCTGGAGCTGTGGGCGCTACAGGCGTACGACCCCGGGGCGGCGGACTGGATCGCCCAGTACGCCTTCACGCAGGAGCGGTTCGTCGCCACCGACTTCGAGGTGGCCAACTGGTACGTCGCCACCCATCCTCGCTCCCCCTTCACCCGCCGCGCCTACCTCCAGCGGACCACCGCCGGGCGCCATGTCTGCCTGGACGGCGCCCGGTTCACCGAGACCCTCGCCGACGGCACGGTGACCGGGCGGACGCTCACGGACGAGGCGGAGGCGCGGCGCGTGGCCGAGGGGGAGTTCGGCATCGCCGTGCCCGAGGGGCTGCGGCTGCTGGGCTGAGCTGAACCGATCCCGGCGGGTGGGCGGGTGGCGGGGGCATGCCTCCGCCACCCGCCCACCCCCTCTTTCCGACCCCTCTCCCCAACCCCTCTCCCCGTTCATCCGACCGTGCGGGCGCTATGGACATGACATGTCATGCCCACTTAAATCTCAGTCACCGTCAGCGCCACCCCCACGCGCCCCCGAGGGCGCCCGCGCTCAAGGAGACCGATGAGCAGTCGGACACGGCACACCCGAGGTTCCCGCCTGGCCGCGGCCGCAGGGGCCGCCACCGCCGCCACCCTGCTGGCCGCCGTACTCTCCCCCGCCGCGCACGCGGACCCCGGACCCGACCGGACCACCGCCGTCCACAACGCCGCCTCGGCGCTCGCGGGCCACGCCGGCGCCCTGGGGCTCACCTCCGCCGAGCACACCGCCGTGCGGGACGTGATCGTCGACAAGGACGGCACGCAGCACGTCCGCTACGACCGCACCTACGACCGACTGCCCGTGCTGGGTGGCGACTTCGTGGTCCACCTGGCCCCGGACGGGGCGTACCGGGGCGCGGACCGCGCCACCCACGGCACGATCGCACTGGCGACCACCACCCCGGCGCTCACCGCCCCGAAGGCCGCCGATCTGGCGGAGCGCGCCCTGCGCGGCGCGCACGCCGGGGCCCGGTTCCAGCAGGTCAAGGCCCGGCCGAGCCTGGTCGTCGACGCCCTGCACGGCAGTCCGCGGCTGGCCTGGCGCACGGTCGCCGCCGGTCTGGACTCGCTCGGCAACCCGGTCGCCCGTACCGTCCTGACCGACGCGCGCACCGGGGCGCAGATCGACGCCTGGGACAGCATCGAGACGGCGACCGGCGACGGCAAGTCCCTCTACAGCGGGACGGTCGCGCTGGAGACGACCCAGTCCGGCTCGTCGTACCAGCTCAAGGACCCGACGCGGGGCAACACGTACACCGGTGACGCGGAGAACAAGACCGACCTGTGCATCTTCGGCATCTGCTTCCAGCGGGCGCCCGCGACCCTGTTCACGGACGCCGACAACCACTGGGGCACGGGCGCGACGGCGGACCGGGCGTCGGCGGCGGTGGACGCCCAGTACGGCACGGACGAGACCTGGGACTACTACAAGAACGTCCACGGCCGCACCGGCATAGCGGGCGACGGCAAGGGCTCGTACAACCGCGTCCACTACGGCACCAACTACAACAACGCCTTCTGGGACGACAGTTGCTTCTGCATGACGTACGGCGACGGTGACGGCACGACCTTCGGTCCGCTGGTCGCCCTCGACGTCGCCGGGCACGAGATGTCGCACGGCGTGACGTCCAAGACGGCGGCGCTGACGTACTCGGGCGAGTCCGGCGGGCTCAACGAGGCCACCTCCGACATCCTCGGCACCCTGGTCGAGTGGTACGCGGCCAACCCCGCCGACCCCGGCGACTATCTGATCGGCGAGGAGATCGTCCGCTCCGGCTTCGGCGGCACCGCCCTGCGCTACATGGACAAGCCCTCCAGGGACGGCAACTCGGCCGACTGCTGGAGCAGTTCGGTGGGCAACCTCGACGTCCACTACTCCTCGGGCGTCGCCAACCACTTCGCCTACCTGCTCGCCGAGGGCAGCGGCGCCAAGACCGTGAACGGCGTCTCCTACAACTCCCCCACCTGCAACAGCTCCACGGTCACCGGCATCGGCCACGACAAGCTCGGCAAGATCTGGTACCGCGCCCTCACGGTCTACATGACCTCCTCCACCAACTACGCGGCCGCCCGCACCGCCACCCTCAACGCCGCCAAGGACCTCTACGGCTCCGGCAGCGCGGAGTACAACGCGGTGGCGGCGGCCTGGAGCGCGGTGAGCGTGAACTGACACCCGCCCCCACCGGCCACAGCGGCCGCCCGGACCACACGTCCGGGCGGCCGTCGTCGTGCGCACGAGGGCCCGCCCCGCCCCCCTAACCCCCGTACGGCCGCCGCTCCCTCGCCTCGCGCAGGGCGTGGCCCCACCAGGTCAGCTGGTCGAGCATGGCCTTGGCTGCGGCGTCGGGGGCGGTCGGGTCCTTGGGGTGGCCGGTGTGGTCGAAGGAGGCGCCGGCGTTGTGGAAGGAGACGGTGTCGCGGACGGTGACCGCGTGGAGCTCGGCGAAGATCTGCCGCAGGTGCTCGACGGCGCGCAGGCCGCCGGCGAGGCCGCCGTAGGAGGCGAGGGCGACCGGCTTGGCCTGCCACTCGGTGAAGTGCCAGTCGATGAGGTTCTTGAGGCCGGCCGGGACGGAGTGGTTGTACTCGGGGGTCAGCACGACGAACGCGTCCGCCCCCGCGAGTTTCGGGGTGATCTCCGCGAGCGCGGCCCGCGCCTGCGGGCCGGGGTCCAGGCTGGTCGGGAGCGCGGCGGTGTCGGCCACGTCCACGACCTCGACGGCGAGGCCGGTGCGGGCGCGCAGATGGGTGAGGAGCCAGTCGGCGACCACGGGTCCGAAGCGGCCGTGCCGGTTGCTGCCGAGGACGAGGGTGACCTTCAGGGGCGCGCCGGGCGCGGTGGTGGTGTCCATGCGGCACAGCCTGGTAGCTCAACCAAGGTTGAGGTCAAGCGGCGGCCCGGCGCCCGGTCCGCACACCCCGGTCACCCGTTCACCCCCGCACCGGGCACCCTTCGGGAAATTTCCGACACCCCGTCAGGGGCATACGCCCTGACCTGCGGGAACGTCGCGCCTTCCGGTGCCCGAGGCGGGCGCGGCGGCACCCGTTCACCGTATTTCTGACGGCCCCTCAGGAAGCGCGTGGGCGGCTGTGCCACTTACCTCGGAAGGGCAGGGACGCGACGACGGCGGCACATGCGGGTGCCGCGGCCGTGTCCCGACCGCTGAGCAGCTCTAAGGAGCACCGATGCGACGTACCGCACGTCTGCCGGCCGGGGCCGTGACCGGGGCCGCGCTCGCCGTCGCCGCCGTGAGCGGCCTCGCCGCGCCCGCGTACGGCGCGGACACCGCTCCCGTGGCCACGCGCCCCCTCGGCTCGGCCGCGAGCGGCCTGGAGGTGTACCCCACCTCGGTGGTGCCGGGCGGGCAGGTCACCGTGAACACCACCGCGTGCGGCGGGAAGTCCTCCGCGGCGGGCGACGCCAGCGCGGTCGGCGCGGGTCCCTTCACCCTGGCGCCGAGCGAGCGGGACGACGCGATCGGCCGCTTCCGGGTGCCGGAGAGCGCGCAGCCGGGGACGTACGAGATCGTCGCGGAGTGCGCCGAGGGCGGCCGGGAGATCAAGGGCGACCTGGTCGTCACGTTGACGGCGGCACAGGGGCAGCAGGTGCAGCCCCGCGGAAGTGTGAAGACGGGGGTCGGCGGCGCTCTGGGCCACGACCCCGTGCAGACCGCGGCCGGCGTGGCGGCTCTCGCCGTCGCCGCCGCGGGCGGTACCTGGCTCCTGCATCGCCGGGCGAGAGGCGACGGGATCTGACGGACACCCTCCGCTGTCCGTCGGCCGGTACCGCACGTCCCCTCCCCCTCCGGGTGCGACGCCCCTCGCGGCCCGGAGGGGAAGGGGACACGACCGCAGGACCCGCCCCGACACGAGGAAATACGGAGAGGGGTACGCATGCGCAGGATCGGCGACTGTGCGATAGCCGCCGTCACCGTCGTCAGCCTCTGCTGCGGCGTGTGGCTGCTGCACGGTGAGGGCGCCACGCACGCCCCGCCCCAGCCCGCCGCGGCCGAGGGCACCCCGGACCCGGGCGAGGAGCGGCTGAGTGCGCCCGCGCTGCCGCCCTCCCCGCCCACCCGGATCCGCATCCCCTCGATCCGGGTGGACGCTCCCCTGACGGGCCTGGGCCTCACCGCCTCCGGCAGCCTCGCCGTGCCGCCGGCCGCCGACAAGAACCTGGCCGGGTGGTACGAGGCCGGGACCACTCCCGGCGAGCGCGGCACCGCGATCGTGGCCGGCCATGTCGACAACACCCAGGGCCCCGCCGTCTTCTACGACCTCGGCGCGCTGAAGAAGGGCAGCGTGATCGAGGTGGACCGCCGGGACGGCGGTGTCGCGGTGTTCACCGTGGACGCGATCGAGGTGTACGCGGCGAAGGACTTCCCCGACCAGAAGGTGTACGGCGCCGCGACCCGCCCCGAGCTGCGGGTGATCACCTGCGGCGGCGGCTACTCCCGGGCCACCGGCTACCAGGGCAACGTGGTCGTCTTCGCCCATCTGACGGGCAGCCGCTGACTCCGCGGGCAGGCGGTCCGCCGCGCTACGCCACCCACTGCTCGTAGGCGAGGTTCACCACCAGCGCGCACACCACCGTCAGCAGCACGACGCGGACGAAGCCGCTGCCCTTCTTCAGCGCGGTGCGGGCGCCCAGCATGCCGCCCGCCAGGTTGAACACCGCCATCAGGGCAGCCAGTTCCCACAGCACCGCCCCCTGCCAGGCGAAGGTGGCCAGGGCACCGGCGTTGGTGCAGCAGTTGACGATCTTGGCGGTGGCGGAGGCGGTCACCAGGTCCAGGTGCAGGACGGCGGTCAGCGCCAGCACCAGGAACGTACCGGTGCCGGGGCCGATGAAGCCGTCGTAGAAGCCGATGCCGAGGCCCGCCAGGCCGATCGCCGCCAGGATCTGCCGCCGGGTGGCCGGGCCGGGCGCCGGGGCGGTGCCGAAGGCGGGCCGCAGGATCACGAAGGCCCCGACCGCGAGCAGCACCACCATGATCAGCGGCTTGAGCACATCGGTGCTCATCCCGGCCGCGAAGAAGGCACCGGCGCAGGACCCGGCGAGCGCCGCGAGTCCGATGCGCACCGCCGTGCGCACGTCCACGGGCGCCCGGCGGGCGTAGGTGACCGCCGCGCCGGTCGTCCCGACGATCGCGACCGCCTTGTTGGTGCCCAGCGCGGACGCGGCCGGTGTGGATCCCGGCAGCCCCAGCAGCAGCACCGGCAACAGCAGCAGCCCGCCCCCGCCGACCACGGCGTCGATCCACCCCGCCGCGAGCGCGGCGAGACACAGCAGGGCGATCACGGTCAGCGATATGTCGGGCATGATCATGACCCTAGGGCCTGTCGTCAAATTCCCGTCGTCCGCCCGGAGGGCGGGCTTCGCGGCGTCAGGTGCGTGCTCTCGGCGTGCCGGGCCCTGGCCCGCGTACTGGACCTCGGGTCTGGGCCCGGTGCGGCGAGAGTGCGTGCATGGCGTCGCGGGGCAGGCGGGAATTTGACGACAGGCCCTAGGCAAGGGCGGGTGCGTGATCCATGCATCTGAGCGACTTCTGAGGTCCGCCCCTCCCCCGACCGGCCGCTTACTTGACCGTGCGTTTCAGAAAGGGCTAGCCTTCCGTACGTGGCCAGGACCAAGGAGTTCGATCCGGACGCCGCGTTGCAGTCGGCCCTGGAGCTGTTCTGGCGGCGTGGCTACGAGGCGACGTCGATGGCGGACCTCGTGGCGCACCTCGGCATCGGGCGCGCCAGTCTGTACGCGACGTTCGGCAGCAAGCACGAGCTGTACCTCAAGGCGTTCGACCGGTACTGCGAGAACAGCGACGCGGTGCTGCTGCGGGAGCTGTCCCAGCCGGGGCCCGCGCTGCCCGCGGTGCGGGCGGTGATCCGGCGGTTCGCCGGCGAGGCCACCTCGGAACAGCGGGAGTGCGGCTGCTTCGTGACGAACACGGCGGCCGAGCTGGCGCCGCACGACCCCGAGGCGGCGCGCCGCGTCGAGCAGCGCTGGGACTACATGGAGACGCTGCTGGGCTCGGCGCTGACCCGCGCGCGGGCCCAGGGCGAGCTGGACGCCGAGCGCGATCCGCGCGCCCTGGCCCGGATGCTGCTGGTGCTGATGCAGGGCATGCGGGTGGTGGGCAAGGCCACCCGCGACCCGGCCCGGGTCCGCGACGCGACCGAGCAGGCCCTGGCCCTGCTCGGCTGATCCGCCGCCCCCTCGCACGCGGGGGCGTTTTCTTCGGCCTTCATACTGAACCGTTCGGTCAAATAAAGACCCACCAACCAGAGCTGCCCAAAGGGGAGATCATGACCACCCAGAGCACCCGCCCCGCCGGACGCTTCGACGGCCGGACCGTGCTGGTCACCGGCGCGGGCTCCGGCATCGGCCGGGCGACGGCCCGCGCGTTCGCCGCCGAGGGCGCCCGGGTCGTCGTCGCCGGACGCCGCCCGGAGCCGCTGGCCGAGACGGTCGCGCTGATCGAGGAGGCGGGCGGCACGGCGCTCGCGGTGGCCGCGGACGTCTCCCGCGCCGCCGACGCCGAGGCGCTGGTCCGGACCGCCGTGGACCGCTTCGGCTCGCTCGACGTCGCCGTCAACAACGCGGGCGTCTTCCGGGGCGGCACGCCCCTGGCCGAGCTGCCCGAGGACGACTGGCACACCCAGCTCGCCGTCAACGTCACCGGCGTCCACCTGGCCCTCCAGGCGCAGATCCGCCGGATGCGGACCCAGCCGTCCGGCGGCGCGATCGTCAACGTGTCCTCCACCTTCGGCCCGCACACGACCTCGCCGGGCGCCGCCGCCTACTCCGCGACCAAGGCCGCCGTGACCGCGCTCAGCCGGGGCGCGGCCCTGGACCACATCGGCGACGGCGTCCGCGTCAACGTGGTCAGCCCCGGCGCGACCGCCACCGGGATGTCGCTGCGCCCCGGCGAGACGGAGGAGGGCCGCACCGAGCGGGCCCGCGCCACCCTCCCCCTCGGCCGGGTCTCCGCCACCGAGGAGGTCGCCGCCGCCATCCTCTACCTGGCCTCCGACGACGCGGCCTCGCTCGTCGGCACCGATCTGGTCGTGGACAGCGGCGGCTCGCTGTGACGCCGTGGCGCGACCCGGCCGCGGCGTCAGTCGATCCCGGAGCGCTCCACTCCCGCCACGATCCACCGCTGGAAGCACAGGAACACCGCGAGCAGCGGCAGGATCGAGACGGCCGCGGCCACGAACAGCTCGTGCAGCCGCACCACTTGGGCGGTGGTGAAGGAGGACAGGGCGACCTGGACCGTCCAGGCGCTCTGGTCCTGGCCGATGACCAGCGGCCACAGGAAGGAGTTCCAGGCGCCGAGGAAGACGATCGTGCCGACGGCCGCGAACACCGGCCGGGCGTTCGGCACGACGATCAGCCAGTAGGTCCGCCAGTAGCCGAGCCCGTCGACCTGCGCGGCGTCCTCCAGCTCGCGCGGGAAGCCCAGGAAGTACTGCCGGAAGACGAAGCAGGCGAAGGCGGAGAACAGGGTGGGGACGATCAGTCCGCGCAGGGTGGAGATCCAGCCCAGCGACGACACCAGCACGAAGCTGGGCACGAAGGTGACGGCGGCCGGGACCATGAGGGTGCCCAGGACGGCGTAGAAGACCTTGTTCGCGTGCCGGTAGGGGATGCGGGCCAGGCCGTAGCCCGCGAGGGAGGCGAGGACCAGGGTGCCGAGCGTGGTGGCGACCGCGATCAGCGCGGAGTTCAGCAGCGAGCGGGCGAACGGCACGGAGGTGTCGTCGAACAGCTCGCGGATGTTGCCCCAGCGCAGCTCGGAGGGGAAGAGTGTCCAGTCGGGCGAGGTGATGTCCTGCTCGCTGGACAGGCCGTTGCGCACCAGCAGGTAGAAGGGGACCAGGAAGAGCAGGGCGAGCGCGATCAGCAGCACGAGGCGCAGCGCCCGCCCGGCCCGGACCAGGGCGTCATCCATCGGCATCCGTCCTTCCCAGCCCGAACCAGCGGGCCTGGCCCACCGTGACGACCGCGATGATCAGGGCGAGGATCACCGCGCCCGCGCTGCCCGTCCCGAGGTTCTGCCCCTGGCCGAGGGCGGTGTAGTAGAGGTAGACGAGCGGCGGGCGGGCATAGGGCGGGTAACCGCGGGCGTCGGAGAGCAGGTTGTAGAACTCGTCGAAGGACTGGAAGGCGTTGACGACGAGGAGCAGCACCACCGCGACGGAGGTGGCGCGCAGTTGGGGCAGCGTGATGTGGCGCAGCACCTGCGGTCCGGGCCGGGCGCCGTCCACGGCGGCGGCCTCGTAGAGCACCGGGTCGATCCGCTGGAGCCCGGCCAGGAAGAGGATCATGTAGAAGCCCGCCTGGAGCCACAGCCGTACGGTGACGATGACCAGCCAGTACCACGGCGGGTGGGTGGTGGACAGCCAGGCCACCGGCTCGGCGCCGAAGGCGTCCAGGACGGTGTTGGCCAGGCCGAACCGGACCCCGTTGAAGATCGACATCTTCCAGATCAGCGCGGCCACGACATAGCTGCACGCGGCCGGCAGGAAGAACACCGACCGGAAGAACGCCTGCGCCCGGCGCACCCGGTTGACCATGAGGGCGAGCGCCAGCGACAGGACATAGGTGGCCGGGACGATGAACGCGGTGAACAGCAGGAAGGTGCGCAGACTGCCGGTGAAGGCGCCGTCCGACAGCATCGCGGTGTAGTTGCCGAGGCCGACGAAGCGGGTGGGCGTGACGGTGTTGTGCGCGTCGAAGAAGCTGAGGCCGACGCTCCACAGCAGCGGGACGTAGGTGAACAGGGCGAGCCCGGCGGCGAAGGGCCCGACGAACACCCAGAACCACAGGGTGCGCCGCCGGGTGAGGCCGCGGCGGGCCGCCGCCGTGCGGTCGCCCGGTGCGCGCTCGCCGCCCGCCCGGGGGCCCGTGGCGGGGCCGGCCACCGTACGGCTGCTCACGGCTTCTTGTTCCGTACGCGGTCGAGCTCGGCCGTCACCTTCCGCAGCACCGCCCGCAGTTCGGCGTCCGGGTCGGCGCCGTCCTTGATGATCCGGCTCAGCGCGTCCTGGTAGGCGGTGCGAGCGGCCGGGGTCCACAGCAGGGGCTCGGCGTGGCCGTGGTCGGTGGTGAGGCGGACCGCCTCGGCGGCGGCGCCCGTGCGCAGCTTGGCGGCCTTCTTCGCCAGCGAGATCCGGGCCGGGATGTGGAAGCCGTAGGAGAGCGCGAAGTCCTCCTGGTCGTCGGTGCGTTCGACCCACAGCCACTTCACGTACGCCTCGGCGGCCTCCCGGTCGCGGCTGCGGGCGCTGACGGCGGCGGCGTACGCCCCGACCGGCACGGCGGGCCGTCCGGCCGGGCCGTCCTTCGGGAACGGCAGCACCCCGAAGTCGTCGCCGAGTTCCTTCTGCACCTGGGGCAGCGCCCACAGCCCGGACCACTGCATGGCGGTCAGGCCCTGGAGGAAGGCGGACGGGTCGGACCAGTCCGCGGGGGCGCCGAGCAGCAGCGACCTGTCGGCGTAGAGCCTGCGGATCTTGGCGAGGGCGCGGGCGGCGGCCGGGTCGTCGAAGCCGGGCCTGCCGTCGTCGGTGACGAGCTGGAGTCCGGCCGCGTACAGGGGAGTTCCGCCGAGGACGCCCGCGCCGCCGTCGTTGCCGAGGAAGAGGCCCTTGGTCTTCCTGGTGGTGAGCTTCTTCGCGGCGTCGACGAGCGCGTCGAGGGTGCCGGGCGGTTCGAGACCGGCGTCCTTCAGCAGGCTCTTGCGGTAGTAGAGCATCTGCATGTCGACGACCTGCGGGACGCCCCAGATCTTCCCGTCGTACTTCTTCGGGGCGAGCACCGCCGGGTTGAAGTCGTCCTCGACCCCGGCGAGCAGGGCGGTGAGGTCGGCGACCTGGCCGCCCTGGATCTGGTCCAGGGTGGGCCCGTCGACCTCGAAGACGTCGGGACCGGAGTCGGTCAGCAGGGCGGCGGCGGTCTGCCGGTCGTAGTCGCCCGGCCGCCACTGCACGGTGACGCGCGCCTTCTCGTACGCGGCGGCGTACCGCTTGACCGCCTGCTCGGTGCCCGGCTCGCCGTACTGGTGGTACCACTGCGACAGCGCGGGCCCCGAGCCGCCGCCCCCGCGCCCGGTGTTGCCGCCGCAGGCGGTCAGCAGTCCGCCGCCCGCGACGGCCCCGGCGGCGAGCAGTGCTCTGCGGCTGATGGTCATCTGCGCCCCCTGGCGTTCGTGTCCCCGCACCTGTGCCCGGTGCCGTATGCCCTGCCACGCGGCCGCACACCCGCCGCGCACGGCCCAACGATCAACCATGCGCCGCGATTACGACAGGAGCGTTGCAGCGGTGTGTACGCGTCAAGAGCACCGTTTCGGCCAGCCCCGGCCGCACGGCGCGCACCCGCCCGGCGCGCTCGCACGGCGTACACGGCCGGGCCGGTGACGGGCGGGGCCATTGGGGTGGATTCGGCGGCGGGTCGGTGTCATGTTCCGGTGCGGGGGTTACTGACAGTGCTATGACCACTGCGCTTCGTATCCCGCCCCTCCGCACGATCGTCGCGATCTGCGCCCTGGGCGGTTCCGCCCTGCTGATGACCGCCTGTTCGACCACGACCGGGTCGCAGGCCGAGGCGGCCGAGGCCGCTCCCACGACCGCCTCGCCGACCGACACCGCCTCGCCCTCGCCCACCGCCTCGCTGACCAAGGACCAGATGCAGCGCCGGGACCTGGTCTCCAAGACGAAGGTGAGCTGGGACAAGGCCGCCGGCACCGCCGTGAAGGAGGTGTCCGGGGGCAAACTCATGGGGATCGAGCTGAAGGCCGTCTCGCAGGAGAACTCCGCGTCGCCGGGCACGGCTAGCCCCGGCACGGCCAGTCCCGGCACGGCGAGCCCGGGTACCGCGAGCCCCGGCACCGCGAGCCCGTCCTCGCCCGCCCCGGCCCCCTCCCCCGGCTCCCCGGAGTGGCAGGCGAAGGTCGCCGCCGCCGACGGCACGGTCCACATGGTCGACGTCGACGCGGCGAACGGGAAGGTCTTCCGCAACCAGACCCAGTCCGGCCAGAGCGCCGACGACCGCCGCAAAGTGGCCGACCGGCTGCGCAAGGCCACGCAGAGCCCCGCCCAGGCCGTGAAGACCGCCACCGGCAAGAAGAAGGGCACCGTCACCGGCGCCATGCTCGACGAGAACGACGGCAAGCTCGTCTGGGCCGTCGACGTCGTCGACACGAAGGACTGGAAGAAGACGACGTACGACGTCGACGCGGCCAGCGGCAAGATCGCGCGCGAGCACACCGACCAGGACTGAGCACCGCCGGCCGTGCGGAGCCGGACACGGGAAGGGCGGCGTCCCCGCACAGGACGCCGCCCCTTCGCTGTTTCGCTGTTTCGCTGTGGGGACCGGAGTCCTCGTCGCAATCGGTAGTGAGGGTCGGGGACCACGACGAGGACTCCGGGATCTGCGGCGCCGGCGCGTGGCCGGCGGTCACCGGCTCTACCGGTGGTCGCTGCCCTCCGAGCCGGAGGCCGCGCGGCCCGCCTCCAGGCGGGCGACCGGGATGCGGAACGGGGAGCAGGAGACGTAGTCCAGACCCACCTCGTGGAAGAAGTGGACGGACTCCGGGTCGCCGCCGTGCTCGCCGCAGACGCCGAGCTTGAGGTCGGGGCGGGTGGCGCGGCCGGCCTTGGCGGCGGACTTCACCAGGGAGCCGACGCCGTCCTTGTCGATCGTCTCGAACGGCGACACCCCGAAGATGCCCTTCTCCAGGTACGCGGTGAAGAAGCTGGCCTCCACGTCGTCGCGGCTGAAGCCCCACACGGTCTGGGTCAGGTCGTTGGTGCCGAAGGAGAAGAACTCGGCGGCCTCGGCGATCTGCCCGGCGGTGAGCGCGGCGCGCGGCAGCTCGATCATGGTGCCGATCGCCAGCTTGAGCCTGGTCCCGGTGGCCGCCTCCACCTCCGCGACGACCTGGTCGGCCTCCTCGCGGACGATCTCCAGCTCCTGGACGGTGCCGACCAGCGGGATCATGATCTCGGCGCGCGGGTCGCCCTTGGCGGCCTTGCGCTCGGCGGCGGCCTCCGCGATGGCCCGCACCTGCATGGTGAACAGGCCGGGGATGACCAGGCCGAGGCGGACGCCGCGCAGGCCCAGCATCGGGTTCTGCTCGTGCAGCCGGTGCACGGCCTGGAGCAGGCGCAGCTCGTTCTCGTGCGGCTCCTGGCGGGACTCGGCCAGGGCCACGCGGACCGACAGCTCGGTGATGTCGGGCAGGAACTCGTGCAGCGGCGGGTCGAGCAGGCGCACGGTGACCGGCAGGCCGTCCATCGCCTCGAACAGCTCGACGAAGTCCTTCTTCTGGAGCGGCAGGAGCTGCTTGAGGGACTCCTCGCGCTCGGCCTCGGTGTCGGCGAGGATCAGCCGCTCGACCAGTTCGCGCCGGTCGCCGAGGAACATGTGCTCGGTGCGGCACAGGCCGATGCCCTGGGCGCCGAAGCGGCGGGCGCGCAGCGCGTCCTCGGCGTTGTCGGCGTTGGCGCGCACCCGCAGGCGGCGCTTGCGGTCGGCGAAGGCCATGATGCGGTGGACCGCCTGGACGAGTTCGTCGGCGTCGTCGGCGCCCGCGTGCATCCGGCCCTCGAAGTACTCCACGACCGGGGAGGGCACCACCGGGACCTCGCCCAGGTAGACCTTGCCGGAGGAGCCGTCGATGGAGATGACGTCGCCCTCCTCGACGACGTGCCCGCCGGGGACGGTCATCCGGCGGCGCTTGGTGTCGACCTCCAGGTCCTCGGCGCCGCAGACACAGGTCTTGCCCATGCCGCGGGCGACGACGGCCGCGTGGGAGGTCTTGCCGCCGCGGGAGGTCAGGATGCCCTCGGCGGCGATCATGCCGTCCAGGTCGTCGGGGTTGGTCTCGCGGCGGACCAGGATGACCTTCTCGCCCGAGCGGGACCACTTGACGGCGGTGTACGAGTCGAAGACGGCCTTGCCGACGGCGGCGCCCGGCGAGGCGGCGATGCCCCGGCCGACCTGCTCGACCTTGGCGCCGTCGTCGAAGCGCGGGAACATCAGCTGGGCGAGCTGGGCGCCGGTGACGCGCTGGAGCGCCTCGGCCTCGTCGATCAGGCCCTGGTCGACGAGCTGGGTGGCGATGCGGAAGGCGGCGCCCGCGGTGCGCTTGCCGACGCGGGTCTGGAGCATCCAGAGCTGGCCGCGCTCGATGGTGAACTCGATGTCGCAGAGATCCTTGTAGTGGTTCTCCAGGGTCTCCATGATCTGCATGAGCTGGTCGTACGACTTCTTGTCGATCTGCTCCAGCTCGGCGAGCGCCACGGTGTTGCGGATGCCGGCGACGACGTCCTCGCCCTGGGCGTTCTGGAGGTAGTCGCCGTAGACGCCCTGGTGGCCGGAGGCGGGGTCGCGGGTGAAGGCGACGCCGGTGCCGGAGTCGGGGCCGAGGTTGCCGAAGACCATCGAGCAGACGTTGACGGCGGTGCCGAGGTCGTGCGGGATGCGCTCCTGGCGGCGGTAGAGCTTGGCGCGGTCGCCGTTCCAGGACTCGAAGACGGCCTTGATCGCGAGGTCCATCTGCGTGCGCGGGTCCTGCGGGAAGTCGCGGCCGGCCTCGGTCTTGACGATCTTCTTGAACTTGGTGACCAGCTTCTTCAGGTCGGCCGCGTCCAGTTCGGTGTCGACGGCGACCTTCTTGGTCTCCTTGGCCTTCTCCAGCGCGTCCTCGAAGAGGTCGCCGTCGACGCCGAGGACGGTCTTGCCGAACATCTGGATGAGGCGGCGGTAGGAGTCCCACGCGAACCGCTCGTCGCCGGCCTGCTTGGCCAGGCCCTGGACGGACTTGTCGGAGAGCCCGATGTTCAGGACGGTGTCCATCATGCCGGGCATGGAGAACTTCGCCCCGGAGCGCACGGAGACCAGCAGCGGGTCGTCGGCCTGGCCGAGCTTCTTGCCCATGCGCTGCTCCAGCGCGTCGAGGTGCGCACTCACCTCGTCGCGCAGGGCCGCCGGTTCCTCGCCGCTGTCCAGGTAGACCTTGCAGGCGTCGGTGGTGATGGTGAAGCCCGGCGGGACGGGGAGCCCCAGGTTGGTCATCTCGGCGAGGTTCGCGCCCTTGCCGCCGAGCAGGTCCTTGAGGTCCTTGTTGCCCTCGGTGAAGTCGTAGACGAACTTCACGCCCTCAACGCTCCCGCCCGGCGCGGGTACCTGGAGATCTTTGTTTTCCGACACGGGTCTCGACTCCTCGAGGACGCGGTGGCTGCCCTGACGGCGAGGAACATACCCAGATCAAAGGCTTGTGGGTACGTCCACTCGTGCGTCATGCGCCTGTAACCAGCGGTCCGCCAGCGGATCGAAAGTCAAGGCTTGGCAAGTCGTCAGGGCCGGATGTTTTCACTTCTTGAACGGATTCTGGCTCGCGAACCCGCTCGATCGCTCATGTGAGCGGCTATGGGCACGTGTGATTTCGATCGATGAACGATCACCGGGTGGCACCGAGTGCCACCCCTTGGAGAAGTGCAGACGGGCAAAGATCCGCTCATCTGAGCAAAACCCCTCTCAAGGGTGGCGAGAATCACGCTGCCGCACACGCTCGGATTTCACCATGCGGACGCCCGGACCGCATGTCCGGCCGCGCTGGGGACGCGTGGACGCGCTTTGCGCGCGCTCGGGAGGGGGCGGAGCGGCGGTCGGGCGCCACTCGGGGTGGGGCGAGGGCGGGGACTGGCCCCAGGGAGTCCGTGCGGCCAGGGGCGGGAGCGGGCCGGAGGCTGGGGACGAGGGCTGGAATCCGGGGGCCCGAGGCCGGGGGCCGGGAGCCAGCGGCCCGGCGGCCGAGAACCGGGAGCCAGGGACCCGACGGCCGAGAACCGGGAGCCAGGGACCCGGCGGCCGAGAACCGGGAGCCAGGGGCCCGGCGGCCGGGAACGGGGCCTCAGCCGCCCGATGTGTCCATTTCCGCGTCCTCGCTGATGCCGCCGGCGCAGTCGTAGGGGTCCTTGAGCCAGCCGTCCGGGAGGACGACGCGGTTGTTGCCGGAGGTGCGGCCGCGGGGGCCGTCGGCGCCGGTGGGCCAGGGCTGGTCGAGGTCCAGCTCGTCCAGGCCGGTGCGCAGCTCGGCCAGGGAGGAGGTGATCGCCAGGCGCTTGCGCATCTCGGAGCCGACCGCGAAGCCCTTCAGGTACCAGGCGACATGCTTGCGGAAGTCGATGACACCGCGTGCCTCGTCGCCGATCCACTCCCCGAGCAGGGTCGCGTGCCGCACCATCACGTCGGCGACCTCGCGCAGCGTGGGCCGCACGAACGCGTCCGGGCGGCCCTCGAAGGCCGCGACCAGGTCGGCGAAGAGCCAGGGCCGCCCCAGGCAGCCGCGGCCGACGACCACGCCGTCGCAGCCGGTGGCGCGGACCATGCGCAGCGCGTCCTCGGCGGACCAGATGTCGCCGTTGCCGAGGACGGGGATCTCCGGGACGTGCTCCTTGAGACGCGCGATGGCGTCCCAGTCGGCGGTGCCGCCGTAGTGCTGGGCGGCGGTGCGGCCGTGCAGCGCGATGGCGGTGACGCCCTCCTCGGCGGCGATGCGGCCGGCGTCGAGGTAGGTGAGGTGGTCGTCGTCGATGCCCTTGCGCATCTTCATGGTGACCGGCAGGTCCCCCGCGCCGCTGACCGCCTCGCGCAGGATCGCGCGCAGCAGGTTGCGCTTGAAGGGCAGGGCCGAGCCGCCGCCCTTGCGGGTCACCTTGGGGACCGGGCAGCCGAAGTTCAGGTCGATGTGGTCGGCGAGGCCCTCCTCCGCGATCATGCGGACCGCCTTGCCGACGGTCGCCGGATCGACGCCGTACAGCTGGATCGAACGCGGCTGCTCGCTCGCGTCGAACCGGATCAGCTGCATCGTCTTCTCGTTGCGCTCGACCAGGGCCCGGGTCGTGATCATCTCGCTGACGAACAGGCCCTTGCCGCCGCTGAACTCCCTGCACAGGGTGCGGAAGGGGGCGTTGGTGATCCCGGCCATCGGGGCGAGGACGACCGGCGGCGCCGCGATGTGCGGACCGATCTGGAGGGGGGACTCGGGCATGGGCATTCCCTCATTGTCCCGCATGCGCGAGGCACTTGTAACGGTCATTAGTTAACCGCACTATCGAAGTGGACTACGCTGGAACCCATGCCCGAGCTGAGTCACCGCCGGCGGCTGCTGGTGCTCGCGATCTGCTGCATGAGCCTGCTGATCGTGAGTCTCGACAACACCGTCCTGAACGTCGCCCTGCCCTCCATGCAGCGCGAGCTGCACGCGAGCACGTCCGGCCTGCAATGGACCATCGACGCCTACACGCTGGTCCTGGCGTCGCTGCTGATGCTCGCCGGTTCCACCGCCGACCGCGTCGGCCGCAAGCGCGTCTTCATGACCGGTCTTGTCGTCTTCGCCCTCGGCTCGCTGCTGTGCTCGCTCGCGCCCGATCTGGAGCTGCTCGTCGTCTTCCGGATGGTGCAGGCGGTCGGCGGCTCGATGCTCAACCCGGTCGCCATGTCGATCATCACCAACACCTTCACCGACCCGCGCGAACGCGCCCGTGCCATCGGTGTGTGGGGCGCGGTGGTCGGCATATCCATGGCGGCCGGGCCGCTGGTCGGCGGGCTGCTGGTGGAGTCGGTCGGCTGGCGCTCGATCTTCTGGCTCAACCTGCCCGTCGCCCTCGCCGCGATCCTGCTCACCCTCCGCTACGTCCCCGAGTCCCGCGCCCCCCGGGCCCGCCGCCCCGACCCGGTCGGCCAGGTGCTCGTCATCGCCCTGTTCGGCGCGCTGACGTACGCGATCATCGAGGCGCCGGACGCCAGCGCCGCCGTCGTGGTGCCGTTCGCCGCCGTCGCGCTCGCCGCGCTGCTCGGGCTGCTGTGGTACGA
Source organism: Streptomyces sp. SAT1 (assembly GCF_001654495.1). GTDB lineage: Bacteria > Actinomycetota > Actinomycetes > Streptomycetales > Streptomycetaceae > Streptomyces > Streptomyces andamanensis. The sequence continues at coordinate 2,219,446 of NZ_CP015849.1, forward strand.
GCCGCGCCGCGCCGAACCCCTGATCGACCTGCGCTTCTTCCGCTCCGCGCCGTTCAGCGGGGCCACGGTCATCGCGGTCAGCGGCTTCGCGGCGCTCGGCGGCTTCCTGTTCCTTTCCACGCTCTATCTCCAGAACGTGCGCGGCCTCGACGCCCTGCACGCCGGTCTGTGGATGCTGCCGATGGCGGCGCCCACGTTCCTGTGCGCGCCGCTGTCCGGGCGGCTGGTCGGCACCCGCGGGCCCCGGCTGCCGCTGCTGATCGCCGGGACCGCGATGACGGTGAGCGCGGTGCTGTTCGCCGCCTTCGAGGCGGAGACGTCCGACCTCACCCTGGTCCTCGGCTACGTCCTGTTCGGCATCGGCTTCGGCTTCGTGAACGCGCCCATCACCAACACCGCCGTCTCCGGCATGCCCCGCGCCCAGGCCGGGGTCGCCGCGGCCGTCGCCTCCACCAGCAGGCAGCTCGGCTCGACCCTCGGCGTCGCCGTGGTCGGCGCCCTCCTGGTCTCCGGCATCGGCTCCTCGTCCTACCGCGACACCTTCGTCTCCGCCGCCCGCCCCGGCTGGTGGGTCCTGGTCGCCTGCGGCGTCCTCGTCCTCGTCCTGGGCGCCCTCACCAGCGGCCCCTGGGCCCGCCGCACCGCCGAGCGCACCGCCGACCGCCTCCAGGAGGACGAGGTGCGGCAGACGGCGGGGGTCGGCTCGGCCTGAGGCAGGAACCGCCCCCGCGCCCGCGGCCGGGCGGCCGGAACGGCCCGCCGGGGGAGCCGGCGGGCCGTTCCGGCTGCCCGGGGCCGTGGCCGGGCGGCTTCACTCGATCGGGAACTCCGAGACCACTGCCGGGATGCCCGTGCCCGTCGAGTCGCCGGACGGCTTGGACACGTACACCTGTGTCCCCGGGACCGCGAGGTCGACGGGCAGGCGGGCCAGGGCGACGTTCGACCGGATCTTCGGGGCGTACGAGGCGGACGTCACGTAGCCCACGGGTTCCGCGTCCGGCGCCGGTGCGACCAGCCAGAAGTCGGACAGGTAGTCCACGAGCGGCTCACCCTCCATCTTCAGGCCCACCATGGTGAGCCGGTAAGGGTGGTTTCCGGCGGCGATCTCGTCCCGCATCTTTTCGAGGGCGGCACGGCCGATGTAGTCCGACGCCTTGTTGCGGGGAATGTGGGACGCCAGTCCGACCTGGAAAGGAACCATCTCGCTGTCGACGTCCTGCCCCCACGCGAGAATTCCTGACGTGACCCGGTGGGGCTGTATGGGGCCGGTCACCGTCAGTCCGTACTTATCGCCCGCCCGGAGAATCGCATCCCACATCTGCTCCGCGTGAATGCTTGAATTCTTGAGGTAGACTTCATATCCGGCCTCTCCGGAGAAACCGGTCCGTGAAACGAGTACCGGAAGTCCGGCGATCTCGGTCTCCGCCAGACCGAAAACGGGCATCTCGGCGGCCATATCGCCGATGAGGTCGGCCATCAGGCTGTTCGCCTGCGCCCCCTGGATCTGGACGGGCGACACGTCCATCTCCTGGATCTGGACATCGAACCCCTTGCCGACATTCACCCCCTTGAGCCACAGCGACAGATCCGAGTCGGAGATGCTGAACCAGTACTCCTCGGGGGAGATCTTCAGCAGCAGCGGATCGTTGACCATCCGGCCGCCGGCGTCGCAGAGCACGGTGTACGCCGCCCGCATGGACGCCAGCCGCGTGACGTCCCTCGTCACGACGTAATCGACGAACTCGGTGGCCTCGGGCCCCCGCACGCGGATCTGCCGGGCGGCCGCGATGTCCCACAACGTCACCCGCTGCGTCAGCGCCTCGTACTCGGCTCCGGACCCGCCGCCCTCGTCGGAGCCGTAGCCCCTGGGCAGATACATGCGGTTGTAGACCTCCGCGCGCCAGCATCCCGCTTCGACCGCGAGATGCCAGTACGGCGACTTACGGGCGCGTGTCGATATCAGAAGCTTGATGTCCGGTCGGCCTGTCTGCCGCAGATTGACAGGGACTGTTCTGTCCGACTGATCGACCGATGAGTAGTTGGGGTCCGCCCATTTGCCAGACTCGTTCGTCACACTATCCCCTACCGTGGCTACCTTACTCGGTGCCGGTTCATTGAGGTACGCGGCGATGGCAGCGATATTCGCTGCGAACCAGCGAATCGGACATGGTGCATTCCCGAATGTAACACGGCGCGAACCTGTGACCAAGGACCGTCTCAAGGCCTTCCAGCGGTTCAAAACCCGTACCGCGCGACCGCGCTCCGCGCAGGGTGACCGGCGCAAACGCGCCGAATGCACACATGCCGTGGAGCCCGAAAGACATCGAAAGGAAACCGGAAAGACACCGGATCAACAGCCTCGCGGCGCCACCAGCGAGAACAGGGTTTTCCCGAGCCCTTGTCCCCGACGAACCCGAAGACACTTTCCGGCCGAAAAAACCTCGCCGCCGCCTGTCCCGTGTCCGGCACTCAGGACGGCGGCGAGGACCACGAGGGCTCGGTCGGCCCGGACGCGGACGGACGGGCCCGGTCACCGCTCGCTGTAGTAATGGAGCCACAGGGCGGCGATCTTGCGGCGGTCCGCCGGGGGTACCTCGTGCAGGGTGCGGGTGGGGCGGCCGTCCGCGAGGGTGCGCAGGGCCGCGAGGATCTCGGCCTGCGCCAGGCAGGGGTACGGGTCCGCGCCCGCGCCGCGCGGGACGCCGACGGCCGCGCCCGCGTCGTGCAGGTAGAAGTAGTGCTCCGCCGATTCGTAGCGGGTGACGTGCCGGGTCGCCGTGTACCTGCCGTACTCCTCGGGCAGCCCGGAGAGGTCCGGCGCCTCCGCCGGGCCGGTCACCGTGGTGACGAAGGCCCCGTCCGGCAGCACGGGGAAGTCCTCGCCGCGCAGTGCGATCGCGCCCGACGCGCAGACGACGAGCGCCGCCGCCCCCAGCGCGGCCTCCCGGTCCGCCACGACGCCGTAGCCCCGCGCCAGCGCCCGCGCCCGCCGCTCCGGATCGGTGTCGTACACCGTGACCCGCGCTCCCCTGGCGCTCAGCGCGGAGGCGACCGCGCCGCCGAGCCGCCCGAAGCCGAGCACCAGCGCGGGCCGGGCGTCCGGTGTCTCCCGCCACCCGCGCAGCAGTGCCTCCGCCGCGGAGACGACGGACTGCCCGAGCAGGAACTCCTCCGGTTCCCGCAGCGGGGACCGCGCGACGGAGACCACGGGACAGGGCAGCTTCTCCCGCTCCGCGTACCGCCGGTGCCCGCTGTCGCTGTCCTCCACCACGCCGAGCACGGTTCCGCTGAACCGCTCGCACAGCACGTCGAGGGACGGCGCGAAGCAGCCGCCCGCGTCCAGCAGCACCACCGGTTCACCGGCCGCCCGGGTCTCCAGATACGTCAGCACCGTCCCCGGATCGGCGAACCGCTCGCGGGACAGCTCGTCCACCGCGAACAACCGCTCCACCTCGCGCTTCGCCGCACCGTCCCCGCGCGCGGCCCCCGGCTCCGGCTCCGGGAGCACGCCGCGCAGACGCGAGACCGTGCCCACCACCCGTACGAACGGGACCCGTTCGGGCGCCAGCCGCGTCACCAGCAGCGAGGAAGGCACCAGCGAGGGGGCGAACTCCCATGCGGTGCGGGCGAAGTACGCCTCCAGCCGCGCACGTTCTCCAGTCTTCATCGGACACCTTCCCTTGATCTCGCGCTTCACAGGAACTCGCCCCGGCTCCGGGCGTTCGCGCGGGCGGTCCGCGCACGCAGGCGCTCCGCGTCGCTCGCCGGCCGTACGCGGCCGGGTTCCGCCTCCCACTCGGCCCCGCCGCACACCGGCCGCAGCGACCAGCGGGAGCCGGCGACCCCGCGGAACTCCCCCACGACGTCACCGCTTTCGGTGTCCACCACCAGCGTGCCGACGGCCGGATGGGGGCGGGACTCCTGTCGGCCGGCAGGACTGTGTTCGCCAGGCATGGCCGTTCCTCTCCGTAGCCATTTCGCTACCAAGCGGATTCAGCGTGGCGTAGAGTCGGTGCTCACTCAACGTGTCAGTGCTGGCAGGAGAGTTGGTGTCGCGTTGGTCAATCGCAAGGAGCTTCGACCCGAGAGCAGCCCGCAGGCCGGCTACGGAGCACAGCTGCGCAGTTGCCGCGAGAACAGAGGGTGGAAGCAGGAGGATCTGGGCGCGGAGATGGGCTACTCCAGCACCCATGTCTCAGCTGTTGAAACTGGTCGGAAAATGGCAACCTTGCGCTTCTCGCGCAGTGCCGACCGGGCGCTGGGTACGGGCGACCTGTTCGAACGCAAGTACCGCGAGATCAAGCACGGGGTGCTGCTGGAGGGCTTCCCGGAGTATGTCGGACACGAGGGCCGCGCGGTCGAGATCCGGCTGTATCAGATCGGGATCATTCCCGGTTTGCTCCAGACGCCCGAGTACGCACGGGTCTTGGCCGACAGCGCGGTAGGGCGAGGAGCCATTACGGAGGCGTACGCCGCCGAGCGCGTGGCATTCCTCGCCGAGCGCCAGCGGGCGCTGGAGCGGCGCCACTCCCCGATGATCTTCGTAGTGATGGACGAGAGCTGCATCCGCCGACCCGTCGGTGGCGCTAGGGTCATGCGCGGTCAGTTCGACCGGCTGGTCGAGTTCGCCGAACGCCCCAACACGGTGTTGCAGGTGGCGCCGTTCGAGATGGGAGAGCGACGCCCCTTCGATCTGCCCGTCAATGTGCTGACGATGGTGGATCGGTCCGTGATGTGCTACGCCGAGTCTCAGACGCAGGGGCACCTTGATCGCGAAACCACGTCCGTGCTCCCGGTCTTGACGTCCTACCATCAGCTACAGGCGGAAGCGCTCCATCGGGCGGCATCCGTGGACCTGATCAAAGAGCTCCGAAAGGGCATCCCGTGACGACGACCGACACCCCGCGCTGGTTCACGTCCTCCTACAGCAACAACGGCGGCGACTGCGTGGAGGTCGCCGTCAACCTCACGGCCACCCACGGCGTGATCCCCGTCCGCGACTCCAAGAACACCACCGGCCCGGTCCTCAACCTGCCCACCGGGGCGTTCTCGACATTCGTCGCGGGCGTCAAGTCCGGCCAGTTCGGCACCTTCTGAGTCCGCACACGAAAGGGCACCCCATGGCGACGACCGACACCCCCCGCTGGTTCACGTCCTCCTACAGCAACAACGGCGGCAACTGCGTCGAGGTCGCCGTCAACCTCACCGCCACCCACGGCGTGATCCCCGTCCGCGACTCCAAGAACACCACCGGCCCGGTCCTCAACCTGCCCACCGGGGCGTTCTCGACGTTCGTCGCGGGCGTCAAGTCCGGCCAGTTCGGCACCTTCTGAGTCCGGCAGCGCCGCGGCAGCCGGGCGAGGAGGGTGGTTGCCCGTTCCCGCAGCGGGCGACCGCCCTCCTGTTCGCTACGCCTGCCGCTCCAGCGCGATCGCGTGCAGCTTCTCCAGCCGCTGCCGCGATTCCTCGTCGGCGGGGACGTAGGTGACCACGCGGGGGCCGACGTCAGGGCTGAGCCAGAGGTCGGTGTGGTCGACGGTGAGGCGGCCGACGTAGGCGTTGCGGAACTCCTTGCGCGGACCAAGGGACCTTGAGGCCACGAGCGGCTCATGGCAGGCTGATGCCGCATGATCGATGAGTTCGCGAAGAACAACCTGCACGAGAGACTGCGGCGGGACCGCAAGGCGCTGCTCTGGAAGCTCGAGGGCCTGTCCGAATACGATGCCCGCCGACCGTTGACGGTGACCGGGACCAACCTCCTCGGCCTGGTCAAACACGTGGCCGGCGTCGAGGCCAGGTACTTCGGTGAGGTCTTCGACCGTCCTTCCCCGGAACCGCTGCCCCGGTGGCAGGACCACGACGGCAGCGATCTGTGGGCGGCTGAGGACGAGACCCGCGATCAGATCGCCGAGTCCTACCGGCGCACGTGGGAACACTCAGACGCGACGATCAACGAGCTTTCCCTCGACGCCCCCGGCCACGTGCCGTGGTGGCCGGAGCCTTATTCCACCACGAATCTGTTCGCCGTCATGGTCCATGTTCTCGGCGAGACCAACCGGCATGCCGGGCACGCCGACATCCTGCGCGAAAGCGTCGATGGCCGAACCGGGATGCGGCCCGAACACGAGACGCAGATCGATGAGGAAGCCCGCGGCGCCTACTACGCGAAGATCGAGCAGGCCGCCAGATCGGCCGCATCGATCAAGGCATAGAGGGCTGTGCCGCGCGAGTGAAGGGCCGCGCGGGGACGCGACGATCACGGGATCGGGTCGACGTCGCAGTCGAAGGCGGCCTCTGGCAGCGCGAAGCGCGAAGACACCGCCGACGAGTGCGGGACTTCCTGGAGCGTCTGCGCTCGTGCCAGGCCGACACGGCTTCTAGGGACACCGCTCCAGCGCGATCGCGTGCAGCTTCTCCAGCCGCTGCCGGGACTCCTCGTCGGCGGGGACGTAGGTGACCATGCGGGGGCCGACGTCGGGACTGAGCCAGAGGTCGGTGTGGTCGACGGTGAGGCGGCCGACGTAGGCGTTGCGGAACTCCTTGCGCTTGCCGACCGGGGCGACCACCTCGTGGCGGTCCCAGATCTCGCGGAAGTCGGGCGAGGACTCGCGCAGGCGCTTGAGCAGCGCCTTCCAGGCCGGGTCGGCGAGGTGGCCGGCCATCGCCGCGCGGAAGCGGGCGGCCATGAGCCGGGTCGCGGACTCCAGGTGGACGATCGAGGAGCGCCACTGCTCGTGGGTGTACGACAGGATCATGCAGTTGCGGTCCTCGGGCGGCACCGACTCCAGGTCGCACAGGAGCAGGCCGTAGGTGCGGTTGTGGGCGAGGATGTCGTACCTGCTGTTCTGGAGGCAGGCCGGGAAGGGCTCGATCTGCTCCAGGAGGGCGCGCAGGGCCGGGGTGACCGAGGGGCACGTGGTCGTCGGGGCCGGGTCGGCGGTGCCGGCGAGCTGGAAGAGGTGGGCCCGCTCGGTGGGGTCGAGCAGCAGGGTGCGGGCGAGCGCGTCCAGGACCTGCACGGAGACCTGGATGTCACGGGCCTGTTCGAGCCAGGTGTACCAGGTGACCCCGACCGCCGAGAGGTGCGCGACCTCCTCGCGGCGCAGGCCCGGCGTACGGCGGCGGGCGCCGCGCACCAGGCCGACCTGCTCGGGGGTGATGTGCTCGCGGCGGTGGCGCAGGAAGGCGGCGAGTTCGTGGCGCCGCACCGCCGAGGCGGTGGCCTCCCGGGCCCGGGGGGCGACCGCCGTGTGCGAGGCCATCGTGCTCATGCTCATGCCTCCAGCCTGCCGCTCCGCCGACCCTGTTGCCAGGTACTCCTACTACCAGGATAAGGACACTCTGGTACCTGGCTCGGCGGCGGCGCAGGCTCGATCACGTGACCACCCGAACCGTCTCCTCAGCGTCCTCGCCGTCCTCGCCGTCCTCAGCGTCCTCGCCGTCCTCGCCCGCCGTCCGCACCGCCGCCACCGCGCCCCCGGCGCTGAGCGGCCTCGGACTGTTCACGGTGCTGCTGGGCGCGGCGCTCCCCCTCATCGACTTCTTCATCGTCAACGTGGCCCTGCCCACCATGGGCCGGGACCTGCACGCGGGCGAGGCCGTCCTCGAACTCGTCGTCGCGGGCTACGGGGTGGCCTACGCCGTGCTGCTGGTCCTCGGCGGCCGGCTGGGCGACCTGTTCGGCCGGCGGCGGCTCTTCCTCGGCGGCATGGCGGCCTTCGGCCTGACCTCGCTGGCCTGCGGTCTCGCACCGGACGCCTGGTCCCTGGTCGGGGCGCGGGTGGCGCAGGGCGCGGCGGCAGCCGCGATGCTGCCGCAGGTGCTCGCCACCATCCAGGCGGCCACCGCGGGACCGCGCCGGGCCCGCGCGATGGGCCTGTACGGCGCGACGGCGGGCCTGTCCATGGTGGCCGGGCAGATCCTCGGCGGCGTCCTGGTCGCCGCGGACCTGTGGGGCACGGGCTGGCGCTCGGTGTTCCTGGTGAACGTGCCGGTCGCCGTCGTCGGGCTGGTGCTGGCGGCCAGGGCCGTACCGGAGACACGCTCGCAGCGCCCGGAGCCGGTCGACGGCCCCGGCACGGTCCTGCTCGCCGCCTCCCTGCTGACGCTGCTCGTGCCGCTCACCGAGGGCCGGGCCGCCCACTGGCCGCTGTGGACCTGGCTGTCGCTGGCCGCCTTCCCGGCGGTGGCGGCCTGGTTCTACGCCGTGGAGCGGCGCGCGGACCGCGCGGGCCGTACGCCGCTGGTGCCGCCGAGCCTGTTCCGGCTCGTCTCGCTGCGCCGCGGGCTCGCGCTGATCGTGCCGTTCTCCATCGGGTTCAGCGGCTTCATGTTCGTCATCGCGGTGGCGTTGCAGCAGGGCGCGCGGCTCGGTCCGGTCCCGGCCGGACTGGCGCTCGCGCCGATGGCCGTCGTCTTCTTCCTGGTCTCGCTGGCCGGGCCCCGGCTGGTCGCCCGGTTCGGGACCCGGGTGGTGACGGCGGGCGCGGTGGTGCAGTTCGCGGGCGTGGGCCTGCTGGCGCTGGCCGTCCACGGGTCCTGGCCGCACGTGGGCTTCGTGGAGCTGCTGCCGGGCGCGGCGGTCGCCGGGGCGGGGCAGGCGCTGCAACTGCCCGTGATCTTCCGGATCATCCTGTCCGAGGTGCCGACGGCGCGCGCCGGGGTGGGCAGCGGTGTGATGGTCACCGCCCAGCAGTCGGCGCTGGCGCTGGGCGTGGCCACCCTGGGCACGCTGTTCCTGTCCCTGGTGCCCGGTCTGGGCATGGGCGGCGCCCTGGTGACCACCCTGCTGGTGCAGCTCGGCGGGATCGTCCTGACGGGGCTGCTCAGTCTGCGGCTGCCGCGCACCGTCGGCTGACGGGCGCGCATGATCGCCGCTGCGGGCCGAAGGTAAGAAAAAGGTGAACCGGGACACCCCCGCCGACCTGCGGGTTTACCCCAAACCTGGGATTTCCGGCACGTGTTCCGAACGTTCTCGACTCGCCGCGCGGGCGAACCCCGGCAACTCTGGAGGAGCGCGGACGGCCCCTGGGGGCCCCGCGCCGCAGGGGGGAATCCGTCGACCAACGGGAGACCACCATGCCTGTCACCACCAGCCGCCGCTGGGCCCGCGCGCTCGCCGCCGGTGCCCTGTCCGCAGCCCTGGTGTCGGCCGGATCGGCCGCCGCCCTCGCCTCGGACAACGCGCCGGTGGCGAAGCCGAGCCCGTCGCACAGCACCATGACGAAGACCAAGGGCTCGATCATGGCAAAGGCCAACCACAGCACGGTCAAGGCCGGTGAGACCGTCAAGCTCGCCGGTCACGCCAAGGACGTCAAGCCCGGCACCAAGCTGGTCCTCCAGCACCTGCACAACGGCAAGTGGACCACGCTGCACGCGAGCACCACCGTCAAGAAGGGCGGCGTCTTCTCGCTGACCTCGAACAAGCTCGGCACCAAGGGCACCGAGCACCTGCGGGTGGCGACCACGGACGGCAAGACGCACTCCTCGCCGGTGGCCGTCAAGGTGCACTGACGCCCGCCTGACGCCCGCCTGACGGCCGTCAGGGCCGCAGGCCGCGTACCAGCAGGTCCAGGACCGCGTCGAACTCGTCCTGGATCCCCGGCCGCTTCCACTCCCCCGCGTAACACGGGTCGTGGAAGCGGCCGGTGGCGTGGAAGAGGGCGCGGGCCGTCGCCGCCGGATCGGCGGCGGCGAAGTCCCCGGCGGCCACGCCCGCCGCGACGATCGCGGTCAACTGCTCGGTCAGCTCGGCGATGTGCTGCTCCACCGCCGCGCCGTTCTCCGCGGCGAGGACCGAGTACGTCGCGAACATCTCCGGATCGTCGCCCGCCTTGCGCAGCTTGGCCTCGAACAGCGCCCGCAGCCAGGTCCGCAGCCGCTCCTGAGGGGCGCGCCCCGGGTCGGCGGCGAGGCCGGACAGGGCGTCGTGGGTCCGGTCGAGCCACCGCTTGGTGACCGCCTCGCGCAGCGCTGCCTTGGTGCGGAAGTGCCGGTAGACGCTGCCGTGGCTGACGCCGAGCGCGCGGGCCACGTCCACCACGGTCGCCTTGGCCGGGCCGTGGCGGCGCAGCACTTCCTCGGTCGCCTCGATGATGCGCTCGGCGGTCAGGGTCTCAGCAGCGGGTGACATGCCTAGACCGTACCCAAGCGGCTGTCCGGCACGGCGGTCAGTGCTCGCTGTCCAGGTCGGCCATCAGCGCCTCCGGGTAGCGGGTGCCGGCCGCCGCGTCCGCCGGTACGGCCTCCTCGATCGCCGCGAGGTCGGCCGCGTCCAGGGTGACGTCCAGCGCGCCCAGGGCCTCGGCCAGCCGCTCGCGGGTGCGGGCGCCGACGAGCGGCACGATGTCCTCGCCCCGGGAGAGCACCCAGGCGATGGCGGTCTGCGCGACCGTGGCGCCCTTGCCCTCGGCCACCGCGCGCAGCGCCTCGACGAGGTCCAGGTTGCGCCGCAGGTTCTCGCCCTGGAAGCGGGGCGAGAAGGAGCGGAAGTCGCCGGGGGCGAAGCGGTGGCCGGGGGTGAGGCGCCCGGAGATCAGCCCGCGCGACAGGACGCCGTACGCGGTGATCGCGATGCCCAGTTCCCGGGTGACGGGCAGGATGCGGTCCTCGACGCCGCGCGAGATCAGCGAGTACTCGATCTGGAGGTCGGAGATCGGGGCGGTGGCGGCGGCCCGGCGGATGGTGTCGGCGCCGACCTCGCTGAGGCCGATGTGGCGCACGTACCCCTTCTCGACCAGCTCGGCGATGGCGCCGACGGTCTCCTCGACGGGGACGTCCGGGTCGAGGCGGGCCAGGCGGTAGACGTCGATGTGGTCGACGCCGAGGCGCTGGAGGGAGTAGGCGGCGAAGTTCTTCACCGCGGCGGGGCGGCCGTCGTAGCCGCTCCAGTTGCCGTCGGGGTCGCGCAGGGCGCCGAACTTGACGCTGGTGAGGGCCTTCTCGCGGAGCGCGGCGGGGGCGGTGCGCAGGGCCTCGCCGATCAGCATCTCGTTGTGGCCCATGGCGTAGAAGTCGCCGGTGTCGAGCAGGGTCACGCCGGCCTCCAGGGCGGCGTGCACGGTGGCGAGCGACTCGGCCCGGTCCGCCTCGCCGTACAGCGCGGACATGCCCATGCAGCCGAGACCGAGGGAGAAGACCTGGGGGCCGGTGGTGCCGAGGGAGCGGGTGTGCGTCGTCATGGCTCCACCCTCGCACAGCGAATGACAGATTTCAATATCTGTCATTCCATACTTGTCAGCGCTCGCGAAGCACCGGCCCCCCACGAAGCGCCGGCCGGCGCTGACGCCGACCGGCACAGAAAAGCCGTACGGCCGCCGGAGGTGATCCGGCGGCCGTACGGCGTTCGTTCGAGCGGGGGTGGCGCGGGCTCAGCAGCCGATCAGGCGGGCGGCCAGGTAGCCCTCGATCTGGTCGAGGGAGACGCGCTCCTGCTTCATCGAGTCGCGCTCGCGGACGGTGACCGCGTTGTCGTCCAGGGTGTCGAAGTCGACGGTCACGCAGAACGGCGTGCCGATCTCGTCCTGGCGGCGGTAGCGGCGGCCGATGGCGCCCGCGTCGTCGAACTCGATGTTCCAGTGCTGCCGCAGCGCCTGGGCCAGGCCCTTGGCCTTCGGGGACAGCTCCGGGTTGCGCGACAGCGGCAGCACCGCCGCCTTCACCGGGGCCAGGCGGTGGTCGAGGCGCAGCACGGTGCGCTTCTCCATCTTGCCCTTGGCGTTGGGCGCCTCGTCCTCGACATAGGCGTCGAGCAGGAACGCCAGCATCGCGCGGCCGACACCGGCCGCGGGCTCGATGACGTACGGCGTCCAGCGCTCCTGGGCCTCCTGGTCGTAGTACGCGAGGTCCTGGCCGGAGGCCTTGGCGTGGGCGCCGAGGTCGTAGTCGGTGCGGTTGGCGACGCCCTCCAGCTCACCCCACTCGCTGCCGCCGAACTGGAAGCGGTACTCGATGTCGGCGGTGCGCTTGGAGTAGTGGGAGAGCTTCTCCTTCGGGTGCTCGTACCACCGCATGTTCTCCTCGCGCAGGCCCAGGCCGGTGTACCAGTTCCAGCGCTGCTCCATCCAGTACTCCTGCCACTTCTCGTCCTCGCCCGGCTTGACGAAGAACTCCATCTCCATCTGCTCGAACTCGCGGGTGCGGAAGATGAAGTTGCCGGGCGTGATCTCGTTGCGGAAGGACTTGCCCATCTGGGCGATGCCGAACGGCGGCTTGCGGCGCGAAGTGGTCTGCACCTGGGCGAAGTTGGTGAAGATGCCCTGGGCGGTCTCCGGGCGCAGGTAGGCGACGGAGCCGGTGTCCTGGGTGGGGCCGAGGTGCGTGGAGAGCAGACCCGAGAACTGCTTGGGCTCGGTGAACTGGCCCTTGTTGCCGCAGTTGGGGCAGTTGACGTCCGCGAGGCCGTTCTCCGGGAGGCGGTGGTGCTTGGCCTCGTAGGCCTCCTCCAGGTGGTCCGCGCGGAACCGCTTGTGACAGGCGGTGCACTCGGTCAGCGGGTCCGTGAAGGTGGCGACGTGGCCGGAGGCCACCCAGACCTCGGTGGCCAGGATGACGGACGAGTCGATGCCGACCACGTCCTCGCGCGACGTCACCATGTAGCGCCACCACTGGCGCTTGAGGTTCTCCTTCAGCTCGACACCGAGCGGACCGTAGTCCCAGGCGGCGCGCTGACCGCCGTAGATCTCACTGCACGGGAATACGAAGCCACGGCGCTTGCTCAGGCTGACGATGGTGTCGATCTTGTCGGCGGCCACGGTGCTCTCTTCATTACGACGACGGGCGACGAAGCGAGACGCTTCAGAGCGAATGCCTCAGGGTACCGGCGGGGGCTCCCCCTCAATCAAATCGGTGCCCGGAAACGGCACGGTCCGGGCACCTCCGGACCTGTTCAGGGGGGCTTGTTGACAACGGTTTCCATTTTTGATGAAAATGAGTGTCATGAACGCTCGACGACACCTCCTCGCCCCGTCCCGCATACGCACGGCCGCCGCGCTCACCGCGGTCACCGCCGTCGGACTCGGCACCCTCTCCGCCTGCTCGTCCGCGGACGCCTCCGGCAAGACGGACAAGTACGACGTCGTCGCGTCGTTCTACCCGATGGCCTACCTCGCCGAGCGGATCGGCGGTGACCACGTCCACGTCACCAACCTCACCCAGCCCGGCCAGGAGCCGCACGACCTGGAGATCAGCGCCCAGCAGACCGCGCGGCTCCAGGACTCCGACGCGGCCCTCTACCTCAAGGGCCTCCAGCCCTCCGTGGACAAGGCCATCGACCAGTCCGGTATCAGGACCAAGGTCGACGCAGGCTCCCTGACCACCCTGGAGGAGCACGGCAGCGAGGTCGGCGGGCACGCCGCCGCGCACGACACCCACGAGGGCGAGGACGAGGGCGAGAGCGGCGGCAAGGACCCGCACGTCTGGCTCGACCCGGTGCGCTACGCCCAGATCGCCGAGGGCGTCGGCAGGGCCTTCGAGAAGGGCGACCCGGACCACGCGGCCGACTACCGCAAGAACACCGCCGCCCTGGTCAAGCAGCTCGACGAGCTGAACACCCGGTTCAAGAACGGCCTCGCGCACACGAAGTCCAAGGTCTTCATCACCACGCACGCCGCCTTCGGCTACCTCGCCGAGCGCTACGGCCTGACCGAGGAGGCCATCAGCGGCCTCGACCCGGAGTCCGAGCCCAGCGCCGCCCGGGTCAAGGACCTGGAGAAGATGGCGAAGGCCGACGGCGTCACCACCGTCTTCTACGAGACCCTCGTCAGCGACAAGACCGCGAAGACCGTCGCGCGGGACGCCGGGCTCAAGACCGACGTCCTGGACCCGATCGAGGGCATCACCGACAAGTCCCGGGGCCGCGACTACCTCGCGGTGCAGGAGGCCAACCTCAAGGCCCTCCAGCAGGCCCTGGGCGCCAAGTGACCCACCCCCAGCGGCCCGAGGAGCCTCCCATGGGCGAGCCCGTCATAGCCATGCGCAAGGTCACCGCCGATCTCGGCGCCCGCACCGTGCTGCGCGGCATCGACCTCACCGTGCGCCGCGGCGAGGTCGTCGCGCTGCTCGGCGCCAACGGCTCCGGCAAGTCGACGGCGGTGCGCAGCGTCATCGGCCAGGTGCCGGTGACGAGCGGCGAGATCGAGCTGTTCGGCGTCCCGCGGCGCCGCTTCCGCGACTGGGCGCGCGTCGGCTACGTACCGCAGCGCACCACCGCGGCGGGCGGCGTCCCGGCCACCGTCACCGAGGTGGTCTCCTCCGGCCGGCTCTCCCGCACCCGCTTCGGGCTCTTCCGCCGGGGCGACCGGGAGGCCGTCCACCGCGCCCTGGAGCTGGTCGGCATGGCGGACCGCGCCAAGGACTCGGTCGACGCGCTCTCCGGCGGCCAGCACCAGCGGGTGCTGATCGCCCGCGCGCTGGCCGCCGCGCCCGAGCTGCTGATCATGGACGAGCCGATGGCGGGCGTCGACCTGGCCAGCCAGGAGGTACTGGCCGCGACGCTGGAGAGGCAGGTCGCCGCCGGGACGACGGTACTGCTGGTGCTGCACGAGCTGGGCCCGCTGGAACCGCTGATCGACCGGGCGGTCGTACTGCGCGACGGCTGCGTCCTGCACGACGGCCCGCCCCCGAAGGCCGGGGCCGGCACTCCCCCAAGCTCTCAGCTGCGTTCGAGCAGGGGGTGCCCCCAGCCGGGCCACGACCACGTCCACCCCCACGACGCCGTCGGCGCCGATCCGATCCGCACGGGACTGCTGAGCTGATGGACTTCCTCGACTACGCCTTCATGCAGCGGGCGCTGCTGGCCGCCGTCCTGGTCGGCATCACCGCGCCCGCCGTCGGCATCTACCTGGTCCAGCGCCGCCAGGCGCTGATGGGCGACGGCATCGGCCATGTGGCGATGACCGGCGTCGGCCTCGGCTTCCTGCTCTCCGCCTCCCCGGTGTGGATGGCCTCGGCGGTCTCCGTGCTCGGCGCCGTCCTGATGGAGCTGATCCGCTGGTACGGCCGCACCCGCGGCGACATCGCCCTCGCGATGCTCTTCTACGGCGGCATGGCGGGCGGTGTCATGTTCATCAGCCTCGCCCCCGGCGGCTCCACCGCGAACCTGACGTCGTACCTCTTCGGCTCGCTCTCCACCGTCTCCCAGTCCGACGTGGTGGCGATCTGCCTGCTGGCCGCCTTCGTCGTCCTGGTCACCCTGGGCCTGCGCCGCCAGTTGTTCGCGGTCAGCCAGGACGAGGAGTTCGCGCGGGTGACCGGACTGCCGGTGCGCGCCCTGAACCTGCTCACGGCCGTCACGGCGGCGGTGACGGTGACGGTCGCCATGCGTGTGGTCGGGCTGCTGCTGGTCTCCGCGCTCATGGTGGTGCCCGTCGCCGCCGCCCAGCAGCTCACCCGCAGCTTCGCGGCGACCTTCGCCGTCGCCGTGGCCATCGGCGTGAGCGTGACCATCGGCGGCACGGTCACCTCGTACTACCAGGACGTGCCGCCCGGCGCGACGATCGTGCTGCTGACCATCGCCGCGTTCGGGGTCCTCACCGTCCTGGCCACACCACTGGCCCGGCGCCGCGCCCGGACGCTCGCCGCCGCACGACCCGCCGGCGACCCCGCGGAGTGCGCGATTCCGGCCAGCCGGGGCGCCGCGGACGGGATCGGCGTCTGACCGCGGCCTGCCGGGGCTGGCACAATGGCCCCGGCAGGCGCAGACGTGAGGAGGCATCCGGTGACGACCGCAGGACCGCCCGTGAAGGGCCGGGCCACCCGGCAGCGCGCCGCCGTCGCGGCAGCCCTCGACGAGGTCGACGAGTTCCGCAGCGCGCAGGAACTGCACGACATGCTCAAGCACAAGGGCGACTCGGTGGGCCTCACCACCGTCTACCGCACCCTCCAGACCCTCGCCGACGCCGGCGAGGTCGACGTGCTGCGCACCTCCGACGGCGAGTCCGTCTACCGCCGCTGCTCCACCGGCGAGCACCACCACCACCTCGTCTGCCGCGTCTGCGGCAAGGCCGTCGAGGTGGAGGGCCCGGCCGTGGAGAAATGGGCCGAGGCCATCGCCACGGAACACGGCTACGTCAACGTCGCCCACACGGTCGAGATCTTCGGCACCTGCGCGGACTGCGCGGCCCTGGAGAGCCGCGGCGAACGGTGAGGTACGGCCCAGGCGGTGAGCCTGGGCCGGTATCTGCCGGGCGGCCCTCGGCTCGCCGCCCGGCCCCCCGGGGCCGGCGCGGCCCGGGGCCGGCGCGGCCCGGAGCCGGGCAGCGAGCCGAGGGCCGGGCGGTGAGCCGGGCCCGGGTGGGTCGGGCCGGGGTGGATGTGGGCCTCCGGCCGGGTGGGGGGAGGCCCTGCGCCCTGGTCGGCTATGAGGAGGGGTCCTCCTGGCGGCCCTCCATGGCGAGCAGTTGCTCGTTGGGGATGGCGCCGCCGAAGCGGCGGTCGCGGGAGGCGAACTCCAGGCACGCGCGCCACAGGTCGCGACGGTCGAAGTCGGGCCACAGGACGTCCTGGAAGACCATCTCCGCGTACGCGCTCTGCCAGAGCAGGTAGTTGGAGGTGCGCTGCTCGCCGCTCGGGCGCAGGAACAGGTCCACGTCCGGCATGTCCGGGTAGTACAGGTACTTCTGGATGGTCTTCTCGCTGACCTTGGACGGGTCGAGGCGGCCCGCGGCCACGTCCTCGGCCATCGCCTTGGCCGCGTCCGCCAGCTCGGCCCGGCCGCCGTAGTTCATGCAGAAGTACAGCGTGATCAGGTCATTGTCCTTGGTCTGCTCCTGGGCGACCTGCAACTCCTTGGCGACCGACTTCCACAGCCGGGGCATCCGGCCCACCCAGCGCACCCGGACGCCGAGCCCGTCGAGCTGGTCGCGGGACTTGCGGATGAAGTCCCGGTTGAAGTTCATCAGGAAGCGCACCTCGTCGGGCGAGCGCTTCCAGTTCTCGGTGGAGAAGGCGTACAGCGAGATGTTGCGCACACCGATCTCGATGCCGCCCTGGAGCACGTCGAGGACGCGTTCGGCGCCGACCTTGTGCCCCTCGGTGCGGGGCAGGCCGCGCTGCTTGGCCCAGCGGCCGTTGCCGTCCATGACGATCGCCACGTGCTCGGGCACCAGCTCGCCCGGGAGCTTCGGGGGGCGCGCGCCGGACGGATGCGGCTCGGGCGCCAGGTACTCGCGTCGCCGGCTGCCCAGGAACCCGCGTACGGCCATGTGCTCTCGTCTCCCTCTGCTGTGTTGCCCGTGCTGCTCTCTACTTTTCCACGTACCGCAGCGAGCGCAGTCCGCGCTCCAGGTGCCAGTGCAGGTAGGCGGAGACCAGCCCGCTGCCCTCCCGCACATGCCGCGGCTCGCAGGCGTCCGCCGTCGCCCAGTCCCCCGTGAGCAGCGCGCCCAGCAGCACGAGCGTCTGCGGCGAGGGTACGACACTGCCGGCCACCCGGCAGTCGACGCAGACGGAGCCGCCGGAGGCCACCGAGAAGAACCGGTTGGGCCCCGGCATGCCGCACTTCGCGCAGTCGCCGAAGCTGGGCGCGTAGCCGTTGACGGCCAGCGAGCGCAGCAGGAACGCGTCCAGCACCAGGTGCGGGGCGTGCTCGCCGCGGGCCAGTGTGCGCAGGGCGCCGACGAGCAGCAGATACTGCTGGACGGCCGGTTCGCCCTCGTGGTCCGTGAACCGCTCGGCCGTCTCCAGCATGGCCGTCCCGGCGGTGTACCGGGCGTAGTCGGTCACGATCCCGCCGCCGTACGGCGCGATGGTCTCGCTCTGCGTGCACAGCGGCAGCCCGCGCCCGATCAGCTCGCTGCCCCGGGCGAAGAACTGCACGTCCACGTGCGAGAAGGGCTCCAGCCGGGCGCCGAACTTGGACTTCGTGCGCCGTACGCCCCGCGCCACCGCCCGCACCCGGCCGTGACCGCGCGTGAGCAGCGTGATGATCCGGTCCGCCTCACCCAGCTTCTGGGTGCGCAGCACGATGCCGTCGTCGCGGAACAGACTCATGAGGTCCATTCTCGCCCACCGCGGACGCGTCCCGGTCCGTCCGGGTGGGCCCCGGCGGCGGCGCGGGCCCTGACCTGGGCGCGGTCAGCCCGGCACCGACACCAGCCCCGCCTCGAACGCCATGATCACCAGCTGGACGCGGTCACGGGCGCCCAGCTTGGCCAGCAGGCGGCTGAGGTAGGTCTTGGCGGTGGCCACGCTGATGCACAGTTCGGCGGCGATCTCCGTGTTGGACAGCCCCGTGCCGACGAGGGTCAGCACCTCCCGCTCCCGCTCGGTGATGCCGGTCAGCTCGCGGCGGGCGGGCCCGGCGGACGGCGCGGCCCGGCGCGCGAAGTCCTCGATCAGGCGGCGGGTGACGCTCGGCGCGATCAGCCCGTCCCCGGCGGCGACCACCCGCACCGCGCCGATGATGTCGTCCAGACCCATGTCCTTGACCAGGAAGCCGGAGGCGCCCGCGCGCAGCGCCCCGTACACGTACGCGTCGTCGTCGAAGGTCGTCAGGACGACGATCCGCGCCCCGGCCGGACCCGCCGTGATCGCCCGGGTCGCCTCGATGCCGTCCGTCCCCGGCATCCGGATGTCCATGACGACCACGTCCGGGTCGAGTTCCTCGGTGAGCGCCACCGCCTCGGCGCCGGTGGCGGCCTCGCCCACCACCTCCATGTCGGCCAGGTCCGCCATGACCAGGCGCAGCGCGGCCCGGATCAGCTGCTGGTCGTCGGCGAGGACCACCCGGACCGTCATCGCGGGGCCGCCGCGGGCAGGGGCAGCCGCGCCGCCACCCGGAAGCCGCCCTCCGGCCGGGGCGCCGCGCTGAACTCGCCGTGCAGCAGGGCGACGCGCTCGCGCATCCCGGCGAGGCCGAACCCGGTGTCGGTCGCGGTGCCGTGGCCGCGGCCGTCGTCGGTGACCTCCAGGGCGAGCGCGGCGTCCCCGTAGTCCACGGTCACCCGGCAAGCGGGCGCCCCGGAGTGCCGTACGACGTTGGTGACGGACTCCTGGACGATGCGGAACGCCGACAGGTCGACGTCCGGCGGCAGCCGCCGCTCCTCCCCCAGCCGCCGCACCTCCACCCGGACCCCCGCCGCGGTGGTCGCGGCGGCCAGCCGGTCGAGGTCACCGAGCCCGGCAGGACCGAGGGGACCGGCGGGATCAGTGGGGCCAGCAGGGTCAGTGGGGCCGGTGGGATCAGTGGGGCCCGTGTCGGTCTCACGCAGGGCGACCAGCATCCGGCGCAGCCCGGCCAGGGTCTCGCGGCCGGTGGTCTCCACCGCCCGCATCGCCTCGCGGGCCGCGTCCGGCTGGGTGGCCGCCACCCGGGCCGCCGCGCCCGCCTGGAGGGCGATGATGCCGATGCTGTGCGCGACGGTGTCGTGCATCTCCCGGGCGATGCGCAGCCGTTCGGCCGTGACCGCCTGCGCGGCGGCCCGCTCGTTCATCCGCCGCGCGTGCTCGCGCGACTGGTGCGCCGAGCTGCCGAGCAGCCAGGCGATCACCGTGACCAGGGCCACGGCCAGTTCCGCGGAGACGCCAGCCGACCAGCCGTGCAGCACCCGGAAGGCGATGAAGACGACGAGCGTGCCGACCGCCAGGGCGAGACCGGCCGCGGCGGTGCGGCGCGGCCTGCCCGCGGCCATGAAGTACAGCGCCACCGCCACCGCGAGGTACTGCGCCATGGGCAGTTCGCCCACCCCGAGGGTGGTCGTCTCCCCGATGGCCGCCGCGATCAGCACGGCCAGCGCGGCGAGCGGACGGCGCCCCAGCAGCAGGCCGCCGTACAGCACCAGGGCGGTGGACAGCACGGTGACCGTCAGGCCGTCCCAGCGGTACAGCTGGGCCGCCGGCCACTGTCCGGGCTCGGTCTCGCCGGGCAGCCGGACAGTGGTCAGCAGGGTGAACAGCGTGCTCGCGCACCACACGAGCCCCGTCCAGCCCGCGGGCGGGACACGGCGGAGCAGCGGCGGCGGCACGGTGGCGGACATGCCGTGATCGTAGGACCGGCCACGGCCGCCGGTCATCGGCCCGGGGACGTACGCCCCGGGTCGACATCCCGGACCGGGCCCGCGCGGGTCACGGTGCCTCGCCCCGGCTGCGGGCGTTCGCGTACGCCGTCGCCGCGCTCAGGCGCTCCGCCAGGGTCGCCGCCCGGACCAGATCCGGTACGCAGTCCCACTCGCGGCCCCCGCCGAGGGGCCGCAACTGGACGTACGGCCCCTCGTGGCCCATGACCACGCCGACGCACCCGGTGCCGGTGTCGAGCGCGTAAGTCCCCACCGGCGGACACGGGCCGCTCACCGCAGTGCCGCGACGAGCCGGGCCGCCGTCTCCACGGAGCAGCGGCCCAGTTCCACCAGCGGGCAGGGTGCCTCGCGGGCCAGCCCGCCCGGGTCGAGTCCCAGTGAGGGCAGGGTGATTCCGGCCTTTTCCAGCGCGGTACGCAATTCAACAAGTGTTTCCTCCGCTTCCTGGACACAGACCGCCGAGTGAGCCGAGTGCTGCTGTGCTGCCACGGTGTTCTTCCTCCCTTTCCCTTTCCGGGATTTCCGTCATCCCGGGGTTTTACTCTTCGCGTCTCCACAATGATGTTTCACGTCTACACTCGGAAGGGTTTCGGGCACTGCAAGGGAGCGGCTGCACAAGGGGGTTGGTAATGGCCAATGCTTCACGCCAGGTCGTCTGGGAGTTCTTCGGCACCGAACTGAAGCGGCGCCGGGAGAACGCCGGATTGACGCAGGTGGAGCTGGGCGGGCGGGTCTTCGTCTCGGGCGGCTACATCGGCCAGTTCGAACAGGCGATCAGAAAGCCGCAGTTGGATGTGGCCCAGCGGATCGACGACGTCCTGCAAACCGACGGTATTTTCGAGCGGTTGTGCAGAAAGCTGATCGACGATCCACGGTACGCGGATTACTTCGCGCATGTGGTGGAGTTGGAGCGGCTGGCCACCGAGATCTACGAGTTCGCGCCCGCGCTGGTGCCGGGGCTGCTCCAGACCAGGGATTACGCCTGGGCGGTCACGGTGTCGATGAACCCGTTCGCGCCCGACGAGTACATCGAGGAGAAGGTCTCCGGCCGCCTGGACCGCGCCCGCATCCTCGCGGACGCGACCCGGCCGCGCTACTGGGTGGTCCTGCACGAGAACGCGCTGCGCATCCCGGTCGGCGGCCCGGCGGGCATGGCGGCACAGCTCGACTGCATCGCTCGGATGGCACGGGAGCGCGTGGTGAAGGTGCAGGTGCTGCCGTACGCGGCTGAGTCGTACGCCCTCATGAACGGCATGCTGGCGCTCATGGAGTTCGACGACGCTCCGCCAACCGCCTATACAGAGGCGGTGTATTCGGGCAACCTGCTGGACGATCCGGCCGTGGTCAAGCGTGCCCGCTCGGCATACGATCAGATCAGGGCCGCCGCGTTGTCGCCTGAGGTGTCCCTGGCCCTGATCGAGTCGGCGGCGGAGGATTTCAGACAATGCGCGAGTACGACCTGACCAGCGCCCGCTGGTGCAAGAGCAGCTACAGCGACGGCAACGGCGGCGACTGCGTCGAGGTCGCCCGCGACTTCCCGGGTGCCGCCCGCTGGCGCAAAAGCACCCACAGCGACGGCAACGGCGGGAGCTGCGTCGAGGTCGCCGACGGCTTCCCCGGCATCGTCCCCGTCCGGGACAGCAAGGTCACGGACGGTCCCGTGCTGGTCGTGCGGGCCGGTGCCTGGGCGTGCTTCGTCGCGGGTGTGGCCGGGGCCGCGTAGGCGTCAGAGCAGCGGGTCCGCCGCCGTCCCCCGAACCACGCGGAGCCCCGGGTGACCAGCCCGAGCCGGTACTGAGCCCCGCCCGCCTCGCGGGCCGTCGCCCCTGGGCAAGCGGCCCGCGACGGGCGATCATGGTCGGCATGTCGATCGCAGCGGCCGTCCTGGTCTGGCTCAACGCCTGTGTGCACCTTCTGATCATGGGTGTGGAGATGTTCCTGTGGACGGTGCCGAGGGTGCGGGGGTCCTTCGGCACCACCGCGGAGTTCGCCGAGCGGACGAAGACGCTCGCCGCCAACCAGGGCCTCTACAACGGGTTCCTGGCCGCCGGGCTGATCTGGGGCGCGCTCGCCTCCGACCCGGTGGGCTTCCAGGCGCGGGTGTTCTTCCTGGCCTGCGTCGTGCTCGCGGGCCTGTACGGGGCCGCCACCTCCAGCCGGAAGATCCTCTTCGTCCAGACCGTCCCGGCCGCCGCCGGTCTCGCGCTGGTGCTCCTGGCGCACTGAGCCCGTAGGGGTCCTGAGGGGGTAAACCCCCGGCACGGCCCGCCAGTTGGCCGGATGGAGCGGGCCGGGCCGGTCCGGGAGGCTCCTCCTATGACCCAGAGCAAGCGCATCCGTGTCCGCACCGGCCGCACCGGCCGCACCGTCCTCACTCGCCGCAACGCCGCACTCGTCGGCGCCTCCGCCGTCCTGCTCGGCGTCACCGCGCCCGTGACCGCGTCGGCCGCCGCCCGGCCCTCCCCGGCCCCCACCCTCACCTGGACGAAGTGCGAGGGCGACGGCCTCGATCCGCGCCAGCGGTGCGCGACCCTCGACGTCCCGATGGACTACGCCGATCCGCGCGGCCCGCACATCTCGGTCGCCGTCTCGCGCATCGCGAGCGAGAAGCCGGCCGCGCGGCACGGGGTGCTGCTGCTGATCCCGGGCGGCCCCGGCGGCTCCAGCCTGAACGACCCCTCGGGCAAGGGGCAGAAGCTGCCGCAGGCGGTCCGCGACCAGTACGACCTGGTCGGCTTCGCACCGCGCGGCATCGCGCCGTCCACCGCCGTGGACTGCGGGCTCGACCACGCCGACCTGGCGACGTCCCGGCTGCGCCCGTGGCCGGCCGCCGACGGGTCGATCGACGGGAACCTGGCCGACGCCCGGCGCATGGCGGACGCCTGCGCGAAGAACGCCGGGCCGCTGCTCCAGCACCTGAGCACCGCGAACGAGGCCCGCGACCTCGACCGCCTGCGCGCCGCGCTCGGCGAGGACACGGTGTCCGCGTGGGGCGTGTCGTACGGGACGTACGTCGGCGCCGTCTACAACCAGCTCTTCCCGCGCCGCGTCGACCGCATGGTGCTGGACAGCAACGACAACCCGGACCCGCAGCAGGTCAACCGCGCCTGGCTGGGCGCGCACGAGCAGGGCGTGGAGGACACCTTCCCGGACTTCGCGGCCTGGGCGTCGCGGCCCGGCAACCCGGACCGCCTGGCCGAACGGGCCTCCGACGTACGGCCGTTGTTCCTGGACCTCGCCGCCCGCCTGGACCGCGCCCCGATCCCCTGGCCCGGCGCGAACCCCGAGGAGCTGAACGGGAACGTGCTGCGCCAGACCCTGCTGGACAGCCTCTACGCGCCGAAGAACTACCCGGCCCTGGCGAAGCTGATCCAGGCCGCGCGGCAGGGCACCGTCCCGCCCGCGCCGCAGGCGCCCCCGGAGGAGGCGCTCCAGAACGTGGCGGCCGTGGGCGCCGGCACCCTCTGCAACGACGTGGCCTGGCCGCACTCGGCGGCGGCGTACGAGAAGGACGTGGCGGACAGCCGCGCCGCGTACCCGCTGACGGCGGGCATGCCCCGCAACGCCATGCTGTGCGCCGCCTGGCCCACCGCGCCCCGCGAGGCCCCCGTCCGCGTCACCGACCGCGGCCCGTCCCGTGTGCTGCTCGTCCAGAACCGGCGCGACGTCGCCGCCCCGCTCGGCGGCGCGCTGAAACTCCGTGCGGCCCTCGGCCGGCGCGCCGTCATGGTCACCGTGGACTCCATCGGCCACGACGCCTACCTGGCCAACGGCAACCCCTGCGGCGACCGCACCGTCTCGCGCTTCCTGGCGACGGGGCAGCGCCCGGCGGGGGACGTGTACTGCCGCTGAGCCGCGCGGGCCGCGCTCAGCCCGGCTCGACCGCGTCGACCATCCAGGTGCCGTCCTCCTCGTCGTCGACCCGGACCTCCAGTTCCCGCACGCTCATGCCCGCCTCCCACAGTTCCCGGAACCGCTTCATGCGGTCCTCGACGTGGTCGTGGCGGGCGATGAGCCGGGTGCGGACGTTGACGTCCCGCAGGTCCTGGTCGATCTCGAAGGACGCCTCCTCGTCGTAGACGATGAAGTCGTCGGTGGTGCCGCGCTGGAGCAGCGGCGGCAGCTCGGGCAGGATCGAGACGCGCACCTCGATGTGCAGCAGCTCCTGTTCCTCGCACAGCCGTAACAGCGGGTCGCCGAGTTCGCGGGCGCTCTCCAGCAGGAACACGCGGCGCACGCTCACGCCCCGCTCCACCGCCTCCCGCTGCGCCTGGAGGTAGCGGCTGGCGGGCTCGCTGTTCCAGAACTCGCGGTCCACGGAGGTGCTGGTGGCGCAGATGGAGTGCTCGGCGGCCCGGGTGAGGGACAGCAGCCAGTCGTGGTTCTCGCCGGGGCACTCGGCGCTCAGACTGGCCAGGTCCGCCATGTGGCCGACGACCCGGCCCATCTCCAGGCGGACGAACGTGTAGAGGAGCGGTGTGCCGGGGGCCAGCACCTCGGCGAAGCCCTTGGCCAGTTCGGGCACGCCGTCGACGCGGATCTGGGCGGGCGGGAGGTAGGGCCCGGCGGACCGGTCCGCCTCGGCGATCCGGCTCTCCACGAGCTGGCGCATGTCGGCGGTGTGCCGGGTCAGTCCGGTGTCCAGCCGGTCGTCGTGGCGGCGCAGACCGTCGCGTACGGCGTCGGCGGCCCCGCTCAGCAGGGCCTCGGTGTCCCGGGTGTGCGCGGCCAGCGCCCCGGCGTGCTCGTCGAGCCGCCGGTCCAGACCGAGGACGTGCTGCACGAGGACCGCGGCGGTGGCGCACAGGACGGCGGCCCCAGCCTGCCGGGACAGCGCGGTGTGCGGGGCCAGTACCGCCGTGACGGACCAGGCGAGCGCGCCGGTGACCACACCGGCCGCGATCCGGCGCGCCCACCGGGACGGGCCGGGGCGGGCCGCCCGCGCCGGGTGAGGGGCGAGGGCCGCTCGGAGCCGGTTCGCGATGCCGGACGGCGCCGCCGCACCGGCCCCGGCGGCCGGGCCGTCCGGGGCGTCCGTGGCGGCCGTGTTCTCGGGCTGGGGTGTCTGTGCCGTGCTCATCTCGCTTCTCCCCCCGTTGGGATACGCGTCGGATCGGGATGCGGTGAGGTGCCGTGGGGGACCCGGGCGGGCGTCCGGTCAGGGGACCGGCTCCACCTCCCGGTGCGACGCGGGGATCGCGTGCAGGGTGAGCTGGTCGCGGATGCGCTGCACCTGCGCCCGCCACTGCCGGGTGAAGCCGGGCCGCTCCTCCAGGACGTCCCAGAGCGGGGCCAGTTCCGCCGCCACCCGGGCCCGCGGCATCCACAGGTGCAGCAGGTGGTCGACGGCGGGCCGCAGCACGGTGACGACACAGGGGCGGTCCCGCGCCGCCGCTCTCGCGCGGACCGGCTCCGCCGGGGCGCCCAGGGTGATGCCGTCCAGCAGCCGGACCAGGGTGGTCAGCAGCCAGTCGTGCAGGGCCAGGTCGTCGCAGAGTCCGGCGATGTCGGCGGCGGGCGTGCCCTCGGGCACCCGCAGCCGTACGGTGCGCAGCTCGTCCTCGGCGAGGGTGAACCGCTCGACGGCAGGCCGGGCCTCCCCCTCGGCGGGCAGGGCCGCCCAGCGCAGCCGGGTGGGCCGGGAGCGCAGGGGCGGGCGCTGGTCGAGCAGGGGGTGGCGCAGCAGCCGGGTGAGCAGCGCGTCGGCTATCAGGCCGACGTCGAGATCGCCGGGGCGTCCGCCGCCGAGCACGCCCCGGGCGACCGCCTCGTGCGGCGCCTTCCCGAACGGCTCCAGCAGACCGGGCCGTACCAGGTACTGGCCCCAGGGGCGCCGCTGGTCGGGGCCGGTGGCGGCCAGCCGGAAGTACGCGGAGGTCTGCAGGACGCGGCCCTCGGTGAGCGCGGCCCGCGCGGCGACCGTGCCGACCGCCCGGACGGCGCCGCCCGCGCTGGGCAGCGGGCAGTCGACGCCGGTGAGGGTCTCGGGAGAGCGCGCGTAGAGGTTGGGGCGTTCGGAGAGCAGGACGCGTTCACCGGCGCGCAGCGCGAGGAGCCGGTCGGCGGCCCGGATGTCGAGGGCCTGTCCGGCGGGCAGCAGGCAGGTGCGGACCTCGCCGCAGGCGAGCACGGTGTTCCCGGTCCCGCCCGGGGGCGTGTCCGCCATGTCAGGGCCCCGCGTAGAAGACGTAGGAGACCCGGTCGGCCACCGAGTCCGGGACGGTCACGCGCTCGCGGGCGGAGCGCTCGGCCACCTGGTCCAGCGCCCCCCGGTCCACGTCGGTCTGGTCGAGGACCACCCGCACGGCGTGCTCGACGGGCAGGAACCGGCTGGGCAGCACCGAGCAGGTCCGGTAGGCGGCGAACGG
Organism: Streptomyces sp. SAT1; assembly: GCF_001654495.1. GTDB lineage: Bacteria > Actinomycetota > Actinomycetes > Streptomycetales > Streptomycetaceae > Streptomyces > Streptomyces andamanensis. The sequence goes on from NZ_CP015849.1 coordinate 2,245,826, forward strand.
GTCGGCGCGCTCGTTCAGGCGCAGCAGCGGCGGCAGGTCGTCCCAGTCGTCGGGAAAGCCCGCGCCGGACGGCCGGTGCGGGTCGAAGACGGGCGCGCCCTCGTGGCGCAGCAGTCCGAGGCGGCCGAGCTGCCAGACGGCGGCCAGGAACGGACAGGACCAGGTGCGCCGCCCCTCGGCGTCGTCGCTCCACAGCTCGGCGTCGAGGAAGACGGAGTGGCGGCGGGCCGCGGTCTCCCGGGGCGGCTGCCAGGCGGCGGCGGTCTTCATCGCCTGCGGGGCGCGGGCGGCGGGGCTGCGCTCGCCGTTGGCGAGCCAGCCGGTCTGCGCGGCGGGCGGCCGGGCGCCGTGGCTGCCCGGCGGGGGCTCCTCCACCAGCCGGGCGGCCACGGCCTGGGCGACGGGCACCTCGCCGGTGACGGCGCAGCCGGACTCGCGGGCCAGGTAGTCGACGCCCAGCCCGGCCCGTTCGGCCTCGGCGAGCAGCAGCGGGACGAGTTCGGCGGGGCTGGAGAAGCGGGTGAAGTAGTCGTCGATGAGGAAGCAGGTGCTGATCCGGGGGCGCCGGCCGCCGGTGCGGGCCGCGGCGGCGGCGCGGGCCGCCTCCGCCCAGGGCCGCACCTGCTCGAAGTGGTCCCGCAGCCGCTGCGGACCGGCCTCGAAGTCCTCCATGTAGAGGTGGCCCAGTTCGAGGGACAGGTGGGACAGCGGCACCGCCTGGGTGCGCGGCTCGGCCGCGGTCTCGCGGAACACGGCCTCCGTCACAGCTGCCCCCAGTACGTATCGTCCGTCAGCCGCCGGGCCAGTTCCTCCAGCGCCTCCAGGGTCTCCTTGTTGGCGATCTGGGTGGAGAGCACGTCCTCCTCGGTGATGAGCTGTTCGCGCCACTGGAGGATCGGTTCCAGCGGGACGATGCCGACGACGACGCTGTCCCCGATGCGGTGCTCGGCGGCGAGCCTGCGCAGTGTCTCGTCGCATGCCTGCATCCAGGCGGCCTGGGCGGACGAGCCGTGCGACCACAGCGGCGACTCCGGATCCGGTACGGCGGCCCGTACGAAGCGGATCGCGGCCCGCAGCGCCTGCTCGTCGTGGCCGCGGGCCACGCCGCCCTTGATGATGCCGTTCTCCTTGTGGACCAGCCCGGAGGCGGCGATCACGTGCTGCCGGGTCCAGCGGTGGAAGACCAGCCAGCGGAAGGGGACGTTGCGCATCCTGGGGTGGGCGGTGGCAGCGAGGGCCATGTCGACGGCGTAGCTGCGGCCCGCGCTGAGGTCGACGACGATCACGTCGAACTCGGTGTTCAGCCGCAGCAGCAGGTCCACGCACCGCTCCAGGGCCTCCTCGCCGGTGGCGAACTCGCCGCCGCCCGCGTCGCCGGGCAGCAGGACCAGCCGGCCGGACTGGTTGGGGCGGGCCCGCAGCAGCGGGTGCTCGGTCTGCCGCCAGACGTCGATCCTGGCGGGCTCGGCGGCCTCGCCCTCCAGGTAGGAGTGCAGGCCGCGCTCCGTGATGCCACGCATGGCGCCCGGCACGTCGAAGACGGCGGCGGCGGTCGGCGAGCCGAAGTCGAAGTCCACGTAGGCCACGTGGTCGCCGCTGAGGGCGCGCTGGTAGGCCAGGTTGGCGCTGGTCACCGAGCGGCCCGTGCCTCCTTTGTCGGAGGCGGCGAAGACGAGCACGGCTCACACCTCCTGCGTGGCGGCGCCCCTGGCCTGGGCCAGGGTGTCGAGTTCCTGGAGGACGGGCAGGGCGAGCGCGAAGGCGGTGGCGGGCCGGTCGTCGAGCAGGCTGCGGGCGTGTTCGAGGCGGCTCTCGATGCTCCGCATGGTCCGGCCCCGGCCGCTGTCGGTGCCGGTGGCCGCCTCCAGCTGCTCCTGGCCGAACAGGTGGGTGGCCTCGCTGAGCAGTTCCCGGGCGAGCTGGGCGAGTTCGGGGCTGCGGATGGGCTGCTGCTCGTACAGGTTGCGGGCGGCCACCAGACACTCGACGATGCGCTCGGTGATGCTCCAGGACATGCGCGGGGGCGTCCCGCGCGCGTCCGGGTAGACGGTCCGCACGTCGTCCCAGAGGTCGATGCCCGCGCCGTCCTGGATCCGCCGGTTCCACAGGTGCTCGAAGGTCTGCTCGGCCAGCCGCAGCAGGCGGTCCTGCGCGTCGATGTTCCGGGACAGCTCGGCGAGCTGCACGATCCGTTTGAGGAGCTGGGCGGAGAAGTCGGTCATCCGCCACAGGAGCAGGCCGCCGGAGCGGTCGGAACCGGCGAGCGGCATGGTGACGCCGGGGTGGTGCAGGCCGATGGCGGGGTCGTTGCGGGTCATCCGGCTGGTGACCCGGCCGCGGTCGGCCAGGCGTTCCATGATGGCGACCGTGCGGGTCAGGTCGTCGTCGGTGGCCTTCCGGCGGACCAGGTCGTGGACGAGGATGGCGGCGACGGTCAGGGAGAAGTACTCGGACTCCAGCCGCAGGCCGGTGGTCTGCCAGGGCAGGTCCTCCAGGGGCCAGCGCTCGCTGCCGAAGCGGGCGACGGCGGACCAGTACTGCTGGCTCAGCTCCCAGCGCAGGCGCAGCGCCTCGGAGAGCTTCTGCTGGTCGGCGTCGAGCAGTCCGAGGGTGAGGGTGCGCTCGGAGAACAGGTCCTGGATGCCGTCGAGCGCGACCACGGTGAAGTACACGTACGGCAGCCGGTCGGCGATGCCGTCGGGCTGGCCGGGGACCTGGACGTCCAGGTCGGTGACGCGCGGCGCGTCCCGCACCACGCCCCAGGCCCAGCCGCACTCGAAGAGCTGGCTCTCGTCGCGGATGCTCTCGTCGACCTGGATGCCGCGGGTGAGGCTCTCGATGATGGTGGCGCGCAGCGGCCGGAAGCGGCGGGCGAACTGCTGGAGGACGGCCCGGTCGGACTGGCGGTTCTGCCCGATGACCCGGATCAGCCGCTTGCCCTGCTCGGACTCGGCGTCGAAGACGTTGACCGTGAAGGAGCGCAGCAGGCTGATCATCGCGGAGGTCAGCCGGGCGTTGGTGGCCTCGCGCAGTTCCCCGACGGCCCGGCGGACCTCGGGGCGGGTCGTGGTGGTCTCGTAGACCTTGAGGAAGCCGAGGGTGGCCAGGCAGAGCGTGACGGACATGGAGTAGGAGTCCACCACCCCCAGCTGCGCCTGGTCGTGGGTGAGTTCGCCGCCCGCCTCGGCCGGTTTGAAGTAGTGCCCGCCGGCGAAGGTGGGGCTGTCGTCGGCTCCGGTGTGGGTGCGCATGAACTGGGTCAGCGCGGTGATCAGGTTGAGCGGGATCTCCAGGCGGCTGCCGACCCGCTCCACGGCGCGCAGGACGTCCCGCTCGGTGGTGTCGGGCTGGTCGACGCGGAACGCGGGGACCTCGGTGGCGGGATACAGCAGGCACAGCAGGCGCTCGGCGTCCGCGACGCTGCTCATCCCGTCGGTGTCGCCCGTGAGGAGCTTGCCGTCCTCGAACGAGTGCCGGGCCGTGGCCCGCCAGATGTCCAGCAGATGCTGCCGTGGCTTGATCTGCATCCCCGTACCCCTCGTACAGATCCCGTTGTCCTGTGCCGTCGCCCGTGCCGGCGCCCCTCACGCCCAGACATGGTCCCCGTTCCTACGGAGCGGCAATCTCCTCTTTGCGCCGTCCCAGGGCGAGGATCATGCCCTCGTGTCCGGGCCGTACCACGTGGTGCAGATCGTGCAGCTCCAGCTCGGCGGTGAACGGCTCCAGGGCCCGCCTGGCCCGCTCCTCGTTGACCCGGTAGGCCGGGTAGCGGTGCTCGCCCACGCGGTAGCCGACCGACTCCTTCATGAACGCCACGGCGAACGGCGCCCCGCCCGCGAGCGCCTCCATGAAGCAGCGCACGCCCCGCTGGAACTCCTCGGGGCACTCGGACATCGAGTCGGCGACGAAGAACATCGTCCCGATGTCCCAGCGGCGCCGTCCGTCGAGGTCGAACAGGTTGGCCCGTTCCACCCGGACGATCTCGCCGACCCGGCTGTGCGGGTCGACGCCGCGGTAGGCGGGGGCCTCGGTGAGCACGTCCCAGAAGGCGTCCCACTCCGTGCCCAGGCCCCCGGGCGCGGTCTGCCGCTTCAGGTACTCGATGTTCGGCGGCGCGTACTCCAGCAGGAGGACCTTCTCGCACCACGGCAGCATGGACAGCGCGGGATACAGGTTGGCGCCCGCGCCGACGTCGACGCCCCGCGCGAGGGCGGGGCCGGAGCCGGCGAAGCAGCGGCTGAAGTAGTCGCGCAGCAGGCGCACGATGTGGAGGTCGGCCTCCAGCGGCGTGCGGTAGTTGTTGTCGACGTACACCTCAGGATCGAACTTCGACCACGGGGCATCAGCGTTGCGATCCATAGTCACCCTGCCGCGTTCCATTTCCTTGCGAGCCGGTCCGTGTGCGCGGGCCCCTGGACGCCGGCAGCCCCGACTGGCGGACCTCGTCCCCCGCACCGTAGACCCGCCGCAAACACGCCGGTCCCTCACCGCGGGACGCGTCCGGTGCACCCCGGCGCACGTCAGCACATCCGGGCGCACACCCCAACTGGCCCTTGCAGTACGGAACTTGGAGGCTCCACTGTGGCAGAACGAGCAGCCGGCCGCCACATCCGGGCCTCAGTCCTTCGGGTGAGCGCGCCGGCTTCCGCCGGATTGACGTCCGCATGTCCTGACTGGGGGTGGCATGACCGCCGAACCGCTGGAGCATTTCCTCGACCGCCACGAGCAGCTCACCGCACCGTTCCCGGCCTCGCTGCCGCTCGTCCTGCGCCGGGTGCACGAGTCCGACCTGCCCGAACTGCAACGGCTGGACGCGGAGGTCTTCCAAGAGGTCGCGTACCCCGGTTTTCTGCTGCGCCAGCTCTACGACATGTACGCGGAGCACTTCCTCGTCCTGGACGACGGGACGGGCCGGCTGCGCGGCTATGTGCTGGCGGGGACGACGGCGCTCGGCCGCGACAGCTGGATCCTCGGCCTGGGCGTGACCCACGACCGGCGCCGCAACGGGCTGGGCCGGGAGCTGATGACGGCGGTCCTGGACCGGCTGCGCCGCGCCGGGATCGAGCAGGTCCGGCTCACCGTCGAGCCCACCAACCGGGCCGCGATACTCCTCTACCGCTCCCTGGGCTTCGGTCCCGAGGAACCCGACGGGGGCCTGCGCCCGGACTACTTCGGCCCCGGGATGCACCGGCGGATACTGCGCCTCGACCTCACCCGGGGCCGCTGAGCGGCCCGGCCGGGCGCGGCGGCGCGAAGTCCCGCACGTACCGCTTCTGCCAGGGCGTCTCCACAGCACGCCGGTCGTAGTGCGCGCGCACATGGGCGACCGCGTCCCCGGGAGGTACGCCGTCCAGCACGGACAGGCAGGCCAGGGCGGTGCCGGTGCGGCCCAGACCGCCGGCGCAGGCGAACTCGACACGCTCGGTGGCCGTGCGCCGCCAGGCACGGGCGAACAGGTCGCGGGCCGCCTCCCGGTCGGCGGGCAGCCGGAAGTCGGGCCGGCGCAGCCAGTGGGACTCCCAGGAAAAGCCGGGCGGCGGTCTGCCGAGCAGAAAGACGCCGCAGGTGGGGGCGGGGGCGGCCGGGTCGAGGGGGCGGCTGAGGCCCCGGCCGCGCACCAGGCGGCCGGACGGGAGGCGCAGGACACCGGGGGCGTCCTCGTCCCAGGGGGGCGCGGAGTGCCCGCCAGGGGGCGCGGACTGCTCGTTCACGGGCGCGGCGCTCCCCTCGGACGTGTGGTGGCGCGGCGACGATACAAGGCAGTTGTCGTCGACCGCCACCGCTCCCGGGAGCCCGTATGACCTTCCCCGCGCCGCTGACCGGTGTCGTCCCGCCCGTGTGCACACCGCTGACGCCGGAGGGCGAGGTGGACGTGGGCTCGCTGCTGCGGCTGGTCGACCATCTGGTGGCGGGCGGGGTGCACGGACTGTTCGTGCTCGGGACGACGTCGGAGGCGGCGTTCCTGACGGACCGGCAGCGCGCACAGGTGGTGGAGGCGGTCGCCGGGCACGTGGGGGCGGGGCTGCCGGTGCTGGCGGGCGCGGTCGACATGACGACGGCGCGGGTGCTCGACCAGGTGGCCGCGGTCGCGGCGGCGGGCGCGCGGGCCGTGGTGGTGACCGCGCCCTTCTACGCGGCCGCCCGCCCGGCGGAGACCGCCCGCCACTACCGCCGCGTCGCCGCCGCGAGCCCGGTCCCGGTGCTCGCCTACGACATCCCCGCCGCGGTGCACACCAAGCTGCCCGCCGCTCTCGTGCTGGAGCTGGCCGGGGAGGGCGTCCTGGCCGGACTGAAGGACTCCAGCGGCGAGCTGGACGGCTTCCGGGAGGTCGCCGCCGGGGTGCGCGCGGACTCGCGTACGGCCGGGTTCAGCGTGCTGACCGGCTCCGAGCGGCTGGTCGACGTGGCGCTGGCGCTGGGCGCCGACGGCGCGGTGCCGGGGCTCGCCAATGTCGACCCGCACGGCTTCGTACGCCTCTACCGCCTCGCGCGCGCCGGTGACGCGCAGGGGGCGCGGGCCGAGCAGGAGCGGCTGTGCGCGCTGTTCGCACTCACCCGGACCGGCGGCCCGGGACCCGCGGCGCCCGGCCCGTTGAAGGCGGCCCTTCATCTGCGCGGAATCATCGACTGCCCGGCCACCGCCGGACCGCAGCTCCCGCTGACGGAACAGGAGGTGGCACACGTACGCGACCACCTCGCGACGGCGGGGCTGCTGTAGGGCCCGGGTCGGCGGGGCCGGGCGGGCGGTGGCGGGGGCTGGTGGGGGCTGGTGGCTGGGGCTGCGTCCGGATGCTGCCGGGGGCTGGTGGCCGGTGGGCGGGACGGCGTCCGGATCCTGCCGGGAGCCGGTGGCCGGGCGGTGTCCGGGGCGTGCCGGGAGCCGGTCGGGGTGGCATTCGGACGCCGCCGGGGGCCGGTGGTCAGGACGGGGTGCGGGCCGCCGCTGCCAGCAGGCGGTCGATGTCGTCCGCGCAGATGGTGAGGGCCGCGCCGACCGTGGCGAGGACGTCGCGCTCGGCGGGGGTGTAGGGGCCGTCGGCCAGGGCGATGCGGGCGGCCTGGAGCAGGACCGCCTCGCGGCCCGCCGGGGCGAGGTGGGGGGCCAGCGGGTCCAGGGCCTCGTGCAGCTCTATGGTCAGCCCGGGGGCGCACGGCTGGTCCTCGTAGACCCGCCCGGTGTCCGCGGCCAGCGCGTCGACCAGGGCGGCGAGCTGCTCCTCGGTGCACTCGGCGAAACCGGCGGCGCGCACGGCGGCGGCGGCCGTCTCCAGGACCGTGCGCGAGGAGGTGCCGCCCGCGGAGAGCACCGCGAGGGCGACGGTGTGCACGGCGTCGCGCAGCATCGCCGAGAAGCGGATGGTGGTCGGGTGGTCCAGGGCGTCGGTGCCGAAGCGGCCGGTGCAGGCGGCGCACTCCACGACCGGACCCGCCGCGCCGCGCGGCAGCAGCGGCACCCCGAGGACGGTGAACCGGCGCCGGCCGGTGAGCCGCTGGTAGTTGCGGTCACCGCCGCAGCCGGGGCAGAAGAACTCGCCGTCGCCCACGGGTGTCCAGGCGGTACGGGTGCCCAGTATGCGGGCAAGCCTGACGGCACGGCCGTTTCGTCCCCGTACTGGCAGCACGTCGCACCTCCGTAACCACGCGGCAACATCGCCACGTGGGCGTGATGTTAGCCACATCGGTGAGGCTGAGTCAGTACCCGGGACGAGACCTTTCCGTGACCTGGCCGGTAAACGACGGCAAAAATCCCGGCCCCGGCTGCCTCGATGGGCGGCCGGGACCGGGAAAACGCCGGTCAGGGTGGTCAGCGGGCGGCCCGGTTGACGGCGGAGACGACCGCCTTCAGCGACGCACGTGTCGTGTTCGCGTCGATGCCGATCCCCCACAGGACCTTGTCCTCGATCGCGCACTCGATGTAGGAGGCGGCCTGCGCGGAGGCGCCCTCGCTCATCGTGTGCTCCTGGTAGTCCAGCAGGCGCACGTCGATGCCGATGGACTGGAGGGCGTCGAAGAACGCGGAGATCGGGCCGTTGCCGGAGCCGGTCAGCACGGTGTCCTCGCCGTCCACCTGGGCCTCCACCGTCAGGCTGTCCACGCCGTCGGTGTCGGTGGTCGACTGGCCCGTCTTGACCTGGATGCGGCCCCAGGGGTTGTCCGGGTTGGGCAGGTACTCGTCCTGGAAGACGGACCAGATCTCCTTCGGCGTGACCTCGCCGCCCTCCGCGTCGGTCTTCGCCTGGATGATCTTCGAGAACTCGATCTGCATCCGGCGGGGCAGGTCCAGCTTGTGGTCGTTCTTCAGGACGTACGCGATGCCGCCCTTGCCGGACTGCGAGTTGACGCGGATGACCGCCTCGTAGGAGCGGCCGACGTCCTTCGGGTCGATCGGCAGATAGGGCACCGCCCACTCGATGTCGTCGACCGTGACGCCCTTGGCCCGCGCGTCGGCCTCCATGGCGTCGAAGCCCTTCTTGATGGCGTCCTGGTGGGAGCCGGAGAAGGACGTGTAGACCAGGTCGCCCACGTACGGGTGGCGCGGGTGGACCTCCATCTGGTTGCAGTACTCCCACGTACGGCGGATCTCGTCGATGTCGGAGAAGTCGATCTGCGGGTCGACGCCCTGCGAGAACAGGTTCATGCCCAGGGTGACCAGGTCGACGTTGCCGGTGCGCTCACCCTGGCCGAACAGGCAGCCCTCGACGCGGTCGGCGCCGGCCATGACCGCCAGCTCGGCCGCGGCCACCGCCGTGCCGCGGTCGTTGTGCGGGTGGACGGACAGGCAGACGTACTCGCGCCGGGAGAGGTTGCGGTGCATCCACTCGAAGCGGTCCGCGTGCGTGGAGGGTGCCGAACGCTCCACGGTGGCCGGCAGGTTGAGGATGATCTCGCGGCCCGGTCCCGGCTGGTAGACGTCCATCACCGCTTCGCAGACCTCCAGCGCGAAGTCCAGCTCGGTGTCGGTGAAGATCTCGGGGCTGTACTGGTACCCGAACGTCGTGCCATCAGCCTCCGGGCCCAGCAGCTTCTCGGCGTACTCCATCACCAGGCGGGTGCCGTCGACGGCGATCTGCTTGATGTCGTCCCTGGAACCGCGGAAGACGACCCGGCGGAAGACCGGCGCGGTGGCGTTGTACAGGTGGACGGTGGCGCGCCTGGCGCCCTTCAGGGACTCCACGGTCCGCTCGATCAGGTCCTCGCGGGCCTGGGTCAGTACGGAGATCGTGACGTCGTCCGGGATCGCGCCCTCCTCCTCGATGATGGAGCGCACGAAGTCGAAGTCGGTCTGGCCGGAGGCCGGGAAGCCGACCTCGATCTCCTTGTAGCCCAGCTTGACCAGCAGGTCGAACATGGCGCGCTTGCGGGCGGGCGACATCGGGTCGATCAGGGCCTGGTTGCCGTCGCGCAGATCGGTGGAGAGCCAGCGGGGGGCGGCGGTGATGCGCTGCTCGGGCCAGGTGCGGTCGGGGATGTCGACCTGCTCGTACTGGCCGTACTTGCGGACCGGCATGGAACTGGGCTGCTGACGGTTGACCATGGTGGCGTGGGCTCCTCGGGAGGTCCGCGGGTGACGCGGAGGCCGGTGGGGCGGCCGACGGCGCAACGCCAGACTCCGCGGGGAGGGGGTCGGCCTCGACTACAGGCCCTCGCCGCGGCAGCTAAGGAGAAGCAGCCCGAAACGCATGGTGCTGTGCAGCCTAGCCGAGCCGCGTCGGACGCGTGGACCCGTCCAGTATGCGAAACGAGACCCGCGAAAGGGAGCAAAAGGTACAAAGAGTGCGCGTCGTCACACCGCGCAGCCACCCCTACCCTTCGCGACCGCCGAAGGAACGCCTTGCCCCGATTTTTCACCAATCAAGGTTGCAGGTAGTGACTTTGACATCACGCAGTGCGATGGTCGACGTATGACCAGCCACGGGGGCCAAGAGCCCGTCTTCTGCACCATCGTCCCGCCCCACGTCCTCGACCGGCTCGCCCGGAACGAGGACCCCGCGCTGTCCGGCCCGGCCCGCCGCAGCCTCCAGCGCGACGCCATGGAACGCACCCGCAGGCGCCTGACCACCGTCGTCGGCGCCACCGCCGTCGCCCCGCCCGCCGGCAAGCAGGCCGAGCAGCCGCACCGCACGATCTACGACGCCCACCACCGCACCGACCTGCCCGGCACCAAGGTCCGCAGCGAGGGCCAGCAGCCCGGCAAGGACGCCACCGTCAACCGCGCCTACTCCGGCCTCGGCGCCACCTTCGAGCTGTATCTGAAGGCGTACGGCCGCGACTCCATCGACGGCAGCGGCCTGCCGCTGGACGCGACCGTGCACTACGACGAGAAGTACAACAACGCCTTCTGGAACGGCGAGCAGATGGTCTTCGGCGACGGCGACGGCGAGGTCTTCCTCGACTTCACCATCCCGGTCGACGTCATCGGCCACGAGCTGACCCACGGCGTCACCCAGCACACCGCCAACCTGGCCTACTTCGGCCAGTCCGGCGCGCTCAACGAGTCGGTCTCCGACGTCTTCGGCTCGCTGATCAAGCAGTACACGCTCGGGCAGAGCGCGAGCGAGGCCGACTGGCTGATCGGCGCCGGGCTGCTCGCCCCGCGCGTCACCGGCACCGCGCTGCGCTCCATGAAGGCGCCCGGCACCGCCTACGACGACGACGTGCTCGGCAAGGACCCGCAGCCCGCCACCATGGACGACTACGTCCACACCGGCAGCGACAACGGCGGCGTGCACATCAACTCCGGCATCCCCAACCACGCCTTCTACCTGGTCGCCACCGCGCTCGGCGGGCACGCCTGGGAGAAGGCCGGACAGGTCTGGTACGACGCGCTGACCGGCGGCAAGCTCAAGGAGGACGCGGACTTCGCGGCCTTCGCCACCCTCACCGTGCAGGCCGCCCGCGAGCGGTACGGCGCGGGGGACGTGCTCCAGGCCGTGCAGAAGGGCTGGGAGCAGGTGGGGGTGCGGACGCTCTGAATCCGTACTAGACACTGACCCATGCGTATTCAGGTACGGCGCACGGGCGGCTTCGCGGGCATCGAGCGGCACGCCGAGGTGGACACCTCGCAGCGGCCCGATGCCCCCGAGTGGCGGTCCCTGGCCGAGAAGGCCCTCGCCGCGGGCCAGGGTACCCCGCCCGCCGGGGTCCCGGACGGCTTCCACTACGAGATCACGGTCGACGGACACACGGTCCACGCCGCCGACCCCCGGCTCACCGACGACCAGCGCGAGCTGATCACCAGAGTGCTGAAGGAAGGCGCGTAGCCAGGGGCCCGCAAGCCCTTTCCGTGCACGGGCGTTGACTTCCGTTACCGCCGGTACGGATGATCCGCGCATGGCGACTGACGCAGGCACCTCAGGCACCTCGGCCGAACCGCTCCCCCGGTTCCCGGACGGTTTCCTGTGGGGGGTGTCCACCTCGGCGCACCAGATCGAGGGAGCGGCGGACACCCGGGAGCCGTCCGTGTGGGACGCGTTCTCCGCCGAGGCGGGCCGGATCAAGGACGGCTCCACGGCGGCGGTGGCCTGCGACCACTACCACCGGCACGCCGAGGACGTCGCCCTGCTGGCCGGGCTCGGCGTCGGCGCCTACCGCTTCTCCGTGTCCTGGCCCCGGGTGAACTCCCCCGGCGGCCTCGACTTCTACGACCGGCTCGTCGACGAGCTGTGCGCGGCCGGGGTGCGCCCCGTCCCGACGCTCTTCCACTGGGACCTGCCGGCCGGTCTCGACTGGCTGGAGCGCGACACGGCGGAGCGCTTCGCGGAGTACGCGTCGGTGGTCGCCGGGCGCCTCGGCGACCGCGTCGGCAAGTGGATCACCCTCAACGAACCCGCCGAACACACCCTCCTCGGCCACGCGCTGGGCGTCCACGCGCCGGGCAGGCGCCTGCTGTTCGACGCGCTGCCCGCCGCCCACCACCAGCTCCTCGCCCACGGCCTGGCCGTACGGGCGCTGCGCGCGGCCGGGGCCTCGGACATCGGCATCGCCAACTCGCACGCCCCGACCTGGCCCGCCTCGCGCGAGGCCGCGGACGTGGAGGCGGCGGACTTCTACGACATGCTGCTCAACCGCCTGTTCGCCGAGCCGCTGCTGCTGGGCCGCTACCCGGAGGGCGTCGGCGAGCTGATGCCCGGCGACGTCGAGGCCGACCTCAAGGTGATCGCGGAGCCGCTGGACTGGTACGGCGTCAACTACTACGCCCCGGCCCGGGTGGGCGCCCCGCAGGGCACCGACGCGGAGGTCGGCGGGATCAGGCTGCCCGCCGGACTGCCGTTCACCGTCCGACAGATCGAGGACCGCCCGGTCACCGACTTCGGCTGGCCGGTGGTCCCCGAGGGCCTGACCGAGCTGCTGACCGGCTTCCGCGAGCGCTACCGCGACCGCCTCCCGCCGCTCGTCATCACCGAGAACGGCTGCTCCTACGAGGGCCTGGACGACCAGGACCGCATCGCCTACCTCGACGCCCATCTGCGGGCGCTGCACCGGGCGATGGCGGCGGGCGTGGACGTACGCGGCTACTTCGTGTGGTCCCTGCTGGACAACTGGGAGTGGGCGGAGGGCTACGCCCGGCGCTTCGGCCTCGTGCACGTCGACTACGCGACCCTGGAACGCACCCCGAAGTCCTCCTACCACTGGTACCGCAGCCAGCTCCGCGCCCAGAGATGACCCGCCCCCGCCGGCCGCCGCGCCCGCCGGGTCCGGCCTCGTCCCCGGGCAAAGCCCCCGCGCGCACCGGGCCCGACCCGCTCGCCGAACCCGTCCGGCCGGTCGGGCGGGGCTGGACGGCCGCGCTCTCGCTGGCCAACGGCGCGATCTGGGTGGGCTGGTACGGACCGCTGCAGATCCTGCTCGCCGCCCAGGCGCGGGACTTCGCGCCCGGCACCGGCCTGTCCAAGGAAGCGCTGCTGGCCTGGGTGACGGGCGCCGGGGCGGTGGTGTCACTGGTGGCCAACCCGCTGTTCGGGGCGCTGTCGGACCGGACGACGGCCCGCTGGGGCCGCCGCTCGCCGTGGATCGCGGCCGGGGCGGCGGGCGGCGCGCTGTCGCTGCTGCTCCTGGCGGGCGCGCACGGCGTGGCCGCGATGGCGGCCGGCTGGTGCCTGGTCCAGCTCACCCTGAACGCGGCCTTCGCCGCGGTGACGGCGGCCGTGCCGGACCGGGTGCCGCGCGCGCAGCGCGGATCGGTGGGCGGCCGGCTGGGGGCGGCACAGATCCTCGGGGTGGTCGGCGGGACGGGACTCGCGACGCTGGCCGGCGGCACGGGGGCCGGGTACGCGGCCTGCGCGGTGTTCACGGCGGCGGGCGTGCTGCCGTACCTCCTCGGCTTCCGGGACCTGCGGCTCCCGGCGGCGCGCCGCCCGCCCTGGTCCTGGCGGGGCTTCTGGGGCGGCTTCCTGCTCAGCCCGCGCCGCCACCCGGACCTCGGCTGGGCCTGGCTGACCCGCTTCCTGATCAACCTCAGCAACTCCCTGGTGCTGCTCTACCTCCTCTACTACCTGCGCGACCGCGTCGGGTACCCGGACCCCGAGCGGGGCGTCCTGGTCCTCACCGCGGTGAACGGGGCCACCCTGCTGGCCACGGTGGTGGCGGGCGGGGTGTGGTCGGACCGGGCCGGCCGCCGCAAGCCGTTCGTGGTCTGGTCGGGCGTGCTCATGGCGGTGGCCACGGCCGCGCTGGCGGCGTGGCAGACCTGGCCGGGCGCGCTCGTGGCGGCGGCCGTCCTCGGCGTCGGCTTCGGCGTCTTCACCTCGGTCGACTTCGCCCTGATGACCGACGTACTGCCCACCGCCCTGGACCGCGGCAAGGACCTCGGCGTCATCAATGTCGCCAACGCCCTCCCCCAGGTGGCGGCCCCGGCACTGGCCGCGCCGATCGTGACGTACCTCGGCGGCTACCGCGTGCTCTACCTGATCGCGGCCGCGATCGGACTGGCCGGTGCGGTGCTGGTGGGGCGGATCCGGGGCGTGGAGTGAGGCGCGGGGGGTGGGCCGCCGCGGGAGACCGCAGGAGACCGCAGGAGAAGGGGCCGGGGTTCCGGGCGGTGCGGATGCCGGGAAAAGCCCTACGGGCTTGCCGCTCCCGCGTCGTACCCTGGGAAGCGCGAGGCCGCCGTCAGCTGTGCGGCCGTGACGAGGAGGAAAAGCAGGCGTCGAGCGCCGGCCCATGACTCAGACACCCGCAGCCAAGACCCCCGCGCAGGGGCAGGCGAGAGCACAGTTCACCGTCCCCGCCCAGCACCCCATGGTGACCGTGCTGGGTTCCGGCGACTCCCTCCTGCGCGTGATCGAGAAGGCCTTCCCGGGGGCCGACATCCACGTCCGGGGCAATGAGATCAGCGCGGTGGGCGACACGGCGGACGTGGCCCTGATACAGCGCGTGTTCGACGAGATGATGCTCGTGCTCCGCACCGGGCAGCCGATGACGGAGGACGCAGTGGAACGCTCGATCGCCATGCTCAAGGCGAGCGGGAACGGCGAGGGGGACGGCCAGGAGACCCCGGCCGAGGTGCTGACGCAGAACATCCTGTCCTCGCGCGGGCGCACCATCCGCCCCAAGACGCTCAACCAGAAGCGCTACGTCGACGCCATCGACAAGCACACCATCGTCTTCGGCATCGGCCCCGCCGGTACCGGCAAGACCTATCTGGCGATGGCCAAGGCGGTGCAGGCCCTGCAGTCCAAGCAGGTCAACCGCATCATCCTGACCCGCCCCGCGGTCGAGGCCGGCGAGCGCCTCGGCTTCCTGCCGGGCACGCTCTACGAGAAGATCGACCCCTATCTGCGCCCGCTCTACGACGCGCTGCACGACATGATCGACCCGGACTCGATCCCCCGCCTGATGGCCGCGGGCACGATCGAGGTGGCCCCGCTGGCGTACATGCGCGGCAGGACCCTGAACGACGCCTTCATCATCCTGGACGAGGCGCAGAACACCAGCCCCGAGCAGATGAAGATGTTCCTCACCCGGCTCGGCTTCGACTCGAAGATCGTGATCACGGGTGACGTCACCCAGGTGGACCTGCCGAGCGGGACCAAGTCGGGTCTGCGGCAGGTGCAGGACATCCTGGAGGGCGTCGAGGACGTCCACTTCTCCCGGCTGTCGTCGCAGGACGTCGTACGGCACAAGCTGGTGGGCCGTATCGTCGACGCGTACGAGAAGTACGACAGCACGCACGGCACCGAGAACGGGGGCGTGTCCAAGGGCGGCCGTTCCCGGTCCGCCGCCGGGCACGGCCACGGGCACAAGGGGAAGTAGACCAGCACGACCATGTCGATCGACGTCAACAACGAGTCCGGAACCGAGGTCGACGAGCAGGCGATCCTCGACATCGCCCGCTACGCGCTCGCACGGATGCGCATCCACCCGCTCTCCGAACTGTCGGTGATCGTCGTGGACGCCGACGCCATGGAGCAGCTGCACATCCAGTGGATGGACCTGCCGGGGCCGACGGATGTCATGTCCTTCCCGATGGACGAGCTGCGTCCGCCGGGCAAGGACGACGAGGAGCCCCCGCAGGGCCTCCTCGGTGACATCGTGCTGTGCCCCGAGGTCGCCGCCCGGCAGGGCGCCGAGGCGGAGACGAAGCACTCCATGGACGAGGAGCTGCAGCTGCTCACCGTCCACGGGGTGCTGCACCTGCTGGGCTACGACCACGAGGAGCCGGACGAGAAGGCCGAGATGTTCGGCCTCCAGGCGGCGATCGTGGACGGCTGGCGTGCCGAGCGGGGCCTGGAGGGTCCCTCTCCGGCGCCGACCGTCTCGTAACCGCCGATGAGTCCGCAGATCGTCCTCGGCGCCGTCGCCCTGGTCGTCGTCGCCTGGCTCGCCGCCTGCGCGGAGGCGGGCCTCGCGCGCGTCTCCAGCTTCCGCGCCGACGAGGCCGTGAAGTCGGGCCGCCGGGGCGGCGCCAAGCTCGCCCAGGTCGCCGCCGACCCGACCCGCTATCTGAACGTGGCCCTGCTGGTCCGCGTCGCCTGCGAGATGGCGGCGGCGGCCCTGGTCACCTATGTCTGCCTGGACGCGTTCTCCGGGACCGGCGAGGCGCTGGTGGTCGCGATCGCCGTCATGGTCCTGGTGTCCTACGTCGCCGTCGGGGTCTCCCCGCGCACCATCGGCCGGCAGCATCCGCTGAACACGGCCACCGTGGCGGCGTACGTCCTGGTCCCGCTCGCCCGGATCATGGGCCCGATCCCCTCGCTGCTGATCCTCATCGGCAACGCGCTCACGCCGGGCAAGGGCTTCAGGCGCGGCCCGTTCGCCTCGGAGGCGGAGCTGCGGGCGCTGGTCGACCTGGCCGAGCAGGAGTCCCTGATCGAGGACGACGAGCGCCGCATGGTGCACTCCGTCTTCGAGCTCGGGGACACGCTGGTGCGGGAGGTGATGGTGCCGCGCACCGACCTCGTCGTCATCGAGCGGTACAAGACCATCCGCCAGGCCCTCACGCTGGCGCTGCGCTCCGGTTTCTCGCGCATCCCGGTCACCGGGGAGAGCGAGGACGACGTCGTCGGCATCGTCTATCTGAAGGACCTGGTCCGCCGCACCCACATCACCCGGGAGGCGGAGAACGAGCTGGTGTCCACGGCGATGCGCCCGGCGGTGTTCGTACCGGACACCAAGAACGCCGGTGATCTGCTGCGCGAGATGCAGAAGGAACGCAACCACGTCGCGGTCGTCATCGACGAGTACGGCGGCACGGCCGGGATCGTCACCATCGAGGACATCCTGGAGGAGATCGTCGGCGAGATCACCGACGAGTACGACCGGGAGCTGCCTCCGGTGGAGGACCTCGGCGAGGGCCGCCACCGGGTCACCGCCCGCCTCGACATCACCGATCTGGGCGAGCTGTACGGCCTGGAGGAGTACGACGACGAGGACGTGGAGACGGTCGGCGGGCTGCTCGCCAAGGCGCTGGGCCGGGTTCCCATCGCGGGCGCCTCGGCGCCGGTCGAGCTGCCCGACGGGCGGACGCTGCGGCTGACCGCGGAGTCCGCGGCGGGCCGCCGGAACAAGATCGTGACGGTGCTGGTGGAGCCGGTGGGCGGGCCCGGGGACGGAGCGGAGAGCGGATGACGCCCCAGGAGCTGCGCGCCCTGTGCCTGTCCTTCAACGCCACCGTGGAGGACTTCCCCTTCAACCCGGAGACCTCGGTCTTCAAGGTGCGGGGCAAGCTCTTCGCGCTGACGGCGCTGGACGCGCGGCCCCTGACCGTCAACCTCAAGTGCGACCCCGAGGACGCGGTGCGGCTGCGCGGCGAGCATCCGGGGCTGGTCGTCCCGGGCTGGCACATGAACAAGCGGCACTGGAACACGGTCACGGCCGACGGCCGGCTCCCGGACCGGCTGGTCCGGGAGCTGGTCGAGGACTCCTACGACCTGGTGGTGGCCGGTCTGCCGCGTGCCGAGCGGCTCCGTCTCGACCGGCCCTGAGGCCCCTCAGGGGCGGGCTCCCCGGCCGGTACGCAGGCCGAGTCCCACCAGCAGCGCCGCCGCCAGCACGATCAGCGCGTCCAGGGCGAGCACGGTGTGCACCCCGGCCAGCAGGTCGTCGGAGGTGGTGGCGAGCACGCCCAGCAGCGGGATGCCGACGGTGATGCCCACCTGCTGGGTGGAGGTGACCAGCCCGGTGGCCAGGCCCTGCTCCTCGTCGGGCACGCCCGAGGTGACGGTCAGCCCGTAGGAGACGATCGCGCCCAGGTGGAACATGCTGGCCAGGGCGACGGCGGCGGTGGCCAGCCACACCGACCAGGAGCCGGTGCCCAGCCCGAGCAGCGCGGCGATCAGCGCGCCCTGCCCGGCCAGCGAGCCGGCCAGCGTACGGCGGGCGCCGAAGCGGCCGATGACCTTCGCCGCGTACGAGCCGGCGACGACCGACAGCACGCCCTGCACCCCGAAGACGAGGCCGGTCTCGAAGGCGGACAGGCGCAGGGTCTCCTGGAGGTAGAGGGTCAGGACGAAGACGACCGTCGACATCATCGAGAAGGTGACCAGACCGCCCAGGTTGCCGAAGGCCACCGTGCGGCGGCGCAGCATGGGCAGCGAGACCAGCGGGGCGGCGGAGCGGGACTCCACGACCGCGAACGCGGCCAGCAGGGCGAGTCCGGCGAGCAGCGCGGCGATCACGTCGGCGCGGCCGAAGCCGTGGTCGGCGGCGGTGGACAGGGCGTAGATCAGCGAGAGCAGACCGGTGGTGACGGTGACCGCGCCGGGCACGTCGAGGCGGGGGCGGTGGGGGGTGCGGGACTCGGGGAGCAGGCCGGGGGCCAGGGGCAGCACGATCAGCGCGAAGACGGTGAGCAGCGCCATCGTGGAGCGCCAGCCGAGGGCGTCGGTGAGGACGCCGCCGGCGACCATGCCGACGGTGAAGCCCAGCGAGAGCAGGGTGCCGGAGATGCCGAGGGCGCGGTCGCGGGCCGGGCCCTCCGGGAAGGTGGTGGTCAGCAGGGACATGCCGGTGGGCACGATGGCCGCGGCGCCCAGGCCCTGGAGCACCCGTCCGGCCAGGAAGGACGCCGGGTCCCAGGCGAGGGTGGCCAGCAGGGAGGCCGCGCCGAACAGGGCGAGCCCGGCGAGGAACAGCCTGCGGCGGCCGAACAGGTCGCCGACCCGGCCGAACAGCAGCAGGAAGCCGCCGGAGGGCAGGGCGAACGCGGTGACGGCCCACTGGAGCGCGGAGCGGCTCATGCCGAGGTCGGTGCCGAGTTCCGGCAGGGCCACGTTCAGGACGGAGAAGTCCAGGGCGACCATGAACTGGGCCGCGCACAGGACGAACAGGACGAGCTTGTCGCGCGTCGACAGCCGGGAGGCCGCCGATGCCGAGGAGGTGGGCTGGGGGTCGGGGACGGTTGTCGGGGTGGCCGGGGTGGCCGTCGCGGTGGCCGGGGTGGCCGGGGTGGCCGGGGTGGCCGGGGTGGCCGTCGGGGTGGTGTCGATCGCCATGGCACAGAGCTTCTTGCGGCCGGAACAGATGTGGGGAGTCGGAACTTATGGTGGTGGTGGCACCACCAGACAGCGCGAGGGGGATCCGTACGTGCCGGAGACGGACGTGTCGAAGAGTCAGCGGCGGCATGAGCTGCGCGAGTTCCTGATGAGCAGGCGGGCCCGGGTGTCCCCGGCCGAGGCGGGGCTGCCGGACGGCGGGGCGCGCCGGCGTACGCCCGGACTGCGGCGGGAGGAGGTCGCCGTGCTCGCCGGGGTGGGCGCCTCCTGGTACCAGTGGCTGGAACAGGGCCGGGACATCTCCGTCTCCGCGCAGGTCCTGGACGCGGTGGCGCGGGTGCTGCGGCTCGGCGGCACCGAGCGGCGCCATCTGTACGTGCTCGCCGGGCTGAACCCGCCCGCGCCCGAGGTGGCGCCGGACAAGCGGGACATGTGCGAGGGGCTGCGGCGGCTGATCGACACCTGGATGCCGTATCCGGCGCACATCATGGACCTCTACTACAACTGCGTGATGTACAACGACGCCGCCGCGGTGGTGCTGGGCATGCGCCCGGACATCACGCAGAACTGCCTCGTCGACTTCTTCACCGACCCGCTGTACCGCGCCCGCTCGCACAGCTGGGAGCGCAACGCCCGTACCGTCGTCGCGCAGTTCCGGGCCGCGTGCGCCGCCCGGCCCGGCGACGAGGGGTACCAGGCGGTGCTGGAGCGGGTCTCGCGGGCCAGCGCGGAGTTCACGGCGCTGTGGGAGGAGTGGGACGTCGAGGAGCCGGGGCAGGTGCGCAAGGAGTTGGAACATCCGCTGGTGGGGCTGCTGTGCGTGGAGTCCACGGCGATGAAGGTGCCGGCCCGGCCGGATCTCACGGTGGTCCTGCACACGCCGCTGGACGAGGCGAACACCGCGGCGAAGCTGGAGTGGCTGGCCTCGCCGGAGGGGCGGCGCGGGGCGATGTATCCGGTGGCGGGGTGAGGTTCCGCCGCGGAGCGGGGGCCGGGTGTGGGGCGGCGGGGGCCGGGGGGCGCGGGAGGGCCGTCGGGAGGGCTGTCGGTGGGGCTCCGTATGCTCGGGGCCATGACCGAGAGCACCGACAGCAGCGCGCTGGACGCCGAGGACCGCAAGATCGTCACCCTGGCCCGTTCGGTACGGGCCCGCAACGGCGTGCCGGAGGGCGCGGCGGTACGGGACGAGACGGGCCGCACCTACGCCGCCGGGTCGGTGCGGCTGGCCTCGCTGGAGCTGAGCGCGCTGCGCACCGCGGTGGCGATGGCGGTGGCGTCCGGGGCGACCTCGCTGGAGGCGGCGGCCGTGGTCAGCGCGGCTCAGGGGCTGCCGCCGGAGGACCTGGCGGCGGTGGCCGACCTGGGCGGGGCGGGTACGCCGGTGCTGCTGGCAGGGCCGGACGGCGCCGTGCGGGTGACGCTGACGGCGGACGCGGCGGAGACGGCGGAGTAGCGGCGCGGGCGGCTGGGCGGCTGGGCGCGTCCGGGGTGGTGGGGCGTCTCCCGGGGGCGGTGGGGCGCCGGTCGCGGTGCCCTGTTCGGCGGGGGGTCGTGGATCAGGGACAATGGGCGCCATGAGCGTTCGTACCCAGTCATCCGAGCAGTCCGCCGAGGCTGCCCACCGGGCCGGCTTCGCCTGTTTCGTGGGCCGCCCCAACGCGGGCAAGTCCACCCTCACGAACGCTCTGGTCGGGCAGAAGGTGGCGATCACCTCCAACCGGCCGCAGACCACCCGGCACACCGTGCGCGGCATCGTCCACCGGCCGGACGCGCAGCTGATCCTCGTGGACACGCCGGGGCTGCACAAGCCGCGGACGCTGCTGGGCGAGCGGCTGAACGACGTGGTGCGGACCACGTGGGCCGAGGTGGACGTGATCGGCTTCTGCCTGCCCGCCGACCAGAAGATCGGGCCCGGTGACCGGTTCATCGCCAAGGAGCTGGCGGGGATCAGGAAGACGCCGAAGGTCGCGATCGTCACGAAGACCGACCTCGTGGACGGCAAGGCGCTCGCCGAGCAGCTCATCGCGATCGACCAGCTGGGCAAGGAGCTGGGGATCGAGTGGGCGGAGATCGTGCCGGTGTCGGCGACGGCCGGCCGGCAGGTGGATCTGCTCGCCGATCTGCTGATCCCGCTGCTGCCGGAGGGGCCCGCGCTGTATCCCGAGGGGGATCTGACCGACGAGCCCGAGCAGGTGATGGTGGCCGAGCTGATCCGGGAGGCGGCGCTGGAGGGGGTGCGGGACGAGTTGCCGCACTCCATCGCCGTGGTCGTCGAGGAGATGCTGCCGCGGGAGGACCGGCCGGAGGACAAGCCGCTGCTCGACATCCACGCGAACGTCTTCATCGAGCGGCCCAGCCAGAAGGGGATCATCATCGGGCCGAAGGGGAAGCGGTTGAAGGAGGTCGGGATCAAGTCGCGCAAGCAGATCGAGGCGTTGCTCGGTACGCCGGTGTTCCTCGACCTTCATGTGAAGGTCGCGAAAGACTGGCAGCGGGATCCCAAGCAGTTGCGTCGGCTCGGTTTCTGAGGGTTCCTCGGCCCACCCGCCCACCCGACTCGGTGGGTGAAAAGGTCCCGCCACGGGGCCCCGCCCCGAACCCCGGCGGGGGCTCCGCCCCCAGCGCCCCCGAACTCGCCCCCCCACCCGCCCGACTCGGTGGGTGGAAAGGCCGCGCCACGGGGCCCCGCCACGGCCCCCGCGGGACTCCGCCCCCCTGCGCCCCCGAACTCGCCCACCCGGCGCCCGACTCGGTAGGTAGGACGGTCCCGTCACGGGGCTCCGCCCCTGGCCCCCGCGGGGGCCTCCGCCCCCGCGCCCCCCGAGCCCACCTGACGCGGTGGGCGAGAAGGCTCCGCCACGGGGCTGCGCCCCGGACCCCGGCGGGGGCTCCGCCCCCTGCACCCCTGAACTCGCCCACCCGACCGCCCGACCCGATGGGCCGGGAAGTCTCCCACGGGGCTCCGGCTTCCTCCACCCCCGGCGCTCGATCGTCCTCGGTCGGCCGGGAGGTCGCGTCGCGCGGCTCGCCCCCGGCCCTCGCCCCCGGCCCTCGCCCCTGACGCTCTCCCAGGGTCCCGGCCCGGCCGCGTCTTCCCACGGACCCCGGTTTCCCTCACGACCGACGGGCCGAGCGCCGTGCGCTCGGCCCGTCGGTCGGGGTGGGGGTCAGCGCAGGGCGCGCAGGGCCTGCTGGGCTCCCTTCGCGTGGAGGTTGACGAAGACGGGGGCCGTGCCCAGGGGGGTGCTGTAGGAGGTGAGGGTGCGGTTGCCGGGGATCGTCCTGTGGTGGGCGACGTCGTACCAGGTGCCCGGGGGGAGGTGGACGGAGCGGGTGGGGGCGTCGGTGAGCTGGGGGGCGGCGAGGACGGCCGGGCCCAGCATCCACTCGTCGGTGACCGTGTAGGCGGCCCGGTCCTTCGGGAAGTCGAAGAAGAGGGGGCGCATGATCGGGTCGCCGGTGCGCAGCGTGGCCTGGACCTGGTCCCAGATGTAGGGGGCCAGGCGGGCGTGGCGGGCGAGGGCGGCGCGGTAGAGGTCGATGGTCTCCTGGTCGTAGACGACCTTCTGGCCGGTGGTGGGGTCGTTCGTCTCGACGGGGGACGTGGAGGCGTACATCAGGGGCATCAGGGACGCCGACTGGGCCCAGCGGACCAGGACCTGCTTGGTGGGGGCCGACTGGCCCAGCGAGCCGCCGATCATGTCGGTGGTGACGAAGGGGTAGCCGATGGTGGAGATGGCGAGGTTCTGGGAGACGGAGGCCCGCAGGGAGTTCCAGCCGGTGCCCTTGTCCTCCTGGCGGGTGACGAATCCGGCCCGGTGGGCGGTGGTGTCCCAGTGGACGCGGATGCCTACGCCCTGGAGATCGTACTCGTCGGCGAGCTGTGCGCCGAGGCGCTGGTAGTCGGTGGGCTTGTAGCCCTCGTGCGGGGCGCACTTCTCGTCGATGAAGCGGGTGTCGAACTTCAGGCCGTCGACGCCGTAGGCGCTCATGAGGGACTTCAGGCGGCCCTCGTACCAGGCCTTGGCGTCCGGGTTGGCGAGGTCGACGATGCCGGCCGTGCCGTTCCACCAGGTGACCGTGCAGGGCTTGGTGGTGTCGGTGGCCGACTTCAGCAGGTAGCCGTGGTCGGCGGCATAGCCGTACTGGTCGGAGTCGAGGTTGATCCAGAGGGTGACCCAGAGGCCGAAGTCGAAGCCGAGGTCGTGGATCTTCTTCGACATGGCGGCGGGGTCCGGGTACGCCTTCGGGTCGAAGGTCATGTTCCCGTAGTCGGACTCCCACTTGTCATCGAGCTGGAGGGTGTGGCCGCCGATGCCGTTGTCGTGCAGTTCCTGGGCGTAGTCGAGCAGTTTGGCCTGGTCGACGTCGGTGTAGAACTGCGCCCAGGAGTTCCAGACGGGCTCGGCGTACTGCCGGTAGGTGGCATCGCTCTTGGCGGGCTTGCCGACGATGCCGATGTAGTCGCGGTAGACGTCAAGGGGCGTCGACTCGACGAAGACGGTCGCCCTGTACGGTTCGGCGGACTCGATGTCGAAGCGGCCGAGGCCGTCCCCGCCCTGGTTGAGGGCGACGTCCATGACGTGCCCGGTGTCCACGCGCAGCCCGGTGGAGCGCGAGGTGTACCAGAACGGGTCGACCATGTAGTACGAGGCCGGGCCGAAGTTGGTGTGTGCGACCTGTCCGGTGTCCAGCGGCCAGGGCTGGTCGGTGCCGGGACCGCCGGAGGGGGTCTGGGCCTCGCCGTGGCCGTACCAGTGGCCGGCGGAGGAGAGGGCGTAGGCGAGGCCGAGGCGGTCGGGGACGGTCTGCCCGGTGACCTGCCAGTCGAGCTGGTAGCGGTCGGCGGCGGGCGTGATGCGGGCCTGGACGCTGGTGCCGGGCGCGGTGGTGGCCGCGGTGAGCGTGAGGGTGCCGTGGCGCCAGGTCCAGTCGGTGACGCGGGTGGCGTGCTGCCAGGTTCCGTCGGCGCGGAAGCGCAGGGCGCCCGTGCCGGCCGGGGCGGTGGCCAGGACGGTGGCGCCGGACCGGCTGGTGGTGAGGGCGAGTTGGGCGGTCGTCACCGTCAGGCGGTAGCCGGGCGCGGTGCGGCCGCGCGGGACGGTGAGGGTCAGCTCGGCCGGGGACGAGGTGAGGCGGGGAGCGGGGGCGGCGGGGGTCGCCTGGGCGGCCTGGGCCTGGTCCTGCGCGGTGAGCCCCACGGGGAGGGCGAGGGCCAGGGCGAGGGCGGCGAGGAGCACTCGGGGGCTGCGTGATGGTCTGCGCACGACGCATGTCCTTCGACGGAGCGGTCAGGAGGGAGCCATGGGTCTGGAAGTGCGGGCCCGTGCAAAACCGTGCTGCGTGCAAAATCGTGCTTGATCCCGCCGATAATTGAGCAGCAAACGTCATCTGTCAATGGCGTACCCGGGCCCGGGAGTTGCGGCGCACGCGGGCGCGGCGGGTCACGCGGAGCGGCCGAAACCGATGGTGGGCACCGCCCGGCGGCGGGGCCAGGGCTCCGCGCACGCCTCGGGCAGCAGCCGGTCCAGGAAGGCGTACCGGCGCAGGGCGGCCGGGTCCTGGCCCGGCACCGACTGGACCCGGCGCCACCAGGCCGCGATCTCGGACCAGCCCGGCGCCGACAGCGAACCGCCGAACTCCTGTACCGACAGCGCGGCGGTGAGCCCGGCGAAGGCGAGCCGGTCGGCCAGCGGCCAGCCGGCCAGACTGCCGGTGACGAATCCGGCCACGAAGACATCGCCCGCGCCGGTCGGGTCGAGCGCCTCGACCGCGATGGCGGGCACCTCGGCGCTCTCCCCCGTGCGCCGGTCCACGGCGTAGGCGCCCTCCGCGCCGAGGGTGACCACCGCGACCGGCACGAACGCGGTGAGCGCGTGCGCCGCGGCGCGCGGGCAGTCGGTGCGGGTGTAGCGCATCGCCTCCTCGGCGTTGGGCAGGAACGCCTCGCAGTGCTCCAGGTCGGCGAGGCCGGCCAGGTCCCAGGCGCCGGTGTCGTCCCAGCCGACGTCCCCGAAGACCCGGGTCCCCTGCCGGGCGGCCTCGGCGATCCACGGCTCGCGCCTGCCGGGCGTCAGGGAGGCGACGGCGGCACGCGCGGACGGCAGGCACAGGGGTGTGCCGTCCTGGAGGTCCGGGAGGAGGACCTCCTCCGGGGGCGGCTCGTGGCCGTGGGAGACCATGGTGCGCTCGCCCTCGTACGCCATGGAGACGGTGACCGGCGAGTGCCAGCCGGGGGCGGTGCGCGAGGGGGTGAGGTCGATGCCCTCGCCCTGTTCCAGCGCGTCCCAGCAGTACTCCCCGTAGTGGTCGTCGCCGAAGGCCGCCGCGAGCGAGGTGCGCAGGCCGAGGCGGGCCAGGGCGGTCGCCATGTTGGCCACGCCGCCGGGGCTCGAACCCATGCCGCGCGCCCAGGACTCGGTGCCGCGCACCGGGGCGGAGTCGAGGCCGGTGAAGATGATGTCGAGGAAGACGGTCCCGGTGAGGTAGACGTCGCAGGGCGGGTCGTCCGTGGTGCGCAGCCCGGCCAGCGGGTCGAGCTGCGGGGCGCCGGGGGCGTGCGGCGCCCCGACGACGTACTCCCGGTCCTGCGGATACTCGCGGGACTCGGGCGTCTCGCGGCGCGGCGGGACCCGCCGGGCGTCCGGGTGCTCCCGGCCGGCCGGCCGCTCGTCCCGGTACGCGTGCGCTCCCGGGTGTTCCGGGTGTTCCGGCTGCTCCGGTCCTTCTCCGGCGGGCGTGTTGGACGCGGTCACGGTGCGCTCCCCTGGCATGGTGCGGATCCAGCCAGTGTGCACCACCGCGCGCACCCGGCGGGGGTGTCACGCCGGGTGGGGCGATACCTCGGTAAGTACGGGGGTGTGCTCGTCGGGGACGGGGACGCGGTGGCCGCCGGCGCACCGGGCGCGCGGGTGCGGCGGGTCCGTCGCCGTCGCGGTACGGGCGGGCCCGCGGGCCTGTCACCAGCGCGGTACGGGCGGGGCGGTCCACCGGGGGTCGGCGGCGCGCAGGGCCGCCGTGTCGTCGCGGTCGCGCAGTGCACCGTCGTCGTCGAGCCAGCGCCGGTGCAGGAACGCCAGCCGGTCGCGGTCGAGTTCGACGCCGAGGCCGGGACCGTCCGGCACGGTGACGCAGCCGTCGGTGAAGGCGAGCCGTTCGGTGAGGACGTCCTCGGACTGCCAGGGGTAGTGGGAGTCGCAGGCGTGGTGGAGGCCGGGGAGGGTCGCGGCGACGTGGGTCATGGCGGCGAGGCTGATGCCGAGGTGGGTGTTGGAGTGCATGGACACGCCGACGCCGAAGGTGCGGCAGAGCGCGGCGAGTTGGCGGGTGTTGCGCAGTCCGCCCCAGTAGTGGTGGTCGCACAGGACGACCTGCACGGCGCCACGGGTGAACGCCTCGGGTATCTCCGCGAACGTGGTCACGCACATGTTGGTGGCCAGCGGCACCCCGGTGCGGGCGGCGACCTCGGCCATGGCGGGGGTGCCGAGCGCGGGGTCCTCCAGGTACTCCAGGACACCGGCGAGCTGACCGGCCACCTCCAGCGAGGTGGCGACGGACCAGGCGCCGTTGGGGTCGAGGCGCAGCGGGTGCCCGGGGAACGCCTCGGCCAGGGCCCGTATCGCGGCGACCTCCTCCTCGGGCGGGAACACTCCGCCCTTGAGCTTGAAGGAGGTGAAGCCGTACCGCTCCTTGAACCGCCGGGCCTGCGCGACGACTCCGGCCGGGTCGAGGGCGGCGCCCCAGGCGTCGGGTTCGGCGGGGACGCCCGCCGGGTGCCGGGCCCATTTGTAGAAGAGGTAGGCGCTGTACTCGACGCGGTCGCGCAGCTTGCCGCCGAGCAGTTCGTGCACCGGCAGGCCGAGGGTCCTGCCGAGCGCGTCCAGGCAGGCGACCTCGAAGGCGGAGACGACGGACAGGCGCAGCTTGTCGGCGGTCTGGGTGCCGCGCAGCCCGCCGACGTCCACGGCGTCCTCCACCCGGGAGGCGTCCACGGCGACCTCGTCCGCGAGCGCGAACAGCGCGTTCAGATCACTGACCCGACGCCCTTCGAGCCGCGCGGCGAACGGCGCGGCCAGCTCCAGGTACTTGGTGTCGCCGTAGGTCTCCCCGACCCCCGTGACGCCCCCTGCCGTCTCCACCTCGACGATCAGCCGGGGCGTGTACGGCTGGTGCACACCCTGCGTGTTCAGCAGCGGCGGATCGGCGACCAGGATCGGCGTCAGCCGCACCCCGGCGATCGTGAGCCCGGCCCCGAGATCGGACACCTTGTTCCCCACCTTGCCTCCCACCCGCCCGCCCGGCCGGCCGGCCGCCCGCCTCAACGCTGTCCATGTATGAGAATGGAGACTAGGTAGGCGAACAGGTCCCGTCAATGGATCCACACCGGGGCCCGCTCCCGGGGGGTAAGGGGCGGGGCCGGCGGGGCCCCTGCACGGTGACCGGGAGGGGGACGAAGCCCTGGTGGCGGGACCTCCCGGCCCACCGCGTCGGGCGGGCCCCAGGGGGCGGAGGGGGCAAAGCCCCCGCCGGGGTCCGGGGCAGGGCCCCGTGATGGGCCCCTCTCACCCACCGAGCCGGGCGGCCGGGTGGGCAAGCCCGGGGCGCAGGGGGCGGAGCCCCCGCCGGGGACCGGGGCGGAGCCCCGTGGCAGGGCCTCACGACCCACCGCGTCGGGCGGGCAGGTGGGCAAGCCCTGGGGCGCAGGGGGCAAAGCCCCCGCCAGGGACCGGGGCGGAGCCCCGTGACGGAACCCCACGACCCACCGCGTCGGGCGAGCAGGTGGGCAAGCCCCAGGGCGCAGGGGGCAAAGCCCCCGCCAGGGACCGGGGCGGAGCCCCGTGACGGAACCCCACGACCCACCGCATCGGGCGAGCAGGTGGGCAAGCCCCAGGGCGCAGGGGGCGGAGCCCCCGCCGGGGGCCGGGGCGGAGCCCCGTGGCGGGGCCTCACGACCCACCGAGTCGGGCGGGTGGGTGGGCCGAGGGGTCGGGGGCCGGGGCGGAGCCCCGTGGCGGGACCCCGCGACCCATCGAGTCGGGCGGGCGGGTGGGCGAGAAGGCAGGGGGACGTGTCAGGCGTCCCCGGAAAACTCGTACGCCTCCACCTCCGCCAGATACCGCCGCCTGCGCTCCTCGTCGTCCTCCAGGAAGGAGGCGAGGAAGGAGTTGCGGGCCAGCTCGCGCAGCCGTTCCTCGGACAGGCCGAGGACGCGGTGGACGGCGTCGAAGGTGTCGCCCGCGTAGCCGCCGAAGTAGGCCGGGTCGTCGGAGTTGACCGTGCACAGCAGCCCCGCCTCCAGCATGGCGGGCAGCGGATGGTCGGCGAGGGTGTCGACGGCGCGCAGCCGGACGTTGGACAGCGGGCACAGGGTCAGCGGTATCCGCTCGCGGACCAGCCGGCCGACCAGCGCGGGGTCCTCCACGCAGCGCAGCCCGTGGTCGACGCGCTCGACGCCGAGCACGTCCAGCGCCTCGGTGATGTACTGCGGCGGCCCCTCCTCCCCCGCGTGCGCCACCCGCCGCAGACCGAGCGCGGCGGCCCGCTCGAACACCTCGCGGAACTTCGCCGGCGGGTGCCCGACCTCGGCCGAGTCGAGCCCGATGCCGGTGATCCGGTCCAGGTACGGCCGGGCGGCCTCCAGGGTCTCCAGCGCGGACGCGGCGGACTCGTCGCGCAGGAAGCACAGGATCAGCCGGGTCGAGACGCCGTGCCGCTCCTCGCTGCGGCCCAGCGCCCGCCACAGCCCCTCGACGACCGTGCCCATGCCGATGCCGCGCGCCGCGTGCGCCTGCGGGTCGAAGAAGATCTCCGCGTGCCGTACGCCCTGCGCGGCGGCCCGCGCGAGATAGGCGTCGGCGAGGTCGGCGAAGTCCTGCTCGGTGCGCAGGACGGCCATCAGCTCGTAGTACAGGTTCAGGAAGGTCTGGAGGTCCTGGAAGCGGTACGCCTCGCGCAGGGCCTCGGTGTCCGCGTAGGGCAGCGTCACACCGTTGCGCGCGGCCAGCTCGAAGGCCAGCTCAGGCTCCAGGGTGCCTTCGATATGGAGGTGCAGTTCAGCTTTGGGCAGGGGCATCAAAGAATCGTACGGCGCCTTCACCGACGTTTCGGAACCGGCACCCGTTGCAGATCATGGGCCACGGTCAGCTCGCCCTCGAACCCGGCGGCCCGCGCCTGCCGTTCGAACTCGGCGGGCTCGGAGTAGCGCTGGCTGAAGTGGGTGAGGACCAGGTGCCGTACGCCCGCGTCCCGGGCCAGGCGGGCGGCCTGCCCGGCGGTGAGGTGGCCGTGCTCGGTGGCGAGCGTCTCGTCCTCGTCGAGGAAGGTCGACTCGATGACCAGCAGGTCGCAGTCCTCGGCCAGCTCCCGCGCCCCCTCGCACAGCCGGGTGTCCATGACGAACGCGAACCGCTGCCCGCGCCGCACCTCGCTCACCGCCTCCAGCGGCACCCCGCGAAGGGAGCCCTCGTGCTGGATCCGGCCCACGTCCGGGCCGGTGATGCCGTGCGCGGCGAGCCGGTCGGGCAGCATACGGCGCCCGTCGGGTTCGACGAGCCGGTAGCCGTAGGACTCCACCGGGTGGGAGAGGCGGCGGGCTTCGAGGGCGTACGCCGGTGTCGTGGCGAGGACGCCGTCGGCGTCCACCGGGGCCTCGGTGAGGGCGACCGTCTCGCGGTAGGCGGTGGCGTGCCGGAGCCGGTCGAAGAAGCGCTTGCCGGAGCGCGGGTAGTGCGCGGTGATCTCGTGCGGGACCCGGTCGAGGTTGATGCGCTGGATCACCCCGGCCAGACCCAGGCTGTGGTCGCCGTGGAAGTGGGTGACGCAGATCCGGTTCAGGTCGTGGGCGGCGGCCCCGGCGCGCAGCATCTGCCGCTGGGTGCCCTCCCCCGGGTCGAACAGGATGCCCTCGCCGTCCCAGCGCAGCAGATAGCCGTTGTGGTTGCGGTGCCGGGTCGGGACCTGGCTGGCGGTGCCGAGGACGACGAGTTCACGTACGGACACGACCGGTCGCCTAGCCGGGCGGCCACTGGAGGCCGCGGCCGCCGAGGACGTGCGCGTGGGCGTGCCAGACGGTCTGTCCGGCGCCCGCGCCGGTGTTGAAGACGGTGCGGTAGCTCTCCAGCTTCTCCTCGTCGGCGACGGCCCGCGTCTCGCGCAGCACGTCGGCGGCGAGTTCCGGGGCGCCGGCGGCGAGCGCGGCGGCGTCCTTGTAGTGCGCCTTGGGGATCACCAGGACGTGGGTGGGCGCCTGGGGGTTGATGTCGCGGAAGGCGACGGTCGTGTCCGTCTCGCGGACGACGGTCGCGGGGACCTGACCCGCGACGATCTTGCAGAACAGGCAGTCGTCCTGCGCTTCCCCTGCCATACGCGTGCGCTCCTTCGGACCGGTGAGCTGGTACGGGGCATCGTAGTCGGTCGGCCGTGGGGAGCGCGGGCCGGTGCACGGGCCGGTGCGCGGCCCGCCCGCGCTCCCCACGGTGCGGATCAGTCCCCCGCGCTCCCCACGGTGCGGGTCAATCCCCCGCGCCCCCCTCGGTGCGGGGTCGGTCCCCCTGTCCGGGCAGCGCAGGCGGGGTCTTGGCCGGGGTCGCCTCCAGCGCTTCGAGGGCCAGCCTGATCGCCTCGTCGAGCTGGGGGTCGCGGCCCGCCGCGTGGTCCTGCGGGCGCTGGAGGACCTCCACGTCCGGGTCCACTCCGTGGTTCTCCACGCCCCAGCCGTAACCCTCCAGCCAGAACGCGTACTTGGGCTGGGTGATCAGGGTGCCGTCGACCAGCCGGTAGCGGCTGTCGATGCCGATCACGCCGCCCCAGGTGCGGGTGCCGACGACCGGGCCGATGCCCAGCGCCTTGACGGCCGCGTTGACGATGTCGCCGTCCGAACCGGAGAACTCGTTGGCGACGGCGACGACCGGGCCGCGCGGGGCGTCGCGCGGATAGCTCTCCGCACGCATTCCGCGCGGCAGGTCCCAGCCGACGATCCGCCGGGCCAGCTTCTCCACCACCAGCTGGGAGGTGTGCCCGCCGCGGTTCTCGCGCACGTCCACCACCAGGCCCTCGCGGGCCACCTCGACGCGCAGGTCGCGGTGGATCTGCGCCCAGCCGGGCGCCTGCATGTCGGGGACGTGCAGATAGCCGAGCCGCCCGCCGGACCGCTCGTGGACGTAGGCCCGGCGGTCGGTCACCCAGGCGTGGTAGCGCAGCGGTTCCTCGTCGGCGAGGGGCACCACGACCGCGTGCCGTACGTCCCCGCCGCCGGCCGGTGAGATCGTCAGCTCGACGGGCTTCCCGGCGGTGCCCACCAGCAGCGGTCCGGGTCCGGCCACCGGGTCCACCGGGCGGCCTGCGACCGCGACGACGGCGTCCCCGGCGCGCACCGCGGCGCCGGGCGCGGCGAGCGGGCTGCGGGCGTGCGGATCGGAGGTCTCCGAGGGCAGGATCCGGTCGACCCGCCAACTCCCGTCCTCGTGCCGGGAGATGTCCGCGCCGAGCAGCCCCTGCCGGGCGCCGTCGCCGAAGGCGCCGTAGGGGGTGACGTAGGCGTGCGAGGTGCCGAGTTCGCCGTGCACCTCCCACAGCAGGTCCACCAGGTCGTCGTGGGTGGCGACGCGGTCCAGGACGGGCCGGTAGCGGTCCAGGACGCCGTCCCAGTCGACGCCGCTCATGTCGGCGCGCCAGAAGTGGTCCCGCATGATGCGGCCGGTCTCCTCGTACATCTGCCGCCACTCGGCGGCCGGGTCGACGTACTGCCGCACCCGGCCGAGGTCGACAGTGATGTTGGAGTCGCTGTCCTCGTCGCCGGAGGCGCGCCGGTCGCTGGGCACGACCCGGAGCTTGCCGTCGGACCACAGCAGGACGCGCTTGCCGTCGCCGCTGACCTCGAAGTGGTCGGCGTCGGCGGCCAGATGCTCCAGGCGCTGCTGGGCGAGGTCGTAGCGTTCCAGCTCGGTCTTGGGGTCGGGGTCGTCCGGGGTGGCGCGGGCGGCGCCGAGCACTCCGGTCACCGGGTGGCGCAGCCAGAGCACGCCGTCGCGGGCGGCGCGCAGGTTGGAGTAGCGGGCGGCCTCGACCGGGAAGGGCACGATCCGGTCGGCGAGCCCTTCGAGGTCGATCCGGGTGGCCGGGGCGCCCTCGCTGTCCGGGGTCTCGTCCTTGTCGGCGGTCTCGAAGGGGCGGCCGTGGCGCTGCGGCCCGAACGGCGACGGGGTGGTCGCGGCCAGCGTGATCAGATGCGGGCGGGAACTCTCCACGAACGCCAGGTCGAAGACGTGTTCGTCGTAGACGGGGTCGAAGGAGCGGTGCGAGAGGAAGGCGAGGTGCTTGCCGTCCAGGGTGAACGCGGGCGCGTAGTCGTGGAAGCGCAGCGGGGTGGCCTCGGTGACCGACAGGTCGGTGGTGTTGGCCAGGCGGAGCTGGCTGAGCGGGCTCGGGCCGGGGTGCGACCAGGCGAGCCAGGCGGAGTCGGGCGAGAAGGCGAGGCCGGTGACGTCGCCGTTGTCGCTGCGGTCGACCTCGCGGACCTCGCCGCTCTCGCGTTCGACGAGCAGCAGCCGGCCGTCGTGGGCGGCGACGGCGGCCCGGCTGCCGTCGGGGGCCATGGTCAGTTCCAGGACCCGGCCGAGCTGTCCGGCGGCCAGCCGGCGCGCGGTGGCGCCGGGCGCGAGGCCGGTGGCGGGCGCGAACTCCAGGGCGTCCTCGCCCTCGGCGTCGGTGACCCACACCGCCCACTCCTCGCCGTCGGCGCGGAAGGTGCGCGGCAGCCGGTTGCGCACGCCGGGCTCGGCGGCCAGCGCGCGGGCCGGGCCGGAGCGGTGGGTGACCCAGTGGACGGCGCCGCGCACCGAGACGGCGCTGCCGCGCGCGGTGTGGTCGGGGGCGGCGGACCCGAACCAGCGGGCGGCGTTGACCGGGTAGGGCTGGAGGTCGGTGCGCGGGCCGCCGAGCCGGATGTCCAGGCGGCGCGGCTCGGCGTCCTCCAGGTCGTCCAGGAGCCACAGTTCACCGGCGCTCGCGTAGACGACGCGGGTGCCGTCGGTGGCGGCGTGCCGGGCGTAGAAGCCTTCGGCGGGGGTGTGGCGGCGCAGGTCGGAGCCGTCGGCGAGGGAGGAGTACAGCGCGCCGGTGCCCTCGTGGTCGGAGAGGAACGCGATCCTGTCGCCCACCCACAGCGGGTACTCGATGTTGCCGTCCAGGTCCGCGTGCAGCCGGACGAACTCGCCGGTGTCCTCCGGGTCGATCCACAGCTTTCCGGCGCCGCCGCCCCGGTACCGCTTCCACCAGGCCGCCTCGCGGCCCATGGGCGCGGACAGCAGCACGGTGTGCGGCCCGTACGCGACGTCGCCGACCGGGCCGTAGGGCAGGACGGCGGCCTCGGAGCCGTCCAGCGGGACGGCGCGGGCCCAGCTGCGGCGCAGGCTGGCCTGGCCCTGGGTGCTGATCGCGAGGACCTCGCCGCCGGGGGTCCAGCCGCGCACCTGGGTGCGCCAACTGCCCCAGTGGGTCAGGCGGGTGGCGGGGCCGCCGGCGACGGGCGCGGCATGCACCTCGGGGGCGCCGTCGCGGGTGGAGGTCCAGGCGACGGTAGTGCCGTCGGGCGAGATGCGCGGGTGGTTCACCGGCACGTTGTCGGCGCTGACCCGCCAGGCCCGCCCGCCGTCCAGCGGCGCGAGCCACACGTCGTCCTCGGCGGTGAAGGCGACCAACTCCCCGTGCAGGTGCGGAAAGCGGAGATACGCGGACGGTACGGTCGATGCAGACGATGCTGACTGAGTCACCCGGTCACCCTACGCAGCGCCCGCGGTCCCGGACAGAGGGACGGATCACTTCGCCGATCACTTCCCGGGGTCCGCGCGTCGCGGCAAGGCGGCCCGGGGCGCCGCTACTTGCCCCGGGCGGGCGGGCATCCGGGATCGGTGCCGCACCACACGGTGCGGGTGACGGTGACGGTGACCGTCGGCCCCGGCTGCCGGGGCGCGGGCGGGCGGTAGGTGGTCGGCAGTCGGGTGGGCGGCCGGTAGGTGGGCGGCCGGTACGTGGGGACGGTGGTCGCGCGGCAGTCGCCGAGGCCGTCGGCGTGGAAGAGCACCTTGCCGCCCACCTTCGCGGTCAGGTCCCCGCGCACGCAGGCGCCGTCGACGGTCCCGTCGACCTGCCCGGTGACGGTGATCTTCCGGTTGTCCTTCGTACGGCCCTGGCAGTCCACGGAGGCGAGCACGGACCGGGACGCGGCGGGCGAGGGGCCGCTCTGCCGGTCCGGCGCGGACGCCTTGCCGCCGTCCCGGGAGCGGGCGGTGCAGCTGAACCAGCTCACGGAGACATGCCGCCGGTTCAGCTCGGCGGTGGCCGTGCGGTCGGTCGTGTACGACACCGTCGTGGTGCTCAGGCCGCCGCCGGGGTCGCAGGCGGCCAGGCCGCCCACCGCGGCGGCCGCGAGCGCCGCCGCGGCCATCGTCCGCCGTCCGCGCGGCAGGTGCCGGATCCGCCTCGATACCCGCATACCCGGCAGAATGCCACCGGCCCGCCCCCGGCGGTAGAGCGCATACGGCCACGCGCGCGCCGTGCGCGCCCGCGCACGACGCCCAGCGCAGGGCACGGCGTGCAGCGCAGGCATGGCGCACGGCGCATGCTCAGGAGCGCAGCAGCAGCCACTCCTGCAGCTCCACGAGGTTGCCCTCCGGGTCCTTGAGGTGGGCGACGCGCATCCGGTCGGTCATCGGCGCCGGGCCGTGCGCCAGTCGGGCGCCGCGCGCGGTGAGCTGCGCGCAGTAGGCGTCCAGGTCGTCCACGCGCAGCACCACCAGCGAGCGGTGCCCGGTCGCGGTCTCCCCCAGCTCCCCCAGCACCTCGGCCATCATCGCCCGGTCCTGGAGGGCGATGCCCGCCGAGCCGGTGGCCGGACTGAACTTCTCGTACGGGCCCTGCTCGGCGCCCGACTGCGGCTTGAGGCCGAGCACGTCGGCGTAGAAGCGGTAGCAGGCGGCGAAGTCGGTGACGAGCAGCCGGACCTGGGCGAGTTCCACGGTCATGTCCCCCTGTGAGGTCGGTGACCGCGGGCTCAGGACCAGCGGCCCGTACGCCCCATCAGCAGGGCCGCCGCCGCGGTCCCCGCGGTCGATGTACGCAGCACCGTACGCCCGAGGACGCAGATCCGCGCGCCCGCCTCCGCGAAGAGCGCCAGCTCCTCGGGGGACACGCCGCCCTCGGGGCCCACGATCAGCACGATCTCGCCGTGGGCGGGCAGGTCGGCGGTGGCCAGCGGGTCGTGGCCGCTCTCGTGCAGGACGGCGGCGAAGTCGGCCCCGGCGACGAGCGCGGCGACCTGCTTGGCGGTGGCGGCGTCCGCGACCTCGGGGAAGCGGGCCCGGCGGGACTGCTTGCCGGCCTCGCGGGCGGTCGCCCGCCACTTGCCGAGCGCCTTCAGACCCCGCTCGCCCCGCCACTGGGTGATGCAGCGCGAGGCGGCCCAGGGCACGATCGCGTCGACGCCGACCTCCGTCATGGTCTCCACGGCGAGTTCGCCGCGGTCGCCCTTGGGCAGGGCCTGGACGACGGTGATCCGGGGCGAGGGCGCGGGTTCCTCGGTCACCGCGTCCAGCCGTACGACGAGCCGGTCCTTGCCCTCGGCCGCGGTGACCT
Organism: Streptomyces sp. SAT1; assembly: GCF_001654495.1. GTDB lineage: Bacteria > Actinomycetota > Actinomycetes > Streptomycetales > Streptomycetaceae > Streptomyces > Streptomyces andamanensis. The sequence goes on from NZ_CP015849.1 coordinate 2,281,387, forward strand.
CGCCCTCGGCCCGGCGGCCGGCGCCGTCGGTGAGCACCACCCGCTCGCCGGGCTGGAGCCGCTTCACCGAGACGGCGTGCCGCCCCTCGGGGCCGTCCAGCACGAACTCCCCGCGGGCGTCGGCCGGTTCGTCGGCCAATCCCTCGGCGACGAACACCGGTGCGGTCATCGGGGGTCGCCTCCGGTCCGCGGCCGGGCGGACAACGCGCCGCGGGCGGCGTCCAGTTCGGCCGCCAGGACCTGGACCAGTTCCCCGGCGGGCAGGGCGCGGGCCTGGCGGTGGCCCTGTCCGGCCCACAGCGCCATGCCCTGCGGGTCACCGGCCTGCGCCGCCGCCTTGCGCAGCGGGGAGGCGAGGTGGTGGACCTGCGGGTAGGCGGCCGGGGCGTAGGGGCCGTGTTCGCGCATGAAGCGGTTGACCAGGCCGCGGGCGGGCCGTCCGGAGAAGGCGCGGGTCAGTTCCGTGTGCGGGAACAGCGGGTCGGTCAGGGCCTGCTTGTGCAGGGCGTGCGCCCCGGACTCGGGGGTGGCGAGGAAGGCCGTGCCGAGCTGGGCGGCGCTCGCGCCGGCGGCGAGGACGGCGGCGATCTGGCTGCCGCGCATGATGCCGCCCGCGGCGATGACCGGCAGCTCCACCGCCTCGCTGACCTGCGCGACCAGGGAGAGCACGCCGATGCCCGCGCCGTCGTTCTCCCGCTGGTCGCGGTGGGTGCCCTGGTGGCCGCCCGCCTCCACGCCCTGGGCGATCACCGCGTCCGCGCCGGACCGGCCCACGGCCAGCGCCTCGTCGACGGTGGTCGCGGTGACCAGGACGTAGGTGCCGACGCGGTGCAGGGAGTCGACGACCTCACGGGTGGGGGCGCCGAAGTGGAAGGAGACCACGGGGACCGGGTCGTCCAGCAGGACGGCGAGTTTCACGTCGTAGCCGTCGTCGTGCCCGCACTCGGGGTCGCCCAGCTCCGTCTCGTACCAGGTGGCCTCGCCCGCCAGTTGCTGGGCGTAGAGGTCGACGGCGCCGGACTCCGCGAGGTCGGGCTGGGGCATGAAGACGTTGACGCCGAAGGGGCGGCCGGTCAGCCCGCGCACCTGTTTGATCTCCTGGTACATGCCGTCCGCCGTCTTGTAGCCGGCGGCGAGGAAGCCCAGTCCGCCGGCCTCGGAGACCGCGGCGGCCAGCTGCGGCCCGGAGGGGCCGCCCGCCATCGGGGCCTGCACGATCGGCCGAGGGAAGAGATCGGTCAGCGCGGACAATGCGGAGGACATGACCGCATGGTGTCACGTCCGCGGCACGCCGCCGCATCCGGGCGTCCTCTGGCATATGCCAAAGGCAGCCACCGATACCGATGGCTGCCCTTGGGAGCGCTTCCCCGCCCGGACGCGGCCGGGCGGACCCGCTCAGCGTCCGTTGAACGCGTCCTTCAGCCGCGAGAACAGGCCCTGCTGGCCGGGCTGGAACTGCCCCTGGGGCCGCTCCTCGCCGCGCAGCTCGGCCAGCTCCCGCAGCAGGCGCTCCTGCTCGGGGTCGAGCTTGGTCGGCGTCTGCACCTCGACGTGCACGATGAGGTCGCCCCGGCCGCCGCCGCGCAGATGCGTGACGCCCCGGTCGTGCAGCGGGATCGACTGCCCGGACTGGGTGCCCGGCCGGATGTCGACCTCCTCCAGGCCGTCCAGCGTCTCCAGCGGCACCTTGGTGCCCAGGGCCGCCGCCGTCATCGGCAGGGTGACCGTGCAGTGCAGGTCGTCGCCGCGCCGCTGGAAGGAGGAGTGCGGCAGCTCGTGGATCTCGACGTAGAGGTCGCCGGCGGGGCCGCCGCCGGGGCCGACCTCGCCCTCGCCCGCGAGCTGGATGCGGGTGCCGTTGTCCACGCCCGCCGGGATCTTCACCGTCAGGGTGCGGCGGGCGCGGATGCGGCCGTCGCCCGCGCACTCCGGGCACGGGGTGGGCACCACGGTGCCGAAACCCTGGCACTGCGGGCAGGGCCGCGAGGTCATGACCTGGCCCAGGAAGGACCGGGTGACCTGCGAGACCTCACCGCGGCCGCGGCACATGTCGCAGGTCTGGGCGGTGGTGCCCGGGGCCGCGCCCTCGCCGCTGCACGTGGTGCAGACGACGGCCGTGTCGACCTGGATGTCCTTCGTGGTGCCGAAGGCCGCCTCGTCGAGCTCGACCTCCAGCCGGATCATGGCGTCCTGGCCGCGGCGCGTGCGCGAGCGCGGTCCGCGCTGCGAGGCCGTGCCGAAGAACGCGTCCATGATGTCGGAGAAGTTGCCGAAGGAACCGGCGCCGAAGCCGCCCGCGCCGGCCCCGCCGGACTGCGAGAGGGGGTCCCCGCCGAGGTCGTAGACCTGCTTCTTCTGCGGGTCCGACAGCACCTCGTAGGCGGCGTTGATCTCCTTGAACCGCTCCTGGGTCTTCGGATCGGGGTTGACGTCCGGGTGCAGCTCGCGCGCGAGCCGCCGGAACGCCTTCTTGATCTCATCCTGCGACGCGTCGCGGCGCACGCCGAGAACGGCGTAGTAGTCCGTGGCCACTTACGACTCCGCCAGGATCTGTCCGACGTACCGTGCCACTGCGCGTACCGCTCCCATCGTTCCCGGGTAGTCCATGCGGGTCGGTCCGACCACGCCGAGCTTGGCCACTGCCTCGCCGCCCGAACCGTAGCCGACCGACACGATGGACGTGGAGTTGAGTCCTTCGTGGGCGTTCTCGTGACCGATGCGCACGGTCATGCCCTGGTCCTGTGTCTCACCGAGCAGCTTCAGCAGGACGACCTGCTCCTCCAGCGCCTCCAGCACAGGCCGGATGGTGAGGGGGAAGTCGTGTCCGAAGCGGGTGAGGTTGGCGGTGCCGCCGATCATCAGCCGCTCCTCGTTCTCCTCGACGAGGGTCTCCAGGAGGGTGGACAGCACGGTGGCGACCGTGCCCCGGTCCTCCAGGTCGAACCCGTCGGGGAGGTCCTCGACCAGCTGCGGCACGTCCGCGAAGCGGCGGCCCGCGACCCGGCTGTTCAGCCGCGCCCGCAGGTCCGCGAGGGACGTCTCGCCGAAGGGCGCCGGGCAGTCGATCATCCGCTGCTCGACCCGGCCGGTGTCCGTGATCAGCACGAGCATCACGCGCGCGGGTGCGAGCGCGAGCAGTTCCACGTGCCGCACGGTCGAACGGGTCAGCGACGGGTACTGCACCACGGCGACCTGCCGGGTCAGCTGCGCCAGCAGCCGCACCGTGCGGGCCACCACGTCGTCGAGGTCGACGGCGCCGTCGAGGAAGTTCTGGATGGCGCGCCGCTCGGGCGCGGTCATCGGCTTGACCCCGGCCAGCTTGTCGACGAAGAGGCGGTACCCCTTGTCGGTGGGGATCCGGCCCGCGCTGGTGTGCGGCTGGGCGATGAAGCCCTCGTCCTCCAGGGCCGCCATGTCGTTGCGGACCGTGGCCGGTGAGACGCCGAGGTTGTGCCGCTCGGTGAGGGCCTTGGAGCCCACCGGCTCCTCGGTGCCGACGTAGTCCTGGACGATGGCGCGCAGCACCTGAAGCCGTCGCTCGCTGAGCATCGCGCACACCTCCAGAGTCGTCCCTCGGCTTCCGCCTGGCACTCGGCGCATTCGAGTGCCAGCATTCCCCGGCCCAGTGTACGGCCGTGGGGTACGCCGGGGGCAAGACTGGTCCAGGTGACCGGTCCGGGGAAGGCTAGCGTTCCGGTATGACCGTGACTTGGGAAGAGCTCGGGTGGGAGCGGCTGGCGGACGGCGTGGGGCGGGTGCGGCTCCCGGGGTGGGACTGCACGGTCGGGCTGGTCGCCGGAGCCGGGGCGGCGCTAATGGTGGACGCGGGCTCCTCCCTCGCCGAGGGCGCGCGGCTGCGTGCGCGGGCGCGCGAGCTGACCGGCGGCGATGTGACACATCTCGCGCTGACGCACCCCCACTTCGACCATGTGCTCGGGGCGGCGGCGTTCGACGGCGCCGAGATCCTCGCCGCCGAGGGGGCGCGCACGGTGCTCGGCGACGCGCGCGGGCGCGCGGAGCTGCGCGAGGACGCGGTGCGCCAGGGGCTCGACGCGGCGGCGGCCGAGGAGGCCGTTTCGGCCCTCCCGGCCCCCGGCCGCGAGGTCCGCGGGCGGCTGGCCCTGCCGCTGGGCGGCGGCCGGGAGGCGGTACTGGCAGAGCTGGGCGCCGCGCACAGCACGCACGACCTGGCGGTGCTGGTGCCGGTGCCGGGCGGACGGCCGGTGGTCTTCTGCGGCGACCTGGTCGAGGAGTCCGGCGAGCCGCAGGCGGGCCCGGACGCGGCGCCGTCCCGGTGGCCCGCCGCGCTGGACCGGCTCCTCGCGCTGGGCGGCGAGGACGCGCGCTACGTCCCCGGGCACGGCGCGGTGGTCGACGCCGCCTTCGTCCGGGCGCAGCGGGACGCGCTGGCCGCCCGCTTCGGCGTGTCGCGCTGACCGCGGCCCCGGATCTCCCTATCGTCACTCGAATGCGCCAGTACTCCGCCGACCTCACCCCGCCCTGGAAGAAGCCGCGGGCCGTGCCCGAGGTGGCGGCCGAGCCGGGGCTCGTGGTGGAGGAGCCGGCGACCGGATTCTGCGGGGCGGTGATCCGCTGCGAGGCGGGCACGGTGACCCTGGAGGACCGCTTCGGCAAGCACCGCGTCTTCCCGCTCCAGCGCCGGGGCTTCCTGCTGGAGGGCCGCCCGGTGACGCTGGTGCGGCCCGCCTCTGGTCCGGTACGTCCCACCCGTACCGCCTCCGGTTCGGTCGCCGTCCCCGGCGCACGCGCGCGCGTGGCCCGCGCCGGGCGCATCTACGTGGAGGGGCGGCACGACGCCGAGCTGGTCGAGAAGGTGTGGGGCGACGACCTGCGCATCGAGGGCGTCGTCGTGGAGTACCTGGAGGGCGTGGACGACCTGCCCGCCATCGTCGAGGAGTTCGCGCCCGGCCCGGACGCCCGCCTCGGCGTCCTCGTCGACCATCTCGTCCCGGGCAGCAAGGAGTGGCGGATCGCCGAGGCGGTCACCAGTGAGCACGCGCTCGTCGTCGGGCATCCGTACATCGACGTCTGGGAGGCCGTGAAGCCGTCCTCGCTGGGCATCGAGGCGTGGCCCCGGATCCCGCGCGGCCAGGACTGGAAGACCGGGGTCTGCCGCGCCCTGGGCTGGCCGGACCACACGGGCGCGGCCTGGCAGCGGATCCTCGGGAGGGTGCGGTCGTACAGGGATCTGGAGCCGGAGCTGCTGGGGCGGGTCGAGCAACTGATCGATTTCGTGACGGAGCCGGCGTAGAGCCGCCTGGCCGGCCCGGGTCGCTCAGTCGACCAGGTCCCGCACCACCGCGTCCGCCAGCAGCCGGCCGCGCAGGGTGAGCGCCGCGTGCCCGGCGTCGTACGGCTCCCGCTGGAGCAGGCCGTCCGACAGCGCCCGGCGGGAGGCCGCGAGGCCCGCCTCGCGCAGCAGGTCCAGCGGTACGCCCTCGCGCAGCCGCAGCTCCAGCAGGATCCGCTCCACCCGGCGGTCCTCCTCGGTGAGAAGTTCGCGCCCGGCGCCCGGGGAGCGCCCCTGGGCGAGGGCCGCCGCGTACGCGCCGGGGTGCTTGACGTTCCACCAGCGCACGCCGCCCACATGGCTGTGCGCGCCGGGGCCCGCGCCCCACCAGTCCGCGCCGCGCCAGTACAGCTCGTTGTGCAGGCAGCGGGCGGCCCGCGAGGTCGCCCAGTTGGACACCTCGTACCACTCGAAGCCCGCGGCGGACAGCGTCTCCTCGGCGATCAGATAACGGTCGGCGTGCACGTCGTCGTCGGTCATGGGGACCTCGCCGCGCCGGATCCGGCGGGCCAGCCGGGTGCCCTCCTCGACGATGAGCGCGTAGGCGGAGACATGGTCGGGGCCCGCGCCGAGGGCCGCGTCCAGGGAGGCGCGCCAGTCGTCGTCGGACTCGCCGGGCGTGCCGTAGATCAGGTCGAGGTTGACATGCTCGAAACCGGCGGCGCGGGCCTCGGCGACACACGCCTCGGGGCGGCCGGGGGTGTGGGTGCGGTCGAGGATCTTCAGCACATGCTGCCGGGCGCTCTGCATGCCGAAGGAGATCCGGTTGAAGCCGCCCTCCCGCAGGGCCGCCAGATACGCCGGGTCGACCGACTCGGGGTTGGCCTCCGTGGTGATCTCCGCGTCGGGCGCGAGACCGAACTCGTCCCGGATCGCGGCCAGCATCCGGACCAGGTCACCGGCGGCGAGCAGGGTGGGCGTACCGCCGCCGACGAAGACCGTGCGGACCGGGCGCGGGTCGTCGCCGAGGACCTTGCGGGCGAGCCGGACCTCGTCGACGAGGGTCTCGGCGTAGTTGTCACGGGAGGCGAGGACACCGCCGGTGCCGCGCAGCTCGGTGGCGGTGTAGGTGTTGAAGTCGCAGTAGCCGCAGCGGGTGGCGCAGTACGGGACGTGCAGATAGAACCCGAGCGGCCGGCCTGCGGCGCCGGTGAGCGCGGAGACGGGCAGCGCGCCGTCGGCGGGGACGGGCTCGCCGTCGGGGAGTGCGGAAGGCATGCCTTCCATTGTCCGGCATCGGACCGGTGGACCGGACGCGACGGGAGTCGGCCGGGAGGCCTGGAGCGGCGGTCGGCCGGGAGGCCGGGAAGCCGGGAGCGGCGGTCGGCCGGGGAACGGCGGTCGGCCGGGGAGCCTGGGCAGGAACGGGGTTCCGTCGGCCGCCCGCGAGCGTGAGCGGCGGTCGGCCGGTGGGCCGGGCAGGAACGGCGACGCGTCGGAGGCCGGGGGTGTGTCCGGCTCGCGACCGGCGGGCCGGGGCATCGCTGGTGACGGCCTGCCGCCCGGAGCATGAGCGGTGTCCGCCTGCCGCCCGGAGCGTGATCGATGTCCCGCCTGCCGCCGGGGGCACGACCGGCGTCGGCTCGGGGTGGCGGGCCGATGCCGGCCATGCTCCGGGCGGTGGGCGGGCGCGGGCGAGGGGGCCCGGTCCACTGGTCGAACGCCGGCCGTGCTCCGGTCGGCAGGCCGGACGCCGGGTGCTTCCGGACGGAAGGCTCTGCGCTCGTCACGCTCCTGTCGTCGGGCGGGGCACCGGCCGCGCCCCGGGCGGCGACCGTACGCCGGTCACGGGCACGGCCCGGCCGTGCGTGGGCCGTCCGCTCTCCGGGCAGCGGGGCACGCACGGCGCTCACACGGCCGGACCGACACCGACAACCGGTGTCCCGTCCTGCCATCTGCCTCCCACCGCCCGGAGTACGCCCGGCAGCATCGTCGGCCGCCCGCCCCGAGCACGCACGGCGCTCGCACGGCCGGACCGAGGCACCACCGGCACCCGGCGTCCCGCTCGCCGCCCGCGGCGCCGTCGGAGTCCTGCCCGCCCACCTGAGCACGGTCGGCGCCGGGCCGACAGGCGCGGGGTGTGACCGGTGTTCCTCCGACCGCCTCGGACCCCGTCACTGGGCCTGGAGCACCAGCAGGGCCAGGTCGTCCTCGGGAGGGGACTCGCCGAAGCCGTGCACGAGGTCTCGGATGCGGTCGGCGATCAGGTCGGCGTCCAGGCCCGCGCAGTCGGCGAGGGCGGCGGCGAGGCCGTCGCCGTCGTCGAGCTGGCGGGAGCCGGAGCGGCGCTCGGTCACCCCGTCGGTGACGCAGAGGAGGGAGTCGCCCGGGGCCAGCTCGAAGCTGTCGCACAGGTACGTCTCGTCCTCGATGACGCCGAGCAGGGTCTGCGGGTGCGCGACCGTGCGGACGTCGCCGCCCCGGGTGAGCAGCAGCGGCAGCGGGTGCCCGGCGCAGGCGAGGGTGCAGCGGACACCGCCCTCGAAGGGGGCCAGCTCGCCGTAGAGGAGGGACAGGAAGCGGGTCTGCGGCGCGTCGCCGGGGGCGACGGGGCCGGCCAGGGCGCGGGCGGCGGCGTCGGCGGCCTCGGTGGCGTCGTCCAGGAGGAGCTGGTTGAGACGGTCCAGGACGTCGGGGACGCCGTAGCCCTCGCGGGCCAGCAGCCGCAGCCAGGGCCGGGCGAGCCCGATGACCACGGCGGCCTCCGGGCCCTTGCCCTGGACGTCGCCGACGGCGAAGCACCAGCGGCCGTCGCCCGCCGGGAAGAGGTCGTAGAAGTCGCCGCTCGGGCCGCCCTGGTCGCACGGCTCGTAGACGAGGGCACTGCGCAGCCCGGGGATCTCGGCGACCGCGCCGGGCAGCAGTCCGCGCTGGAGGACGGCGCTGATGGTGGCCTGCCGGGCGTACTGGCGGGCCGCGCCGATGCCGAGCGCGACCCGGCGGCTGAGGTCCTCCACCAGGCCGGTGATCTCGTCGGGGAAGCGGGGCAGTCCGGCCCGGCCGATGACGAGGGTGCCCAGCGGGCGGCCCCCGGCGACCAGCCGGTAGGCGAGCGCGGCGCCGTCCGCCTCGCGCGGGCCCAGGGCCGCCCCGGGCCACGGGTAGGGCGCGGGACCGGAGCCCGGCGCGTCGTCCGCGGGCCGGGGCGGGTCCTTCTCCAGGGCCAGGCGCAGTTGCTCCAGGTGGTTCTCGCTGCCGTGCCAGACGCGGGCGAGGCGTCCGGCGGGCGCGCCGGTGCCGTCGCCCCACAGACCGCCGCGCGCCGTGGACTCGTCCTCCAGCCACACCGCGCACCAGTCGGCCAGGCGCGGCACGACGAGCTGGCCGGTGAGCGAGGCGACGAGGTCCTCGTCGAGCTGCCCGGCGAGCAGGTCGGACGCCTCGGCGAGGAAGGACAGGGCGCCGCGGCCCAGCCACTCGCGGTCGCGTTCGGCGCGCTGCGGTTCGGGCGCGAGGATCTCGGCGACGCCGAGGCAGGGTTCGGTGCCCGGCCCGGCGGCGGCGCCCTCCTCGTCCGGCTGCCGCTCGTCGGCGGAGAGCCGCGCCCACACCGTCTTGGCGCCGGTCCGGTAGGTGATGCCCCACTCCTGCGCGAGCGCGGCGACCAGCCGCAGGCCGCGACCGTACTCCGGGGGCTCGTACGCCGTCTCCTGGCCGTGGCCGCGGGGGGCGCGCGAGGGGTGCCGGTCGGTGACCTCCACCACGCACGCGCCGGTGTCGGGCTCCCGGCGGCAGCTCAGCTCGGCCTGGGTGCCCGCGTGCACGACGGCGTTGGTGACCAGTTCGCTGACGACGACCAGGATCTCGTCGGCCAGCCGCTCCGGGACGGCGAGGCCGAGATCGCGCCATTTCGTGAACGCGGTGCGCACCAGCGCGCGGGCGGAGCCGGGTGCCACCGGGCTGCCGGGCAGGGTCGCGCACACCTCCCCGGCTGCCTCCGCGCACCGGCGTGCGCCCGGCTCACCGGCGCGGAACCCCGTCTCCCGCTGCGTCGGAATGGCCCCCATCTACAGCTCCCCGAGCAATCGGACGAAAGGTCGGTCATCGCCGCCAGGGTGACAGACCGACCACGCTCCGAAGCACCGGGTTACCGAACTGGACCGCCCCACGCGAGAACTCCGCCGGGGAGCGCACGGACCCGAACGTTTCCGGCCACTTCGGGACCGTTCCGAGGGGGCGTAGGCGATCCGGGGCGTTCGGCTGCGACCTGGGGCGGCCGACTGCGACCGGGCGTCCGGCGGAGCCGCGCGGGTGGGGCGGCGGGGCGGTCAGGCCTCCCGGGTCCCCGCGTACATGTCGTCGATCAGATGCTTGTACGCCCGCTCCACCACCGGCCGCTTGAGCTTGAGGGACGGGGTGATCTCGCCGTGCTCGACGTCGAGGTCGCGCGGGAGGAGGCGGAACTTCTTGATGGTCTGCCAGCGCTGGAGACCTTCGTTGAGCTGGCGGACGTAGCCGTCGATCAGCTCCACGGTCTGCGGGGCGGCGACGACCTCGGCGTAGGAGCGGCCGCGCAGGCCGTTCTCCGCGGCCCATTCGAGGATGGCGGGCTCGTCCAGCGAGATGAGGGCGGTGCAGAAGTTCCGGTCGGCGCCGTGGACGAGGATGTTCGAGACGTACGGGCAGACCGCCTTGAACTGGCCCTCGACCTCGGCGGGCGCGATGTACTTGCCGCCGGAGGTCTTGATGAGGTCCTTCTTGCGGTCGGTGATGCGCAGATAGCCGTCCGGGGACAGCTCGCCGATGTCTCCGGTGTGGAACCAGCCGTCGGACTCCAGCACCTCTTCGGTCTTCTCGGGCAGCTTGTGGTAGCCCTGCATGATGCCGGGGCCGCGCAGCAGGATCTCGCCGTCCCCGGCGATCCGTACCTCCGTGCCGGGCAGCGGCTTGCCGACGGTGCCGGTGCGGTAGGCCTCGCCCGGGTTGACGAAGGAGGCGGCGGAGGACTCGGTGAGGCCGTAGCCCTCCAGGATGTGGATGCCCGCGCCGGAGAAGAAGTAGCCGATCTCCGGGGCGAGGGCGGCGCTGCCGGAGATGCAGGCGCGCAGCCGCCCGCCGAACGCGTCGCGGATCTTGGCGTAGACGAGCGCGTCGGCGACCTTGTGCCGGGCGGCCAGCGCGAACGGCGCCGTGTGCACACCGGTGCGCCTGAAGTTGTCCTGGGTGACCTTGCCGTACTCGCGCGCGACCTCGGCGGCCCACTGGAAGATCTTGTACTTGGCGTTGCCGCCGGCGCGTGCCTTGGCGGCGACGCCGTTGTAGACCTTCTCGAAGATGCGCGGCACGGCGGCCATGTAGGTCGGCCGGACCACCGGGAGGTTCTCGATGATCTTGTCGACACGGCCGTCGACGGCGGTGACGTGCCCCAGCTCGATCTGTCCGGAGGTGAGGACCTTGCCGAAGACATGGGCGAGCGGCAGCCACAGGTACTGCACGTCGTCGGGGCCGAGCAGACCGGTCGAGGCGATGGCCTTGGCCATGTACGACCAGTTGTCGTGCGGCAGGCGGACGCCCTTGGGGCGGCCGGTGGTGCCGGAGGTGTAGATGAGGGTGGCGAGCTGGTCCTTGGTGATCGCGCCGACCCGCTCCTTGATCAGCTCCGGGTGCTTCTCCAGGTAGGCGGCGCCGCGCTCCTCCAGCTCGGCGAGGGTCAGCACCCACTCGCCGCTCTCCACGCCCGCCGGGTCGATCACGACGACGTGGTGCAGGTCGGGCAGCTCGGCGCGCCGGTCCGCCGCCTTGGCCAGCTGCTCGGCGTTCTCCGCGATCAGCACCCGGCTCTCGGAGTCGGCGAGGATGAAGGCGGACTCGTCGGCGTTGGTCTGCGGGTAGACCGTGGTGGTGGCCGCGCCCGCGCACATGATGCCGAGGTCGGCGAGCAGCCACTCCACGCGCGTGGACGAGGCGAGCGCGACGCGCTCCTCGGGCCGTACGCCCAGTTCGATGAGGCCGGCGGCGATGGCGTGCACCCGCTCGGCGGCCTGCGCCCAGCTCAGCGAGCGCCATTCGTCGGGGCCCTCGCCCGAGGAGGGCGGCACGGGGTAGCGGTAGGCCTCGGCGTCCGGTGTGGCCGCCACGCGCTCCAGGAAGAGGGCCGCCACGGACGGCGGACGGTTCTCGATCAGGGTCTGTGCGTCGCTCACGACATCCTCCGGGGCCCGCGGCAGTGCGGCGGCTGGCTCAGGTGCGGCTGGGTTGACTCACGGGTGGTGGCTGGGCTGGTGGTCCGGCCGGCGGAGCCGGCTTGTTTAACTCACGAGTAACTAGCGAGCAGGCATCAGGGTAGAGGGCGACCGGCCACCGCGTAAGGGGCTGTGGCCTGAGACTTCCCACAGAGCGCTACCACGCGCATGCGCAGGGGCCCGCCGCACTGTCGTGCGACGGGCCCCTTTTCACCCGGTTCCGCACCCGCTCCGCCGCCGCGTCGGCCGGGCACGGCGAAGCCGCGCGGTCACTTCTTGCTCTTGGCCGACGCCCCGCTGTCGTCGCTGGAGAGCACCGCGATGAACGCCTCCTGGGGAACCTCCACGGAACCCACCATCTTCATGCGCTTCTTGCCCTCCTTCTGCTTCTCCAGCAGCTTGCGCTTACGCGAGATGTCACCGCCGTAGCACTTGGCGAGGACGTCCTTGCGGATGGCGCGGATGGTCTCGCGGGCGATCACGCGCGACCCGATGGCGGCCTGGACGGGCACCTCGAAGTTCTGCCGCGGGATCAGCTCGCGCAGCTTGGCGACGAGCCGCACGCCGTACGCGTACGCCTGGTCCTTGTGGGTGATCGCGGAGAACGCGTCCACCTTGTCGCCGTGCAGCAGGATGTCGACCTTGACCAGGGAGCTGCTCTGCTCGCCGGTGGGCTCGTAGTCCAGGGAGGCGTAGCCGCGCGTCTTGGACTTCAGCTGGTCGAAGAAGTCGAAGACGATCTCCGCGAGCGGCAGGGTGTAGCGGATCTCGACCCGGTCCTCGGAGAGGTAGTCCATGCCGAGCAGGGTGCCGCGCCGGGTCTGGCACAGCTCCATGATCGCGCCGATGAACTCGGTGGGCGCGAGGATCGTGGCGCGCACGACCGGCTCGTACACCTCCGCGATCTTCCCCTCGGGGAACTCGCTCGGGTTGGTGACGGTGATCTCGCTGCCGTCCTCCATGATCACGCGGTAGACCACGTTGGGGGCGGTGGCGATCAGGTCGAGGCCGAACTCGCGCTCCAGGCGCTCGCGGATCACGTCCAGGTGCAGCAGGCCGAGGAAGCCGACGCGGAAGCCGAAGCCGAGCGCGGCGGAGGTCTCCGGCTCGTAGACCAGCGCGGCGTCGTTGAGCTGGAGCTTGTCCAGCGCCTCGCGCAGCTCCGGGTAGTCCGAGCCGTCCAGCGGGTACAGGCCGGAGAAGACCATCGGCTTGGGGTCCTTGTACCCGCCGAGGGCCTCGGTGGCGCCCTTGTGCTGGCTGGTGACGGTGTCACCGACCTTGGACTGGCGGACGTCCTTCACCCCGGTGATGAGATAGCCCACCTCGCCGACGCCCAGGCCGTCGGCCGGCAGCATCTCCGGGGAGTTGGTGCCGATCTCCAGCAGCTCGTGCGTGGCGCCGGTGGACATCATCCGGATCCGCTCGCGCTTGTTGAGCTGGCCGTCGATGACTCGGACGTACGTCACCACGCCCCGGTAGGAGTCGTAGACCGAGTCGAAGATCATCGCGCGGGCCGGGGCGTCCTTGACGCCGACCGGGGCGGGGATGCGCTCGACCGCACGGTCGAGCAGCGCCTCCACGCCGAGGCCCGTCTTGGCGGAGACCTTCAGCACGTCGTCCGGGTCGCAGCCGACCAGGTTCGCCAGTTCCTCGGCGAACTTCTCCGGCTGCGCGGCCGGCAGGTCGATCTTGTTGAGGACCGGGATGATCGTGAGGTCGTTCTCCATCGCCAGATAGAGGTTGGCGAGGGTCTGCGCCTCGATGCCCTGGGCGGCGTCGACCAGGAGGATCGTCCCCTCGCAGGCGGCGAGCGAGCGGGAGACCTCGTAGGTGAAGTCGACGTGCCCCGGCGTGTCGATCATGTTGAGGATGTGCGTGTTGCCGGGGTCGTGGGTCGGCGCCCACGGCAGTCGCACCGCCTGGGACTTGATCGTGATGCCGCGCTCGCGCTCGATGTCCATGCGGTCGAGGTACTGAGCGCGCATCTGCCGCTGCTCGACCACACCGGTGAGCTGGAGCATCCGGTCGGCGAGAGTGGACTTGCCGTGGTCGATGTGCGCGATGATGCAGAAGTTGCGGATCAGCGCCGGGTCGGTACGGCTCGGCTCGGGCACATGGCTGGGGGTCGCGGGCACGCAGGGTCCTGATTCTTGAGGCGTCCGCATACGTGTGCTTGTCCGTCTGCGGTCTCGGGTCGGATCGATACGTAGTCTTTCCATGGTCCCATGTCCGGCGGCGACCGGGGAGCGGCGACCGGTTTGGGCCGTGGAACGGGGCGCTGGTAACGTGGGGGGCTGTGTCTCATGCCCTCTCAGCGCGAGGCACACCGGAAAATTTTCGAAAGAGAAGGCTCATTCGTGGCGAACATCAAGTCCCAGATCAAGCGGATCAAGACCAACGAGAAGGCTCGGCTGCGCAACAAGGCCGTCAAGTCCTCCCTGAAGACCGCGATCCGCAAGGCCCGCGAGGCCGCTGCCGCGGGTGACGTCGAGAAGGCCACCGAGTACCAGCGCGCTGCCGCGCGTCAGCTCGACAAGGCCGTCTCGAAGGGCGTCATCCACAAGAACCAGGCCGCCAACAAGAAGTCGGCGCTGGCCACCAAGGTCGCGACCCTCAAGGGCTGAACTCCCTGACTTGACGCCGGACGGACCCGGGCGGGCCCTCTCTCATCCGCCCCCGGACGGCACCCAGAGCCTGTGCGCGGCCTGCGTTCGCCACGCGGGCATGGGCTCACCAGCATGACCGAAGGCCCCGGCCGCCTCCCTTCCCCAGGGAGCGCGTCCGGGGCCTTCGGTGTGCCCCCGTAGGTCCGGGTGTCAACGTGCACGTGGGGCCGGCCGTGGGAGCTGAGCCGGTATCCGTCTGTCGAGTCAGCCCATCACATGACCTTCTTCTCCTCGGTGACCATCACGGCCACCGATTCCATGTCGATGAAGCGTGCTTCGTCGGGGTTGACCAGCGTCCGGTAGTTCTCGGAGGCGAAGAAGGCGTCGTGATCCTCCCAGTTCTCGAACCAGATCTCCGTCAGGCCGTCGTAGGCCCGGGGCGGGTAGTTCTCGGCGGGGACCGGGTGGGACACGGTGTACTTGCGCACGTAGCGCTCCGCCTCCGGGATGGAGGTGAACAGCGGCGCGTGCTGGTTGCGGTGGTGTTCGACGAAACGCTCGTACGGCATTCCCTCGACGCGGTTGATCATGAAGATGAGGGTGCGCCTCATACAGGCGTTCCTGGCAGCAGGCGTGCCCAGCAGCACCATCGCCGAGATGGCGCCCTGCATGTCCGAGCCGACCGAGGACAGGGCGCGGCAGGCACTGAGAATCATGGGCCGCGAGCGGGCCCGGCTGTCCGAGGCCATCGACGGCCTCGCTGCCGCCAGGACCGCGCTGGACCGCCTCATCGAGGACAACCACGCCTACCTGACCCGGTCGGCGGACGACGGTCCGTGACGCGGGCGTGATCGGATCAGCGCGCGGACCGCAGGAAGACAGCGGACCACAGGAAGACACCTGCGACGTGGAGTCCGGCCAATCATGGTGAAGGGAGGCAACAGTGCCTTGTGGGCGCGGATGTACGTGCCGCACCCCGCGTCTTCGCCACGACCGGCCGGACAGGTCCTAGCCGCGTCCCCGGGATCGGGCCGCGCGGGCGATAATCACCACGGCCTTCTCCAGCGCGTACTCGGGGTCGTCGCCGCCGCCCTTCACCCCGGCGTCCGCCTCGGCGACGGCGCGCAGGGCCACGGCGACCCCGTCCGGGGTCCAGCCGCGCATCTGCTGGCGTACGCGGTCGATCTTCCACGGCGGCATGCCCAGCTCGCGCGCCAGATCGGCGGGGCGTCCGCCGCGCGCGGAGGACAGCTTGCCGATGGCGCGCACGCCCTGCGCCAGCGCGCTGGTGATCAGCACGGGCGCCACCCCGGTCGCCAGCGACCAGCGCAGCGCCTCCAGGGCCTCGGCCGCGCGGCCCTCCACGGCCCGGTCGGCGACGGTGAAGCTGGAGGCCTCCGCGCGGCCCGTGTAGTACCGGGCGACGACGGCCTCGTCGATCGTCCCCTCCACGTCGGCGACCAGCTGGGACACCGCCGACGCAAGCTCGCGCAGATCGCTGCCGATCGCGTCGACCAGCGCCTGGCACGCCTCGGGCGTCGCCGAGCGGCCCAGACCGCGGAACTCGCCGCGCACGAAGGCGAGGCGGTCGGCGGGCTTGGTCATCTTGGGGCAGGCCACCTCCCGCGCGCCCGCCTTGCGGGCCGCGTCCAGCAGTCCCTTGCCCTTGGCGCCGCCCGCGTGCAGCAGCACGAGCGTGATCTCCTCGGCGGGCGAGGCCAGATACGCCTTCACGTCCTTGACGGTGTCGGCCGACAGGTCCTGCGCCGCGCGTACGACCACGACCTTGCGCTCGGCGAAGAGCGAGGGACTGGTCAGCTCGGCGAGGGTGCCGGGCTGCAACTGGTCGGGGGTGAGGTCCCGTACGTCCGTGTCGGCGTCGGCGGCGCGGGCGGCGGCCACCACCTCCCGCACGGCGCGGTCGAGCAGCAGCTCCTCCTGGCCCACGGCGAGCGTCAGCGGAGCGAGAGGGTCGTCATTCGCAGTCTTCCTGGCCATCGCGACAAGCATCCCACGGGCCACTGACAACGCCCGCGCCGCGCACCCGCCGCGGCCGGACGCTCCGTGCGCGCTCCGGCCGCTACGGCTCCTCGCGCCAGCCGTCCCACTCGCCCGCGAACGCGTCCAGCTCCGCCGCGTCCAGGCGCTCCTCCTCGTCGCGCAGGACGACGAGCCACTGGGCGTCCTCGGCGTCGTCCTCACCGGCCAGCGCGTCCCGTACGAGCTGCGGGTCCTCGCTGATGCCGAACCGCTCCGCCAGTTCCTCGGCCGCCTCCTGGGCCGCATCGCGGTCGGGCAGCACCAGGACATGTCTCACGTCACTCACGCACGCCATTGTCGGACATGGAGAACGCTGCGAACGCAGCGGATGCGGCGGACGGGGCAGACGCGCTGGATGCGCTGGACGCGGTGGAGCAGCACCGCCGCCGGGCACCGGCCCCGGACCCGCCCCCGGCCGTCACCGCCGCCGCCCCCCGGCACCGGCGAGCCGACCGGTCTCAGCCCTTGGGCACGATCTGTATGTCGAGTTCGACCTTGATGGTGGGGCCGACCACGGCGATGCCGCGCGCCAGCATCGTCTGCCAGCTGACGGTGAAGTCGTCGCGGTGCAGCTCGGCGGTGGCGCGGCAGGCCGCCCGGACCTCGCCCTCCATGCCGTGGCCGAGGCCCAGATAGTCCGTGTCCAGGGTGACCGTGCGGGTCACACCGTGCAGGGAGAGCGCGCCGGTGATCGCCCACCGGTTGCCGCCGCGGTGCGCGAACCGGTCGCCGTAGAACTCCAGCGTCGGGAACCGCGCCACGTCCAGGAAGTCCGGCGAACGCAGGTGGTCGTCGCGCATCCTGACGTTGGTGTCGATGGACGCCGCGTCGATCACCACGTGCATCGCCGACTGCTCGATGTCCTCGGCGACCCGCAGCACCCCGGCGAAGGAGTTGAACCGGCCGTGGATCCGGGCCAGTCCGATGTGCCGGGCGGTGAAGCCGATCGAGGAGTGCGTGGGCTCGATGTCCCAGTCGCCCGGCGCGGGCAGCTCGGGCGGCTGCGCGACCTGCAACGTCACATCGCCGAGAGAGGTGAGCGAGCTCTCCGTGACGGTCGCGGCGGCCCGGTAGGGCGCGTACCCCTCGGCGGACACGGCGAGCCGGTACTCCCCCGCGGGCACCGCCGCCACGAACGAGCCGAACGGGTCCGTCCCACCGCCGACCACCTTGCGCCCCGCGCTGTCCATCACCGCGAACTCCGCCTGCGGCACCGGCTGGCTGACCGGATCGAGCACCCGGCAGCTGAGCACCCCGGCGTCCGGTGGGGTCCGCACCGCCGCCAGGGGACTCGTCCGTCGCACTCGCTTCGTACGGCTTCCCAGCAAGCGGCCGATCATCTACGACACCCTCTGCACGATGTGACAACACCTGTTTCCGAAGAATCATTCGATCACCGATGAGGCATTCGAGGCAACACGGTGACACATCATGGGAAACCAACGCATGTGACGCCTCTCGCACGAGTAGCCGGGTGTGACCTGAATTACCCGTTCAGGGAACGGTTTCGCCCCGCGCCCGGGGGCGCGTCGGCGGGTGCCGTGCGTCACCCCACGCCCCGTCAGTCCCGCACCACGCGCACCCCCGCTCCCTCGCCCGTGACCGCGAGCGCGCCGTCGCGGTCGGTGCGCAGGACCGCGGCGCCCTGGGCGCGCAGGGCGGCGACCGTACGCGGGGACGGGTGGCCGTAGGTGTTGCCCGCGCCGACGGAGATGAGGGCCGCTCTCGGGGAGACGAGGCGCGTCAGCTCGGGGTCCTGGTACGCCGAGCCGTGGTGGGCGACCTTGAGGATGTCGACGCGGGCCAGCCGGGCCGCGTCGGGCGAGTGGGCCAACTGCTGCTGGGCGGGAGGCTCCAGGTCGCCGAGGAGCAGGAGGCTCAGGGAGCCGGAGCGGACGAGCAGGGTGACGCTGGCGTCGTTGGGGCCGTCCGGGGCGACGGCCGGGCGGGCGGGCGGCCACAGCACCCGCCAGGCGAGAGCGCCGGTGCGCCGCTCCTCTCCCGCGACGGCACGGGTGAGGGGGATGCCCCGCCGCGCCGCCTCCCGCCGGACGAACGCCGCCTGTTCGGGAGGCTCTTCGTAGGCCGTGGTCTCGATCTCGCCCACCCGGCGCCCCCGCAGCACACCGGGCAGACCCGTCACATGGTCGGCGTGGAAGTGGGTCAGCACGAGCAGCGGGACCCGGGTGACGCCGAGCGCGCGCAGACAGCGGTCCACCCGGCGGGAGTCGGGGCCGGCGTCCACCACCACACCGGCGCCGGGGCCCGCCGCCAGCACCGTCGCGTCGCCCTGCCCCACATCGCACATCGCGAACCGCCACCCCGGCGGCGGCCAGCCGGTGAGCACCCGGGCCAGCGGCGGCGGCTGCACCACCGCGACCAGGAGCAGCAGCCCGCAGGCGGCGCACAGCCAGGGCCGGTGCAGCAGCCGCCGGCCCAGCAGGACGAGTACGGCCGTGACCACCGCCAGCAGCAGCGCCCCGGTCCAGTCCCCCGGCCAGTCCACTCCCCCGCCGGGCAGCGCGGCGCCGGTCCTGGCCACCCACGCGATCCAGGCGGCGGGCCAGCGCGCGCACCGGGCGAGCGCCTCGGCCACCGGCATCGCGACCGGTGCGCACGCCAGGGCCGCGAAGCCCAGCACCGTCGCGGGCGCCACCGCGATCTCCGCCAGCAGGTTGCACGGCACCGCCACCAGGCTCACCCGGGCCGACAGCACGGCGACCACCGGGGCGCAGAGCGCCTGGGCGGCGGCCGCCGCCGCCAGCGCCTCCGCCGGGCGAGCGGGCACCCCGCGCCGCCGCAGCGCCGCGCTCCACCGGGGAGCCAGGGTGAGCAGCGCTCCGGTGGCCAGCACCGACAGCAGGAAGCCGTAACTGCGGGCCAGCCACGGGTCGTAGAGCACCAGCAGCAGGACGGCCGCCGCCAGGGCCGGGAGCAGCGACCGGCGCCGTCCCGTGGCGAGGGCGAGCAGCACCACCGATCCGCAGGCCGCGGCGCGCAGCACACTCGGGTCGGGCCGGCACACCACGACGAACCCCAGGGTGAGCACCGAGCCCGCCAGCGCGGTGGCCCGCAGCGGCAGGCCGAGCCTCGGTGCCAGGCCCCGGCGTTCGGCGTGCGGGGCGAGGCCGGGCGGGCCGATGAGCAGGGCGAGCAGGATCGTGAGATTGCTCCCGGAGACGGCCAGCACATGGGCGAGGTCCGTGTCCTTGAACGCCTGGTCCAGCTCGGGTGCGATCCGCGAGGTGTCCCCGACGACCAGTCCCGGCAACAGGGCGCGCGCGTCGCCCGGCAGGCCGTCGGTCGCCGCGCGCAGACCGGCCCGCAGCCGGCCCGCCAGGCGCTGCGGCGCGGAGGGGCCCGCGGTCACCTCGGGGGCCGCCCCGCCCGCCCCGGCCTCCTGGACCCGCAGCACCGCCGCGATCCGGTCGCCGCCCGTCAGCGGGGGCGCCAGCCGCCCGGTCACCCGCAGCCGGGTCGACGGCAGCAGTCCCAGCCAGGGGGATGTGTTCCGGGCCTCGGATCCGTCCGTGCGCGGTCCGGTGGTCGCCTTGTGCTCGGCGCCCGGAGCGCGGGTGCTCACGAGGATCAGCACCGGCGCGCGGGTCGTCGCCGCAGCTCCGCCCGGTCGCTGGATCCGCCGTACCTCCGCCTCGGCCAGCACGGAGACCGGTGCCATGTGGTCGCCGCTGACCCGGGGCCGGGTGAGCCGGGGATCGGAGGTCAGCTCCACCTCGGCGGTCACCGTCGCGTACTGCCGCGCCAGGCCGGGGACCGGTCCGCTCCGCACGTCCGCGCCGTGCAGTCCCGCGGAGGCGGCGGCCGCCGCGGCGGCGAGCAGCGCGAGCGCGGTGGCGGTGCGCAGCCAGGGGGTCGGGCGGCGGTCCCGGTGGGGTCGGCGCAGGAGGAGCAGGGCTCCCGCGCCGAGGCAGGCCACGACGGCTGCCGTCACCTGGCGCACGGAGGCGTCCAGGGCCAGGGCCGCGGTCGCCCAGGCGGCGAGGGCGGGAGGCACCAGCCGCAGGTCGGGCGGGCCCTCCTGCCGAGGGTGGGAGGCACCGAGCCGATGGCCGGAGGCGAGGTGCACCGGGGAGCGGGGGCGGGGGGCGGTGTCGGTGCGCGAGGTCCCCGGGGCCGCCGTCGGGCCCGGTGGCGGGCCGGGGACGCGGGTGGCGGCGGGCCGGATACCGGGGGCGCGGGTTCCGGGGGGCCGGGTTTCGGGGGGCCGGGTTTCGGGGGGCCGGGAGGTCGCGGGCGGGTTCATTCCGTCACCAGGCCGCGCAGGTCGGCGAAGCGGCGGTCACCGATGCCGGTGACCTGGCGCAGTTCCTGCACCGAGCGGAAGCCGCCGTGCCGGCTGCGGTAGTCGACGATGTGCTGGGCCAGTACCGGGCCGACACCGGGCAGTGTCTCCAACTGGTCGGCGGTGGCGGTGTTGAGGGAGACCGGACCCGCCGGTGCCCCGGCGGCGCCCGGGGCGGTCCCCGCGCCCGCGCCCGCGGCCGTCCCCGGTCCGGTGGCCGGTGGCGGTCCGCCGACGACCAGTTGCTCGCCGTCCACGAGGAACCTCGCCTGGTTGAGTCCGTCGAGGTCGGTCCCGGGCCGTGCGCCGCCGGCCGCCCGGAGCGCGTCGGTGACCCGTGAGCCGGCCGGGAGGCGGTGGACGCCGGGGTGCCGGACCTTGCCGCTCACGTCCACCATGATCTGGCGGGCCCCGGCCGGGGCAGCGGCTTCCGGCGCCGCGGCGGCCGAGGCGTCCGACGCCACCGGGAAGTCCGGCGCGGCGCTCCGGTCGTCGTCGGCGGCGCGGCCCGGCCGGGACGCTGCCGCCCGGACCACCTCGGGTGCCGCGACGGACCGGGTGCGGCCGGTCCAGAAGTGCTGCGCGGCGAGGACAGCGGCGGCGACGAGCACCACCGTCAGCGCGATCGCATGCCTGCGCTCGACCCCGCACCGCGCCTGGAGCCACAGCGGCAGTCGCTCGCGCAGGGCGAGGGCGAGGGTTGCCGGGCTCCGCCGGGTCCGTGCCGCCTCCTCCGCGGCGCCGGTCGCGGCAGCCGTACCAGCCGTACCAGCCGTACCGGGGGCGGTGTCCGCAGGCACCGCCGAAGACATCACGGATGCGGTCGGCTGAGCCGGGGACGCCGGGGGCGGGACCGAGGGCGCCGTGGGCGGGACCGGCCTGGCCCGTGGCGCGCCCGGCGGCACCCAGTACGTGGACCGGGAGGCGCTGTCGCGCACAGCCCCGGGATCGTCGCCGCCCGGAGGCCCGCTCCCCGATTCCTCCGCTTCCCCCGCCTGCTCCGCGTGGGCGGGGGAAGCGGCGAACAGGGCCTCGGCGCGGCGGCGCAGGTCCTCGGCCGGGGCCTGATGGCGGCGGGGGCCGGAACGGGTGGGAACGGGGCGGTGGCGGCGGCCATGGGTGCGGCTGTCCGAGCCGGGGGCGCGACCCGGGCCGCTGGTCGCCGTCGCGGGGCGTGGATGCGGTCGAAGTGCCATGGCGTCAGCATCGGACAGCCCGTCACTTCGCGGTGATCTTGCTCGATTTCCGGGGACTACCCGCCGGTTGTGGACAACCGCGTCCCCCACACGGGTCAGCGCGGGGAGACCACGACCCCCAGCAGCCCCGGCCCGGTGTGCGCGCCGATCACCGCGCCGACCTCGCTCACATGCAGGTCGGCGAGGCCCGGCACCCGGGCCCGCAGCCGGTCGGCGAGCGCCGCGGCCCGGTCGGGGGCGGCGAGATGGTGGACGGCGATGTCGATGCCCTCGCCGTTCGCGCGCTCGGCCGCGATCTCCTCCAGGCGGGCGATGGCCCGGGAGGCGGTCCGTACCTTCTCCAGCAGCTCGATCCGGCCGTCCTGGAGTTGCAGCAGGGGTTTCACGGCGAGCGCGGAGCCGAGCAGGGCCTGTGCGGTGCCGATGCGTCCGCCCCGGCGCAGATAGTCGAGCGTGTCGACGTAGAAGTGCGCGGAGGTGCCCGCGGCGCGCTTCTCGGCGGCCGCGACCGCCTCGTCCACCGTGCCGCCGGCCTCCGCGGTCTCGGCGGCGGCCACGGCGCAGAAACCGAGGGCCATCGCGACCATCCCGGTGTCCACGACGCGGACCGGTACCGGCGCCTCGCGGGCCGCGAGCACGGCGGCGTCATGGGTGCCCGACAGCTCCGCCGACAGGTGCAGGGAGACGATGCCGGTCGCGCCGGACTCGGCGAGCCGGCGGTAGGTCTCGGCGAAGCGCTCGGGGCTGGGGCGCGAGGTGGTGACGGAGCGCCGCTTCTGGAGGGCCTGGGCGAGGGAGCGGGTCGAGATCTCGGTGCCCTCCTCCAGGGCCCGGTCGCCGAGGACCACGGTCAGCGGGACCGCGGTGATGCCGTGACGCTCCATCGTCCGCTGCGGCAGGTAGGCCGTTGAATCGGTGACGATCGCGACATGGCGGGACATGAGCTGGAGGTTACCTGCCGTAGCGTCCGGGTGGCAGTCCAGCCCCTCTGACCGGGTGCGCGGGTGGCCGGAACAGGTGCGGCGGGCGGGGCGCAGCGGGATTCGGCGGGCTCGGCGGCTCAGGTGGTGCTCTCGGGGCGGGGCTTCTTCTGCCAGGAGTAGGTGGGGCGGCGCACCGGTTCCGTGAGGGCGGGACGGTCCCCTCCGCGGTCCGGGCCCCGGTCCCGCTCCCGGTCCGGGGCCGGCCGGGTGGCTTCCTCGGCGGGGGACGGCCGGAAGGCGCCCTCGTCCGGGCGTGCGGTCCCCGCACCGGCGGCGCCGACGCCGCTGCCGTGGGCGCCGCCGGTGCTGGTCCAGTGGCGCAGGGCGTCGGCCTCCACGCCGATCTGGTCGCTCAGCACGTCCAGGTCGTCGTCGGCGAAGCGGCGGGCGCGGTCGTGGGCGGCCCAGCGCAGGGCGTCGGCCGAATCCGTGACGCGCCGGGTCCGCTCGGCCAGGGACGGCAGCCGCTCGGCGAGCGTCGCCCGGTTCGGCTCGCTCTCCAGCCGCTTGAGTTCGTGGTCCAGTTCGCGCCCGTGGACGCTGAGGCGTTCGAACAGGGCGACGGACTCCTTGAGGGACTCGTCCTCGGTGGCGCCCGCGTACAGGGCGTCCTGGGTGGCGCGCATGGAGGTGCGCAGGGCGAGCCGGAGCTGGGCCAGCTCGCCGGCCGGGCCCGGCTGGGCGAAGGACTTGGCGCGCAGGGTCTGGTCCTCCACCGCGCGGCGTGCCTGGTGGATCGTGCGGTCCACGCCGCGCTTGGCGGCGCCGACCGCCTTGACCGTGGCGTAGGCGCCCACGCCCAGGCAGAGCAGGAAGAGCACGGCGAAGACCGCGATGACTGCTTCCACGATGCTCCTCCTCGGCTCGGCGGCACGCTGAGCGCCGCCCCTCCACGGTAAACGCAGCGGGCAGGTCCGGGGTTCCATGAAAACCCCGAACCTGCCCGTAGGGGACTACCCCGAGGCCGCGCCGCGGATCACGCGGTCACGATGTTCACCAGCTTCGGCGCGCGGACGATCACCTTGCGGATGCCCGCGCCGGCCAGCGCCGCCACGACCTTCTCGTCGGCGAGCGCCACCTTCTCCAGCTCCGCCTCTGAGATCGCCGGCGGCACCTCCAGGCGGGCCTTGACCTTGCCCTTGATCTGGACGACGCAGGTCACGGTCTCGTCCACGACGTAGGCCGGGTCGGCGACGGGGAAGTCGCGGTGGACGACCGAGCCGGTGTGGCCCAGCCGGTGCCACAGCTCCTCGGCGATGTGCGGGGCCAGCGGCGCCACCATCAGCACCAGCGGTTCGGCCACCGCGCGGGAGAGCGGACCGCCCGTCTTCGTCAGATGGTTGTTCAGCTCGGTGATCTTGGCGATGGCGGTGTTGAAGCGCAGGTGCTCCAGGTCCTGGCGCACACCGTCGATCGCCTTGTGCAGGGCCCGCAGCGTCTCCTCGTCGGGCTCGGCGCCGGAGACGGTGACCTCGCCGGTGGTCTCGTCGACGATGTTGCGCCACAGCCGCTGGAGCAGCCGGAACTGGCCCACCACCGCGCGCGTGTCCCACGGCCGGGAGACGTCCAGCGGGCCCATCGCCATCTCGTACAGGCGCAGGGTGTCGGCGCCGTACTCGGCGCAGATCTCGTCCGGGGTGACCGCGTTCTTCAGGGACTTGCCCATCTTGCCCAGCAGCCGGGAGACCTTCTCGCCCGCGTGGTAGTACGCGCCGTCGCGCTCCTCCACCTCGGCGGCCGGCACCGCGATGCCACGGCTGTCGCGGTAGACGAACGCCTGGATCATGCCCTGGTTGAACAGCTTGTGGAACGGCTCGGCGGAGGAAACGTACCCCAGGTCGAAGAGGACCTTGGACCAGAAGCGCGCGTACAGCAGGTGCAGCACGGCGTGTTCGGCACCGCCGACGTACAGGTCGACGCCGCCGTGCGGCATGCCCTCGCGCGGGCCCATCCAGTAGCGCTCGATCTCCGGGTCGACCAGCGCGCCGTCGTTGTGCGGGTCCAGGTAGCGGAACTCGTACCAGCAGGAACCGGCCCAGTTGGGCATGGTGTTGGTCTCGCGGCGGTACTTCTTCGGGCCGTCGCCCAGGTCCAGGGTGACGTTGACCCAGTCCTCGTTGCGCGACAGCGGCGTCTCGGGCTGGGTGTCGGCGTCGTCCGGGTCGAAGGTGCGCGGGCTGTAGTCCTCGACCTCGGGCAGCTCCAGCGGCAGCATCGACTCGGGCAGCGGGTGCGCGATGCCGTCCTCGTCGTAGACGATCGGGAAGGGCTCGCCCCAGTAGCGCTGGCGGCTGAACAGCCAGTCGCGCAGGCGGAAGTTGACGGTGCCCTCGCCGGTGCCGGTGCGCTCCAGCCACTCGGTGATGCGCGCCTTGGCCTCGGCGACGCCCAGGCCGTCCAGGGAGATCTCGTCGTTGGCGGAGTTGATGACCCTCGCGTCGTGGGAGCCGAAGGCGTCCTCCCACGTGGCGGTGTCGGTGCCGCGGCCGTCGGTGGGCTCGACCACGCAGTGGATCGGCAGCTCGAAGGCGCGCGCGAACTCGAAGTCGCGCTGGTCGCCCGCCGGGACGGCCATGATCGCGCCGGTGCCGTAGCCCATCAGGACGTAGTCCGCGATGAACACCGGCACCCGCTCGCCGTTGACCGGGTTCGTGGCGTACGCGCCGATGAAGACGCCGGTCTTGTCCTTGGCCTCGGCCTGGCGCTCCACGTCGGACTTGGCGGCGGCCTGCGCGCGGTAGGCGGCGACGGCCTCGGCGGGCGTGGCGTGGCCGCCGGTCCACACCTCGTGGGTGCCCTCGGGCCAGGCGGCCGGGGTGAACTTCTCGACCAGCGGGTGCTCGGGGGCCAGCACCATGTAGGTGGCGCCGAACAGGGTGTCGGGGCGGGTGGTGAAGACGGTGATGCGCTCGCCGTCGATCGGGAAGTCGACGCGGGCGCCCTCCGAGCGGCCGATCCAGTTGCGCTGCTGGAGCTTGATGGCCTCGGGCCAGTCCAGCTCCTCCAGGTCGTCCAGCAGCCGGTCGGCGTAGGCGGTGATGCGCATGTTCCACTGGCGCAGCTTGGCCTTGAAGACGGGGAAGTTGCCGCGCTCGGAGCGGCCGTCGGCGGTGACCTCCTCGTTGGCCAGCACGGTGCCCAGGCCGGGGCACCAGTTGACGGGCGCGTCGGAGGCGTAGGCCAGGCGGAAGCCGCCCAGGACGTCGGCGCGCTCGGCGGCGGTCAGCTCGCTCCACGCGCGCGTGTGCCCGGGTACCGGGCGCTCACCGGACTCGAAGCGCGCGACCAGCTCGGCGATCGGGCGGGCCTGCCGCGCCTCGTCGTCGTACCAGGAGTTGAAGATCTGCAGGAAGATCCACTGGGTCCACTTGTAGTACTCCGGATCGATCGTCGCGAACGACCGGCGCTTGTCGTGGCCCAGGCCCAGCCGGCGCAGCTGGGCCTTCATGTTCTCCATGTTGGCCTCGGTGGACACGCGCGGGTGCGTGCCGGTCTGCACGGCGTACTGCTCGGCGGGCAGGCCGAAGGCGTCGAAGCCCAGGGTGTGCAGCACGTTGTGGCCGCTCATCCGCTGGAACCGGGCGTAGACGTCGGTGGCGATGTACCCCAGGGGGTGGCCGACGTGCAGGCCCGCACCGGAGGGGTACGGGAACATGTCCATGATGAACTTCTTGGGGCGGGCGGCCAGCTCCGGGTCCCCGGCCAGGTCGCCGGTGGGGTTCGGCGCGGCGTAGGTGCCCTCGGCGTCCCAGAAGTCCTGCCAGCGTGCCTCGATGTCGGCCGCCACGGCGGCCGTGTAGCGGTGCGGCGCAGTCTCCGCCGGGCCGGCGGTGGCTGCGGGGTTCGTCTCGCTCATGATCCTCAAAGCTCCATCGATCGTCTCTGCCCGCGGCTGCGACTTTCCGGAAATGAAAAATCCCCTCGCACAGGAGGGGACGCCGCGCCGATGCCGACCCACCGATTGGCCCGGCGGTCGGGAGTGATCAGCGCGGCTCGCTAAGCAGAAGGCGTACGGCACGCATGGCGTCAGGGTACCGCAGCCGTCGAGCGGCCCGCGACAGGCTTGTGGACGACCGGGCGAGGGCCGCCGGGGGGACACGGTGGCGGGGGCCGGAGCCACCCGCAGGGAGCACCAACAGGGGCGCCGGCAGGAGCACCCGCAGGGATATGCCGAAGGCGGACCGCCCGTCCGGACGACCCGCCTTCGATTCCTGTGGAGCTAAGGAGAATTGAACTCCTGACCTCCTGCATGCCATGCAGGCGCTCTACCAACTGAGCTATAGCCCCTTGCCCTGCTTCCGCCCGGTTTCCCTGGCGGCGACGCCAACATTACACGGTCCAGGGGGTGCTTCACCAAATCCGTTTCCGCTTCGCCCGAGATGACCGATAGCGACCGATTTGACCAGTCGGATCGGTCGGTCGGTCGACCGGTCGACCGGTCGGATCATCATGCCGTGACGAACGAGTAGAACCGCTTCAGCGTGCAGTGCTCCTCCAGGAGCCGCCCGTAGATCGGTTCGCCCTCCAGCTCGCGGTACGTCTCGATCGGGTCGCCTTTTATGATCAGCGCCCGCGCGCACTCCTCGCACCAGTACTGGTAGTCGGGGTTGATCGGCTCCATGTCACGGACGATCGGCGTACCGCTGCCGCACCAGTCGCACTTACGCCTGTGGGCACCCATCGATCAGCTCCAGCTGTGGCCGCAGGCCGTGCACACGTACGAGACCCCGCCGTTGTCGCCGAGGACCTGGGCGACATGGAGGGAACCGCAGGAGGGGCAGACCAGGCGGGTGGCGGTGGCGGTGGCGCGTATCGACGCCGCACCGAGGAGGTGTCCGCCCTCCTCGAGGATGCTCGCAGGCATCGCCACTCCCTCCCAGTCGGGCCGCGCCCCCTTCCGGCCGTTTGATTCTGCCACGGCCACCGGGCCTCTTCGCAGAGGTAGCAGAGGTGTACGTCCCCGGACCCCGGCCGATCCGGGGCAGGAGGGGGCGCAAAGCAGAGAATCCCGCCCCTTGCGGGACGGGATTCTCTTCACCGATCTCTGGCTCTCCTCGCGGAGGACCGATCAGTGGAGCTAAGGAGAATTGAACTCCTGACCTCCTGCATGCCATGCAGGCGCTCTACCAACTGAGCTATAGCCCCTCGTTCGCTCCCCGCGCTGCGGGGCGAACAAGAAGAACTTTAGCCTGCGACCTGCCGGAAAGTGAAATCCGGGTCCCCGCGGGGGACGGCCGCCCCGGGGCGGGCTCAGGTGTCGTCGCCGAGGACCGGTTCCGGGAGCGTGCCGGCGTTGTGCTCCAGCAGGCGCCAGCCGCGGGCGCCCTCGCCCAGCACCGACCAGCAGCAGTTGGACAGCCCGCCCAGGCTCTCCCAGTGACGGGCCTCCAGGCCGAGCAGACGCCCGATGGTCGTACGGATGGTGCCGCCGTGGCTGACCACCACCAGCGTGCCGTCCTCGGGCAGCTTGTCCGCGTGCCGCAGCACCACGGGGGCGGCGCGGTCGGCGACCTCGCTCTCCAGTTCGCCCCCGCCCCGGCGCACCGGCTCGCCGCGCTTCCACGCGGCGTACTCCTCGCCGTACCGGGCGATGATCTCCTCGTGCGTGAGCCCCTGCCACACGCCCGCGTAGGTCTCGCGCAGACCCTCGTCGCGGGCGACCTCAAGACCGGTGAGGGCGGCCAGCTCGTCGGCGGTGCGCGCGGCCCGCTTCAGGTCGGAGGAGACGATCGCGTCCGGGCCGAGGGAGGCCAGCAGACGGGCGGCCCGGCGGGCCTGGCCGACGCCGGCCTCGGTCAGCTCGACGTCCGTGGAGCCCTGGAAGCGGCGCTCCACGTTCCACGAGGTCTGGCCGTGCCGCCAGAGGATGACGCGGCGGCCCCGGCCGGGCGGCCGGACGGCCGCCTCAGCGGCGCCGCTCACCGCCACTCACCGTCCGGCTGCGCCGGCTCCTCGGCGGCCTGGAGCCTGGCGTGCTCCGCCGCCTTGCCGCGGGTCGCCTTCGCCTCCTCGGGCAGCTCCAGCTCGGGGCAGTCCTTCCACAGCCGCTCCAGGGCGTAGAAGACGCGCTCCTCGCTGTGCTGGACATGGACGACGATGTCGACGTAGTCGAGCAGGATCCAGCGGGCCTCGCGGTCGCCCTCACGGCGGACCGGCTTGGCGCCCAGTTCCTTCTGGAGCCGCTCCTCGATCTCGTCGACGATCGACTTGACCTGGCGGTCGTTGGGCGCGGACGCCAGCAGGAAGGCGTCGGTGATCGACAGGACGTCACTGACGTCGTAGGCGATGATGTCGTGCGCGAGCTTGTCGGCGGCCGCCTGGGCGGCGGTGGTGATGAGCTCGATGGAACGGTCGGTCGCGGTCACTACAGGGCTTTCCGTCGGCGGTCACTTGACACCAAGGGTCTCACGGACCGCCGACAGCCCCTGCGTCATTACGGGATCACCGGGCGGAGCCGGGCTTGTAGTCCTGGCCGAGGACGACCGAGACGTCGGCGTTCGCGCCGACCGACCCCTTCTTCACGGCGCTCGCGGGCAGGCCCAGCGTCTTGGCGGCCTCGGTGGCGTCGTCCTTGTGGGCGTCGTCGGCGTAGGCGACCTCCGACGCCGGGCGGACCGCGGACGCCGTGCCCCCGTCCAGGAAGGTGAAGCCGCCGTTGAGGAGGGTGACGCGCGCCTTGTCGGTGTCGCCCTTGGTGCCGGAGGCGTTCTGCACCGAGACCCGTACCGCCGAGCCCTGGCCGGGGCTCTTCGCGGTGCCGCCCAGGATGTCCTTGACCACGCTGTCGCTGGTCCGCGCGGTCAGTCTGCCGTCGCTCTGCACGGGCAGCAGCGCGGTCCTGCAGTCCCCGCCCTTGGCCAGCTCGGAGAGCTTGGCCAGGAAGGTGCCGAGGTCCTGGTCGGTGAGCGAGGGATCGAGGATCTGCGCCAGCGTCTGCACGGTGACGGTGGCCGCCTGCGGATCGGAGGAGATCTTGCGCAGCACGCCCTGCATCACCTGCCCGAACCGCTTGAGCTGGGCGTTCTGGTCCTCCCCCGGTCCGAGGTAGGTGGCGTAGGCGACGGCCATCCGGCCGCTGAGGGTCTGGCCCGTGCCCTTGTGGACGAGCAGCGTGGTGCCCTTCTTCTTCGCGTCCCGGTCGGGCACGTCGGCATCGATGTCGGCCTCGATGCCGCCGACCAGGTCGACGAGGTTCTGGAGGTAGGGCGTGTCCAGGCGCCAGGTGCCCTGGATGCTGGTGCCGAGCACGGTGTCGAGCTGGTCGCGGGTCCCCGCCGAGCCGTCGTCCTTGACCGACTTGGCCAGGGTGGTGGCGCTGCCGTCGTCGGAGGCCAGGGCGAGGGTGTTGGGCAGCAGGACGGTGGTGCCCTGCTTGGTGGTGGTGTTGTCGACGAGCAGCGCGGTGGTGGTGCCGCCCCCCGCGGTGTCGTGCAGGTGGACGACGATCACGTCGCGCTTCTGGGCGCCCGCCGCGGCGGAGGTGCCGGTCCCGCCGCCGGACGACGAGAGACCGGGGAGCTTCCCGGCGTACCAGAGGTAGCCGACGCCGCCGGCCGCGACCAGTGCCAGCACCACGGCCAGCGCGACGAGGCGGCTCCTGGCGCGGCGGCGGGCCTCCTCGCGGCGCTCGGTGCGGTTCTCGGTGAACTTGAGCCAGTCGATGACGTCCTCGGAGTCGTCGCTGGGCTCCTCGACGAACGCGAACTGCTCGGTGCGGTAGTCCGGCGCGTCGTCGTCCCCCGGGCCGCCGGTGCGGTCCGGGCCGCCCGTGTGCCCGGCGCCGCCCGCGGCGTCCGGGCCGTCCTGCGCCGGGCCGTCCGCCGGGGGGCCCGCCTGGTGCGGGACGCGGGGCGGCTGCGCGGCGGTCCGGGGCTGCTGCCCGGTGCCCGGGGCCCGGCCGTACGGGTCGTGGCCACCGCCGCTCGGGTCGTAGGGCGCGTACGGGTCCGCCTGGACGCCGGAACCGTAGCCGCCGCCCTGGTGCGCGTCGTAGGGCTGCTGCCCGGTCTGGTGCGGGTACGGCTCGTACGGCTCGTACGACTGCTGGTGATACGCCTGGTACGGGTCGCCGGGGGCCGGGACGGGCTGCTGGGCGCCGGTGTCCTGGGCGCCGCCGTAGGCGGGCGGGGCCGCGGACCGCCCGCCGTCCGCCGCGTACGGGTCGTAGCCGTAGCCCTGCCCCTGTCCCTGTCTGCCGTAGGCGTCGTACGTCTGCTGGGGAGTCTGCTGGACGGGGACCTGCCGGTACATGGGACGGCCGTACTCGTCGTAGCCGACGAGCTCGTAGCCCTCGCTCTCGTACCCAGCGTCGTATCGGTCGTTCACCGGTGCCCCTCTCGGCTCACTCGCCGCGGTACAGCTCGCGCTTGGCGATGTAGCGCACGACTCCGTCCGGCACCATGTACCAGATGGGGTCGCCCTTGGCGACTCTCGCCCGGCAGTCCGTGGAGGAGATGGCCAGCGCGGGGACCTCGACCAGGGAGACACCGCCCTCGGGCAGACCGGGGTCGGTGAGGCTGTGGCCGGGGCGGGTGACGCCGATGAAGTGCGCCAGGGAGAACAGCTCCTCCGAGTCGCGCCAGGTGAGGATCTGGCCGAGCGCGTCGGCACCCGTGATGAAGAACAGGTCCGTGTCGGGGTTGAGGGCGCGCAGATCGCGCAGGGTGTCCACGGTGTACGTGGCGCCGCCGCGGTCGATGTCGATGCGGCTGACGGAGAACTGCGGGTTCTCGGCGGTCGCGATGACCGTCATCAGATAGCGGTCCTCGGCCGCGGAGACCTTGCGGTGGGACTTCTGCCAGGGCTGCCCGGTGGGGACGAACACCACCTCGTCCAGCTCGAACTGCGCGGCGACCTCGCTGGCCGCCACGAGGTGCCCGTGGTGGATCGGGTCGAACGTGCCGCCCATGACGCCGAGGCGCCGCTTGCCCGTGAACGAGGGGCCGCTGCCGGGGCCGTACCCGAGGTGCTTCACCGTGTCGCTCACCGGACCGGTAGGCGTGTCCTGCTCTCCCATGCGTGCAGACCCTACCGGCCCGGCCCGAGTGCTCCCGCCGGGCTCAGCGGTCGCGGTTGAAGCGGGTGGTGACCCACAGCAGGAGCAGCAGGATGATGAAGGCGGCCCCGCCCGTCACCGCGGGGTTGAGGCTGTCGTGGTGGCCACCCTCGGCCTCGGCGAGGGTGGCCAACTGGGCAGCGGTGCTGGGGATGCTCATCTTCGGCAGACCTATCCGGGTGTGGGCGGGATAAAGATGTGCGCCCATCGTAAGCGCCCGGCTTCCCGTGCCCCACCCCGACTCCACCGTTGTGCGCGGGGGACCCCGCGGTGGTGCGCGGGCGCGCGCCGGGCCGTGCTCCGCACCTGGCGGCGGACGGGCCGGGAACCTTCCGGCGGGGTCAGTCGTCGTTGCGTTTGTAGCCGCGCAGCAGGAACCAGCCGGTGAGCGCACAGCCCAGGACCATCACGACCAGGACGACCTTGAGCAGATAGCCCGATCCCTGGTGCTGGGAGGTGGTGTTCGCGGCCTCGACCAGCCGCACGGCCAGAGGATGGTGCTCCATGGCGGGACTCCTTCGGTGTACTGCCCGCCACGGTATCTCCGCCTAGGCTGGCTCCCGCCTCGGGGGCACATGGGGCGACACCGACGCATGGGGGATGACATGTCCGACGACGGCCACCAGCACGACGGGCGCGAGCAGGTGCCGGGCCGGTGCCGCGCGCGCTTCCCGGGGATCTCCTCGCGTGCCTATGAGCATCCGGCCGACCGCTCCGCGCTGGTCGCGCTGCGCAAGCTGAGCGGTTTCGACACGGTGTTCAAGGCCCTCAGCGGCCTGCTGCCCGAGCGCAGC
The DNA here is from genome assembly GCF_001654495.1 of Streptomyces sp. SAT1. Lineage (GTDB taxonomy): Bacteria > Actinomycetota > Actinomycetes > Streptomycetales > Streptomycetaceae > Streptomyces > Streptomyces andamanensis. The sequence continues at coordinate 2,313,860 of NZ_CP015849.1, forward strand.
CTGCGGCTGCTCTTCCTGTCCGACTCGGTACGCGTCTCGGACGAGCAGTTCTCACACCTGCACGACATGCTGCGCGACGCCTGCTACATCCTGGACCTGGACAAGGTCCCGCCGATGTACGTCAACCAGGACCCGCAGCCCAACGCGATGTGCATCGGCCTGGACGAGCCGATCATCGTGGTGACCACGGGTCTGGTCGAGTTGCTCGACGAGGAGGAGATGCGGGCGGTCGTCGGCCACGAGGTGGGCCACGCCCTGTCCGGTCACGCGGTGTACCGCACGATCCTGCTGTTCCTGACCAGCCTGGCGGTGCGGGTGGCGTGGATCCCGCTGGGCAACATAGCGATCATGGCCATCGTGACGGCGCTGCGCGAGTGGTTCCGCAAGTCGGAGCTGTCGGCGGACCGGGCGGGGCTGCTGGTCGGGCAGGACCTGCGGGCCTCCATGCGCGGGCTGATGAAGATCGCGGGCGGCAACCACCTGCACGAGATGAACGTGGACGCCTTCCTGCGCCAGGCCGAGGAGTACGAGTCGGCGGGCGACCTGCGCGACTCGGTCCTGAAGATCCTGAACGTCCTGCCGCGCACCCACCCCTTCACCACCGTGCGGGCGGCCGAGCTGAAGAAATGGGCCGAGTCGCGCGACTACCAGCGGATCGTGGACGGCCACTATCCGCGCCGCGAGGAGGACAAGGACACCTCCGTCACCGACTCCTTCCGCGAGTCGGCCGCGCACTACGCGGGCCATGTGAAGAACTCCAAGGACCCGCTGATGAAGCTGGTGACCGATCTGGCGGGCGGCGCGGGCGACCTCGGCGAGAAGGTGCGACGCGGATTCAGCGGGTTCACCGGCGGCTCGGGGCCGCGCAAGGACGCCCCCGAGGGCGCCGAGGGTACGGAGGGTACGAAGGGCGGCGGGGACGAGCCGCCCGCCGGTGGGGCGGCCCGCGAGGAGGACTGAGCCCTCCCCCGCGCGGGGGCGCCGCGGGCGGCTCGGGCGGGGCCCGGTGTCTCAGAACCCCGGTGGCCCGGTGTCTCAGGGCCCCGGCGGCCCGGTGCCTCAGGGCCCCCGGCGGCTCAGCTCCTGGGGGCCATGGGCTGGGCGTCGGGGGCCAGGGAGCCGCACACGGCCGCGGTGCCGTCCGGCGCGTACGGGTCCGTTCCGGCGGGGCCCCCGGGCCGGGCGCTCTGGCCGGCCAGCAGTGGCCGGAAGCGGGCGGTGGCGTCCTCGGAGCAGGACAGCGGGCCCGCCTGGACGGTGGACGTGACCAGTTGCACCTGGTGCAGCCTGAGGTCGTCGCGGTCGAAGCGGAACCGCAGTTCTCGCCGGACGGTGAAGAGAGAGGCCGCCGCCGTGGCGGCGGAACCGGCCGGCTTGAGGGCGTAGACGAGGACGGGGTCGGCGGTGACCTCCAGGGTGGAGGGGTCGGTCTCGACGACCTGGAGGCTGCCCTGGGCCCGGATGGGGGCGCCGGCCGGCTCCACCCGGCGCGGGTCGAAGCGGACCAGCCAGCCGGTGGCCTCGTGCCGTCCGTCGGCGGGGGCGTGGCCGCCGGTGCTGCGGTCGAACTGGTCGAGCTGGTCCGGGTCGAGCAGCGCCCGCACCGCCTCGGTCCGGTCGCCGTGGAGCACCTCCGGGTCGAGGGAGGAGGCGACGATGTAGTCCCGGGCGCCGGTCAGCGCGGCGACGACCTGGCTGTCCGAGAAGTGCGCGGTGCCGCGGTGGGCGGGCAGGGGGATGCCCTCGGCGCCGGTGGCGTACGGGGCGGCGGGACTGCGCGCGTACAGCCGGGCGGGATCGCTGTCCCCGGGCACCCTTCCGGTGGGGGCCAGCGGGATCACGGTCGTCCGCAGCTGTTCGACGGGGCGCAGGGTCCGCGCGTCCCGGTAGGGGGTGCGCACGCCCAGGTAGATCGCGGTGGCGAAGGCGACCACGATCAGCAGCAGCAGGAACAGCGCCTGGCGCGGCAGTGAGCGGCGCAGGTGCGGGCGGCGGCGCACGGCGGGCGTGTGGTCGGTCATCCGCTCCTGGGCGGAGTACTCCTGGAGGCGGGCAGCGCGCACGAACGACTCGTCGAAGACGACGGATCGGTACTCGTCCTCCGCGCCTGAGGGGGTGCCTTCGGGTGTCCCTTCAGGCGGGTCGCCAGGCCCTCCCATACTTTCAGGGTAGGTCGCGCGGAGCGCCGGTAAACGCGCTGCTCTGCGCCAAGTTGTGACAGCCGCTCACCTGGGCGGCCGGGCGGCGGCCGGTGGGCGCTCAGTGGCCGCCGGGGGCCGCGGACACCGGCGGCCGGGAGTGCTCGGCGGGGGCGGCGGCGCTGCCCTGCTCCAGGCCGGTGGAGGCGGGCGGCGGCACCTGGTCGCGGCTGCCGGAGGAGCCGCCGCGGTAGACCGCGGCGAAGGCCAGGGCGACCATGCCGATGCCCATGACGACCGCGAGCACCCAGGCGACGGGGCGGTGCCAGCGGACCTGTCTGCCGAAGGCCCTGGGACCGCCGAAGCGGTGTGCGAGACCGTCGCGGTCGTCGGCGTCCTCCGGGTCATCGAGGTCGTCGGCGCCGTGCCGGGTGGCGAAGCCGTGCCGGTCGGCGCCGAAGCGGTCGTCGTGGCGCTCGCCTCTGGTGCGGGCGCGGCGCGCCTCCGCCTCGGACGCCTCGGCTCTTGCCTGGGCCGCGGCCAGCAGGCGTTCGACGGCGGTCGGCTCGTGCACCACGGCCGCCCGTACGAACGCCTCGTCGAAGACCACGGAGGCGAACTCTTCGTCCGACACCCCGCGGTCGTGGTCGTCGTCGGGCTCCCAGCCGTCAGGGAACGGCGTGCCCCCCACGTCCTCCGGCACGGATCCAGAGTAGACCTGGGGGGTCAATTTGGGCAGACCGCGGGGAAATTCATCCGCCTGCTGAGACGGCACCGGCCCGCCAGGGGCGACCGGCGCGGTCCGGGTTCAGCGGCGGACGTGCCCGTCGCCGGTGACGATGTACTTGGTGCTGGTCAGCTCGGGCAGCCCCATGGGGCCGCGGGCGTGCAGCTTCTGCGTGGAGATGCCGATCTCGGCGCCGAAGCCGAACTGGCTGCCGTCGGTGAAGCGGGTGGAGGCGTTCACGGCGACGGTGGTGGAGTCCACCAACTGGGTGAAGCGGCGGGCGGCCTGCTGCGAGGTGGTGACGATGGCCTCGGTGTGGCCGGAGCTCCACAGCCGGATGTGGGCGACGGCCCGGTCCAGGGAGTCGACGACGGCGGCGGCGATGTCGTAGGAGAGGTACTCGGTGTCCCAGTCCTCCGGGGTGGCCTCCACGACGGTGGCGCGGGAGTCCTTGGCGTACGCCATGACGCGCTCGTCGGCGTGCACGGTGACCCCGGCGTCGGCGAGGGCGTCCAGGGCGCGCGGCAGGAACTCGGCGGCGATGTCCTGGTGGACGAGGAGGGTCTCGGCGGCGTTGCAGACGCTGGGGCGCTGGGCCTTGGAGTTGACGAGGATGCCGACGGCCATGTCGAGGTCGGCCTGGGCGTCGACGTAGACGTGGCAGTTGCCGGTGCCGGTCTCGATGACGGGGACGGTGGACTCGTTGACCACGGTGCGGATCAGGGAGGCGCCGCCGCGCGGGATGAGGACGTCGACCAGGCCGCGGGCGCGCATCAGCTCGCGTACGCTCTCGCGGCTCTCGCCGGGCACGAGCTGGACGGCGTCGGCGGGCAGCCCGGCGCCGCCGACGGCGTCGCGGATCACCCGGACCAGGGCGGTGTTCGACGCGTAGGCGGAGGCGGAGCCGCGCAGCAGCACCGCGTTGCCCGACTTCAGGCAGAGGGCGGCGGCGTCCACGGTGACGTTGGGGCGGGCCTCGTAGATGATGCCGACCACGCCGAGCGGGACGCGGACCTGGCGCAGGTCGAGCCCGTTGGGCAGCGTGGAGCCGCGGACCACCTCGCCGACCGGGTCGGGCAGCGCGACCACGTCCCGTACGTCGGCGGCGATGGCCCGCACCCGCTCGGGGGTGAGGGTGAGCCGGTCGACGATCGCCTCGCTGGTCCCGGCGGCGCGCGCCCTGGCGACGTCCTGCGCGTTGGCCTCGACGATCTCGCTGGTACGGACCTCCAGGGCGTCCGCGACGGCGAGCAGCGCGTCGTCCTTCTCGGCGCGCGGCAGCGGCGCGAGGTCGGCGGCGGCGGCCTTGGCCCGGTAGGCGGCCTGGGTCACCGGGGACATGGAGTCGTACGGCGAGAGCGTGGTCATGGGGGCAGCGTAGTGCGCCGTGCTGCGGCGTTCACGCGCTGTTCCACAGCGCGAGACGTGGGCGGGGCGGGGTGCGGTCCGCAGGGCGCGGGTCGCGGGTCTATGGGGGCGCGGGCCCTGCGCCTCCGGGGCCCGGGGCGGCCCGCGCGTACCCGGTCCCGGGCTCGGACCGGTCGGCGCCGGGGAACAGGCCCCGGCCCGGGTGGCAGGGACCGGCAGTCCGGACAGGCGAGGGCCGACGATGCCGTCCGCCTCGCGCCTCCGGCCGGTCGCCGGGCTGGAGCGGCGGGCCCTCCTGAGCCGGGCGGCCGACCTGCCGGTCCGGCGTCCCTCCCTCCCGACCGGGGAAGAGACACCGGCCGTGCTGCGACCGGGCCCCCGCCTCGCTCCCCGGAGCGGACCCGGCCCCCGACGGGCGCCCGGTCGGCCCCGGTCTGGGCAGGGGGGGGCCGGACCTGGGCGGCCCGGTGATCCTGACGAGACGCCCGGCGACGGGCCAGGACCGGATCGGCCTCGAACGGACAGATGCCCGCGGGCCCGGTCGCGTCGTCTCAGAAGGGGTGGACGCCGATCGGGGTCGCCGGGGGTGGGCCGTAGCCCTCGGCGAGGCGTTGGTGGTAGGTCTCGCGGTCGATGACCTCCAGGCCGACGATCTCCCAGGGCGGGAGCTGGGCGCTCTGGCGGTGCTCGCCCCACAGCCGCAGGGCGACGGCCGCGGCGTCGTGCAGGTCGCGGGCCTCCTCCCAGTAGCGGATCTCGGCGTGGTCGTCGGCGTAGCGGCTGGTCAGCAGGAAGGGGTGGTCGTGGGCGAGCTGTTCGAGCCCGCGCCGTACCTCCTGGAGCGGGGTGCCGGCCCCGGAGACCCGCAGGGTGATGTGCCACAGCCGGGGCTGGTCCGCCGGTTCCGGGCGCCCGTCGTGCGCCCGGCGCGTGCCGTGCTCCCGCCCGTGCTCCGCGCCTTCGTGCTCCCGGTGCTCGCGCTCGTAACGGTCGCCGGCCGCGACGCTGGTCAGGGTCCGCTCCTCACCGGGCGCGCGGGAGGGGGACGGGCCGCCACCACCGCGGGACCCCGCCGCCCCAGGGCGCACTCGTCTCACGACGGCCTCCTTCACCCAGTGCTCGTGCGGAATGTGTCCCTGGGACAAAGTGCAGCAGGCCGTACGGCTCCGTGGGGCGGTTTTGCGGAAGGTCCCCCACCTTCAGGGACCGGCCGGCCGGACGTTTCGGCCCATTACGGCTCCAGGATCACCAGATCGTCCCTGTGTACGACCTCGCGTTCGTACGCCGGTCCCAGCTCGCGGGCGAGTTCCCGGGTGGAGCGGCCGAGCAGCCGGGGGATCTCCCGGGCGTCGAAGTTGACGAGGCCGCGGGCGACGGCGCGGCCGCCCGCGTCGCGCAGTTCGACGGGGTCGCCCGCGGTGAAGTCGCCCTCGACGGCGGCGATGCCCGCCGGGAGCAGCGACTTGCGGCCCTCGACGACCGCGCGCACCGCGCCGTCGTCGAGGGTGAGGGCGCCCTGCGGGGCGGAGGCGTGCTGGAGCCACAGCAGCCGGTCGGCGGAGCGCCGCCCGGTGGGGTGGAAGTAGGTGCCGGTGTCCTCGCCGGACAGGGCGTCGGCGGCGTGCACCGCGCTGGTGAGGACCACGGGGATGCCCGCGGCGGCGGCGATCCGGGCCGCCTCGACCTTGGTGACCATGCCGCCGGTGCCGACGCCCGCCTTGCCCGCGCTGCCGATCTCGACGCCCGCGAGGTCGGCCGGGCCGCGCACCTCGGTGATGCGGGAGGTGCCCGGCCGGCTCGGGTCGCCGTCGTAGACGCCGTCCACGTCGGAGAGCAGGACCAGCAGGTCGGCGCGGACCAGGTGGGCGACGAGGGCGGCGAGGCGGTCGTTGTCGCCGAAGCGGATCTCGTCGGTGGCGACCGTGTCGTTCTCGTTGACGACCGGCAGGGCGCCCATGGCGAGCAGCTTGTCGAGGGTGCGCGAGGCGTTGCGGTGGTGGGCGCGGCGGCTGGTGTCGTCGCCGGTCAGCAGGACCTGGCCGACGCGGATGCCGTAGCGGGCGAAGGAGGCGGTGTAGCGGGCGACCAGCAGCCCCTGGCCGACGCTGGCCGCGGCCTGCTGGCGGGCGAGGTCCTTGGGGCGGCGGGCCAGGCCGAGCGGGGCGAGGCCGGCGGCGATGGCACCGGAGGAGACGAGGACGACCTCCTTGTTCTCCGGGCCGCTGCTCTTGGCGAGGACGTCGACGAGGGCGTCCACCCGGTCGGCGTCCAGGCCGCCGGTGGCGGTGGTCAGCGAGGAGGAGCCCACCTTGACGACGATCCTGCGGGCCTCGCGCACGGCCTGCCTTGCCCCTGCCACCTTGCTGTCCGTCCCCTCGCGCAGATCCGGTCCGAGAGCACGAATCTACGCGAGGCGATGCGCAGAGGGCGCACCGGTCCAGCCTGCGGACGGCTCGCGGATCCCGACCGCGGACGGCCCGCGCGTGGGCAGGCACGGGCGGCTCACGGGGCCGGAGCCGCCCGTACGGACGTCAGCCGGTGGGCACGCCGCCCGTCTCCCCGGCGGAGTCGACGCGCTGTCCCGGCACGCCGGCCGCCGCCTCCGCGCGCATCGCCTGGCCGATGTTGCGGGTCTCGGCCTTGAGGGCGAGCCGCGCCACCGCGGCGTTGAACCGCTCGATGGACGTCGGCTTCTCCGGGCCGAGCAGATAGCGCCGGAGTTCCTTGCGGTCCTCGGCCAGCCGGTCGGCGGCCGGGTCCCGCACCGCGGCCAGCAGTTCGTCCAGTTCGGCCGCGTCGTTCGAGAGGATCACGGCGGCGCGGACCGCGGTGTTCTGCCGCTTGAACTCCTCGGGGCCCAGGCCCGCGGAGTCGGTGACGGCGTAGGGCCTGCCGCTGGCGATGTAGTCGGAGACCACGCTGGAGATGTCGGAGACCATCGCGTCGGCGACGTTGAAGCAGTCGTACAGCCGCGGTGCGGCGCCGGTGATGACGCGGTGCTGCCAGCTGCCGACGGACCGCCAGTAGGCGTCGTTCCAGCGGGCCCGCAGCTCGTCGGCCTCCTCGTGCCGGGGGATGTCGACGAGGCTGTCGCGGGTGGCCTCGGCCTCGTCGCCCTTGTCCTTGACGCTGGCGGCCAGCACGGCGAGCCGCGCCTCCAGCCGGGCCAGCTCGGCGCGGGCGGCGGCCTTCTCCGCGGCGTGCGCGGCCGTGTCGGCGGTGAACCGCGGGTCGGCGGCGCGCTCGGCGGCGGCCTTCTCGATCAGGGCGGTGATCCGCTGGTGCGCGGTCCGGGCCCGTGCGCTGCGGTTGCCGGTGAACGGGTGCGGCTTGTACAGCACCCGGACCGGCGGGTCGGCGCGCAGGAGGTGCCGCACGATGTTCTCGCCCGCGAGGACCAGGGAGGTGTTGCCCGGGTTGTCGTCCCAGCCCTCCCAGGTCGGGGCGTACAGGACGGTGGGTACGCGCCCCTCGGGGACGCCGTCGCGCACCTGGATCGGGGCCAGCTGCGGGCGGCCGACCTCGACGATGTCCTCGTCGCGCACGCCGACGTCGGCCACGGCGTAGCGGTCGCGGCCGGCCCGGCCCGCCGTCCAGATCTCGTCGTAGGCCTTGCTGAACGGGTTGACGCTGGCGGCCTTGTCGCTGTCGCCGTGGCCGATGAAGACGTGCTTCATGGTGGGCAGGCGCAGCATGTGGATGTTCTTGCCCGCGTTGGCCGGGTAGAGGGCGACCCGCACGGTGGGCAGGTCCATGTTCATCAGGTGCACGCCGCCGGGCACGCAGACGACGGGGACCGTGGTGGGCGCGAGGTTCTCCAGGATCGCCCGCTCGCGCAGGATGATCAGCGGCCGGGTGTCCAGCTGCTTCAGCATGTCGAGCCACATGTTGACCTGGTAGGCGGCGTCGTCGGAACCGGAGAAGTACAGCACCGTCTCGGGCCGGTACTGGCGCAGCCAGGCGTCGAGGCCGGCCCTGACCTTGTCGCCCTTGGGGGGCATCCGCCGGCGGCCGGCGTACGGCAGCAGCGCCAGCGTGTACAGGGCGCCCAGGCCGAGGGTGACGGAGATGCCGACGACGGCGGCCTGGGCCGAGTCGGTGGCGGCGGCGACCAGCAGGCCGATGACGGCGGCGAGGTCGAGGTGGAGCATCTTCTCGCCGGAGCGGCGCAGCAGCCGGCGCGGCGGCGCGTCCGGGATGCGTATGTGCGAGCCCAGGTCGACGTTGCGGGTGGCGACCGGCATGGTGCGGCGGTGCCGGATCAGGGCGGCCAGCGCTCCGTGCGGGACCTGGAGGGCGTAGAAGGCGATGAAGCAGGCGACCGCGCCGTAGAACGGCACATCGCTCGTGAGCGACATCCGGGCCAGCAGCAGGATCAGCAGCAGCTGCCGGATCAGGAACCGGACGGGGAGTCCGGCCCGGGTCCTGCCGAGCCGCTCGACCAGGTAGCTGCCCTTGCGGTGCAGGTAGTGGTCCGTCAGATACGTCATGAGGGCCACGGCCGCGAAGGCGTAGACGTTCGGGAGCAGCGCTGCCAGCGTGAGGAGGGGGAAGCCCAGCAGCATGAGGGCCGCCGCGGCCAACTCGACCGCACTGCCCACCCGGGCGACGCGTATAGCGGTGGATATCACAGGGAACCTGCTCCAGGAGGGTGCCGGTTTCGTCACTGCACGGCCCTGGACCGGGTTACCTCGTCGCGTGTCGAGCCGATCGGACGACGGCCGTGAGAATCGAAGGGGGTGAAACTGAGGAACTCAGGCCCCTGTGCACGACACCCCCGACGGGCAATCACAGCGGCCTGGGCGGCAATTCGCTTTTTGCAGTGGATTATGCCACGCCGTCTTCGCGGTCCAGGACTCCGGCCAGCGCCTGTTCGAACCCCGAGGCCGGGTCCGCGGCCGCCGTCGGGTCCTGCTGGCGGACGTCGATCACATGTCCGGTCAGCTCCGACAGCAGCACGTCGAGCGAGGTGCGGGCCACCGCCTCGGAGGAGAGCAGGGTGCCCGCGGGTTCCTGGCCGAATGCCTTGGTGCGCATCGGGGTGGCGGTCCGCTCGGGGTTGATGCAGTTGACCCGGACGCCGTCGCCGGCCCACTCGTCGGACAGCGCCTGGGTGAGGTTGACCATGGCGGCCTTGGTCGAGGAGTAGAGGCTGTACTCGGCGCGGCCGCGGGTGTAGCTGCTGGAGGTGTACAGCAGCAGCTGCCCGCCGCTCTCCGCCAGGTACTTGTACGCGGAGCGCGCGATCTGCACCGGGGCCAGGTAGTTGACCTTCAGCGCCTCCTCGATGGTGGCGTTGTCGGTCTCGGCGAGCCGGCCTATGCGCAGCACGCCGGCGGTGTTGACGACGTAGTCGATGCGTCCCGTCTCGGCGTACGCCTTGGACAGCGCCTCCTCGACCTCCTCCGGCCGCTCCACATGGGTGCCGGTGGTGGAACGGGCGAGGGCGTAGACGTGCGCGCCGTAGGACCTGGCCAGTTCGGCGATGTCCTTGCCGATGCCGTACGAGCCGCCGAAGACGACGACGGTCCTGCCGGTGAGCAGCTCCCGGTAGGCCGCCTCGCCGTTCTGCTCCGGGGCGGCCGTGGAGGCGAGCTGGAAGAGCTTGTCGGCGATGAACACGTCGACGGGCTGGGTGACCTTCATGTTGTACTCGTCGCCCGCCACCACGTGGATCGGCACGTCGGGCAGGTACTTGAGCACGACGGAGCAGTCGTCCGTGGCCTGGAAGTGCGGGTCGCCCGCGGCGATCTCGTAGGCGCGCCGGATGGTGGACAGCTTGAACGCCTGCGGGGTCTGGCCGCGGCGCAGCCGGGAGCGGTCCGGGATGTCGGTGATGAACTCGCCGTCCTCGCCGTGGGTGCGGGTCACGATGATGGTGTCCGCGGACGGGATGGCGACGTCGACCGCCTGGTAGCGCCGCAGCGCGGTGACGCAGTCGTCGATCACGCGCTGTGACAGCAGGGGGCGCACGGCGTCGTGGAAGAGGACGTTGAGGTCCTCCCCCTCGGCCAGGCCCTCGGTCAGCGCGGTGATGGCGCGCTCGGTGGTCTCGTTGCGGGTGGCGCCGCCCTCGATGATGCGGGAGACCTTGCGGAATCCGGCCTTGGCGACGATCTTCTCCACGTCCGGCACATAGCCCGGCGCCATCAGCACGATGACCTCGTCGATCGAGTCCGCCTTCTCGAAGGTGGCCAGAGTGTGCTCCATGACCGCCTTGCCGGCGATCTTCAGCAACTGCTTGGGGATCGACAGGCCCACGCGCTGACCTGTACCCCCGGCCAGGATCACTGCGGCGGTACGGGGCTTGGCTATGTGCTGGGACACAGGTGACCTACCTTGTGGCAAAGGGGAACCCCGGAATGTTCCCACTCCGGGTAAGCGCTGTGCAAGGTGAGCGACGCCCGCCACATGACCGTCCGTCACTCCGTGACCACAGGGCGTGCCCGGGTGCGCGGCGGCGGGGGCCGCCGGGCACCCGCGCCCGTCCCTAGAACGGCTCGAAGTCGTCGTACTCCTGCTCGGTCTCGTCGCGCTCGGCCTGCCGGTCGCGACGGCGCTGGGCGGCCGGGCGGGGCGCCTCGAAACGGTGGTCCTCGCCGCGGCGGCCGAGCATCTCGGCACCCGCCATCACGGACGGCTCCCAGTCGAAGACGACCGCGTTGTCCTCGGGGCCGATGGCGACGCCGTCGCCGGAGCGGGCGCCCGCCTTCAGCAACTGCTCCTCGACACCGAGGCGGTTGAGCCGGTCGGCGAGGTAGCCCACGGCCTCGTCGTTGTTGAAGTCGGTCTGCCGCACCCAGCGTTCGGGCTTCTCGCCGCGCACGCGGAACAGGCCCTCCTCCTCGCGGGTGACCGTGAAACCGGCCTCGTCGACGGCCTTGGGCCGGATGACGACGCGCGTCGCCTCCTCCTTCGGCCGGGCGGCCCGCGCCGTGGCGACCAGTTCGGCCAGGGCGTACGACAGCTCCTTCAGGCCGGTGTGCGCCACCGCCGACACCTCGAAGACGCGGTAGCCGCGCGCCTCCAGGTCGGGCCGGACCATCTCGGCGAGGTCCTTGCCGTCGGGTACGTCGATCTTGTTGAGGACGACCACGCGCGGCCGGTTGCCCAGGCCGCCGTACTGGCGCAGCTCCTCCTCGATGATGTCGAGGTCGGAGACCGGGTCGCGGTCCGACTCCAGGGTGGCGGTGTCCAGTACGTGCACGAGGACGCTGCACCGCTCCACGTGCCGCAGGAACTCCAGGCCCAGCCCCCTGCCCTGGCTGGCGCCGGGGATGAGACCGGGCACGTCGGCGACGGTGTACACGGTCGAACCCGCCGTCACCACACCGAGGTTGGGCACCAGGGTGGTGAACGGGTAGTCGGCGATCTTCGGCTTGGCGGCGCTGAGCACGGAGATCAGCGACGACTTGCCGGCGCTCGGGTAGCCGACCAGCGCCACGTCGGCGACGGTCTTCAGCTCCAGGACGATGTCCCCGAGGTCACCGGGCTCGCCGAGCAGCGCGAAGCCGGGCGCCTTGCGGCGTGCCGAGGCCAGCGCCGCGTTGCCCAGACCGCCCCGGCCGCCCTGCGCGGCGACGTAGGAGGTGCCGTGGCCGATCAGGTCGGCCAGCACGTTGCCCGCCCGGTCCAGCACGACCGTGCCGTCCGGCACCGGCAGCACCAGGTCCTCGCCGTCCTTGCCGGACCGGTTGCCGCCCTCGCCGGGCTTGCCGTTGGTGGCCTTGCGGTGCGGCGAGTGGTGGTATTCGAGCAGCGTGGTGACGGACTGGTCGACGGTGAGGATCACGTCCCCGCCGCGTCCGCCGGTGCCGCCGTCCGGGCCGCCCAGCGGCTTGAACTTCTCACGGTGCACGGAGGCACAGCCGTGGCCCCCGTTACCCGCGGCGACATGCAGTTCGACGCGGTCCACGAAGGTGGTCATGTTGGTGCCTCCAGAAACTACGGGAATATCTCTTGGGTAACACGCGAAAGGCGGACCCGCCTTCCCGACCGGGAAGTGAGGTCCGCCTCGCGAAAGCCTCCGGTCAGGCGACCGGGACGATGTTCACGACCTTGCGGCCGCGGTGGGTGCCGAACTCCACCGCGCCGGGCTGGAGCGCGAACAGCGTGTCGTCGCCGCCACGGCCGACGCCCGCGCCGGGGTGGAAGTGGGTGCCGCGCTGGCGGATGATGATCTCACCGGCGTTCACGACCTGACCGCCGAAGCGCTTCACGCCGAGCCGCTGGGCATTCGAGTCGCGACCGTTCCGGGTGGACGATGCGCCCTTCTTGTGTGCCATGTCTCCTCAGTCCCTTACTTCGCAGCCGCGGGGATCTCAGTGACCTTGATCGCCGTGTACTGCTGGCGGTGGCCCTGACGACGGCGGTAGCCGGTCTTGTTCTTGTAGCGCAGAATGTCGATCTTCTGGCCCTTGTGGTGGTCCACGACCTCGGCCTGGACCTTGATGCCGGCCAGCACCCACGGGTCGCTGGTCACAGCGTCGCCGTCGACAACGAGCAGGGTCGAGAGCTCGACCGTGTCGCCAACCTTGGCAGTGGAAATCTTGTCAACCTCAACGATGTCGCCGACAGCAACCTTGTGCTGGCGACCACCGCTGCGCACGATGGCGTACACGCGGATCTCACTCTCTCGCTCGGAAACGGCACCCCCGCAGTCCAGCCGCCCGGACACAGGACACGCACGGCCTCTCCCGGTCACGGCCCGTGCCCGGAAGGAAGAGGTTTACGGGGATGTGGCGTGCCGATCGACACGCCGACGGTCAAGGTTACGGGGCCCGGCGTGAGGGGTCAAACCGGGCCCGCGGACCCCGCACAGGCCACCGGGGGCGCACCACAGGCCACCGGGGCGCAGCACCGCCGCAGCACCGCGCGTAGACCGCGCGTATATAAGGACAGCTTTCCGCCGGGAGCGGGCGCCCCTCCCCCGCACGCCGTCCGCCGCGCCCTCCTCCGGGGCATGACAAGGATCACAGCCGCCGCACAGGAAGAGCTCCTTGACACCGGTCGCGGCCACCGCCCGACGGCACGTCAGGGGGCGTCCGGGGGGTGTTCGACGCGGTCGCGGAGGTGCGGGCCGGCGGGCACGGGCCGGGGGCGGCGGACGCCCTCCGCACGTCCGGCCGAGGGCGCTCGGCACGGGACATGGCCCGTTCCAGCCACCCCGTATGCTTCCTGGGCAAAGCCCAACACCGGAAGGCATAGAGAGTGAACTACAGGGTTCAGCCCACTGCCCAGGTCGCCGAGACCGCCGAGATCGGGGCCGGGAGCAGCGTCTGGGAGCTCGCGCAGATCCGCGAGGACGCCCGGCTCGGCGAAGGCTGCGTGGTGGGCCGCGGAGCGTACGTGGGCACCGGTGTGCGGATAGGCGACAACGTCAAGCTGCAGAACTACGCTCTCGTGTACGAACCCGCCGAGCTCGGCGACGGTGTCTTCGTCGGCCCCGCCGTGGTGCTCACCAACGACCACAACCCGCGCTCCGTCGACCCCGCCGGCAAGCAGAAGCGCGGCGGCGACTGGGAGGCCGTGGGCGTCAAGGTCCAGGAGGGCGCCTCGCTCGGGGCGCGTTCGGTGTGTGTCGCCCCGGTGCGGGTCGGCCGCTGGGCGATGGTCGCCGCCGGCGCCGTCGTGACCAAGGACGTGCCGGACTTCGCGCTGGTCGTCGGAGTCCCCGCGCGCCGCATCGGCTGGGTCGGGCGGGCCGGTGTCCGGCTGACCGAGCACGAGGACGGCAGCGGCACCTGGGAGTGCCCGCAGACCGGTTCCCTGTACGACGAGAAGGACGGCGTTCTCACCGAGCGCTGAACCGCACACCGAGCACAAAGACAGCACGTGACATGTGGCGCGCGGCGGTAATTCTCTACCCAATGTGCCCATAGAAAGGGTTCCCCGACCACCATGCCGCTTGGATCACGCGGACGCCGTCCACGCGTTCTCTATCTCGCGTACTACTTTCCTCCGAGCCGCGCGAGCGGCATATTCCGGGCCCGTGCCACGGCCAACCACTTCGCGAAGGCCGGATGGGACGTCACCGTCTACACCGCCCCGCGCGAGTTCTTCCAGACGTACCTGCACAACGCCTGCGACCCGTCCCTAGAGGACACCATCGACCCCGATGTCACCGTGGTGCGGCCCCCCATGGGGTACTACGCCTGGGAGAAGGAGATACGCAAGTACGGCCGGCTGCGCCGTAATTTCCCGACGGTCGCCGGGAACCTGTACAAGCTCTTCCAGAACAAGGTGTTCCCCGAGCACTACCTCACCTGGATACCCGGTGTTCTCTCCCACGCGGTGAAGGCGCATTTCAAGCAGAAATTCGACCTGATCATAGCGACCGGGAACCCCTTCGTCTCCTTCGCCGCCGCCCAGGTGCTCGGAAAGCTCCTGCGCGTCCCCTACGCGGTCGACTACCGCGACTCGTGGACCTTCAACCAGTTCACCGAGGAGCTGAAGTTCCCGGAGGACAGCAAGGCCTTCGAGTGGGAGGCGAAGGTGCTGCGGGACGCCTCCGAGATCGTCTTCGTCAACGACGGCATGCGGCAGTGGCACATCGACCGGTACCCGTACGCCGCGGACCGCATGACCGTGGTGCCGAACGGCTGGGAGCCCGAGCTGATGGGCGACCTGCCCTTCTCGCCGCCCCCCGCCGACCGCCCGCTCCGCTTCGGCTATCTGGGCACCGTCACCTCCTACCTCCCCCTCGAAGAGCTCTTCGAGGGCTGGCGGCTGGCCCGCAGCCATCCGCTGCTCCGCGACGCCGAACTGGACATCCACGGCCACCTGGGCTTCTTCCCGCAGGACGTGGCGCCGCTCATGGAGCGGCTGCCGGTGGAGGAGAACATCGGCGTCCACTACCGCGGCGCCTTCGGCAAGACCGAGGCCAGGGCCGTCTACGAGCGGACGGACGCGCTGGTCTTCTGCGTTCCCGGCGCCCGCTATGTGACGTCCGGCAAGGTCTTCGAGTACATGGCGTCCGGCAAGCCCATCGTCTCGGTGCACCGGCCCGACATCGCCGCGACCGAGGTGCTCGACGGCTACCCGCTGTGGTACCGCGGCAGCGAACTGACCGCCGACGAGGTCGCCAAGTCGTTCATCGCGGCCGCCGAGGGCGCCCGCGGCATCGACCGCGCACAGCACGACCAGGCCGTGGCCCACGCCCAGACATACACCCGCGAGGCCACTCTCGGGCCGTGGGAGCAGCGGATGCGCGACCTGGTGGGAGGGACCCGATGAGCACCAGCACGACCACGACCGGCCACGTCCTGTACCTCGCCCTGGGCGAGTACCGGGTCCGGGCCACCCGGGCCCACGTCGAGGGGTTCGCGGCCGAGGGACGCCCCGTCGTCCTGGTGATCGCGGACCGCCCCGAATGGGACGACCTGCCGGAGATCCCCGGCGTGCGCGTGCTGCGCGTCGAGCGGGACAAGAAGGGCTCCGCGTGGCGGGCGGCGCGCAAGCTCGTCCTGGCCTCGAACGGCCCGCTGCGCGGCGCCGGGCTGCTCGTCGCCGGTGACGCCCAGGCGCTCCCGCTCGCGTGGGCGGCACTGCGCCGCCGGCCGGGCATCGAGTTCCGGCTGGAGCCGTACGACAACGGCGGCCGGGTCAGCGAGCCCGCCGACCTCGCGGTGGTCACGCCCTGGTACCCGTCGCCGAACAACCCGTTCGCCGGGTCGTTCGTGCAGGCCGCCACCGAGGCCGTGCGGGACCACTACGACCGCATCTCGATCCTGCACACCGAGGACTGGTCGGGATCCGCGCCCGCCCTCCTCGAGGACGCCGTCAAGGTGACGGCCGACCGCCTGCTGGACCGCCGCGAGCTGATCCCCGTCCTCGACACCCCGACCGGGGTCGTCACCCGTGTGCCGGTGCCGCTGACCACCCGCCGCAACTACGCCGCCTGGGCCACCGCGCAGGAGGCCGCGCTGCGCAAGGCGCTGCCGACCGGCCGGATCGAGGCACCGGTCGTCCACGCCCACACCGCGATCTACGGCGGTGTGCACGCGATGCGTCTGGCCCGGCCCGACGCGCGGATCGTGATCACCGAGCACTCCACCTTCCTGGAGAAGATCTTCAAGCAGTCGGCCGGGCGCCGCCTGTACGACGAGGTGCTGGAGCGCGCGGACGAGTTCCTGTGCGTCGGCAGCTATCTGCGCGACCAGATCGTGCGCGAGTTCCCGCACCACGCGGGCAAGATCCGGATCCTTCCGAACGTCATCGACTTCGACCGGTTCACGCCCGAGGCCACGCCCTCCGAGAAGCTGCTGAAGTGGCTGTACCTCGGCCGTCTGCTCCCGCACAAGGGCGTCATGCCGCTGCTGGAGGCGTTCGCCCTGGTCGCAGAGCAGGAGCCGGAGGCGACGCTGACCATGGTCGGCGCCGGCGCGCTGGAGGACGAGCTGTGCGAGCGGGCCGCGGAGCTGGGCCTGGGCGACCGCTTCCGTGTCCTCCCGCCGGTGCCGCCGGAGGAGGTCAACGCGCTCATGCACCAGTACGACCTGCTGGTGCACGCCAGCCGCTTCGAGACCTTCGGCATGACCGTCGTCGAGGCGAACGCGGCCGGCCTGCCGGTCCTGGTGACCAAGAGCCACGGGCCCGAGGAGACACTGGCCGGCCTGGAGGACCTCGCCGGCGCGCTGATGGACGTCAGCGACGACCCGACCGTCATCACGGACGCGTACTGGAAGCTGCGCGAGCGCTTCCACGAGCTGGACCTGGAGAAGGCGCGCCGGGAGCTGATGGCCAAGTACAGCCGCGAAGTGGTCGGGCGGCAGCTCATCGAGGTGTACGAGGACCGGGCACCGGCCATCGAGATCCCGTCGGCACCGGAGGCGCCGGAGGCACCGGAGCCGTCCGCGCCGCGGGAGATCCCCGCCGGAGCGGAGTCCGCGGCCGTCGAGGTCTCGGCGGCGGAGCCGGGCCGGGTCGTCATCCTCGCCTACACGCCGGCCCGCCCGCGCCGGGTCGCCAACTTCGCGAACGAACTCGTCCGCCGTGGCGTCCAGGTCGACCTGGTCACCGCCCGCCGCAAGGCGTGGACCCGGACCGACCTCGACCCGCGCGTCTCCTTCGTCACCATCGAGACGGCCGAGGCGTCGCTGTTCATCCCGCGCGGTGAGCGCTTCGTCGTGTACCGGGCGCCCCGCGCGGTGCTGCGCCGCGCCGACCGGCTGGCGGAGCGGCAGCGCGACGCGGTCGCACCCGAGCTGGCGGTGAAGGTCGCCCGGCGCGCCCACAACAAGGTGGCGCACGGCTTCCACAAGAAGGTGTTCCAGCGCGGGTACCGGGTGGTGCGCCCGCGGATCCTGGCGAAGATCGCCGCCAACGAGGCGCTGCCGCAGCTGCGTCTCGACGAGACGCAGCACGTCTTCCTGGCGGACACCAACGCCACGACGACGGCGTGGCGGATGGCCCGGACGCACCCGCATCTGACGGTCACCAACCGCATGGACCTCACCCTGTTCGAGCACCTGCCCGTGCTCGACTAGGACGTCCCGCGCACGACAACGGCCGGTCCCCCTCCCGCTCCGCGGGAGCAGGGGACCGGCCGTCGTCGTATCCACGGGCGGGAAACGCGGGAGGCGGCACCCCGGTCGTACCGGTGGGTGCCGCCTCCCGCGGGACGGGCGGGTCAGCCGCCGATGACGACCCGGCGCACGCCCTTCCACGCCTCCGGGTCGGTCGTACGGCGGCCGTCGACCAGCACGGTGACGTCCGGCAGGTCGGCCGGGGTCAGCGAGCGGTACTCGGCGTGGTCGGCCTGGAGGATCGCGGCGGTGACCTTCTCGCCCTGGTGCGGGGCCAGGCCGTGTGCGGCGAGCTCCTCGGCCGTGTACATCGGGTCCGAGACGAAGGGGACGGCCCCGCGCGCCTTCAGCGCCTCCACGGTCGGGAAGACACCGGAGAACGCGGTCTCCTTGACGCCGCCGCGGTAGGCGGCGCCCAGCACGAGGACGTGCACGCCGGTCAGGTCGCCGTAGGCGGCGGCCAGCAGGTCGACGGCGTACTCGGGCATCGCCGCGTTCGCCTCGCGGGCGGAGCGCACGACCGTGGCGGACGGGTCGTTCCACAGGTACATCCGCGGGTAGATCGGGATGCAGTGGCCGCCGACCGCGATGCCCGGCTGGTGGATGTGGCTGTAGGGCTGCGAGTTGCAGGCCTCGATGACCTTCTTGACGTCGATGCCGTTGCCGTCGGCGAAGCGCGCGAACTGGTTGGCCAGGCCGATGTTGACGTCCCGGTAGGTGGTCTCGGCGAGCTTGGCCAGCTCGGACGCCTCGGCGGTGCCCAGGTCCCACACGCCGTTCGCCCGGGGCAGGTCGTCCCGCTCGTCGAAGTCGAGGACCTGCTCGTAGAACGCCACACCGCGGGCCGTGGAGGCCTCGTCGATGCCGCCGACCAGCTTCGGGTAGCGGCGCAGGTCGGAGAAGACCCGGCCGGTGAGGACGCGCTCGGGCGAGAAGACCAGGTGGAAGTCCTCGCCCGCACTCAGGCCGGAGCCCTCGGCCAGCATCGGCGCCCAGCGGGTACGGGTGGTGCCGACCGGCAGCGTGGTCTCGTACGAGACGAGGGTGCCCGGCTTCAGGCCCTTGGCGATCGCCTCGGTGGCCGAGTCCATCCAGCCGAAGTCCGGCACGCCCTCGGCGTCGACGAACAGCGGAACGACGACGACGACGGCCTCGGACTGCGCGACGGCCGCCGCGGTGTCCGTGGTCGCGCTGAGCAGTCCCGCGTCGACGGCCTCCTTGAGCTTGACGTCCAGCTCGTGTTCACCGGGGAACGGCTCCGTACCGGCGTTGACCAGCTCGACGACCTTCTCGTTGACGTCCGCGCCGATGACCCGGTGCCCCTTGGCGGCGAACTGCACCGCCAGCGGAAGCCCGATCTTGCCGAGCGCTACTACACAGATGTTCATGAGCGGTCGTTACTTCCTTTTCGAACCGTTCGGCTTCTTGGCACCGGTCGGCCGGAGGCCGACCGCCCGGAGTCTCTTCAGACGCCGGGCGAGGGCCGCCCGCACCCGGGGGGTCAGCACGCGCTTCTGCGAGGAGGCCAGTACCGTCCTCACCCGGGTGGTCAGCGGCGGATACAGCTGCGCGGTGGAAACCACCACACGGCCCTTGCCGTTCACGACGGCGCTCGCCCGGTAGGGGGCGTCGCTGCCGCCCCACAGACGGGCCAACGGCATGGGCTTGTCCTTGCCGGGCACGGGGATCTCGTACGTCGAACCGGCGATGTCCAGATAGACCCGCACCCCCAGCTTGGCGGTGCGCCGCGCCAGCGGGATCCGGGCGTCCACCACGGTCCCGCGGCCGTCGGCGGCGGGCTCGCGGGTGATCTCCCCCACCGGGTCGGCGAGCCGGGTCCCGGCCGGCAGCGGCCTGCCGCCGGCCTTGTCCGCCGACTTGGGCAGGGCGCCCTGCGTGAGGCGCAGCGTGATCCCGGCGCCGCCGGTGTCACCGGTCACCGGGACCCGGACGGACGCCCGGTAGGTGATCCGCTCGCCGTGCTGCTCCCAGGCGCTGTCGAGCAGTTCCGTCCCCCGGGCGAGCTGCCCGGCGACGTTGTCCTGGAACACCTCGTAGCAGCGGTCGGGCAGTCCGGGCCACGCGGCGCGGAAGCCCGGGTAGCGGACGTGGACGCGTCCGTCCTCCATGAGCAGCGACGGGCCCTCACCCGTCGTCTCGGACGTGATCGCCTCGCACAGCGCGTCGACCGCGCCGGCCTGGGCCAGGCAGATCCGCACCCGGCGCCTGACGTCCAGGGCGTCCCGGATGCCGTCGGTGAAGTAGGCGTCGGCCAGCCGTCCGATGCCCGCGCAGATCTCCCGCTGCACCTGGCGGTCGAGGGCGGGGAAGTCGTCCTGGACGAGCTTGGACAGCTCCCAGGTGAAATGCCGCAGCAGTACGGCGTCGAGCCGCGGCCCCGGCTCGATGAGACCGGCCGTGAAGTCCATGATCTGCGCCGCGCAGCGCAGCCGGGCCAGATGGTCGGCGCGGTAGGTGATGTTGCTGGCGTCCCCGCGCTTGACCGCGTAGTAGCAGGTGTAGTCGGCCACCACCGATATCCTGCGCGCGCGCACGCACGCCTCGATGGTGAACGGCTGGTCGCTGCCCACCGGCATGTCTTCCGGGAACCGCAGCTTGTGCCGCTCGACCAGCTCGCGCCGGAACAGCTTGGTGTTGGCCAGCGTGAACGGCAGCGCCGAGTCGTAGAGGCTGACGTCCGGGTCGCTCTTCTTGAACAGGGCCTGGTGGACGTACCGGCCGTTCGTGCCGACCATCTTGCCGACGACGACGTCCGAACCGTGCTTGTCGGCGCACGCCACCATGCGCTCCAGCGCCTTCTCCCCGAGGTGGTCGTCGGAGCCGATGAAGTACACGTACCGGCCCGTGGCCACCTCCAGCGCCCGGTTGCTGGGTGCGGCCGGGCCGCCGGAGTTGGCCTGGTGGATCACCTTGACGGTGTCCGGGTAGAGCGCGGCGAAGCGGTCGAGTTCACGACCGCTGTCGTCCGTGGAGCCGTCGTCGACCGCGACGATCTCCAGCCGCTTGCGGCCGATGCTCTGCCCCACCAGGGAGTTCAGGCACTCCGTCAGGTAGGGCATGGTGTTGTAGACGGCGACGACCACACTCACGTCGGGTGTGGCACTCACCGCTCTCTCAGGCATGGGATGCCAGGTCCTCCGGCTGAAGGGAGACGCTCCGGTTCTGCGTGGCCGACTCCAGCACCGCCGCCGCCACCTCCACCGTCCGCATGCCCTGGCGCAGGGTGCAGATGTCCGCGGGCTTGCCGAGCACCGCGTCGCGGAACAGTTCGTGCTCCACGAGGAGCGGCTCGCGCTTCTGGATGGCGTACCGGATCATGTCGCCCTCGGAGACGCCGCGGAAGGCCTGGAGGGCCTCCCACTCGGTCGTCACCGCGGCGTTGGAGTGGAACGTCAGGTCGGCGGTGAGGGTGTCCGCGATGAAGCAGCCGCGCTCGCCGGTGACCGAGGTGAAGCGCTCCTTGAGCGGGCTCAGCCAGTTGACCAGGTGGTTCACCATGGTGCCGTCCTCGAGGCGGCCGACCGCGGAGACCATGTCCTCGTGCTCGCGGCCGCTCTTGGAGACGGTGTGCGCGGTGATGGAGACGTACGGGCTGCCCGTCACCCAGCCGGTGAGGTCGATGTCGTGCGTCGCCAGGTCCTTGACCACGCCGACATCGGCTATGCGGTGCGGGAAGGGGCCCTGACGCCGCGTCACGACCTGGTAGACGTCGCCCAGCTCACCGGCCTCCAGACGGGCCCGCAGCGAACGCAGCGCCGGGTTGCACCGCTCGATGTGGCCGACTCCGGCCACCAGGCCGCGCGACTCGAACGCCTCGACCAGGCGCCGCGCCCCCGCCACGGTGTCGGCGACCGGCTTCTCCACCAGCGCGCAGACACCGGCCTCGGCGAGCGCCAGGCCGACCTCCTCGTGCAGCCCGGTGGGGCAC
Organism: Streptomyces sp. SAT1; assembly: GCF_001654495.1. Classification (GTDB taxonomy): domain Bacteria; phylum Actinomycetota; class Actinomycetes; order Streptomycetales; family Streptomycetaceae; genus Streptomyces; species Streptomyces andamanensis. The sequence goes on from NZ_CP015849.1 coordinate 2,335,568, forward strand.
GCCACGACGGCGTAGTCGACGCCCAGGTCGATCAGTTCCTGGACGGTGCTCAGCACGGGCGCGCCGTGCGCGGCGCCGTGCTTGTCGCCCATCGGGTCGACGGCGCCGACGAACTCGACGCCTTCGAGGCCGGCCAGGACGCGGGCGTGGTGGCGCCCCATCGAACCCAGTCCGACGAGTCCCGCCCGCAGGGCCTTGGTGGTGGTCACTGCTGCTCTCCCAGCGCGTTCACGGCGGACACGATGCGCTCCAGGTCCGCCTGGGCCAGGGCCGGGTGGACGGGCAGCGACACGACCTCGGCGGCGGCGCGCTCGGTCTCCGGCAGGTCCCAGGTGCGGCCGGCCTTCTGGTCCGGCTCCCAGTACGGCTTGAGCCGGTGGATCGGCGTCGGGTAGTACACGGCGTTGCCGATGCCGGCCTCGGTCAGGCGGGCCATCGCGGCGTCCCGGTCGCCCCGGACCCGGACGGTGTACTGGTGGTACACGTGCCGGGCGCCCTCGGCGACCTTCGGCGTGACCACGTTCGGCGCGGTGATGTGCTCGGTGAGGTAGGAGGCGTTGGCGATGCGCTGCTCGGTCCAGCCGTCCAGCTTGGCGCGCTGGACCCGCCCGATCGCGGCGGCCACGTCGGTCATGCGCATGTTGGCGCCGACGATCTCGTTGGCGTAGCGCTGCTCCATGCCCTGGTTGCGCAGCAGGCGCAGGGTGCGGGCCAGCTCCGCGTCGGCGGTGCTGACCAGGCCGCCCTCGAGGGCGTGCATGTTCTTGGTGGGGTAGAAGCTGAACGTGCCCGCGGCGCCGAAGGCACCGACCGGCGTGCCGTGCAGCGCGGCCGCGTGCGCCTGGCAGGCGTCCTCGACCACGGCCAGGCCGTGCTTCTCGGCGATGGCCATGATCCGGTCCATCGCCGCGGGGTGGCCGTACAGGTGGACCGGCATGATCGCGGCGGTGCGCGGCGTGAGGGCCGCCTCGACGGCCGCGGGGTCCAGGCAGAAGGTGTCCGCCTCGATGTCGGCGAAGACCACGTCGGCGCCGACCAGGCGCACGGCGTTGGCCGAGGCCGCGAAGGAGAAGGACGGGACGATCACCTCGTCCCCCGGGCCGAGCCCGAGGGCGAGCAGCGCGAGGTGCAGCGCGGAGGTGCCGGAGTTGACCGCGACGCAGTGCCGCCCCTCCACCAGGTCCGAGAACTCCGCCTCGAACGCGGCCACCTCCGGGCCCTGGACGACCCGGCCGCTGCGCAGCACGCGCACCGCCGCCTCGATCTCGTCCTCCCCGATGACGGGTTTGGCGGCCGGTATCAACTCATGGGTGTCGCTCACGACATCCCCCTCCTCATTCGGCGACCTCGACGGCGCACCATGTTCAAGGGTCGGGAAGCGGCGGCGTGCCAATCACGCGTCCGCGCCCCTGGTCGCTCGCCGACCGGTGGGCGGCGAACGGCTTTCGCAGCGGACCTGCCCCGCAGGTGTCCTCGCGAGAGCAGCCGCTGTGCGGACGACGTGACGCGGGTGCTGCACATCGGCTGCGGGCCGACGCGCGTAGCAGCCACCGAGCCCGGGGTCACGTTATCAGCCCGGAAAGAAGATCTTTTCCTACGGGCCGGACCGGGAACACACCGGATACGACCGTGTTGTGTCCCGTTCGCCACGCCCAGTGATCATGTGCGATCACCGGGCGGGGCGGATGCGGGAGGCGGGCCGGGGACGGCCCGCCTCCCGGTGCGGACGGATCAGCTCTCGTCGGCCGCGGCGGAGGCCGGGGACGCCGCGGTCTTCTTCGCCGCCGACTTCTTCGCGGCGCCGGCCGTCTTGGCGGTCTTCGTCGCCTTCTTGGCCGTCGCCTTCTTCGCCACGGTCTTCTTGGCCGCCGTCTTCTTGGTCGCGGCCTTCTTCGCCGTGGCCTTCTTGGCGGCCTTGCGGACCGTCTTCTTGGCCGGAGCCTCCTCGGCCGCCTCGGACTCGGCGGCCGCAGCGGGCTCCTCCGCACCGGCCTGGCCCGACGGGACGACCACGACGGCCGCCTCCTCGGACGCGGTCGGCGCGGTGGCCTTGCGCACCGCACGGCGGCGCGGACGGGCCGGAGCCGCCTCTTCCGCGGGCGCCTCGGCCTCGGCCGGAGCGACCGCCGGGGCGGCCTCCTCGGCCGGGACCGGCTGCGGCTCGGGCGCGGTCTCCGCGACCGTCACCACGGCCGCCTCGGCTCCCGCCGGGGAACCGGCCGGAGCCGACGCCCTGCGGGTCGCGCGGCGGCGGGTACGGCCCTTCGGCGCGGCCTCCTCGGCCACCGGCGCCTCCGGCCCGGCGGCCGGGACGACCGGGTCCTCGGCGGCCACCGGCTCGGCCTGCGCCGCCTCGGCGGGCTCCGGACGCACCGGGCGCCCGGCCTCCTGCTCCGCGGTCACCTGCTGAGCGGTCGGCACCTCGGGAGCGGCCGGGGCCGCGCCGTCCGCCGCCGCCTTCGGCGCGCCCGCCGGGGCGGACGCCCGCCGGCTCGCCCGGCGCCGGCCGCGGCCACGGGACGCGGCGGCCTCCGCCTCGGCGACGGAGCTGTACAGCTCCTCGTCCGGGGACAGCTCGAACGCGGGCACCTCGACCGGCTCGGCCTGCGCCTCGACGACGACGTCGGCCTCGGCCTCCGCCTCCTCCTCGGCGGTGGGCACGGCGGCCTGGACCGCCGCGGTCTCGTGCTCGTGCTCGTGCGGCTGCTCGGCACCGGCGCGGGCGCGCTTGCGGCGCTTGCCGCCGCCCCCGGCGGCCGTGGGCTGCTCCATGTGCACGATGACACCGCGGCCGTTGCAGTGGACGCAGGTCTCGGAGAAGGACTCCAGCAGGCCCTGGCCCACCCGCTTGCGGGTCATCTGCACCAGGCCCAGCGAGGTCACCTCGGCCACCTGGTGCTTGGTGCGGTCGCGGCCCAGGCACTCCAGCAGGCGGCGCAGCACCAGGTCGCGGTTGGACTCCAGGACCATGTCGATGAAGTCGATCACGATGATGCCGCCGAGGTCGCGCAGCCTGAGCTGGCGCACGATCTCCTCGGCCGCCTCCAGGTTGTTCCTGGTGACCGTCTCCTCCAGGTTGCCGCCCTGGCCGGTGAACTTGCCGGTGTTGACGTCGACGACGACCATCGCCTCGGTCCGGTCGATCACCAGCGAACCGCCGCTGGGCAGCCAGACCTTGCGGTCCAGCGCCTTGGCGAGCTGCTCGTCGATCCGGTACGTGGCGAAGACGTCGACCTCGCTCGTCCAGCGCGACAGGCGCGGGGCGAGGTCCGGGGCGACGTGCGCGACATAGCCGTGGATGGTCTCCCACGCCTCGTCACCGCTGACGACGACCTTGGAGAAGTCCTCGTTGAAGATGTCGCGCACCACGCGGACGGTCATGTCCGGCTCGCCGTACAGCAGGGTCGGCGCGCTGGAGTTGCCGTTCTTCGCCTTCTTGCGGATGTCCTCCCACTGCCCCTGGAGCCGCTCGACGTCGCGGCGCAGCTCCTCCTCGCTCGCGCCCTCGGCGGCGGTGCGCACGATGACGCCCGCGTCGTCGGGGACGATCTTCTTGAGGATGGTCTTCAGCCGGGCCCGCTCGGTGTCGGGCAGCTTGCGGCTGATGCCGGTCATCGAGCCCTCGGGGACGTACACGAGGTAGCGGCCCGGCAGAGAGACCTGGCTGGTCAGGCGGGCGCCCTTGTGTCCGATCGGGTCCTTGGTGACCTGGACGAGGACGGACTGCCCGGACTTCAGGGCGGACTCGATGCGGCGCGGCCCGTTGCCCATGCCGAGCGCCTCGAAGTTGACCTCGCCCGCGTACAGCACGGCGTTGCGGCCCTTGCCGATGTCGATGAAGGCGGCCTCCATCGACGGCAGGACGTTCTGCACCTTGCCGAGGTAGACGTTGCCGACGTACGAGACGGCCTGCTCCTTGTTGACGTAGTGCTCGACGAGCACATCGTCCTCAAGGACGCCGATCTGCGTGCGGTCGCCGTTCTGCCGGACCACCATCACGCGCTCGACGGCCTCGCGGCGGGCCAGGAACTCGGCCTCGGTGATGATCGGGACGCGGCGGCGGCCCTGCTCGCGGCCCTCGCGGCGGCGCTGCTTCTTCGCCTCCAGGCGGGTCGAGCCCTTGATGGACTGGACCTCGTCGCTGCCGCCGCCGGGCCGCTCGTCCTTCTTGCCGCGCGGCTCGCGGACCTTGACGACGGTGCGCTCGGGGTCGTCGGCGGACGGCTCGCCGTCCTGGGCGCCGTCCCCGGCCCGGCGACGCCTGCGGCGACGGCGGCGGCTGCTGCTGTTGCCGCCGCCCGCGTGCTCCTCGCCCTCGTCGCTCTCCTCGGACGCGTCCTCGGCGTCCTCCTCGACCTGCTCGGCGGTGTCCTCGGCGTCCTGCGCGGCCTGCGCGGCGGCGAGCTCACCGCTCTCCTCCGGCTCCTCGTCACCGTGCTCGGCGGCCTCGCCGCGGCGCCGGCGGCGGCCACCGCGGCGGCGGCGCCGGCGGGAACCGGACTCCTCACCGTCGTCGCCGTCGTCGCCGTCCGTGAGATCCGCTTCCTCCGCGGACTCGGCGGACTCGGCGCCCTTGGCGGACTCCGCCTCGTCGTCGGCGGGCTCGGCGGGCGCCTCGACGGCGTCCTCGGCGGTACGGGCCTCGGGCTCCTCGTCGGCGGCGCCCCGGCGACGGCGGCGGCGCCGCGCCCCGGGCTGCTCGGCCGGCTCGGTCCGCGCGGCCGGCTCCGCCACGGGGGTCTCGGTCCCGTCGGGCTCCTCGTCGTGCGCGGCCTCGGCGGCCGCCTCGGCGGCGGCCCGCTGCGGGGTCTGGAACTGGAACTTCGGCTCGGCGAAGACCGGCGGCTGGAAGACGGCGACGGCGGGCCGCGCGGGCTTGCTCGGCGCGTCGTCCCCGGCGCCGGAGCGCGCGGCGGGCTCGGAGAACCCGGTCGCGGCGCGCCGCTCCACCCGGCGGCGGCCGCGACGCGGCGCGGACTCCTCGGCGGCGGGCGCGGGCTCGGCGGCGGGAGCCGCGGCGGCGGGCTCGCTCACCTCGGCGGCGGACGCCGCGCCCTTGCGGGTGGCCCGGCGGCGGGCACGCGGCGCGGCGGGCTCTTCGGCAACCTCTGCGGCGGGAGCGGACTCCTCCGCGACCGGCGCCTCGGCCGCCGTCTCCACGGCGGCCTCGGCAGCGGGCGCCGACACCTTGCGCGTGGCACGGCGACGGGCACGCGGCGCGGCGGGCTCCTCGGCGGCCTCGACGGCGGCGGGCTCCTCGGCCGGCGCGGCGGTCTCGGCGGGCTGCGGCGCACCGGCGGCGGCGGACGCGCGGCGGCGGGTCCGGCGGGCGGGCGCGGCGGTCTCGGCGGCGGCCTCCGCGGGCGCGGCCGGCTCCTCCGTACCGCTCACGGCACCGCTCTCGGCGGCCTCGTCGGCGGCACCGGTGGGCGCGGACACGCTGCGCGTGGCGCGGCGGCGGGTACGGCGCGGAGCGGCGGCCTCGCCGCTCTCGACGGTCCCGGCGGACGTCTCGTCCACCGCCTGGGTCTCCTCGGCGGCGGTCGCCGGGACGACGGTCTCGGCGGCCGGGGCCTCGGTGGCCTTCGGTGTCCCGGTGGGCGCGGAGGCCCGACGGCGGGTGCGGCGCGCGGGAGCGGCGGGCTCCTCGGCGGCCGGAGTCCCGGCGGCCGTGTTCCCGGCGGCCCCGACGTCCTCGGCGGACGCAGGCGATACAGCCGGAGCGGTGACCTCGGCCGGTGCCTCGGCGGCACCGGGCGGGCCCGCCGGACGCGACGCGGCGCGGCGCCGACGGCGCGGCGGCAGCGTGTCGCTGGGGGTGTTCAGTTCTTCGGAACCCTGGGTGGGCTCGGTCGGTTCGAGCATGCGGGCGAATCTCCCGTCAGGCCCCCGGGCGCCGCGCTGGTCCGGTGTCCGATCGCATCGATCGGACACCGCTGACGTCCGCGGCCTCGCGGTTGCGCGATGGCCGCCGTCCGGGGCGCGGGCGCCGCACGGGAGCTCTCTGTGTCCTGTCTCGCCGGTTCCGTACACCTTGTCGCGTACGGCCTGGCGAAAGTCTTGTGGTCGGTGCGCTGCCCGACCCAGGTGGCTCCCGAGTACGAGGGCGGCGCTTTCGACGTCCGTCCCTACGGAACCTTCCCTAAGCAGGCACCTTCGCGGCGGCGGCTTCGGCGGCCCCTTCTGAAGCGGCCGGGGCGGCCGGGTCTGCCTCGCGGTCGGGCGCGAGCGGGTCGGTCACCGTGCCGATCTCTTCATCGAGCAGCCCCTGCGCCAGCCTGGTCACCGCTGCGGGGACCGGCGGCGCCAGGTCGGCCACGGCGCGGAGACCGGACAGGACGTCGTCGGGTCGTACGGCAGGCGTCACGTGCCGAACAACCAGCCGCAGTATCGCACAGGGCCGGTCGCTCGGCCTATCGGCCGCCGCACCTGGCGTTTCCACCCGGGCCAGCCGCACCACCGCGGAGCGGGCGTCGAACGTGCGGACGCCGTTCTTGGTCTGGCGCTGCACCTCGACGGTCTCGGCGCCGTCGAAGGCCGCGACCGCCCGGTCCGCCTCGGCCGGGTCCACGCCGTCCAGGCGCAGTTCCCAGACGGAGGCCGTCAGCCGGTCGGCGAGTCCCGGGGTACGGGCCTCGACCGCGTCGACGATGTCGAGGCCGGTGGGCATCGACTCGTCGAGGAGACCGCGCAGCCGCTCCGGGTCACGGGGCGCGGTGAGCGCGATCTCCAGGTACTCCGCCTCACTGGCCGTGCCGGTGGGCGCGGCGTTGGCGTAGGACACTCTGGGGTGCGGAGTGAACCCGGCCGAGTACGCCATCGGCACCTCGGCGCGGCGCAGCGCGCGCTCGAAGGCGCGCTGGAAGTCACGGTGGCTGGTGAACCGGAGGCGGCCACGCTTGGTGTAGCGCAGTCGGATGCGCTGCACCGTGGGTGCGGGCGGCGGGCCTTCGGGCTGTCGCTTGCCCAGTTTCGTTCAGTCCTTCGTGAGAGCGGCTCTGCCGCTTCCGAGCGTACGTCTCCCAGGGTACGTGTCCCGGGCCGTGGCGGCTCCTCCCGGTCCAAGGCGGCGCGAAGCGCCCCCGGCGGCGTGCCGGGGGCGCTTCGCGGGTGGCGGTGCCGGTGGTCAGGGCTCAGGACCAGGCGGCGGCGCCCCGCAGCAGGTGGTGGTCGGAGAGCGGGGGGCTGGAGCAGCCGGCCGCGTCACCGTGCTCGTCGCGGAAGTGCCGGTCGCTCACGAAGATGTAGTCGATCTTCTTGGCGTCGGTGGTGTCCTCGCACTGGCCGTCCACGGTGTTCTCCCCCGTGCGGCAGGTGCTCTGCCCGGCACAGCGGGCGGCGAAGTGGTCCTTGTCGGTGTCGTCGACCTCGCGGAAGGGGCCGGTGCCCTGGTCGCTGTCGTACAGCCAGCGCAGGGGTGCGGCGGTGGGCGTCATGTTGAAGTCGCCGCCGAGGACGACGGGCATGGTGCGGGTGGCCGGTTCCAGCTTCTGGTAGATCTGGTGCGTCTGCTCCTCCGGGGTCTTCCCGCGCCAGTCGAGGTGGGTGTCGCAGGCGTGGACGGTACGGCCCCGCACCTGTGCGTCGACGCAGAGCAGGCCCCGCTGCTCGTCGGCCACGGCCGGGTCGTTGTAGAGCATCGTCATGGTCCGGTTGGCGACCGCCGCGGCGCTGCCCTTGACCAGCATGGCGAGGCCGAAGCGCTGGTCGCTGCCCCACTGGGTGCAGTTGCCGATACCGCTGAGGGTGGCGCCCCACACGGCGGTGTAGGGGGTGCCGGAGCGGTCGGCCAGGCCGTCCCTCAACAGGGCGTACTGGCCGTAGCAGACCTCCTGGAGCATGACCACGTCGGCGTCCCAGTGGTCCACGGCGTGGACGATCTGGTCGCGCCAGGCGTTCTTCCTGGCCGTGTTGTTGCCGGGTTTGGTGGGGCAGCCCGCGGCGGCACCGCAGACGTTGTAGCTGACGAAGCGCGGTGCGGGCCAGTCGGTGGACGGGGTGTCGGCGTGGGCGGCGGTTCCTTGCAGGGCCGTGCCGAGCAGCAGGGCCGCCGTTGCCGCGGGCGCCAGCAGGCGGCGCAGGAGGGCGAGGGGTCTCATGGTGTGATCCTGCCCCAGTCATCGCCGTCCCAGGGCTGGACGTGGTCACCGCCCGTGCTGCCCGGAGACCGGCGTCCTGGACGGGCAGGACTGCTCCTCCTGTGCTGCGCGGCGCCGACCGGAAGCGACGGACCCCGGGGAGCCTGCCCGCGCCCGTTGAACGGCTCGGCGCGCTCCGGTCGGAAAGACCGAAGCGCGCCTGGTCCCGGCTACTTCTTGACCGTCAGCGGCAGCAGCTTCTTGCCCGTCGGGCCGATCTGGATGCTGGTGTCCATCGCCGGGCACACGCCGCAGTCGAAGCAGGGCGTCCAGCGGCAGTCCTCGACCTCGGTCTCGTCGAGGGCGTCCTGCCAGTCCTCCCAGAGCCAGTCCTTGTCGAGGCCGGAGTCGAGGTGGTCCCAGGGCAGGACCTCCTCGTAGGAGCGCTCGCGGGTGGTGTACCAGTCGACGTCGACGCCGTAGGGGGCCAGGGCCTTGGCGGCGCAGTTCATCCAGCGGTCGTAGGAGAAGTGCTCGCGCCAGCCGTCGAAGCGGCCGCCGTCCTCGTAGACCGCGCGGATCACCGCGCCGGTGCGGCGGTCGCCGCGGGAGAGCAGGCCCTCGATGATGCCGGGCTTGCCGTCGTGGTAGCGGAAGCCGATGGAGCGGCCGTACTTCTTGTCGCCGCGGATCTTGTCCCGGAGCTTCTGCAGGCGGGCGTCGGTCTCCTCGGCGCTCAGCTGCGGCGCCCACTGGAAGGGGGTGTGCGGCTTGGGCACGAACCCGCCGATGGAGACCGTGCAGCGGATGTCGCCCGAGCCGGAGACCTCGCGGCCCTTGGCGATGACGTGGGTCGCCATGTCGGCGATCTGGAGCACGTCCTCGTCGGTCTCGGTGGGCAGGCCGCACATGAAGTACAGCTTGACCTGGCGCCAGCCGTTGCCGTACGCGGTGGCGACCGTGCGGATCAGGTCGTCCTCGGAGACCATCTTGTTGATGACCTTGCGCATCCGCTCGGAGCCGCCCTCGGGGGCGAAGGTCAGACCGGAGCGGCGGCCGTTGCGCGTCAGCTCGTCGGCGAGGTCGACGTTGAAGGCGTCCACGCGGGTGGAGGGCAGGGACAGGCCGATCTTGTCGTCCGTGTAGCGGTCGGCCAGGCCCTTGGCGATGTCGCCGATCTCGCTGTGGTCCGCGGAGGACAGGGAGAGCAGGCCGACCTCCTCGAAGCCGGTCGCCTTCAGGCCCTTCTCGACCATCTCGCCGATGCCGGTGATGGAGCGCTCGCGCACCGGGCGGGTGATCATGCCGGCCTGGCAGAACCGGCAGCCGCGGGTGCAGCCGCGGAAGATCTCCACCGACATGCGCTCGTGCACCGTCTCGGCGAGCGGGACCAGCGGCTGCTTGGGGTAGGGCCACTCGTCCAGGTCCATCACGGTGTGCTTGGACACCCGCCAGGGCACACCGGAGCGGTTGGGCACGACACGGGCGATCCGGCCGTCGGGGAGGTACTCGACGTCATAGAAGCCGGGGACGTAGACCCCGCCGGTCTTCGCCAGGCGCAGCAGCACCTCCTCCCGGCCCCCGGGGCGCCCCTCGGCCTTCCAGGCGCGGACGATCTCGGTGATCTCCAGGACCGCCTGCTCGCCGTCGCCGATGACCGCGCAGTCGATGAAGTCGGCGATCGGCTCGGGGTTGAAGGCCGCGTGGCCGCCGGCCACCACGATCGGGTCGTCGACCGTGCGGTCGCGGGCCTCCAGCGGGATGCCGGCCAGGTCGAGGGCGGTGAGCATGTTGGTGTAGCCCAGCTCCGTGGAGAAGGACAGGCCGAACACGTCGAACGCCTTCACCGGGCGGTGGCTGTCCACGGTGAACTGCGGGACGCCGTGCTCCCGCATCAGCGCCTCCAGGTCCGGCCACACGCTGTAGGTGCGCTCGGCGAGGACGCCCGGCCGCTCGTTCAGCACCTCGTAGAGGATCATGACGCCCTGGTTGGGCAGGCCGACCTCGTACGCGTCCGGGTACATGAGCGCCCAGCGGACGTCGCACTCGTCCCAGCTCTTGACGGTGGAGTTGAGCTCGCCGCCCACGTACTGGATCGGCTTCTGCACATGCGGGAGCAAGGCTTCGAGCTGCGGGAAAACCGACTCGACGGTCATCGCGGGAACTTTCGTCAGCTGACAGGGGTGACCATCTAGCCTAACCCGGTCGGCGGCCTGTCCCGAACGGCCGCAGCCGCGCCCGCAGCCGGGGCAGCTCCGCCTCCAGCACGGCCGCGCGGTGCTCCTCGCGCCCGTACAGCAGTCCGTAGGTGAAGGAGCTCTCCCGGGCCGCCTGCGCCTGCCCGGCCAGCTCGCGCAGGGCGCGGCGGGCCAGCACGCCGTCCTGGTGGTCGCCGAGCAGCGTCTGGAGGGCCTTGGCGTCCGCGCCCGGCGGCCCGGCCGCCGCGCCGAGGGCCCCGGCGGCGGTCTCGGCCGCGTACCGGGTGCGCTTGGCCTGCTTGCGGGCCTCGTGCAGGGCGAGGTCGCGGGCGGGTCCGGGCGGCAGGGCGAGCGCCCGGTCGAGGGCGGCGGCCAGCCGGGCGTGTTCCTCGCCGAGGGCCCGGCCCAGCACCTCGGCCGGGTCGCCGCCGGCCGCGGGCCGCAGCGGCGGCCGGGCGGTGAGGGCGTCCAGCGCGTCGAGCAGGGCCAGGTACCGGCCGCCGTCCAGGACGGCCAGCACCCGGCTGCGGGCACCCGCGCGACGGCTCGCGGACCACAGCCGCAGCCGGGTGCGGACCGGCCCGGTCACCAGGGTCTCGGGCAGCGCGCCGAGGGCGGCGGTGAGGCGTTCGGCGAGGACCTCGTGGTCGCGGTCGAGGCCGAGTTCCCCGGCGAGCCACTTCAGTTCGGCGGCGAGCGGGGCGGTGGCGGCGCGGTCCAGGACCCGGCCGTGGGTGCGCAGGGCGCTGCGCAGCCGGCGGGTGGCGACGCGCATGCGGTGCACGGAGTCGGGCAGATCGCGGCGGACCGCCGGGTCGAGGGCGACGACGACGTCCCGCTGGGCGCGCAGCCGGGCGAGGACGTGGTCGCCCGCGGTGACCGGCCAGGCGGGCGGTCCGGGCAGCGGGCGGTGGCCGGGCGGGGCCGTCTCCGCCAGGGCGCGGGCGGCCTTGGAGGGGGCGTCCGAGCGCCGTACGCCCGCCGCGCGCAGCCGGTCGTCCAGCAGGTCGAGGAGGGCGGGGTCGCCGTCCTCGGCGAGTTCCACCTCGATCTCGGTCCAGCGGGCCGTGGCGGAGCGGTCGTCGTGGCCGCCGCGGGTGTGCGCGGTGCCGGTCGTGCCGGTCAGCCGGTCGGCCCGTACGGTGTCCACGCTCAGCTCGGCGAGCAGCGTGCCGCGGGCGTCGAGCAGGTGGTGGACGGCGCGGGTGGAGCGCAGCCGGAGCACGGGGCGCAGCGCGGCGCTGCGGACCCGGGAGCGGAGCAGGGCGGCGAGGGCGGGCGGCACCTCGTCGGAGAGCGGGGCCTGGATCTCGTCGCGTACGTCGGGGGCGACCGGGATCTTCAGGTGCCAGCCCGCGTCGGTGCCGCCGGTGCGGCGGCGCAGCGTGAGTCCGGCGGCGGCCAGGCGTTCGTCGGCGGTGTCGTAGTGGACGGCGTCGAGGGCGGCGGTGCCCCGGTCGGCGACGGCGGCGACCGGACCGACGCCGGTGAGGTCCGGCAGTCGGCCCGTACCGGACTCGTACTTCCGCTCGATCTCGCGCCGGACGGCCGCCATGCACCGAATGTAGTGGTCCCCGCCGCCGGGGGCGCCTCCTGCGCACGGATCCGGTGCGCAGGAGGCGTGTGCTACGCCGACATGGGCCGCTGCACTCTGATCGACTGGAGCAGTCCGACCGCCGCCCAGACCGCGAACATGGACGAGCCTCCGTAGGAGACGAACGGCAGGGGCAGGCCGGTGACCGGCATGATGCCCAGGGTCATGCCGATGTTCTCGAACGCCTGGAAGGCGAACCAGGCGACGATCCCGGCGGCGACGACGGTGCCGTACAGCTCGGTGGTCTCGCGGGCGATGCGGCAGGCGCGCCACAGGACGACCCCGAGCAGCACGATGATCAGCCCGGCGCCCGCGAAGCCCAGCTCCTCCCCCGCGACGGTGAAGACGAAGTCGGTCTGCTGCTCGGGCACGAACTGGCCGGTGGTCTGGGAGCCGTGGAAGAGGCCCGAGCCGGTCAGTCCGCCGGAGCCGATGGCGATACGGGCCTGGTTGGTGTTGTAGCCGACGCCGGCCGGGTCGAGGCTGGGGTTGGCGAAGGCCGCGAACCGGTTGATCTGGTACTCGTCGAGGATGTGCAGCTGCCAGACCGCGACGGCGCCGAGCGTGCCGGTGGCCACGAGGCCCAGGGTCCAGCGGTTGGAGGCGCCGGAGGCGAGCAGCGCCCCCAGGATGATCACCACCATGACCATGACCGAGCCGAGGTCCGGCATGAGCAGGACGATCAGGATGGGGACCGCGGCCAGGCCCAGGGCCTGGAGGACCGTGCGGTGGTCGGGGTGCTCCTTGTCGCCCGCGTCCACCCGGGCGGCGAGCATCATCGCCATGCCCAGGATGATCGTGATCTTCACGAACTCGGACGGCTGGATGGAGAAGCCGCCGCCGAGGACGATCCAGGAGTGCGCGCCGTTGACGGTGGAGCCGAGCGGGGTGAGCACCAGCAGGATGCCGAAGACCGAGGCGCCGTAGAGGATCGGCACGGCGGTGCGCAGGGTGCGGTGGCCGAGCCAGATGATGCCGAACATCAGGGCGAGCCCGATGCCGGTGTTCATCAGGTGCCGGATCAGGAAGTAGTACGGGTCGCCCTGGTTGATCTCGGTGCGGTTGCGGGTGGCCGAGAAGACCAGGAGGGAGCCGATCCCGGAGAGGGCGAGCGCCGACAGCAGTATCGGCCAGTCCAGGCGGCGGGTGACCGAGTCGCGGGCGAGCAGCCGGGTCCAGCCGGCCCGCTCGGGTCCGTACCCGGAGACGGAGAAGTTGTTCGCGCCGGTCATGCGGTCGTCCTCCGCCTTCCTCCGCGCTGCGGGCGCCTGCGCGGGCGCCTTCGGGTGTCGCGGTTGCCCGCCCCCGTGTTGTTGGTGGTCGCCGGGGTGTACTGGTCGCCGTCCGGGGCGGTGGTGGTGCCCTGCTGGGCGACCTCCTTGGCGACCTTCTCCTGGTCCTTGGCGGGGTCGCCCTTGATCTTCGGGGCGGGGATGGTGCCGTCGGCCTGGATCTTCGGCAGGCCCTTCATCGGGGTGGGCAGCAGGGCCTTCTTGTTGTCGATGGACCCGTCGGCCTGCACGCCGTACAGGGCGCTGTAGATGTTGCGCACGGCCTCGCCGGAGGCGCCGGAGCCGGTACCGGCCTGGGCGATGGTCATGATGACCGTGTAGTCCTTGCTGTAGGTGGCGAGCCAGGACGTGGTCTGCTTGCCGTAGACCTCGGCGGTACCGGTCTTGGCGTGCAGCGGGATCTTGTCCTGCGGCCAGCCGTTGAACTTCCAGGCGGCGGTACCGCGGGTGGCGACGCCGGCGAGCGCCTGGTCCATCATGTCGCGGGTGGCCTTGGTGATGGGCAGCCTGCCGTGGGACCTGGGCTTGATCTCGGTGACGTGCTTGCCGTCGGGGCTGACCACGGCCTTGCCGATGGTCGGGGTGTACATGGTGCCGCCGTTGGAGATGGCACCGTAGATGACGGCCTCCTGGATCGGCGTCAGCAGGGTGTCGCCCTGGCCGATGGAGTAGTTGATCGCGTCACCCTCGCGCATCTTGTTGCCTTCGAGGCAGTTCTCGTAGGCGATCTTCTCGACGTAGCTGCCGTTCTTCTTGCCGGACTTGCACCAGGCGTCCTTGTTGGCCTCCCAGTACTTCTGCTTCCACTGGCGGTCGGGGACGCGGCCGGTGACCTCGTTGGGCAGGTCGACGCCGGTCTCCTTGCCCAGACCGAACTGGTGGGCGGCCTTGAAGAAGTAGTCCTTGGGCTGGCCCTTCTTCGGGTTGATGCCCCCGTCCTTCTTCCACTCGTTGTCCGCGAGGCCGTAGAAGACGGTGTCGCAGGAGACCTCCAGGGCCCGGCCCAGGGAGATGTTGCCGAAGTTCTCGCCCTCGAAGTTCTTGAAGACCTGGCCGCCGACCGAGTACGAGCTGGTGCAGGGGTAGTTGCCGTTGAAGTCGTAGCCGGCCTCGACCGCGGCGGCCGTGGAGACCACCTTGAAGGTCGAACCGGGCGCGGACTGACCCTGTATGGCGCGGTTCAGCAGCGGGTAGTCGGAGTTCTTGCCGGTGAGCTCGGCGTAGTCCTTGGCGGAGATGCCGCCGACCCAGACGTTCGGGTCGTACGTCGGCGCGGACGCCATGGAGACGATCCGGCCGGTCTTGGCCTCCATCACGACGACGGCGCCGGAGTCGGCCTTGTAGTTGGTGCCGGTGATGCTGTCGTACTGCTGGCGGGCGGCCTTCATCGCCTTGTCCAGCTCGTACTCGGCGACCCGCTGGACCCGGGCGTCGATGCTGGTGACCAGGTTGGAGCCGGGCTGGGCGGCGTCCGACTTGGCCTTGCCGATGACCCGGCCGAGGTTGTCGACCTCGTAGCGGGTGACGCCGGCCTTGCCGCGCAGTTCCTTGTCGTACTGGCGCTCAAGACCGGAGCGGCCGACCATGTCGGAGCGCAGATAGGGCGAGGAGGTGTCCTTGGCCTGCTGGATCTCGTCGTCGGTGACCGGTGAGAGGTAGCCGAGGACCTGCGCGGTGTTGGACTTGCCGGGGCCCGCGTAGCGGCGCACGGCCTCGGGCTCGGCGGTGATGCCGGGGAAGTCCTCGGCGCGCTCGCGGATCTGGAGGGCCTGCTTGGGGGTGGCCTCGTCGGTGAGCGGGATGGGCTGGTAGGGCGAGCCGTTCCAGCAGGGCTGCGGCGTCTTGGCGTCGCACAGCCGGACCTTCTGCTGGATCTCCTGCGGGTCCATGCCGAGGACCCCGGCGAGCTTGGCGAGGACCGCCTTGCCGTCGTCCTTCTGCTTGAGCAGGTCGGTGCGGGAGGCGGAGACCACGAGCCGGGTCTCGTTGTCGGCGAGCGGGACACCGCGCGCGTCCAGGATCGAGCCGCGCACGGCGGGCTGGACGACCTGCTGGACGTGGTTGCCCGACGCCTCCTTCTGGTACTGCGCGCCCTCGCGGATCTGGAGGTACCACAGCCGGCCGCCGAGGGTGCCGAGCAGGGAGAGGACGAGGATCTGGAGGACGATGAGCCGGGTCTGGACGCGTGGGGTCCGACCGGTCTCGGGAATGTTGGTCACTGGTGCTGCCTCCCCCTCTCAGTGTCCGGACGAGTCGTGTGCGTGCGGGCCTGTCACAGGCGCTTGACCCCCTTGATGCGGCCGACCCGGGTGGAGCGGGAGCGGGCCTTGGTCTTCAGTGAGCCGAGCGCGCCGCGCTGGCCGCCGATGCGCAGTCCGGTGCCCGAGGAGAGCCAGCCGGAGGAGATGTCGGCCTTCTTGGCGGCGGAACCGGCCTCGGCGAGCGGGTCGTTCTCGGCGCGCCGGGCCAGCGCCATGATGCCGGGCACCACGAACGGGGCGAGCAGCAGATCGTAGACGGCCGCGCTGATCAGCAGTCCGGGCAGGCCGACGTGGCGGGCGGCGGTGTCGCCGACGAGGGCGCCGACACCGGCGTACAGCAGGGTGGAGCCGAGGGCGGCGGCGACCACCACGGCCATCGGGCCGGTGGCCGACTTGACCTGGCCGGTCTCGGGCTTGATGAGCCCGGCCAGATAGCCGATGACGCAGAGCACGAGGGCGTAGCGGCCGGCGGCGTGGTCGGCGGGCGGGGCGAGGTCGGCGAGGAGTCCGGCGCCGAAGCCGACCAGGCAGCCGCCGACGTGCCCGTAGACCATGGCCAGGCCGAGCACGGTGAGCAGCAGCAGGTCGGGCACGGCGCCGGGCAGGTGCAGCCGGGCCAGGACGCTCACCTGGATCACCAGGGCGACGACGACCAGCACGGTGGAGAGCAGGATCCGGTTGAGACGCATGGGGACTTTTCTCGCTCCTACGGCTGCTGGTCGTCGGTGGACTGCGGGTCGGGCTCCCCGGTGCCCTGGGTGTCGCGCTCCCCGGTGCCCTGGGTGTCGGGCAGGCCCGCGCCGTTCCCGGAGCGGCCGGACGTGTCGTTCGCGCCGCCGGTCGGGGTGACCGTGACCGTCACGGTGGGCGTCGGGGCCGGCTTGGGCTTGGCCGGCAGGACCGTGTCGCGCGGGTCCTTCTTCGGGGCCTGGACGACGACACCGATGACGTCGAGCTTGGTGAAGCCGACGTACGGCGTGACGTAGACGGTGCGGGTCAGGTCGCCGCCGGAGGGGTCGACGCGGGAGACGACACCGACCGGGACACCGGGCACGAACGGCTTGTCGGCCTGGGAGCCGAAGGTGACCAGCCGGTCGCCCTTCTTCACCTCCGCCTTGCCGTTGAGGAGTTGCACGCGCATCGGCCGGTCGCCCTGGCCGGAGGCGAAGCCGAGTTCGTCGGTGCCCTCCATGCGGGTGCCGACGGTGAAGTCGGGGTCGTTGGCGAGCAGCACGGTCGACGTGCCGGGGCCGACGGTGGTGACGCGGCCGACCAGGCCGTCGCCGTTGAGGACGGTCATGTCGCGCCGGATGCCGTCGTCGGCGCCCGCGTCGATGGTGATGGTCCAGGAGAAGCCCTGCGCGGCTCCTATGGCGATGACCTGGGCGCCCTTGATGCCGTACTGGCCCTGGCCGGCGAGCTTCAGCATCTTGTCGAGCTGGCTCAGACGGCTGCGGTTGCGGTCGTCGCTGCCGAGCTTGGCCTTGAGCGCCGCGTTCTCCTTCTCCAGTGCGGCGAGCCGGTCGTGGCGGCCGCCGGACTCGCGGACCGCGGAGACCGCGTCGCCGACCGGGTCCACCGCGCCCGACACGCCGTTCTCGATCGGGCCGAAAACGGTGGCGGCGCCGCGCCGGGCGCCGTCCACCGGGGAATTCTCCCCGCCGCGGATATCGACCGTGATCAGCGCGAACGCCACGGCGATCAGCAGCACCAGGAGCAGCCGGCTCTCTTTCGTGTCCCTCACGTGCGGCGGCCGTGCCCTTCCTCGTAGGAATTCGGGTGGCCCCCGGTGAGCGCCGGTGGGGAAGCGCACACCCTCGGGGGCCGTTTGTGGGAGCTTATGCCTCTATATCAACGATCCGCCGTACGAGAGGAGATCATCTCGTACGGCGGAATCGAAACGTCGTGTCATCGGCGCGGCTGGGCGTCCAGCACCTGCTGCAGCGCCTCGAACTCCTCGACGCACTTCCCGGAGCCGAGCGCCACGCTGTCCAGCGGGTCCTCGGCGATGTGGATCGGCATGCCGGTCTCCCGGCGCAGCCGCTCGTCCAGGCCGCGCAGCAGGGCGCCGCCGCCGGTCAGCACGATGCCCCGGTCCATGATGTCGCCGGACAGCTCCGGCGGGCACTTGTCCAGGGTCGTCTTGACCGCGTCGACGATCGCGTTGACCGGTTCCTCGATCGCCTTGCGCACCTCGGCGGCCGAGATGACGACGGTCTTGGGCAGGCCGGAGACCAGGTCCCGGCCGCGGATCTCGGTGTGCTCGTCGGCGTCGAGTTCGTACGCGGAGCCGATCGTGATCTTGATCTGCTCGGCCGTGCGCTCGCCCAGCAGAAGGCTGTACTCCTTCTTGACGTACTGGATGATCGCGTTGTCCAGTTCGTCGCCGGCGACGCGGATGGACTGGGCGGTGACGATGCCGCCGAGCGAGATGACCGCGACCTCCGTGGTGCCGCCGCCGATGTCCACCACCATGTTGCCCGTGGCCTCGTGGACCGGCAGGCCGGAGCCGATGGCCGCGGCCATGGGCTCCTCGATGATGTGCACCTGGCGGGCGCCGGCCTGGGAGGAGGCCTCGATGACGGCGCGCCGCTCGACGCCGGTGATGCCGGAGGGCACGCAGACCACGACCCGCGGACGAGCCAGATAGCGCCGCTTGTGGATCTTCAGGATGAAGTAGCGGAGCATCCGCTCGGTGATCTCGAAGTCCGCGATGACGCCGTCCTTGAGCGGGCGCACGGCGACGATGTTGCCGGGCGTGCGCCCGATCATCTTCTTCGCCTCGGCGCCGACGGCGAGGATGCCACCGGTGTTCGTGTTGATCGCGACGACGGACGGCTCGTTGAGTACGATCCCGCGACCCCTGACGTACACCAGCGTGTTGGCGGTCCCGAGGTCGACAGCCATGTCACGGCCGATGAACGACATTGAGTTCCCCATCAGGATTCGTCTGGCCTTCCCTGGGAGCTTTTGAGGGCATTTCAGGTACGGCGAGGTGGGTGCTGTGACGTGAAGGCTTCCATCGTAAACGCGCCTGCACGAACACCGCGCGAGGGTCTTCGCCATTGTCAGCAGATGGCGTACCGCCTCGCTTGTGGAGACGGTCCATCGGGGGCACGCGTTCCCCCGATCGCCTTCGGGTATGCCGATGGGCGGCCGCATGTCCACGGCCGCCCAGGTCAGGCGGGCTGATGAACTGACGATACGTCAGGAAGCGGCGCCGACGGCTCAGCCACGA
Organism: Streptomyces sp. SAT1; assembly: GCF_001654495.1. GTDB lineage: Bacteria > Actinomycetota > Actinomycetes > Streptomycetales > Streptomycetaceae > Streptomyces > Streptomyces andamanensis. The sequence continues at coordinate 2,354,229 of NZ_CP015849.1, forward strand.
CCGGGAAAGAAGATCTTCACCTCGCGCTCGGCGGACTCCTCGGAGTCGGAGGCGTGGATCAGGTTCTCCCGCACGATCACACCGTAGTCCCCGCGGATGGAACCGGGCGCGGCGGCGATCGGGTCGGTCGGACCGGCCAGGGCGCGTACCCCCTCGATGACCCGCTCGCCCTCGACGATCATCGCGACCACCGGGCCCGAGGCCATGAACACCATCAGCGGCTCGTAGAAGGGCTTGCCCTTGTGCTCGCCGTAGTGCTGCTCCAGCGTGTCCTGGTCCAGGGTGCGCAGCTCCAGCGCGGTGATCTGCCAGCCGGCCTTGCGCTCGATACGGCTGATGATCTCGCCGGTCAGGCCGCGACGGACCGCGTCGGGCTTGAGGAGGACGAGGGTGCGCTGGGTCACGGTGGACTCCTTCTGCTGTACAGATGTGCGGTGGCACGACCCTACAAGGTCGCGGTCACACAGCGTCAGCCGAGGCGGCGGCCGCGGAAGCCGCCTCCGCCTCGGCGGCCCGCGCCGCGAATCTCGCCTTCGCCTCGTCGATCTTCCGCCCGAAGTGCACCGACGCCCACCACAGCCCCGCGAACACCGCGCCCAGGAAGTACATCACCGGCACCACGACGCCGGACGCGACCAGCGCGATCTGGAGGGCCCAGCCGAGGGCCACCCCGCCGGGCCGGCCCAGCATCCCGCACAGCAGCACGCACAGCACCATCGCGATGCCGCTGACCGTCCACACCGTCCCCATGGACAGGTCCGGGTCCTTCATCGCGACCAGCGCGGCGAAACCGATGACGAAGAACTCGCCGATCAGGGTCGAGGAACACAGCGTACGCACGAGAGTCAGCCCCTCCCGAGGAGCAGTCGGGCCTCACCCACGGTGATGACGGAACCGGTGACCAGCACACCGCCGCCGGCGAACTCGCCCTCCTCCTCGGCGAGCGTGATCGCGGCCTCCAGCGCGTCCGGCAGCCGCGGCTCCACCTGGACCCGCTCCTCGCCGAACACCTCCACCGCGATCGCCGCCAGCTCGTCGGCGTCCATCGCGCGGTGGCTGGAGTTCCGCGTGACCACGACCTCAGCGAAGATCGGCTCGAACGCCTCCAGCAGCCCGCGCACGTTCTTGTCGCCGCTGGCGCCGACCACCCCGATCAGCCGGCTGAAGTCGAACGCCTCCTGCACCGCCTCCGCCGTGACCTGCGCGCCCGCCGGATTGTGCGCGGCGTCCAGCACCACGGTCGGCGAGCGCCGCACGACCTCCATCCGGCCCGGCGAGCTGACCGCGGCGAACGCCTTGCGGACGGTCTCCGGGTCCAGCGACTCGGCGCGCTGCGAACCCACCCCGAAGAACGCCTCCACGGCGGCGAGCGCCACGGCCGCGTTGTGCGCCTGGTGCGCGCCGTGCAGCGGCAGGTACACCTCCGGGTACTCGCCGCCCAGGCCGCGCAGCGTCAGCAGCTGCCCGCCCACGGCGGGCTGGCGCGCCACGACACCGAACTCCAGGCCCTCGCGGGCCACCGTGGCATCGACCTCCACGGCCTTCTTCAGCAGCACCTGCGCCGCGTCCACCGGCTGCTGGGCCATGATCACCGTGGCGCCCTGCTTGATGATCCCGGCCTTCTCCCCGGCGATCTCCCCGGTGGTCGAGCCGAGCCGGTCGGTGTGGTCCAGGCCGATCGGGGTGACGACGGCGACATCCGCGTCGATGACGTTCGTGGCGTCCCAGGTGCCGCCCATGCCCACCTCGACCACGGCCACGTCCACCGGCGCGTCGGCGAAGGCCGCGTACGCCATGCCGGTCAGCACCTCGAAGAACGACAGCCGGTACTCCTGCGCGGCGTCGACCATCTCCACGTACGGCTTGATGTCCTGGTACGTCTCGACGAACCGCTCCGCGGAGACCGGCGCGCCGTCCAGGCTGATCCGCTCGGTCACCGACTGCACGTGCGGCGAGGTGTAGCGGCCGGTGCGCAGTTCGAACGCGCCGAGCAGCGCCTCGATCATGCGGGCGGTGGAGGTCTTGCCGTTGGTCCCGGTGATGTGGATCGAGGGGTACGACCGCTGCGACTCGCCCAGGACGTCCATCAGCGCGGCGATCCTGCTGACCGAGGGCTCCAGCTTGGTCTCGCCCCAGCGGGTCGCCAGCTCGGCCTCGACCTCCCGCAGCGCCTTGTCGACCTCGGGGTCCTCGGGACGGCCGGGCACGTCGGCCTGCGGCGGGCCGCCCTGCGTGCGCAGGGTGCGGCTGCCGGCCTCGATCACCGCGAGATCGGGGTCACGGGTGGTCTCGGCCTCGATGATCTCGTCGAAGGAGTCGAGAGGGTCGGGCCGGTCGTTCTCGTGCGGGAGGTCGCTCACGGGTTCAGTCTACGGAGCGGCGGGACGAGGCGCGGCGCCGGTTCGGCGTGGGAGTGCGCGAGGCCGGGGCCGACCGGGCGCGGACGGCGGCCACGCGCTCAAGGCACGGGAGCGGGGCCGGGCGTGGACCCGGCGGCGGACGCGGTACAGACCCGGCGCGGACGCGAGGCCGGGGGCGGGGCGGCTACGTTCAAGGCGTGGGTTCGGGGTCGCGCTCCCCCGGCGCCGGTGCGTGCGCGGGGAGGGACGACTGCGGTCATGGGCGGTCGTGCGGGCTCCCGCTCGCGGACACCCGCGTCCCGGACCGCCCCGTCCCGTCACGTCCCGTCACGTCCCGTCACGAACGCCCGAAGGCCCCGGGGTCTCAGGGACTCCGGGGCCTTCGGGCGTACGGGACGTCACGCCTGCGGCAGCCGCTCCAGCTGGGCGGTGATGCGGGCGATGTCCTCCTCGGCCTTGGCGAGCCGGGCGCGGATGCCGTCGATCACCTTTTCGGGTGCCTTCGACAGGAACGCCTCGTTGCCGAGCTTGCCGTTCGCCTGGGCCTTCTCCTTCTCGGCGGCGGCCAGGTCCTTGGCGAGCCGCTTGCGCTCGGCGGCGACGTCGATGGTGCCCGACAGGTCGAGGGCGACCTCGGCCCCGGCGACCGGCAGGGTGGCCGTGGCGGTGAACGCCTCGCCCTCCGGCTGGAGCCGCAGCAACTGGCGGACGGCGGCCTCGTGCGCGGCGAGCGCCGTGCCGTCCAGGGTCAGCCGGGCCGGGACCCGCTGGCCCGGCTGGAGGCCCTGGTCGGCGCGGAAGCGGCGGACCTCGGTGATGACCGTCTGGAGCGTCTCGATCTCCCGCTCGGCGTCCGCGTCCCGGAAGCCGCTGTCGGCCGGCCAGGCGGCGATGACGACCGACTCGCCGCCGGTGAGGGTCGTCCACAGCGTCTCGGTGACGAAGGGGACGACCGGGTGCAGCAGCCGCAGCGTGACGTCCAGGACCTCGCCCAGGACCCGCTTGGAGACCTCGGCGGCCTCGCCGCCCGCCTGGAAGGTGGTCTTGGACAGCTCGACGTACCAGTCGAAGACCTCGTCCCAGGCGAAGTGGAACAGCGCGTCGGACAGCTTGGCGAACTGGAAGTCGTCGTAGTACGCGTCGACTTCGGCGACGACCGAGTTGAGCCGGGACAGGATCCAGCGGTCGGTCGCCGACATCGCCGACGGCTCCGGCAGCGGGCCCTCCACCGTCGCGCCGTTCATCAGCGCGAAGCGGGTGGCGTTCCAGATCTTGTTGGCGAAGTTGCGCGAGCCCTGGACCCAGTCCTCGCCGATCGGGACGTCGACGCCCGGGTTGGCGCCGCGCGCCAGGGTGAAGCGGAGCGCGTCGGAGCCGTACTTGTCCATCCAGTCCAGCGGGTTGACCGCGTTGCCGAAGGACTTCGACATCTTCTTGCCGAACTGGTCGCGGACCATGCCGTGCAGGGCGATGGTGTGGAACGGCGGGGTGCCGTCCATCGCGTACAGGCCGAACATCATCATCCGGGCGACCCAGAAGAAGAGGATGTCGTAGCCGGTGACCAGGACGGAGTTCGGGTAGAACTTCGCGAGCGACTCGGTCCGCTCGGGCCAGCCGAGCGTGGAGAACGGCCACAGGCCGGAGGAGAACCAGGTGTCCAGGACGTCGGTCTCCTGGTGCCAGCCCTCGCCGGACGGCGGCTCCTCGCCGGGGCCGACGCAGACGGTCTCGCCGTCCGGGCCGTACCAGACCGGGATGCGGTGGCCCCACCACAACTGCCGCGAGATGCACCAGTCGTGGAGGTTGTCGACCCAGTCGAAGTACCGCTTCTCCATCTCCTGCGGATGGATGGTGACCTTGCCCTCGCGGACCGCGTCACCGGCCGCCTCGGCCAGCGGGCCGACCTTGACCCACCACTGCATGGACAGGCGCGGCTCGACCGTGGTCTTGCAGCGCGAGCAGTGCCCGACGGAGTGGACGTAGGGGCGCTTCTCGGCGACGATCCGGCCCTCGGCGCGCAGCGCGCCGACGATGGCGGAGCGGGCCTCCAGACGGTCCAGGCCCTGGAAGGGCCCGGGGGCGGTGATGACGGCGTGCTCGTCCATGACGGTGATGGACGGCAGGTCGTGGCGGCGGCCGATCTCGAAGTCGTTCGGGTCGTGGGCCGGGGTGACCTTGACGGCGCCCGTGCCGAACTCGGGGTCGACGTGCTCGTCGGCGACGACCGGGATGGAGCGGTCGGTCAGCGGCAGCCTGATCAGCTTGCCGACCAGGTGCTTGTACCGCTCGTCGTCGGGGTGGACGGCGACGGCGGTGTCACCGAGCATCGTCTCGGCACGGGTGGTGGCGACGACGATGGTGTCGTCTCCCTCGCCGTACGTCATCGAGACCAGCTCGCCGTCGTCGTCCTGGTACTCGACCTCGATGTCGGAGATCGCGGTCAGACAGCGCGGGCACCAGTTGATGATGCGCTCGGCGCGGTAGATCAGCTCGTCGTCGTAGAGCCGCTTGAAGATGGTCTGGACGGCCTGGGAGAGGCCCTCGTCCATGGTGAAGCGCTCACGGGACCAGGCGACGCCGTCGCCCAGGCGGCGCATCTGGCCGGAGATCTGGCCGCCGCTCTCGCCCTTCCACTGCCAGACGCGCTCGACGAACGCCTCGCGGCCCAGGTCGTGGCGGGACTTGCCCTCCTTGGCCAGCTCGCGCTCGACCACGTTCTGCGTGGCGATGCCGGCGTGGTCCATGCCGGGCTGCCACAGCGTCTCGTGGCCCTGCATGCGCTTGCGGCGGGTGAGGGCGTCGATGAGCGTGTGCTCGAAGGCGTGGCCCAGGTGGAGGCTGCCCGTGACGTTCGGCGGCGGGATGACGACGGTGAAGGGCGGCTTGTCGCTCTTCTCGTCCGCCTCGAAGTAACCCCGCTCCACCCAGCGCTCGTACAGCGGCCCCTCTACATCGGCCGGCGCGTACTGGGTCGGCAGTTCGGTGTCGGGCGCTGGTGGCTGCTGCTGAGCGTTCTCGGTCACGCGCCCAGTTTAGAGGCGTCACGGCCGTGTCCCGAACCGCATTTGTTCTGTAACGGTGCGCACCCCGGTGGCCTGGGCCGCGTCCGGCTGGGCCAGGATGTCAGGTACGCATAAGCATCTGGAGGGGAACCCAGGAATGAGTCACAACCAGCCGGGCCCGTACGGCGGGCAGCCCCAGCAGCCCGGACCGTACGGACAGCCGGGCCCCTACGGCCAGCAGCCGCCGCAGGCGCCGCCCGCGCAGCCCGGCTACGGCTACCCCCAGCAGACACCGCCGCAGCAGCCCCAGCCGGGTTACGGCTACCCGCAGCAGGCCCCGCAGCCCCAGCCGGGCTACGGCTACCCGCAGCAGCCCCAGCAGCCCGGCCCGTACGGCCAGCAGCAGCCGCAGTACGGCCAGCAGCCCCCTTACGGCGGGATGCCTCAGCCCCCGGCCACCGGTGGCGGCGGAGGCGGCAAGAAGACGGCGGCGATCATCGGGGCGGTCGCGGTCGTGGCGGCGATCGCGGTGGGCGCGTACTTCCTGATCGGCGGGAGCGGCGGCAGCGGCTCGGTGGCCGACGACGGCCCGCACAAGCTGGTGACGCCGGCGACGGTGCTCGGGAACTACGCCAAGTCCGACGGCGAGAGCGGCACCATGACGAAGGACGACATGAAGGACGCCGAGAAGTGGGGTGTGCACAACCCCAAGGACATCGGCGCCAGCTACCAGTCCGGCGACAAGAGCGCGCCGCTGGCCATGAAGCAGCTCCAGTTCAACGGCGTCTACGGCACCATCGACGACCCCGCGAAGACGGTGGACGCGATGTTCGCCCACATGAAGTCGGAGTCCGGCAAGAAGGACGGCGACGACGCGGACACCACCCTGGTCGGCGAGCCGAAGGCGTACTCGCCCGCCGGGCTCGACGGCGCGGTCCTCAAGTGCCAGCAGGCGAAGATAGACAACTCCTCCGAGAAGGACACCGGTGCGCCGAAGATCCTGAACATGACGGTCTGCGTCTGGGGCGACCACAGCACGCTCGGCTTCGTCATCCCGATGGACATGGCCGACATCCTGTCGGGCAAGGCCACCGAGCCGTCGGCCGCCGCCGAGACCACCGCGAAGCTCCGCAAGGAGGTCCGGGTCAAGATCTGACCCGCGCTCGCGCGTTCGGCGCATACGGAAGGGGCCCCGGTCCAGTGACCGGGGCCCCTTCCGTATGCGGTGGCGAAGGGCGGCTACGCCGTCTTCTGCTCCCCCGGTCCCCGGCCGCGGGCGTCGCGGGGGATCAGGGTGGGGTTGACGTTGGAGAGGACCACGTCGGCGGTGATGACGACGCGGGCGACGTCCTTGCGGGACGGGACCTCGTACATCACGCCCTGGAGGACCTCCTCCATGATGGCGCGCAGGCCGCGCGCGCCGGTCTGGCGGAGGATGGCCTGGTCGGCGATGGCCTCCAGCGCCTCGCGCTCGAAGTCGAGCTCCACACCGTCGAGTTCGAAGAGCCGCTGGTACTGCTTCACCAGCGCGTTGCGCGGCTCGACGAGGATCTTCAGCAGGGCTTCGCGGTCGAGGTTGTGGACCGAGGTGATGACGGGGAGGCGCCCGATGAACTCGGGGATCATGCCGAACTTGACCAGGTCCTCGGGCATGACGTCCTCGAACTGGTCCTTGGCCTCCAGCTCCCGCTTGGAGCGGATCGTGGCGCCGAAGCCGATGCCCTTGGCACCCGCGCGGCCCTCGATGATCTTCTCCAGGCCGGCGAAGGCACCGCCCACGATGAACAGCACGTTCGTCGTGTCGATCTGGATGAACTCCTGGTGCGGGTGCTTGCGGCCGCCCTGCGGCGGGACCGACGCCGTGGTGCCCTCCAGGATCTTCAGCAGGGCCTGCTGCACGCCCTCGCCGGAGACGTCCCGGGTGATCGACGGGTTCTCGCTCTTCCGGGCGACCTTGTCGATCTCGTCGATGTAGATGATCCCGGTCTCGGCCTTCTTGACGTCGTAGTCGGCGGCCTGGATCAGCTTCAGGAGGATGTTCTCGACGTCCTCGCCCACATACCCCGCCTCGGTCAGCGCCGTGGCGTCCGCGATGGCGAACGGGACGTTGAGCATGCGGGCCAGGGTCTGGGCCAGGAGGGTCTTGCCGGACCCGGTGGGGCCGAGCAGGAGGATGTTGGACTTGGCCAGCTCGATGGCGTCCTCGCGGCCCTGGCCGCCGCCGTTCTCCCCGGCCTGGACCCGCTTGTAGTGGTTGTACACCGCGACGGAGAGGGCCTTCTTGGCCGCCTCCTGGCCGACCACATAGCCGTCGAGGAACTCGTAGATCTCGCGGGGCTTGGGCAGTTCCTCCCAGCGCACCTCGCTCGTCTCGGCGAGCTCTTCCTCGATGATCTCGTTGCAGAGATCGATGCACTCGTCGCAGATGTACACACCGGGCCCTGCGATGAGCTTCTTGACCTGCTTCTGGCTCTTACCGCAGAACGAGCACTTGAGCAGATCGCCGCCGTCACCGATGCGTGCCACGGTGTGCTTCCCCTTCGCCTGGGGGCCGCCTGGACGCGCTCGTCCAGCGACTCCTGGTGCTGCCTTATGTCGACGGTACCTTGCCGGGCCCCCCGTCCGGGCCCCCCTTGGCACGGTTCACTTCGACGTGACCGTGCCGGAGGGCGGCGAGGGGTACGGCTTCCGCGTCAGCGGACGGCTTCGTTGTTCAGCTTCCGGGTGGAGATGATCTGGTCGATCAGCCCGTACGACAGGGCCTCCTCGGCCGTGAGGATCTTGTCGCGCTCGATGTCCTCGCGGATCTTCTCGATCGGCGTGGTGGAGTGCTTGGCCAGCATCTCCTCCAGCTGCGCACGCATCCGGAGGATCTCGTTGGCGGCGATCTCCAGGTCGGAGACCTGGCCGCGGCCGGTCTCGCTGTAGGGCTGGTGGATCAGCACGCGGGCGTTCGGCAGGGCCATGCGCTTGCCCGGGGTGCCGGCGGCCAGCAGGACCGCGGCGGCGGAGGCCGCCTGGCCCATGCAGACCGTCTGGATGTCGGGCTTGACGAACTGCATCGTGTCGTAGATGGCCGTCAGCGCGGTGAAGGAACCGCCGGGGCTGTTGATGTAGATCGAGATGTCCCGGTCGGGGTCCATCGACTCCAGGCACAGCAGCTGCGCCATGACGTCGTTGGCGGAGGCGTCGTCGATCTGGACGCCGAGGAAGATCACGCGCTCCTCGAAGAGCTTCGCGTACGGGTCGTACTCGCGGACGCCCTGCGAGGTGCGCTCGACGAAGCGCGGGATGACGTAGCGGGACTCGGCCCTGGGGCCGGTGTACTCGGCGCTGGGGGCACCTCCCACGCCCTTCGGGCTGTGGATGCCGCTGCCGGGGAAAACGTTCACGGTGTCTCCTGGAAAGGGGCTGGACGGTCGGCTGGGGGCTGGCTGGGCTGCTCGGCTCAGGCCCCGGTGCCACCGCCGCCCGGCATGCCGGCGGCGTGCGTGATGACGTCGTCGATGAGGCCGTACTCCTTGGCCTCGTGGGCGTCGAACCAGCGGTCGCGGTCGGAGTCGCGGGTGATCTGCTCGACCGTCTGCCCGGTGTGGTGCGAGGTCAGCTCGGCCATGCGCTTCTTGGTGTGCAGCAGCCGCTCGGCGTGGATCTTGATGTCCGAGGCCGAACCGGCCAGGCCGGCGGAGGGCTGGTGGATCAGGATCTCCGCGTTCGGCAGGGCGAAGCGCTTGCCAGGCGTGCCGGCGCTGAGCAGGAACTGGCCCATGGAGGCCGCCAGGCCCATGGCGATGGTCACCACGTCGTTCTTGATGTACTGCATGGTGTCGTAGATCGCCATGCCGGCCGTGATCGAACCGCCGGGGCTGTTGATGTAGAGGAAGATGTCCTTGTCCGGGTCCGCGGCAAGGAGCAGCAGCTGTGCGGTGATCTTGTTGGCGATGTCGTCGTCCACCGGCTGGCCGAGGAAGATGATCCGCTCGCCGAGCAGCCGGTTGTAGACCTGGTCGCCGAGGCCACCACCGATGGAGGGCTCGCCGGCGGCGGAGGGCATCAGATTCGTCACGTATCCACCTGCTCGTCTTACGACGGCGCCGGGCCGTCTCACGTGTACTGCCGGGGCGTGGGCCGTCCGGCCGGTTCCGGGGACTCCCCTGCCCTCGTATTCATGGACCCTAACGCGCGGGCCCCTTCGGGGAATCCCGCGAAGGGGAGTGTTCGCCGGGGGCGTAGTCCGGGGCCCGTGGGGCGGGGGTGGCCAGGTGTGACGACGGGCCCTGGGGAACATGCCCCAGGGCCCATCGTACGTACGTCGGGGACGCCGCGCGGATCAGGCCTCGGCCTTCTCCTCGCCCTCGCCCTCGGCGGCGGCCTCGGCGGTCTCGTCCTCCTCGTCCTCCAGGTCGACGACCTCGCCGTTGGTGTCCTTCACGGTCGCGGCCTCGACCACGACGGCCAGGGCCTTGCCGCGGGCGACCTCGCCGACCAGCAGCGGGACCTGGTTGTTCTGGACGACCGCCTGCGCGAACTGGTCGGGCGACATGCCGGAGGAGGCGGCGCGGCGCATGAGGTGCTCGGTCAGCTCTTCCTGGCTGACGTTGAGCTTCTCCTTGTTGACCAGCTCGTCCAGGACGAACTGGGTCTTGATGCCCTTGACCGCGGCCTCACGGGTCTCGGTCTCGAACTCCTCGGCGGTCTTGCCCTGGATCTCCAGGTACTTGTCGAGGGTCAGACCCATCTGGCCGAGCTGGTGGTGCTCCAGGTTGTGCTTGCGGGTGTTGATCTCGTCCTCGAGGAGCTTCTCGGGGACCGGGATCTCGACCAGCTCGAGCAGCTTGTCCAGCACGCGCTCCTGGGCCTGCGTGGCCTGGTCGTACTGCTTCATGCTCTCCAGGCGCTTGCGGCTGTCGGCCCGGACCTCGTCGAGGGTGTCGAACTCCGAGGCGAGCTGCGCGAAGTCGTCGTCCAGCGCGGGCAGTTCGCGGGCGGCGACCTGGGTGACCTTGACGGTGACCTCGGCCTCCTTGCCCGCCGCGGAGCCGCCCTTCAGCTCGGAGGTGAAGGTGGCCTCGCCACCGGCCTCCACGCCCTTCACGGCGTCGTCGATGCCGTCCAGCAGCTCACCGGAGCCGATGGTGTAGGAGACGCCGTCGGCGATGCCGTCCTCCAGCACCTCGCCGTCGACCTTGGCCTCCAGGTCGATGGTGACGACGTCGCCGTCCTCGGCGGCCCGCTCGACCGGGCTGGTCGAGGCGAAGCGCTCGCGCAGCTGCTCGACGGCCTTGTCGACGTCCTCGTCGGTCACCTCGACCGCGTCGACCTCGACCTCGATGCCGGAGTAGTCCGGGATCTCGATGGCCGGGCGGATGTCGACCTCGGCGGTGAAGTTCAGCGTCTCGCCGTCCTTCAGCTCCGTGATGTCGACCTCGGGCTGGCCCAGCGGGGTCAGCTCGGCCTCGTTGACCGCGTCGGTGTAGAACTTCGGAAGCGCGTCGTTGACCGCCTCCTCCAGAACCGCACCGCGGCCGAACCGCTGGTCGATGACCCGGGCCGGGATCTTGCCCTTGCGGAAGCCCTTCACCGTGACCTGCTGGTTGATCTTCTTGTACGCCGCGTCGAGGCTGTCCTTGAGCTCCTCGAAGGGCACCTCGACAGTGAGCCGAACCCGAGTCGGGTTCAGGGTCTCCACGGCGCTCTTCACGGTTCGGTCTCCTTGTGGCTGACTTCTTTGGTTTCGCCGGAGCCAGAGGGGGTCCGGCGGATTAGCCGCCCGGAGGAGTTCGCAGGCCCACTTGGGCCGGACACACGGGCGCGCAGCTTGCATAGTAACCGCAGCCGCTCAGCGCCCCAAAAGGCGATCACGGGAATCACATGAGGTGGCGCCGACCTGCGGCCGGCGAGTGGTCGGGGTGGCGGGATTTGAACCCACGGCCTTCCGCTCCCAAAGCGGACGCGCTACCAAGCTGCGCCACACCCCGTCTGGTGCGACACGTAGGGTACATGCCCGCAGGCAGTACGACCGCCGCATTTCCCGCCCGCCGGGCCGCCTTCCCCCGGCAGGCGGCTCACCCACCGCGCCCACCCGCTCACCCGGCGCGCGGACAGTACGTACGCGAACCGTACGTACACCCCGTACGTACCCATGGAGGCGGCGGCCGAGGGACACGGGCCGCCGGACGCGCGGGGCACCTGCTCCGCCGGGGTGGATTCCCGGCCACCCGTACGCCCGGCCGGGTGCCGGACGGGCGGCCCCGGACGCGGACACCGCCCCTCGGGACGGCCCGCCCGCGCGCGACCGCTCCGCAAGGGGGTGTGCGGGGACGGGGCGTGACCCGCTACGATGCCTGTGTGCCGCGGTCGGTCTCCGACTGACGGCGCGTGTTGTGTGCGGGCGTAGCTCAATGGTAGAGCCCCAGTCTTCCAAACTGGCTACGCGGGTTCGATTCCCGTCGCCCGCTCCAGGACGGCTCGGGGCCGGGCCGGGGATCGTTTCCCGGGTCGGCCCCGAGGTCGTTTCCCGGGTGTGCCGCCGGGGTGCGGTGGCGCGGGCAGGGACCGGCCCCGTGCGGACCGGTCGGCCGCCGGCTCAGAAGTTGATCGAGTTGATCGTGTCCGCTATCGAGTTCATGAAGCGGTTGATCGACGGGGCCATGCCGGTGGAGGCGAGGAAGAAGCCGAAGAGCACGGCGACGATGGCGGGGCCGGCCTTGATGGAGCCGCCCCGGAGCAGCACCACCAGGATGATCGCCAACAGCAGCACCACTGACAGTGAAATGGCCACAACTGATCACACCTTCGATCGGTCCGCTCTCCCGCCGGGTGCCTGTCCGCGCCCCCGCTGGAACCATCGTGCCACCAACACGGGCCGCCTATGCCGTGCCTGACGCATCATCGGCCGGGTCTGTGACACGCGCGGCACGCAGGACGGCGGTGCGGGCCGGGGCTCCGCGGGGCCGCGGGGCGGTGACCGGCGGGGCGGCCGCCGAAATGCCGGAGGTTTCCGTTTCGATGTCTGCACATTTCGTTCGCCGGTAATTCGAATTGATGTCGCCGGGCGGTGCGCCGCGCGTCAACTCGTCCTGAACAATCCCGACATCGAGGGTTCTCGCACCCGTCGTCATGTGGTGGGCGACACCCCGCAGGACTGGTATTCCCGGGCGAATCCGGGGCAGCCGCCGCGCAGAGCCGGGATCGCCGACGGAGGTTCCGCGAATCGCGCACGGACGACGCTAAGGTGCCTGAGATGTTCCACGCTGCCTCCTCCCCCGGCCAGAGCAGAACACCCCTTCCCCCGGCACAGGCGCCGGACCCCGCCGCTCCGGTGCCGCACAGACCCGGTGACGGCGCCGGGCGGTCCGGAAAGCAGCGCGATCCGTTCTTCGACAATGCGAAGTATCTGGCCATCGTGCTGGTGGCGTTGGGGCATTCCTGGGCGCCGGTCATGAGCGGCAACCGGTTCCTCGAAGGCGCGTACAACGTCGTGTACACCTTCCACATGCCGGCGTTCGTCATCATCTCCGGCTTCTTCTCCCGCGATTTCGATCTGCGGCCGAGCCGGCTGAAACGGCTGATCACCGGGGTCGTCGTGCCCTACGTCGTCTTCGAGACGGCGTATTCACTCTTCCGGGTCTTCGTCGGGCGTTCCGGCGACCACGCGATCAGCCTTCTCGAACCGTGGTACCTGACCTGGTTCTTGTGCGCGCTGTTCATCTGGCGGGTGACGGCGCCGGTGTGGAAGCTGGTGCGCCATCCCCTGCCGGTGGCCCTCGGGATCGCGGTGCTGGCGTCGGTGTCACCGGCCATGGGCGGCTCGCTCGACCTGCCGCGTGTGCTCCAGTTCCTGCCCTGCTTCGTGCTGGGGCTCTGCCTGCGGCCCGAGCACTTCCGGCTGGTGCGCCGCCGTGCGGCACGGCTGGTGGCGGTCCCGGTGTTCGCGGTGGCGCTCGTGGCCGGCTGGTGGACCGTGCCGGACCTGAACACCGCCTGGGTCTACCGCAACGGCGCCGCGCAGGACCTGGGCGCGCCCTGGTGGGCCGGGCCGGTGATGGTGCTGCTGCTGTTCGCCGGGTCCGTGCTGCTGACCGGCTGCTTCCTGGCGCTGGTGCCGGGGCGCCGGATGTGGTGCACCGCCCTCGGCACGGGCACGCTGTACGGCTATCTGCTGCACGGTTTCGTGATCAAGGGCGTGCTGTACGCGGGCTGGTTCGAGACGGCGTGGCTGCACCGGCCGCTCGGCGCGCTCGTGGTCACCGTGGTCGCGGCGGGCGGGGTCACGCTGCTGTGCACCCGGCCGGTGCGCGGCGTCTTCCGGTGCGTCGTGGAGCCGCGGATGGACTGGGCCTTCCGCCGGGACACCGCCGGGACCGGGACGGCGGACGGCCGGGGCAGCGGGCGGCCGGGCGGCAGCGACAGCGGCAGCGGTCCCACCGGCACCGCCGGTGCCGCCGGTGCCGCCGGTGCCTCCGGTGCCGCCGGTGCCTCCGGTGCCTCCGGTGCCTCCGGGCGCGGCACCGCGCTGGTCCGCTGAGCCGTCCGCCCCGCGCCCGGCGTCAGGCCGGCGGCCCGCCCTTCAGGTGCCGCATCAGCCGCTCGAAGTGCTGCCAGCCCGACAGGTCGGACGGATCGCCGGGGAACGGGTAGTACAGCGCCGGACGGGTGCGCGGGCCCAGTTCGCGCGGGCGCCGGTCGAGCGGGGTGTTGCGGGCGCGGTCGCCGGGCATGGCCCGCACCTCCTCGGCGCCCAGGACGAAGGCGTACGGGACTCCCGGGCCCTCGAAGCGCGGGGGCACCGACAGGTCGCGGCGGGCCCTGCGGATCTGCACCAGCATGGACTGGAGGTCGTGCCGGGTGGCGAGGATCTCGGCGGCGCGCGGCACCGCTTCCCGGGGGATCTCCTCGCCGGGGCCGAAGCCGAACGCCAGGGTGACGTCCTCCTCGACGCCGCCCTTGGTGCGGCTGACCCGGACCGTGGCGAGGGCGGGGCGTTCGGGGCTGCCGACGACCACGAACCAGGTCGGCGCGGGGGCCCGTTCGTGGGCGACGTCGGTGAACTGGCGCAGCGACCACGGCAGGTTGGCGGGTTCCTCGGTGCCCCAGCCGGCCGGCGGCTCGCCGGTGATCTCGCGCCAGACGGCCTCCAGGGCGCCGCCGAGGACGAGCCGGTCGTCGGCGGGGTGGATCGCCCGGTAGGAGACGGCGAGCTGGCGTTCGCCGGTGTCGGCGGTGTCCCGGGTGAAGGCGGCGGCGAGGGGCGTGCGCGGGTCCTCGGGGGTGGCCTGCGGGGACTCGACGGTCACGAACAGGCCGTTGTTCCACTCCAGTACGGCGCCGGACAGACCGTCGTAGTAGCCGTCCCGCTCGTCCTGGACGACCCAGCGCGAGGGCCAGCCGGGCAGGGCGTTGCGGACCGCCGGGGAGAGCCGGGTGCCGGCCGGGGTGACGATCTGGAGGCCGAGCTGGGCCTCGGCCGCCGCGCGGAAGGCGTCGGCGAGCCAGGCGGACAGGGCGACCACGGGCCGGTCCTGGATGACCACGGCGACCTTGTCGGTGAGGACGTCCACGGCGGGCTGGGCCGCGGCGGGCACCGGGACGGCGCTCACCCCGTCCGTCTTCACCACGGCCAGCGAGCGGGCGGCCCGGGGCGGCCAGGCGGTGCCGCCGACGAGGGTGGCGAGCCGGGCCGCGAAGGCGCCGGCCAGCTCCTCGCCCTCCTTGACGCCGGTGGTGGCGCGGGCCTCGGTCCACCAGTACGGCACCTCGGGCTCGCTCGCGCCGAGCAGCCGCTGCGCCTCGCCCCTGACCTGGACGAGCAGCGGCGCCTCCACGGTCATGAGCGGGCGGCCCTGCTCGTCGCACAGGCGCACCACGGCGCCCCCGTCCTCGGCGCCGACCAGCTTGTCCGGGCCGCCGGAGAGCAGGCCCGCGATCACGCTCAGCGGATCGGGCATCTTCTGGGTGAGGGTGACGACGTCCTTGGTCATGGCTGGTTCACCTGTTCCCGGCGTAGACGGTCTGGATCAGCCGGTTCGGCTCGCCCCTGCGCACCAGCACGCCGCGGCCGGGCGGCTGCTGGCTCGCGTACACGCCGGGGAAGAGCTGGCCCTCGCTGCGGTCGCCGGACATCACCAGCGCCGTGGAGCCGGATTCGCGCAGCCCCTGGAGCAGCGGTTCGTACAGGCCGCGCGAGGCGCCCGCGACCCGGCGGGTGAGGACGAAGTGCAGGCCGATGTCGACGGCGGAGGGGATGTACGGCACGAAGGGGGCGAGCGGCTGCTGTCCCGCGGTGGTCAGGACGTCGTAGTCGTCGACGAGGATGACGATGCGCGGGCCCGAGCCCCAGCTGCCGGGCTCCAGGTCGGCGGGGTCGGCGCTCTCGTCGGGCAGCCGCTTGTCCAGTTCGCCCGCGATGCCCTGGGCCAGCGCACCGGCCAGCTTGGCGTTGTAGGCGTAGCCGCCGCGGTACTCCTCGGGGACGGCGCCGCGCAGTCCGCGGCGCGGGTCGAAGACGCCGAAGACCAGCTCGTCGTCGCCGTAGCGTTCGATCAGGCCCTCGACGACCACCTTGAGCAGGTTGGTCTTGCCGCACTCGCTGTCGCCCATGATCATCAGGTGCTGGTCGTGCGCGAACAGGTCCAGCGGGACGGGCGCCAGCTTCGTCTGGTCCAGGCCGATGGGCACCCGGCGCGGCTCGGCGGCCGGGCCGGGCAGCAGCTGCGGTTCCAGCAGGTGCGGCAGCACCCGGACGGGCTGGGCGACCTCGCCGGTCCAGGTGGCGCGGACGGTACGGGCCGTGCGCTCCAGGACGGCGCCGAGTTCGGCTCTGTCGCCGAGGCCGTCGGTGCGGGGCAGCGCGACCTGTGCGAAGAGCTTGCCGTCGGTGAGGACGCGGCCCTTCTCCTCCGGGGAGAGGGTCTCGGCGAGCTTGCGGTCGATGCTGGACTCGGTGGGGTCGTTCAGCCGCAGTTCGACGCGGGTGCCGAACTGGGACTGGGTGGCGATCCGCACGTCGTTCCAGCGCAGCATGCCCGCGACCACGTGGATGCCGTAGCCGCTGCCGCGCTTGAGGATGTCGACGACCGCGTCGTCCAGGTCCTCGAAGTCGTCGCGCAGCGCGCCGAAGCCGTCGATGAGCAGCACGATCTCGGTGGACGCCAGCTCGGGCAGCCGGCCCGCGGCGCGCAGGGTGCGCAGCTGCTCCAGGGAGTCGATGTTGTGGACGCGGAACAGTTCCTCGCGCTGGTCGAGCATGCCGCGCACCGAGTCGATGGTGCGGGCGGCGCGCTCGCGGTCGGCGCGGCCGGCGACACCGCCGACGTGCGGCAGTCCGGCCAGCGCCTGGAGGCCGCCGCCGACCAGGTCGAGGCCGTAGACGCCGACCTCCTGCGGGGTGTGGGTGAGCGCCAGGGACAGGGCGAGGGTGCGCAGCAGGGTGGTCTTGCCGGACTGGGGGCCGCCGATGACGGCGGCGTGGCCGCCCGCGACGGTGAGGTCCAGGTACCACTGGCCCTGCCACTGCTTGGTCGGGTCGTCCAGGAGGCCGAGCGGCACCCGGAGCGGCCCGCGCCGCCCGGCGAGCTGCATGCCGCGCGCGCCCACCTCGACGGGTCCGGCGACCTGGTCGAGGGCGACGGCGTCGGGCAGCGGGGGCAGCCAGATCCGGCGTACGGTGCGGGCCCCGGCGTCCTCGATCTGCTGGACCAGGACGCCCATCTCGGTGGGTCCGGTCTCGCGGCGCCGCATCTGCGGTTCCTCGGCCCCGGCGGACTCGTCCTGGCCGAGGGTGTTGTACGCCGCGTACTCCAGGGCCAGCGGCCCGGTGTCCTCGGTCTCGCGCTCCACCGGGCCGCGGTAGGCGCCGGACACATAGCTCGCCTTGAACCGCTCGTAGTGGCTGGTGTCGACCTTGAGGTAGCCGAAGCCGGGCAGCGGGGGCAGGTGGAAGGCGTCGGTGGTGTCCAGGACCGTACGGGACTCGTCGGCGGAGAAGGTGCGCAGGCCGAGCCGGTAGGACAGATAGGTGTCCAGGCCCTTGAGCTTGCCGCCCTCGATGCGCTGGCTGGACAGCAGCAGGTGCACACCGATGGACCGGCCGATCCGGCCGATGGACAGGAACAGGTCGATGAAGTCGGGCTTGGCGGTGAGGAGTTCGCCGAACTCGTCGATGACGACGAACAGGTGCGGCAGCGGTTCGAGGTCGGGGCGCTTCTCGGCGCGCAGGGCGGCGTAGTGCCCGATGTCGGCGACGTTCCCGGCGTCCTTGAGGACCTGCTGGCGGCGCTTGACCTCACCGGCGAGGGAGGCGTGGACGCGTTCGACGAGGCCGGCCTGGTTCTCCAGGTTGGTGATGACCCCGGCGACGTGCGGCAGGTCGGCGAACGGGGCGAAGGTCGCGCCGCCCTTGTAGTCGACGAGGACGAGCGCGAGGTCGTCCGGCGGGTGGGTGGCGACCAGGGCGAGCACCAGGGTGCGCAGCAGCTCGGACTTGCCGGAGCCGGTGGCGCCGACGCACAGCCCGTGCGGGCCCATGCCCAGCTCGGAGGATTCCTTGAGGTCGAGCAGGACCGGCTCGTGGGCGTCGCTGACGCCGATCGGGACGCGCAGGAAGGCGCGTTCGCCGCGCGGCGCCCACAGCCGGTCCAGGTCGAGGCGGGCGACGTCGTCGATGCCGAGGAGTTCGGCGAAGTCGACGGGCCCGGTCAGCGGGGCGTCGACCATGGACTCGGCGGACAGCCTCAGCGGGGCGAGCATCCGGGCCAGGCCCTCGGCGAAGGGCACGCCGACCTCGTCGACGGTGCCGTGGGCGCTGATTGGTTCGGCCTCGCGCAGGTCCTCGATGAGGACGCGGTCCCCGTCGACGGTGATGCGCACGCCGACGCTGCCGGGCTCCTGGACGCGTTCGTCGAGCAGGTGCAGCACGGTGACGCTCATCTCGCGCAGGCCCACCGCGTCGTCGGGGCGCGGCAGTTCGACGGCGTCGGCGCCGTGCCCGTCGGCGACCACGAGCAGCCGGGAGGTCATGGCCAGGGCGTCCGGGCCGGACAGTCCGCGCCGCACCTCGGCGGCGTAGGAGGCGCGGCGGCGCAGCTCGGGGCCGGTCTGCCGGGCGAGCTGGGGCAGCGAGGGCGCGATGCGACGGGCGGCGACGGGCCCGTCGAACTGCTCGGGGTCGAGCAGATGCGGCAGCCACTTGGCCCATTCCCAGTCGGCGATCCGGTCGCCGGGGGCGGCCAGCGCCATGGCGACGTCGTCGGGGGCGTGGGTGGCGGCGGTCTGCACCATCAGGGCGCGGGCCACCCGCAGGGTGTCCTCGCGGCGGCCGATGACGCTGATGTTGCCGACCCGGTCGAGCGGGACGGTGAGCGGCAGTTCGGTGCCGCTGCTGAAGCGGGACATCAGCGCGGACGCCTCGTTCAGCATGAACTGGTCGGGCGGGGTGAGCACGGAGGAGCCCTGCTGGGCCACCTTCAGGTCCCGTACGGGCATCTCGCCGGTGCCGACCCGCACCCGCAGGAAGTCCCCGTCCACGCGGCGCCGCTCCCACAGCCGGGCCGGGTCGCGCACGATGTCGTAGAGGGCGTCCGGCGGCGGGTTGAGCACCTGGGCGCGTTCGCGCCGCTCGCGCTCCTCCCCGGACAGTTCCTCGCGCAGGTCCTCCAGATAGGCGAGGTACGCCTCGCGCTGGGTGCGGCGGGTGCGCTGGGCCTTGCCGCGCTGGGAGAAGACCAGCGTCATCGAACCGGCCAGGGTGACGACGAGGATGATCGCGCCCAGACCGGCGAACTGGCTGTTGCGCACGACCGTCATCATCACGACGGAGGACATCACACCGGCCACCGGCAGCAGCGAGGTCGCGATGGAACCGGCCTTGCCCTCGGGCAGGTTGGGCGGCGCCTCTATGGTGCGCGGTTCGGGGGCCGCCGCGGGCCGGGTGGTCCGGGCGGGCCGGTGGATCAGTCGGGTGCTCATCGTGGGTGCCTCGTCGTCCTCAAGTGCCCTTCGGCTACGGGGTTCAGCGGCGTGTCTGGGACAGCCGGAAGACCTCGGCGGCCAGTTCGGTGGCGGCCTGCCGGGTGGCGCGGGCGAGCAGGTCGGTGCGGATCGCGCCGCCGGCCGCCAGATGCCGGTCGTAGGGCAGGACGCGCACGCTCGCCCCGGTCTCCTTCAGCTGTTCGGCCGCCTTGTCCAGGTCGAGCCCGGTGTGCGGCACGGTCTCGGTGAGCAGGACGACGGTGGAGGTGGTGACGGACCGGGGCAGGCCGCGCATCCACTCCAGGACGGCGTGCGTGCTGGCCAGGCCCTCCAGGGTGGCGGGCACGGTGAGCACCCGGGCCTGGGCGGCGGACAGCGCGGTGCGGGCGACCTCGGCGGGCAGCGTCTCGCAGTCCACGACGGTCACGCCGAAGTAGCGACGCAGCGACACCATGACGCGCTCGTAGCCGCGGGTGTCGAGCATCGCGCCGACCTGGCCCTGGCTGCCGGGCAGCAGCCAGGCGTTGTCGGGCAGCTGGACCAGGTAGCCGGTGACGTCCAGCAGGGACATCTGCGGTTCGACCAGTCCGGCGAGGTCGCCGGTGGTCCAGCGCAGGCTCTCGGCGCCGAGGCGCAGCGGCAGCGAGCCGAGCGCCGGGTCGGCCTCCACGACCAGCACCGGGTCCTGCCGGTAGTGCGCGTAGGTGGTGGAGAGCAGCGCGGCGACGGTGGTCTTGCCGGAACCGCCGCGGATGGAGGTCACGGCGATCTGCCGGCCGGTGGTGACGGCCTGCTGGAGCACCTCGGCGACGGCGGTGGTCTCGGCGACCTCGCGCGCGGCCGAGGAGGACACGGTACGGCGCACCGCGCGCAGCGCCCGCGCCGCGAACGGCTCGCCGCGGCGCGGCTTGCCCCCGGTGGCGGCCAGCCGCTTGTCGACCACGGGACGCGAGTCGGGGGCGGCGCCGCGCTGCGGGGTGCCGGGGTACTGGGCGGCGGGCTGGTGGGGTGCGGCGGGCTGCTGCGGCTGGTACGGCTGCTGGGGTGCGGCGGGCTGCTGGGGCTGGTACGGCTGCTGGGGCTGGGCCTGCGGGGGCTGGTACGCCTGCGGGGCCTGGGCCTGCGCCGGGAAAGGGGCCGGGGCCTGGGCCTCCGCGGGGAAGGGTGCCTGGGGCTGGGCCGGGTAGGGGGCGGCCTGGGCCTGCGGCCCGGCGGGGGTCCGGGCGTGCGGGTAGCCGTACGCCGGAGCGGGGGCCTGGGCCTCCGCCTGCGGGTTCGGGTTCGGGTTCGGGTGCGGATAGCCGTACGCCGGTGCGGCCGGGCCCGGAGCCGGGGGCTGCTGCCCCTCCGGTCCCGCCGGCCGCGGCGCTGCGGTCTCCTCCTGCGGGCCGCGCCGGGGCGCGGTGTTCCTCAAGTCGCGCAGCACGTCGTTCTGCCAGTTGTCCCCGTTGGGCATGTCGCCTTCTTCCCCGCCTCGTCGTCCCGCCCGGAGCGCCGGCGCGTCGTCCGTGAGTGGTCCGTGAGTCTCAGAACTTGTCGAGCAGTTGCCCGTAGATGCCGAACACCCCGACGGCGAGCGGGAAGAGCCCGATCACGCCGAGGGACTCGATCAGGTCGGCGAACCGGCGCAGCCGCACCCGTACGTGCTCGGGCGGCTCCACCGCGAGGACGAGCAGCGGCAGCAGCCCGGCCGCGCCGAGCAGCACCAGCGCGCCCGCGCCGCCCGCGTGGTGCAGCCACAGCACCGCCAGCCGCACGACGAGCACGGCCGCCGCCGCGAGCAGCGCCACGACCTCCGCGACCAGCGGGAAGGCCCGCGCCCGCGACAGCAGGACGACGGCCGTCAGCGCGGCCAGCGCCACCGTCCACACGGTCGGCTCGTGGGCGGTGGTCAGCAGCCAGCCGCCGGCCGCGGCCGAGACCGCGGTGACCACCGTGGCCAGGGCGAGTCCGCGGTGGGTGGCGGCGAGCGCGTTGGCGACCTGGTGCCGGCTGACCGACGCGCCCGAGGAGCGCCGGTCGTCGAGTCCGGTGAGCCCGGACGCCATCAGCGCGAGCCGGGGCAGCAGGCCGAGCAGCACGACGGAGAAGACCGCCATCACCGCACCCAGCCGGTCCGGCCGGTCCTGGAGCGCGGCGACGGCCTCCCACACGACGGCGATCGCGGTCGCCGCACCGGCGCCGACGAGTCCGCCGCGGCCCAGGGGCGAGAAGTACGCGAGGAGGACGAGGGTGACCACCAGGGCCGCGACGACACCGGCCAGCCGGGCGGTCCCGGACCAGTCGTAGGCGTCGGCGGCGGTCCAGGCGGTGAGCAGCCCGAGTCCGCCGGTGGCGAGCAGCAGCGCGGTGGCGAGCCCCCGGTTGCCCTGGCCGATCCGGGCCACCAGGGCGCCGGCGACCAGGCAGACCACGGTGACCACCGCGAGGGCGGTGGTGACGCTCTCCAGTGCGAACTCGCGCCGGGCGAGCACGCCCGCGGCCACCGCGAAGCCGACCGTGGCGACCCCGGCGCTGGCCCGGCGCGCGGCCGGGCGCCAGCGCCAGGCACGCAGGTCGAGGTCGTCGGCGACCTGGTCGGTGACGTCGTGCACGACCGGGGCCGGCGGCGCGGCGTGGGCGCGCACGAGCTGGAGGACGGCACCGTCGGGGATCCCGGCCGAGGACAGGGTCGCGTCGTGCGGCAGGACCGAGCCGTCGGAGGTGATCAGCTGCCGGGTGGCCGGGCGGGTGGAGGCCCGGTCGTCGAGCAGCCGCAGGATGTCGGGGAGCAGTTGGCCGATCGGGGTGTCCGACGGCAGGACGATGTCGGCACGTCGGCGTTCACCGACCAGGGTGACCCGGCTCAGCTGGGTCCGGGACGTCGTTGCTGTGCTCACCACTCACCGGAACCTATCATCGCGTCTTCTCCGTCACGGGTCCGCGTGACGTGACCATGGTGACCACGCACATCGTCTTCACGGCTTCTCCGTAGCCTTGGCGCCGCCGGTCGCCGAAGGGGCCGGCGTACCCGACGGGTTGTACATCTGCTCCTGCTGTTGCTGCTGCTTCTTCTGGTCGGCCTTCTGCTTGGCCAGGGTCGCCTGGAGGAACGACCAGCCGACGCAGCCCGCGCACAGGACGGCGGCGATGGCGATGCCCGCGAAGACCTTGCCGAGCCGTTCGTCGACCGTGCGCCGTCCGCGCTGCGCGCCGAACAGCAGTGCGTCGCGCATCCGGCGCCGGCGCACCGCCACCGACTCGAGCAGCTGGCTGTCGTAGTCCCGTGCCATCCCGTCGTCCTGTGCAGTAGCTGTTTGCTGTGACCGTGTCTCGTGGCTCCGCGCCCGTGCTCGTCGCCCGTGCCGGTGCCCGTCGTCCGCGCGCTCGTCAGTCGTCCGGGCCGAGTCCGAGGTGGCCGCGCATCGTGGCGTACTTGTGCGCGAGCCGCCGTGCGGTGGGCTCGTCCAGTGCGGCCAGGCGCCGCGGGTCGGCGTTGTGCGCGAGGTCGGCCGCCTTGACCAGACGGGCGCCGGGCGCGGCCAGGATCCGACGCGCGTACGCCTCCGGTTCCTCGCCCGGCCGCTTGGTCACGGCCCGTACGGCGTCCTTGGTACGGGCGGGCAGCGGGGCCGCGTCGAGCCACTCCTCGCTGAGCGCGCCGTCCTCCAGGGCGTCGTGCAGCCAGGCGGCGGCGACCAGGTCGTCGCCTCCGCCGCGGGCGCGGACGCCCTCGGCGACGGCCGACAGGTGCTCGGCGTACGGCCGTCCGGCCTTGTCCGTCTGCCCGGCGTGCGCGGCACGGGCGACGGCCTCGACCTCGGCCGGACTCATCTCCGCCCCGGCGCGCACCGGCGCCTGCGCCCGCCCCGTCCGGGGCGGCCTTTCCTGCGGCATCGCGGATCCCCCTACTTCGCTTCCGCAACATATGGCATGGCCGGGCCGCCCGTACACCCGGGGTGGAGCCCCACGGCCCCTTCCCCCGTGCCCTGACGGGCAGCGTGCCACGTACCTGGCGAGACCGCCACGGCATCCGGCGGACCGGTCCCGGCGGCCGGGGTGAACACCCCCGCGCGGAACCGCTCGCCCCGCCGCGGGCCCGGACTCAGTCGCCCTTGGCGAGGGCCTTGACGGCGTCGGAGTCCGGGGCGTCGGCCAGGGGGCCGGGCCGGACCCGGCCGCGGTTGCCCTCCGGGTGGGCGAACATGTCCGCCAGGGCCTGCGAGGGCGGCACGCCCTGCCCCTTGGAGTCCTGGAGCCGGGCGTGCCAGTGGCCGCCCTCGGCGAGGGCCCGCCCTCCCGCGGCGGCAGCCGGCACCCACGCGGCCGCGTCGTCCTCGTCGCTCGCCCACACATACCCGAGGGGCGCGCCGCCCTGCTTGTCGACCACCGTGAGGTACCGCACCGGCTTGTCGGTCCAGGTCTGGTACCGCGCGGGTCCGGGCTCGACCAGGTCGAAGTGCACGTCCTGGTCGAAGCGCGGGTTGATCGGTCGTTCGCTGCTCATGAAGTCCACTTTCGCTCGGCTCTGCCTGATCCTCAACGCGGCCGGGGCCGGGTACGGCTACAGCTACGGCTTCGTCCTCGGCAGGACCTCGCCGTAGATGTGCCACTTGCCCTGCGCCTCGTCGAAGAAGACACGCGTCACCTTGTACTCGGACCCCCGGGCGAGCAGCAGTTCGCGCTCGCCGGGGTACTTGGAGAGATGGTCGATCCAGAGCGCCGGAGTGCCCTTCGCCACGCGGAGGTGCATCCACACGGGCTTCTGGTCGAACGGGGGCGGCGGTGTCTTGCCGAGCGCCGTCGAAGTGAACGCCTTGTCGTCGAACGTACCGCCGAGCATGTCGAGCGGTGAGTCGATCGCGCGCCCGCCGACCTTCACGTGGTCGACCCCGGTACCGCGGACGATCATGATGTCCTCGGGCACCGGGCGGGTGTCCATGACGTCGTCCATCTCGGCGATGGTGTGCTTGAGCGCGTCGTCCACCGGAGCGCCGAACCGGAGATGGCCGTTGATCAGGTCGTACTCGTTGCCGCTGTACGTCCGCAGCGCCTCACGCGACTCGGGGGTCAGGTCGTCCAGGAACTTGTTCCAGTACGCGTTGCCGTACTCCAGCCCCGCCTTGTTGCTGGCACTGGGCGCGGTGTTCGTGCCCCGGGACAGCTCGGCCTCGGCGACCGCGTGCTTCTCGGCGTCGTCGAGGGCGTCGAAGTCCCGGTCCGACATCTGCGGCTTGTACTCGAACGGTTCCCCGGTGCCGTGTCCCGGCACGTCCGCGTGGTCGTGGACCGGGGTCGCCGGGGCGTCGGCGCCGTGGTGCGCGGTGGCGTCGAGGACCGGGTGGTCGAGGTCCACGTGGTCGCCCACGTGCGAGGCGTCGTCGGCATGGCCGTCCGTGTGGTGCCCGCCGCCGTGGTGGTCGGTGTGGTCACCACCGCCGTGCTCGGTGTGTCCCGTGCCGTCATGGCCGTGACCGTGACCGTGGCCGTTCGGCGCGTCCGAGGTGTGACCGTGCCCGCCGCTGCCGGGGACGTCGTGCGTGGGCACGTCGTGCGTCGGCGTGTGCGTCGGGGTGTGGTCGTACGAGGCCGGGGCGTGGTCGTAGGACGACGGCGGCGGCGTGTGGTCGTACGAGGACGGCGGGACCGTGTGGTCGTACGGCGAGGGTGACGGCGTGTGGCCGTAGTGCGCGGCCGGGTCGGCCGTGTGGGACACGCCGTCCGCGCCGGTGTGTACGCCGGTGTGGACAGGCTGCTGCCCGTGGATCGTCCAGCTGTCGGGAAGGCCCGGGACCTTCGGGGCGTTCGGGACGGTCTCGTGCGGGACCGGTGTGGTCTCGGGGATGCCGTTGGCAGCCGTGATGTTGCCGTGCGGGTCCAGCAGCCGTCCGTCGGGCAGGTGGACCGAGCCGTCCGGCAGCGTCGGCATGTCGATCTTGCCGATGCCCTTCAAAGCCTTGGTGATGTCCCCGATCTTCGACAGGCCCGCACCCGCACCCTTGGCCACATACGTCATCGGATCGATGACCCTGCCCGCCTTGCCCGCCACCGACAACGCCTTCGCGACCGCGCCGGCCTTGCCCGCACCCGACGCCGCACCCCCCGCACCACCCGTGAACACCGTGGTCAGCACATTGAACGTGACCGCACCGGCCGCGCGGGCGGGGTTCTTGCCCCACTCGTCCCACGCCACCAGCGCCTTCCCCGTCTCCTTCATCGCCGTACGCGAATCACGGATCCAGGACGGCAGCTTGTCGTCCGGCAGCGCCCAGAACAGCGTGCCCAGACCCGGCAACGAGGTCAGGACCAGACCGGTGGCGAGCTGCGCGAGGCCCTTCCACGCCTGACCCATCGCCTCCCAGCCACCGAAACCGACCAGCGTCCCCAGACCCTTGATCGTGCCCCACACACCGTCCACGATCAGGCCGTCCCACACGAACGACTTGACCCAGTGACCCACCTCGTACCAGTGATGCTTCTCCTCCACCGGGTCACCCCAGGGAAGCTTCGCGTTCTTCAGATCATCCGCGTCGAACCCGTACTGGTCCTTGCGGTCCGAACCGTCCCCCGCGACCATCTGCGTACCGTGGAACAACGCGGTGATCTTGTTGTGACAGGTACGCTCCGCCGCCCAGAACGCCGCGACCGTCCGCGTGATCTCGTCCCGGATCCGGTTGTGCCGGCCGACCTTGTCACCGTCGTACTGCCAGTCGTCATCGTCCTTCACCGAATCGACGAACGTCGTCGCCTCGTCCTTCAGATCCTCCAGCTTCTTGACGAGAGGACGGATCTCCGTCGCATACCCCGACAACGCCCCCGACACCGACTCCAGCCCGGTCGCGAACGTGTCCGCACGGTCCTTCACCGGCTTCGTCGACGCGAACAACTGCTCCGCCTCCGGAGCCCTGTAATACGCCGACAGTCCCTGGAACTTCGTGTGGACGTCCTGACCGGTCGAACGGATATGACCCGCGTCCGCCTTCAGGTTCCCGTACGCCTTCTCCAGCAGTTCCAGATCACCCGTGAACTGCGGAATCTCCTCAGGCTTGATCACCCCGCACCCACCCCGGGAGCATCCAGCTTCGGCGCCTTCAACGCAGCACGCTGCGCACGCGCCGCCATCTCCTCATCACCATTCAGATACGCCGTCGTCGCATCCACCACACCCTGCAACGACTTACCCGCCCGCGCCGCCACGAACTGCAGATCCCTCGACGCATGCTCCGCCCACTGCGACAGAGCCAACGCCACCAGACCCCCCTGCCCCTTACCGTCCTTACCCCCACCACCGGAGTCCGCAGAGATCGTCCCCGCATACGTCGCCGCCGACGTCAAATGCTCCCCGAACGCCTTCCCGTACGTCTCCAGATGCGACGCCGACTCACCCGTCGTCCTCAACACACCCGAAATACCCTGCGGCTTCAGATCCCAGCCCGACACCGACAACCCCCGTACCCACCACGACCTACAGCAGACCCCACGAAACCGGCCCCTCAGCCGATGTTGTCCACCGCCGACTTCGCCTTCGCCAACGTCGACTGCGCCGTCGCATCATTCTTCTCCAACGTCGACTTCACCAGCCCGATGATGTTCCGCACCTCCTGCGACGCACGATTCCACCGCTGCTCCTTGCCGTGATACTCATCCGCCACACCATCAGCCGTGAAATCAGCCATCGCCGCCTTCACCTGACGATCACGCTGCCCGATCACCTCCTCCAACCGCGCCACCACCGCCTGAAGACTCCCCTGCGCATCCGACGACGCACCCGTGTCATACGAACGACGATCCGAACCCGAACCCGCCATCACACACCACTCCCCGTGAAACAGAAAAACAACAGAACAGACAACACCAACGACACGAACGACCCGAACGACCCGGACGGATCAGCGGAACCGCGCCGCATCGAAATTCGCCGCACCCATGTGATGCCGCGCATTGTCACCCTGCTCCTGATCACCCGACGAGAACGCACCGTCCATCCCCGACTGACCACCCACAATCGCCGACAACGACGCATTCAACTCACGCGCGATCCCGTCCGCCCGCCCCTTGAACTCATCGAACATCCGCCGCCCCGTACCGTTGAACTTCCCCTCCAACGGCTCCACCGCCTGCACCAACTGACGGATCAACGACCCCAGATCATCACTCGACCCACGCGAATCACGCGTCAACGTCGACAACGTCTGCGTACCCATATCGAACTTCACGCCGAACTCGCCTCCCCCATCAGAACTTCCGAACATCTGGACATTCGAGATGTACGAGACATGACGGATGTCCAGGGCCGTGGACCGTCGACGTCCGGGTCCCGGAGTCACGACATAGCCGTCCCATCTCTACCAACTGCCGGATCGCGGGTGCAATCCGGGGTCGGAACATCCACAGATGCATCACATACCGGCCAGGGTGGCCGGACTTCAGCGGGCGGTGGCGGTCGGGCCCTCGCGGCAGATCAGCAGGAGCGCGCGGTCGTCGTTGACGTCCTTGGCCACCGCCTCGATCAGATGCCAGGCGGCGCCGTGGAAGCCGCCGGCGACATAGCGGTCGGCCTCGCCGGTGAGGCGGTCGATGCCCTCGGCGATGTCGCGCTCGGCGGTCTCCACCAGGCCGTCGGTGAAGAGCATCAGGACGTCGCCGGGGCGCAGGGAGCCCTTGACCGAGTCGAACTGGGCGCCGTCGTACACGCCGAGCAGGGGCCCCTCGGCGGCCTTCTCCTCCCAGCGGCCGGTGCCCGCGCTGAGCTGGAGGCCCGGCGGGTGGCCCGCGGAGTACAGCTCGTAGTCGCCGGAGTCCAGATCGAGGACGAGGTGGATGGAGGTGGCGAAGCCCTCCTCCCAGTCCTGGCGGAGCAGATAGCCGTTGGCGGCGGGCAGGAAGGCGTGCGGGGGCAGGCTGCCGAGCAGACCGCCGAACGCCCCGGAGAGCAGCAGCGCCCGCGAGCCCGCGTCCATGCCCTTGCCGGAGACGTCGGTGAGGACGACCTCCAGGGTGCGGCCGCCGTTGGTACGGGCGGCGACGACGAAGTCACCGGAGAAGGACTGGCCGCCGGCGGGGCGCAGCGCCATCTCGTGGTGCCAGGTACCGGGCAGCCGGGGCAGCTGGCTCTGTACGCGGATGCGTTCGCGCAGGTCGAAGAGCATGGTGCCGCCGCGCCGCCAGGGCACGCCGACGCGGCTGCGGAACTGTGCGATCAGCAGGCCGAAGAAGCCGCAGGCGGCGACCACCAGCACCACGCCCGGTGTCACCCGTGAGGGGCCCTCGGTGTACGGGCCGAGCCGGACGGACTCCACGATGAGGGCCGTGGCCGCCGCCGCGTACAGGCCGAGCAGGCTGGCCGGGCGCAGCAGGAGGCCGCCGGCGACGATGGGCAGGACGAGCGCGACCGGCGAGAACCACACCGAGTCGACGAGCGTCAGCGCGGCGATCACGGGAATGGTCACCAGCAGACCGCCCAGCGCGATCCAGTCCGAGCCGTCGCCGCGGAAGTAGTCGACGGCGGCTCGGCGCACGCCGACGCGGGCCCGGTGCCACTGCATCTTCAACCGGGCCGTGAACGTCTCGGCTTCCGCGCGCCGCCCTCGTTCTGCTGCCATTAGTTCGGGACCCTATCCATCGGACCCGCCGGTTGGCACGGGAGGTCCGACTTATCCCCCGTCCGGGGCTCGACTTCACAGTGAACTTCACAGGAAGCCTCCGCGTCGCCACCCCCGGCAAAATTGTTTCGACCGGGCCGTGGGGTGCTGGTAGGGATGGCACATGGCAACCGATCTTGCGACCGAGCTGAGGGTGCTGCGGCCCGACGAGTGGGACACGTGGTACGACAACCTGATCCGCGCCTTCGGCGGTGTCCCGGAGCCGGGCGAGGAGAGGGACCTCTACCGCACCCTGACCGAGTGCGGCCGTTCGCTGGGCGTCTGGGACGGGGACACGTGCGTGGCCACGGCGGGGGCGTTCAGCTTCCGGGTCACCGTGCCCGGCGGCGCCGCGGTGCCGGCCGCGGGAGTGACCATGGTCGGCGTGGCCGCCACGCACCGGCGGCGCGGACTGCTGACGTCGATGATGCGGCGCCAGTTGGACGACGTGCGGTCCTCGGGCGAGCCGCTGGCCCTGCTGACGGCCTCCGAGCCCGGGATCTACGGCCGGTTCGGGTACGGCGCGGCGAGCTTCCAGCTGCGCGCCGACATCGACACCGGCCGGGCCGGGCTGTCCGTCCCGGACGGCACGGACGGCGTACGGCTGCGGTACGCGGAGCCCGCCGACGCGGTCGACGCGTGCGAGGCGGTGTACGCGCGGCTGGTGTCCGGCCGGCCCGGGATGCTGGCCCGGCGGCCGGGCTGGGAACGGCTCGGGCTGCTCGACGTGGAGAGCCTGCGCGGGGGCGCCTCGCCGTTGCAGTGCGTGCTCGCCGAGCGCGGCGGGGAGGTCACCGGGTACGCCCGGTACCGGGTCAGGCCGGTCTGGGAGGACGGCGGGCCCGAGGGCACGGTGGAACTCGCCGAGCTGGGCGCGCTCGATCCGCTGTCCGACGCGGCGCTGTGGCGGTTCCTGTTCGACATCGACCTGACGTCGCGGCTGTCGCTGCGGAACCGGCCGGTCGACGACGCCTGGCAGTACCTGGTGAGCGACATCCGGCGGTGCCGGACGCGGCAGCGGGACTCGCTGTACGTACGCCTCGTCGACGTCGGGGCGGCGCTGGCCGCGCGGACGTACCAGGCGCCGGTGGACGTGGTCCTGGAGGTGGAGGACGCCTTCTGCGGGTGGAACGCCGGGCGGTGGCGGCTGAGCGGGGACGCGAAGGGCGCGGTGTGCGAGCGCACGTCGGACGCCGCCGATCTCGCGCTGTCCGTACGGGAGCTGGGGGCGGCGTATCTCGGTGGGGTGCCGCTGACCGCGCTGGCCGCGGCCGGGCGGGTACGGGAGCTGCGCGGCGGGGCGCTGGCGGAGGCGGCCGTGGGGTTCGGCTCGGCGGTCGCGCCCTGGCTGCCGCACGGGTTCTAGGACCGGACCGGCCGGTACGTTCCCGTCGCCTGCCCCGGGGTGGGGGCGGGGCGGCGGCGGGCGGAGCGGCGGTCAGCGCTGCTGGCAGGCGGGGCACCAGAAGAGGTTGCGCGCGGCCAGGTCGGCGGTGCGGATCTCGGTCGCGCAGATGTGGCAGGGCAGGGTGGCCCGGCGGTAGACGTAGACCTCGCCGCCGTGGTCGTCGACGCGCGGCGGGCGGCCCATGGCCTCGGGGGTGTGCTCGGGGCGGACCGTGTCGATGCGGTTGTTGCGGACGCCCTCGCGCATGAGGGCGACGAGGTCGGTCCAGATCGCGTCCCACTCGGCGGGGGTGATGTCCTTGCCCGGCCGGTACGGGTCGATGCCGTGCCGGAAGAGGACCTCGGCGCGGTAGACGTTGCCCACGCCCGCGATGACCTTCTGGTCCATCAGCAGGGCGGCGATCGTCGTACGGCTGCGGCGCACCCGGGCGTAGGCGGCGGCCGGGTCGGCGTCGGGGCGCAGCGGGTCGGGGCCGAGGCGGTCGTGTATCGCCTGCTTCTCGGGCTCGGTGATCAGGGCGCAGGTGGTGGGGCCGCGCAGGTCGACGTACGCGGTGGCGTTGGCGAGGCGGAGGCGGACGGTGTCCGTGGGCGGGGGCGCGGGGGCGTCGCCGAAGGTGACCTTGCCGAAGAGGCCGAGGTGGATGTGGACCCAGTCGGCGGTGCGGAAGCGGAGGAAGAGGTGCTTGCCGTGGGCCTCGGTGCGGGTCAGCTCCGCTGGGGTGAGCAGGGTCGCGGCGGCGGAGAACTTGCCCTGGGGGCTGGTCACGTGGGTGGGGGTGCCGTCGGCGAAGCGGGCGGCGTAGTCCTGTGCCAGGCGGTGGATGGTGTGCCCTTCCGGCACGGTGCGGGTTCCTTTCGTGGGCGTGGGTGAGTTGTCGCGGGGCGCGGTGGGGGTGGTCGGGGTGGGGACGGGCGCCCATGCGGGGCTTTGCCCCGGACCCCGTCCTTTCCCACCCACCCACCCGTCTCGGTGAGTCGAGAAGTCACCCGCCCCGGGGCTCCGCCCCGGCCCCCGGCGGGGGCTCCGCCCCCTGCGCCCCCGGGGAGGACACGATGAGCAGGGAGTACCTGAAGCTCTCCATCCTCCGCCCCCTGCGGCCCCGGGGAGGACACCGAGGGGGGCACCCGGAGAGGACATCCTCGGGAAGCCGCCCCGGGGAGGACAGGCTCTGGGACGCCTGGGGAGGCCGGTCCCGCCCCTTCCGAGGGGGCAGCCCCGGTCGGCCTGTCGGGGGGCGGGTGTCCGGACGCTACTGCTGCGGGTGGTGGGGCGGGATCGGGGGCAGGTCGCCTGTGGTCTCGTAGGCCGAGAGCATGTCGATGCGGCGGATGTGGCGTTCGTCACCGGAGAAGGGGGTGGCGAGGAAGGTCTCGACGAACTTCGTCGCGTCCTCGGTCGAGTGCATGCGCGCGCCGACCGCGACGACGTTGGCGTTGTTGTGCTGGCGGCCGAGGGACGCGGTCTCCTCGCTCCAGGCGAGGGCGGCCCGGACGCCCTTGACCTTGTTGGCGGCGATCTGCTCGCCGTTGCCGGAGCCGCCGATCACGATGCCGAGGGCGTCCGGGTCGCCCGCCGTGCGCTCGGCGGCGCGGAGGCAGAAGGGCGGGTAGTCGTCCTGGGCGTCATAGAGGTGCGGTCCGCAGTCGACGGGCTCGTGGCCCGCCTCCTTGAGCCATTCGACGAGGTGGTTCTTGAGTTCGAAGCCCGCATGGTCCGAGCCGAGATACACGCGCATGGTCCGAGTGTGACACGGCGGATCCCGGGCGGGCGGCTCGGGTCGAGCCCGCCCCGCCGCCCGGATCGTGCCCGCGGCGTGCCCGCATTGTGTCCGGGATATGCACGGAAGAAATGCAGGGCGGACTGCGAACCTCAAAGAAACCTCAAGTAACGATTACGTTTCGAAGGTTCACGAATTCCTTTGCCTCCGATTCACTGAACCGACTCGTACGCCGCTCGTACGGGAAAACGCTCACCCGGCGCAAAAGGAATCCCCATGACCTCGCAGCCGACCCTGCAGCAGGCTGGAAGCGGCCACCCCACCCCGGACGGACCCGGTTCCGGGCTCCAGGCCGGACTCAAGAACCGACATCTGTCGATGATCGCGATCGGCGGCGTCATCGGCGCCGGCCTCTTCGTCGGCTCCAGTTCCGGAATCGCCACCGCCGGCCCCGGCATCCTCCTCTCCTACGCCCTCGTCGGCACCCTCGTCGTCCTCGTGATGCGCATGCTCGGCGAGATGTCCGCCGCCAACCCCGCCTCCGGCTCCTTCTCCGCGCACGCCGACCGGGCGCTCGGGCGCTGGGCCGGGTTCTCCATCGGCTGGCTGTACTGGTTCTTCTGGGTCGTCGTGCTCGCCGTCGAGGCCACGGCGGGCGCGAAGATCCTCTCCGGCTGGGTGCCCGCCGTGCCCCAGTGGGGCTGGGCGCTGATCGTGATGCTGGTGCTCACCGCCACCAACCTGGTCTCCGTCGGCTCCTACGGCGAGTTCGAGTTCTGGTTCGCCGGGATCAAGGTCGTGGCGATCGGCGCGTTCATCGTCGTCGGCCTGCTGGCCATCTTCGGCGTGCTGCCGGGCGTCCACGCCGACCAGGCGTCCTTCGGCAACCTCACCGGCCACGGCGGCTTCCTGCCGCACGGCCCCGGTTCGATCCTCACCGGTGTGCTGCTCGTCGTCTTCTCCTTCATGGGCAGCGAGATCGCCACCCTGGCGGCCGGTGAGTCCGAGGACCCGCAGCGCGCGGTCACCAAGTCGACCAACAGCATCATCTGGCGCATCGCCGTCTTCTACCTCGGCTCGATCCTCGTCGTCGTCTCCCTCATCCCCTGGGACGCCAAGTCGATCGCCGACAAGGGCTCCTACGTCGCCGCCCTGGACTCCCTCGGTATCGCGCACGCCGGTCAGATCATGAACTTCATCGTGCTGACCTCGGTGCTGTCCTGTCTCAACTCCGGCCTCTACACCGCCTCCCGCATGGCCTTCTCGCTCGGCGAGCGCGGGGACGCGCCGAGGGCGTTCGCCCGCACCACCGGGCGCGGGGTGCCGCGGACCGCGATCCTCGTCTCGGTCGCCTTCGGCTTCGTGGCCGTCTTCTTCAACTACAAGTTCCCGGACTCCGTCTTCCTCTTCCTCGTCAACTCCTCCGGTGCGGTCGCCCTGTTCGTGTGGCTGGTGATCTGCTTCTCCCAGCTGCGCATGCGGAAGATCATCCAGCGGGAGGCGCCGGAGAAGCTGGTCGTGCGGATGTGGCTGTACCCGTATCTGACCTGGGCCGCGGCGGCCGTGATCGTCTTCGTCCTGGGCTACATGCTCACCGACACCGAGCACGACGGCCGCGAGACCGTACTGCTGTCGCTGCTGGTGGCGGCGGTCGTGCTGGTGATCGCCGTGGCCAGGGAGCGGCTGGGCGGGCACCGGCGGGCGGCCGTGGCCGGTACGGCCGCTGACACCGCCGCCACCGACGAGAGCGCGGACGGCGCGGGCGGGGCCGAGCAGGTCCCGGCCGGCTGACCGCCCCGCGGGTCCGCCTGCGGCGGGCGGGGGAACGCGAGAGCGGAGGGGGCCCCGAGAGGCTCCCTCCGCTCTTGTGCGCTCGCTCGCGGGCTTCGCCGCGCGGGCGGGTCAGCGCTTGCCGGCGAACTTCCAGGCGGTGGGCAGCGCGCCCATCGCCAGGGCGGCCTTCAGGCCGTCGCCGATCAGGAACGGGGTCAGGCCGGCCGCGACGGCGGCGGAGGCGGACATGCCGGTGGCCAGGGCCAGGTAGGGCACGCCGACGGCGTAGATGACCGCCTCGCCCAGGAGCATCGTGCCGGCCATGCGCCACACGTCGCGGTCCGCGCCGCGGCGGGCCAGCGCGCCGACGGCGGCGGAGGCGAGCAGCATGCCGAGGACGTAGCCGAAGGAGGGGGCGCCCGCGCCCGAGCCGCCCTCCGCGAACCACGGCATGCCCGCGACACCGGCGACCGCGTACAGCATCAGGGAGAGCAGACCGCGGCGGGCGCCGAGCGCGGTGCCGACCAGCAGCGCGGCGAAGGTCTGGCCGGTCACCGGCACCGGGGAGCCGGGCACGGGGACGGCGATCTGGGCGGCGATCCCGGTGAGCGCGGCGCCGCCGAGCACGAGAGCGGCGTCCCGGACGCGGGAGGCGGGCAGGAGGTCGGCGAGGACCTGGCCGGTGCGGGCAGGAACGGCAGCGGTGCTCATGGGGACTCCGCGGGGTGAGGACAGTCGGGAACACCGTGACGCTATCCCAGCGTGCTCGAACCGATCACCGTCCGCGCTCGACAAAGGCTGGAACGCGGGCTTGGTCGGCTCCGCACAAAGAACGGCGGGGGCAAGCGGCCCGACGTGACACCGGTCACTGAGCGGGCGTGGCCTCCCCGACACGGCCCGCGGCCCGGCGCGGCCCGCGGCCCGGCGCGTGCTCCGGTCCCCCTCTTCTCCTCCTCCCCCCGCCCGGCCCCCGGCCCCCGGTCGTCGTCTCGCCCGTCGGTCGCGGTCTGGGCAGCGGTGGGGCGTTGCGCTAGCTTCGAACACGTGGTTGCCCAGGCCCGGTACTTCTCGTCGCGTCGCTATGTCGACCTGCGACGCCAGGGCACGGCCACCTGTCGCCGCTCCCGGTAGGGGCGGGAGACCGGTCCGCCCCGCTTCTCCTCGCAGACGGTGCAGTGCCGGCCCCCTCCCCCCTCATCCCGCCAGGAGCTTCCTCATGCCCCGAGCCGCCGCGGCAACCACCCGGACGTCCTTCCCCGGGCCCGCGCCCGGCCCCGTGCCTCCCGCGCCGGCGGCCTCCCGGGTGGCCGATCCCGACCGGCGCCGCACCAGCGCCAGCGGTGTGCTGCGCTCGGTGCTGGAGCACGGACCGGTGGCCCGCAGCACCATCGCCCGGCTGACCGGTCTCTCCCCGGCCTCCGTGTCGGAGCACTGCGCCCGGCTCGCCGGGCTGGGGCTGATCCGCGAGGCCGCGGTGCCCGCCCGGTCCAGGGGCGCGGGCCGGCCGCATGTGCCCGTCGAACTGGACGGCCGCGGGTTCCTGGTCGGCGGGGTGCACCTGGCCGTGCCGTACACCACGGTGGCCCTGCTCGACCTGCGCGGCCGGGTCGTCGCCGAGCGGCGGACCGGGCACGCCGGTGCCGGGCCGCTCCAGGTGCTCGAACGCGCCGCCGAGGGGCTCGCTGCGCTGCTGGCCCAGGTGCCCGGCGCACGGCCCCTCGGGATCGGGTTCGCCTCCGGCGGCTGGGTGGACCGGGACTCCGGGACCGTCGTCGAACACCCCCTGCTCCACTGGCGGGACGTGCCGGTGCGGGACGTGCTGCGCGCCCGTACGGGGCTGCCGGTGCATGTGGACGGGCACGCGCGGGCGCTGGTCAACGCGGAGCGGCTGTTCGGGCGGGCGCGCGGCAGCCGGAGCGTGCTGAAGCTGTTCGTCGGCAATGTGGTCGACGCGGCCTTCGCCACCAACGACGAGGTGCACCACGGGCCCCGGTCGCAGGCGGGAGCGATCGCCCATCTGCCGCTGCCGGGCGGTACGGAGCCCTGCGCGTGCGGGCGGACCGGCTGCCTCCAGGCGGAGTTGAGCGAGCGGACCCTGTGCCGGCGGGCGCGGGCGGCCGGGGTGGCCGCCGGGGTGAACCCGATGCGCGTGCTCGCCGCGGCCGGGGCGGGTGACCCGGCGGCCGTACGGCTGCTGGTGGAGCGGTCGCGGCTGACCGGGCGGGCGGCGGGGCTGCTGCTGGACGTGCTCAACCCGGAGACCGTGGTGGTCACCGAGGTCGGCGCGATGTACCGGGCGGACTGTCTGGCGGCGCTGCGGGAGGCGGTCGGGGCGCGGCGGGCGCAGGCGGTGGTGCCCACCGGATTCACGGACTCCGTGCTCGCGGTGGCGGGCGGCGCGGTGGCCCTGGACGTGCTGTACCGGGATCCGCTGGCCGTGTCACACGACGTTCATTAATTCAGAAACTCCGAATGTTGACAGGGGTTGCGCGAGAACGGGAGCATTTCCCCATGAGCCCGCTCACGAGCTGTCGCACTCTTTGTTGCTGACCCGTTGACGCGCCCCGGAGCGCTTTCCCTCCGGTTCTTCCCGTGTGCTTTCCGCACTCGATCCCTGTGTGCTTCCCGCACTCGATCCCGTGTGCTTCCCGCACCCGATCCCATGTGCTTCCGGCACTCGTTCCCGTCGTGTGTGAATTCCCTCCGTGTTGCCCGTGCCTGCCGCCCGCCGCACAGGCCGCCGCCCGGAATCCCGCATGTCTGCCGCCCCCGTGAAACCGTGGAGTTCCGCCATGCCTTCCGTACCGGTGTCCGGCCCCGACCGGCGCCTGCTCCTCTCCTCCCTGCTCGGTGCCGCCGTCGCGGCGACGGGACTGAGCGGCTGCGCCGGATCGAGTGCCGCCGCCTCCGGGTCGTCCGCCGACCTGTCCGCCCCGCTCGCCGGTACGGTGCCGCCGGGCACCAGCCTGAAGATCGCCTCGTACCAGGAGACCCAGCAACTCCAGTTCCGGCTGGGGAAACTGGGGAAGCTGCCGTTCACCGTGTCGGACTGGCTGAACATCGGCGCCGGACCGGATGTCATCAACGCCTTCCGCGCGCGCTCCCTGGACGTCGCCACCAACGCGGGCATTCCGCCGATCCAGGCGCACTACCAGGGCTACGACGCGCGGATCGTCGCGATCGGCCTGACCCGCAAGCCGAATTACCTGTTCGCCACCAAGCCCGGCAGCGGTATCCGCACGACCGCGGACTTCGAGGGGCGCAAGCTCGCCTTCTCCCAGGGGCAGGCGCAGGGGGTGGTGCTGCTGCGGGCGCTGAAGGAGGCGGGCCTCGCCCACGACGACGTCCGGCTGGTGCCGCTCACCAGCAACCAGTTCCTCACCGCCCTCCAATCCGGCCAGGTGGACGTGGCCCCGCTCGGCAACAGCCAGGCGCCCGCCTATCTGAAGCAGTACGGGTCCAAGGGCGCGCGCACCATGCCCACCGACGTCGTCGACCTGCTCAATCTGCTGTGGGCGCCCGCCACGGTGCTGGCCGACCGGGCGAAGGCCGCCGCGATCGCCGCGTACATACCGCACTGGGCCCGGGGCCAGGTGTGGCAGTGGGAGCACCCGGACGAGTGGAACCGGGAGTTCTACGTGAAGACGCAGAATCTGTCCCTGGCGCAGGCCGAGGCGGTCACGCGGCTCGCCAACAAGCCGCTGTTCCCGCCGAGCTGGGACGAGGCGGTCAGGTGGGAGCAGGAGACGGCGGATCTGCTCGCGGAGGGCGGGTTCGTGAAGCGGTTCGAGGTCGGCTCGCTGTTCGACCGGCGCTTCGAGGCGCTCGCGGCCCGTGCCGTACCGGCCGAGTACCGGAGGTGAGCGCGGTGACGACCTCGGCCACCCCCTCCACCACGCCTTCGGACACCTCCGGCATCCCCGACACCCCGGACGCCCGGGTCTCCGCAGGACCGGCGGGGCCGGCCCCCGGGGGTCCGGCGCCGCGCACCCGGCGTCCCCGTCGGCCGCGCCCGCTGACTCCCGGCCGGCGGCTGCCCGCCGCCCGGCTGGCCGGTCCCCTCCTCGTCCTGGTCCTGTGGGCCGCGGCCTCCGCCGCCGGGCGGCTCGACCCGGGCGCGGTCCCGGCGCCCTGGACGGTGCTGCGCACCGCCGGTCACCTGTGGACCGAGGGGACGCTGCCCACCGATGTGCTGACCTCGCTGCGCCGGGCCGCCTACGGCTTCGCGCTCGGTCTGACCGGCGGGGTGCTGCTGGCGCTCGCCGCCGGGCTCACCCGGACCGGCGAGGCGCTGATCGACGGGACCGTCAACCTCAACCGCGCCGTCCCCACCCTGGGGCTGATCCCGCTGTTCATCCTGTGGCTGGGCATCGGCGAGACCTTCAAGGTCGCGATCATCGCGATCGTCGTCTACATCCCGGTCTATCTGAACACGCACGCCGCGCTGTCCGGCATCGACAGCCGCTATGTGGAGCTGGCCGAGGTGCAGGGCCTGTCCCGGTGGGCGTTCGTACGGCAGATCGTCGTGCCCGGCGCGCTGCCCGGCTTCTTCGTCGGCCTGCGCCTCGGGGTCACCGGGTCCTGGCTGGGCCTGGTGGTGCTGGAGCAGATCAACGCCACCAGCGGCCTCGGCTATCTGATGTTCCAGGCGCAGAACTACGGCCAGACGGACGTGATCCTGGTCGGTCTGCTGATCTACGGCGTCTTCGGCCTGGTCTCCGACAGCGTGGTCCGCCTGATCGAACGGAGGGTGCTGTCGTGGCGCCGCACACTGAGCAGCTGACCGCCGCCCCCGCCGCCCCCGCCCCGGTGGAACTGCGCTCCCTGACCCGGTCGTTCGAGGGCCGTACGGTGCTCGACGGCATCGACCTCAGCCTGCCGGCCGGGCAGTTCACCGCGCTGCTCGGGCACAGCGGCTCCGGCAAGAGCACCCTGCTGCGGGCCGTGGCGGGCCTGGACCACCAGGTGGCCGGCAGCGGTGGGCTGCGGGCGCCGGAGCGGGTGTCCGTGGTCTTCCAGGACTCCCGGCTGCTGCCCTGGCGGCGGGTGCTGGACAACGTCCTGCTCGGCGCGGGCGGCAAGGACGCCGCCGTACGCGGCCGGGCCGCCCTCGCCGAGGTGGGCCTCGCGGGCCGCGAGCGGGCCTGGCCGAGCGAGCTGTCGGGCGGTGAGGCGCAGCGCGCGGCACTGGCCCGCTCCCTGGTCAGCGAACCCGAACTGCTGCTGGCCGACGAGCCGTTCGGCGCGCTGGACGCCCTCACCCGGATCCGGATGCACGCGCTGCTGCGCCGGCTGTGGCAGCGCCACCGGCCCTCGGTGCTGCTCGTCACCCACGACGTGGACGAGGCGATCGTGCTCGCCGACCGTGTCCTCGTCCTCGACAAGGGCCGTATCGGCCTCGACCTGACCATCGACCGCCCGCATCCGCGCTCGTACCGGGACCCGCTGCTCGGCGCGTACCGGGAGCGGCTGCTCACCGCCCTGGGCGTCACGGAGGACCCCGCATGACCATCCGCACCCCCGCACCCGGCAGCACCGGCCCCGGCCCGCGCACGCTGCACCTCAACGCGTTCCTGATGAACACCGGCCACCACGAGGCGTCGTGGCGGCTGCCGGAGAGCGACCCGTACGCGCACGTCGACCTGGCGCACTACACGCAACTGGCCCGGACCGCAGAGCGCGGCACCTTCGACTCGCTGTTCCTGGCGGACGGTCCGCAGCTGTGGAACACGGTCGCGCAGCGGCCCGCGGGCGCCCTGGAACCGCTCACCCTGCTCACCGCGCTGGCCACCGCCACCGAGCACATCGGTCTGATCGCCACCGCGTCGACCTCCTACAACTCCCCCTACAACCTGGCGCGCAGGTTCGCCTCGCTGGACATCGTCAGCGGCGGCCGGGCGGGCTGGAACATCGTCACCACCGCCGGTGCCGAGGCGGCCCGCAACTTCGGTCTGGACGCGGAGCCCGCGCACGCCGAACGGTACGCGCGGGCCGCCGAGTTCGTGGACGTGGTGCGCAAGCTGTGGGACAGCTGGGAGGACGACACGATCGTCGCCGACAAGGCGGCCGGGGTGTGGGGCGACGACGCGAAGATCCATCCGGCCCGGCACGAGGGGTCGTACTTCAAGGTGGCGGGCGCGCTCAACGTGCCCCGCTCCCCGCAGGGTTACCCGCTGCTGGTGCAGGCGGGCTCCTCCGCCGACGGCAAGGCGTTCGCGGCGCGGTACGCGGAGGCGGTGTTCACCGCGCAGCAGTCGCTGGCGGGCGCGCGGGCGTTCTACGCCGATCTGAAGCGGCTCACCCGGCGGGCGGGCCGCGACCCGGAGCTGCTGAAGGTGCTGCCCGGCATCGTGCCGGTGCTCGGGTCGACCGAGGCGGAGGCGCGGGCGGCGGAGCAGGTCCTGGACGAGCACATCGTGCCCGAGCACGGCCGACTCCGCCTGGAGAACCTGCTGCGGCTGGAGCCGGGCACGCTGCACCTGGACCGCGAGCTGCCCGCCGACCTGCCGCCGGAGTCGGCCGTCGAGGGCGCCAAGAGCCGGTACACGCTCGTGGTGGAGCTGGCCCGCGGCGAGCGGCTGACCGTGCGGCAGCTGATCGGCAGGCTCGGCGGCGGGCGCGGCCATCTGACCTTCGCGGGGACGCCCGAGCAGGTCGCGGACGCGATCGGCACGTGGTTCACCGAGGGCGCCGCCGACGGGTTCAACATCATGCCCGCGGTGCTGCCGTCCGGTCTCGACGCCTTCGTCGAGCACGTCGTGCCGCTGCTGCGCGCCCGCGGGCTGCTGCGCTCCGGGTACGGGCCGCGGCAGACCCTGCGGGAGCGCTACGGCCTGCCGCGGCCCGCCAACCAGCACCTGGCCCCCGCCCGGTCCAGCGCCCTGACCGCCGTCTGACCGCCGTCTGTCCGGCCCCCGTCCCGCGGCCGGTCCCGCGGCGGGCCGCCCTCCGAAAGGACCTGATCATGTCCATCGGGATCCTCAAGGTCACCGCCCGCATCGGCGCCCGGGTCGGCGGCGTCAGACTCGCCCGGCCGCTCGGCGCGCGGACCGTCGCCGCGCTGCGCGAGGCCCTGAACACGCACAAGGCGCTCGTCTTCGACGACGTGCGCCCGGACGACGCGGGTCAGGAGACGTTCGCCCGCCGCTTCAGCGGCCTCACCACCGTCCATCCGAGCGAGCCGGCCGTCGAGGGCGCCCCGAACGTGCCGCCCGTGGACAGCGAGCAGGGCCGCGCCGGCCACTGGCACACCGACGTCACGTTCGTGCTCAACCCGCCGCGGGCCAGCACGCTGCGGGGCATCACGGTCCCGCCGTACAGGGGCGAGACGCTGATCGCGAACGCCGCGGCGGCCTGCCGCGACCTGCCCGAGCCGCTGCGCCGGCCGGCCGACACGCTGTGGGCCGAGCACACCAACGACTACGACTACGCCGTGCCCGAGGAGGCGGTCGACGAGGAGGAGGCCACCCGGCGCGCGCAGTTCACCCCGATCCGGTACCGCACCGCGCGCCCCGTGGTCCGGGCGCACCCTCCCCCAGGCTCTCGCCTCCGCTCGGGCAGGGGACCCCCGTCCGGCCGCCGTCGCCGCGTAACCCGGCGTTCACGTACCGTAGGACACACGTCCGGATAGTGGGCAGCTCCTCGCCCTGAGCGGACGGGCTGCCCACACTGTGGGCACTTTCGCCCCTCCCCCCACTGGATGAGCGTGTTCATGCCCCACCGCACCACCGCCTCCCCCGCTCCCCCCACGGAGCAGTCGGGCGAGGCTTCTCTGAGCCATGGCCTCAAGCAGCGCCATCTGTCGATGATCGCCCTCGGCGGGGTGATCGGCGCCGGGCTGTTCGTCGGCTCCGGGGCGGGTATCGCCGCCGCCGGGCCGTCGATCGTCGTCGCCTACGCCGTCTCCGGTGTCCTCGTGATGCTGGTGATGCGGATGCTCGGCGAGATGTCGGCCGCGTATCCCTCCTCGGGGTCTTTCTCCGCGCATGCCGAACGGGCGTTCGGGCCCTGGGCGGGCTTCACCGCGGGCTGGTCGTTCTGGGTGCTGCTGTGCACGGCGGTCGGCCTGGAGGGCATGGGCGCCGCGAAGATCGTGACGGGCTGGCTGCCGGGCACCCCGCAGTGGCTGTGGGTGGCCCTGTTCATGGTGGTGTTCTGCGGGACGAACCTGGCCGCGGTGAAGAACTTCGGCGAGTTCGAGTTCTGGTTCGCGGCGCTGAAGGTCGGCGCCATCAGCCTGTTCCTGGTGCTGGGCGTGCTGGCCGTCGCGGGCGCGCTGCCGGGCACCGACTCGCCGGGCACCTCGCATCTGGGCGACTTCCTGCCGCACGGCGGCCAGGGGCTGATCGTCGGCCTGCTCGCCTCCGTGTTCGCCTACGGCGGCCTGGAGACGGTCACCATCGCGGCGGCCGAGTCGCGGGACCCGGTGCGGGGCGTGGCGAGCGCGGTGCGCACCTCCATGTGGCGTATCGCCCTCTTCTACATCGGCTCGATGGCCGTCATCGTCACCCTGGTCCCGTGGGACGCGCCGGAGGTCGTCGACAAGGGGCCCTACGTGGCCACGCTGGACCACCTGGGCATACCGGGTGCCGGGCAGCTGATGAACGTGGTCGTCCTGGTGGCGCTGCTCAGCGCGATGAACGCCAACATCTACGGATCGTCGCGCATCGCGTACTCGCTGGTGGGGCGCGGCCAGGGCCCCAGGGTGCTGGCGAAGGCCCCGAGCGGGGTGCCGCGGACCGCGGTCGCGGTGTCGAGCGTCTTCGGGTTCGGCTGTGTGCTGCTCAGCTACTGGCGGCCCGACGACGTCTTCCCCTGGCTGCTGAACATGATCGGCGCGGTGATCCTGGTCGTCTGGATCTTCATCGCCGCCGCGCAGCTGCGGCTGCGGCGACGGCTGGAGCGGGAGGCACCGGACCGGCTTGCCGTGCGGATGTGGGCCTTCCCCTGGCTCACCTGGGTGGCCCTGGCGGGCATGGCGGCGATCTTCGTCCTGATGGCCCGGCAGCCCGGCACCCGGGTGCAGCTCTACTCGACGGGCGCGATGGCCCTGGTGCTGGCGGCGGCCGGGTACGCCTGGCAGCGCGCCCGCGCCCGCGACTGACACACACCGGTACCGGTTCCGCTCACCGCAAGGCCCCCACGGGACACGTGGGGGCCTTCCTGTTGCTCGCGCCCGCACTGTTG
This sequence comes from Streptomyces sp. SAT1, assembly GCF_001654495.1. GTDB lineage: Bacteria > Actinomycetota > Actinomycetes > Streptomycetales > Streptomycetaceae > Streptomyces > Streptomyces andamanensis. Next base: position 2,397,266 of record NZ_CP015849.1, read on the forward strand.
TTGGTAGTTTGTAGTTGCAAGCCCTTTGCAATAATGGTCGGAGGGGACCTGTCATGCCCGTCTACACGCTGCCTGAACTGCCGTACGACTACTCGGCGCTCGCGCCGGTCATCAGCCCCGAGATCATCGAGCTGCACCACGACAAGCACCACGCGGCCTATGTGAAGGGCGCCAACGACACGCTGGAGCAGCTCGCCGAGGCGCGTGACAAGGAGACCTGGGGCTCGATCAACGGCCTGGAGAAGAACCTGGCCTTCCATCTGTCCGGACACATCCTGCACTCGATCTACTGGCAGAACATGACGGGCGACGGCGGCGGCGAGCCGCTGGCCCAGGACGGCGTGGGCGAGCTGGCCGACGCGATCACCGAGTCCTTCGGCTCCTTCGCCGGGTTCAAGGCCCAGCTCACCAAGGCCGCGGCCACCACCCAGGGCTCCGGCTGGGGCGTCCTGGCCTACGAACCCCTCAGCGGACGCCTCGTCGTCGAACAGGTCTACGACCACCAGGGCAACGTCGGACAGGGCTCCACCCCCATCCTCGTCTTCGACGCCTGGGAGCACGCCTTCTACCTCCAGTACAAGAACCAGAAGGTCGACTTCATCGACGCCATGTGGGCCGTCGTCAACTGGCAGGACGTCGCCAGGCGCTACGCCGCCGCCAAGGAACGCACCAACGTCCTGCTCCTCGCGCCCTGACCGCGCACCCCGGATCGTCCCCCCTCGTGATCGTCTTCTCACCTTTCGCGCGGGCGGGCGGAATGAAGGAGACCCCCGCGAGGACATGACTCGCGGGGGTTCTCCCGTCGGGCGGCGGCCCCTGACCACAGGCCGCTTCTGACCACAGGTCGCTTCTGACTACAGGTTGCTGAAGTCCGGCCCCTCGGTGCGGGTCCGCTTGATCTCGTAGAAGCCGGGCACCGAGGCGACCGCGATGGTGCCGTCCCACAGGCGCAGCGCGTCCTCGCCCTTCGGGGCCGGGGTGACGACCGGGCCGAAGAAGGCGAGCTGCCGGCCGTCCGGGCCGGGCAGCGCGATGACCGGGGTGCCGACCTCCTGGCCGACCTTGTCGATGCCCTCCTTGTGGGAGGCGCGCAGTTCGGCGTCGAACTCGAAGTCCTCCTGGTCGGCGTAGTCGATCAGGTCGGCGGGCAGGCCCGCGTCCGCCAGCGCGCCCGCGATGGCCTCGCGGGTGGGGCCCTCGCCCCGGTTGTGGAAGCGGGTGCCGAGCGCGGTGTAGAGCGGGCCGAGGACATCCTCGCCGTGCTTCTGCCAGGCCGCGGTCACCACCTTGACCGGTGCCCACGCCTTGGTGGTGAGCAGCTCGCGGTACTCCTCGGGCAGCTCGTCGATCCGGGGCTCGTTGAGCACGGCCAGGCTCATGATGTGCCAGCGGACCTCGATGTCGCGCTGCTTCTGCACCTCCAGCACCCACCGGGAGGTCATCCAGGCCCACGGGCACAGCGGGTCGAACCAGAAGTCGACGGGGGTCCTGCCGGAGGGGGTCGCCTCGGGGGCGGTCTGGGACATGGCTCTCCTCGGTACGGGGTGTGCGCGTACGGGGCGGGCCCGACGGGGGCCCTCGTCTCGGGCAACATCGATCGTCACGCAGGGCATTCCCCAATGTCGCGCAACAGGACCGCATGGCAGGATCGGTGCTGTCCGCATCTTGAACACATCTGAGGGAGTGCCGTCAGTGCCCGGTGAGAATCTGTCCCGCGACGAGGCCCGGGAGCGGGCCGCCCTGCTGTCCGTCGACGGGTACGAGGTGTCCCTCGACGTGCGGTCGGCGGTCGGCGACACAGAGGGCGAGGGGCCGCTGACGTTCCGGTCGGTCACCACGATCCGGTTCCGGTGCAACGAGCCCGGCGCGTCCAGCTTCGCGGACCTGATCGCGCCGAGCGTCACCGCCGTCTCCCTCAACGGCAAGGACCTCGACCCCAGCGAGGTCTTCGACGGCACGCGGATCGCCCTGGAGGACCTGGCCGCCGACAACGAACTGGTCGTGGACGCGCAGTGCGCCTACTCGCGCACCGGCGAGGGCCTGCACCGCTTCGTCGACCCGGAGGACGGCGAGGTCTACCTCTACACCCAGTACGAGCCGGCCGACGCGCGCCGTGTCTTCGCCAACTTCGAGCAGCCCGACCTCAAGGCGCCCTACCGCTTCGAGGTGCGGGCGCCCGAGGAGTGGACGGTGTGGAGCAACGGCGCCGGCACGGAGCAGGAGGGAGTGTGGCGGTTCGCGGAGACCAAGCCGATCTCCACGTACATCACCTGCGTGGTCGCGGGCCCGTACCACTACGTCACCGACTCCTACGAGCGGGAGCTGCCGGACGGGACGCGGCTGGAGATCCCGCTGGGCGCGCTGTGCCGCAAGGGGCTCGCCAAGCACTTCGACGCCGACGACGTCTTCCTGGTCACCAAGCAGGGCCTGGACTTCTTCCACGAGCATTTCGACTACCCGTACCCGTTCGGCAAGTACGACCAGGCGTTCGTGCCCGAGTACAACCTCGGCGCGATGGAGAACCCGGGCCTGGTGACCTTCCGCGAGGAGTACATCTTCCGCGGCAAGGTGACGCAGGCGTCCTACGAGGCGCGGGCCAACGTCATCCTGCACGAGATGGCGCACATGTGGTTCGGCGACCTGGTCACCATGGAGTGGTGGGACGACCTGTGGCTGAAGGAGTCCTTCGCGGACTTCATGGGCTCCTTCTCGCTGGTGGGCGCGACCCGCTTCGCCGACGGCTGGATCACCTTCGCCAACCGGCGCAAGGCGTGGGCGTACCGCGCCGACCAGCTGCCGTCCACGCACCCGGTCACCGCGGACATCCGCGACCTCCAGGACGCCAAGCTGAACTTCGACGGCATCACCTACGCCAAGGGCGCCAGCGTCCTCAAGCAGCTGGTGGCGTACGTGGGCCGGGACGCGTTCCTGGAGGGCGCCCGCCGCTACTTCAAGCGGCACGCCTACGGCAACACCCGCCTGGGCGACCTGCTGGCGGTGCTGGAGGAGACCAGCGGCCGGGACATGGGCGCCTGGGCGCGGTCCTGGCTACAGACGGCGGGCGTCAACACGCTGACCCCGCAGGTGATCCTGGACGCCGAGGGGCGCGTCGCCGAGCTGGCGGTGGTGCAGGAGGCCGTGGAGGCGTATCCCGAGCTGCGCCCGCACCGGGTGGCCATCGGCCTGTACCGGCGCTCGGAGGTCGGCGCGCTGGAGCGGTACGCGCGCGCCGAGGTGGACGTGGACGGCCCCCGCACGCTGGTGGCGGAGCTGGCCGGGCAGAACGCGCCCGAGCTGGTGCTGGTCAACGACGACGACCTCACCTACTGCAAGATCCGCTTCGACGAGACGTCGCTGGCCACGCTGCGCGAGCACCTGGCCGCGCTGACCGACCCGCTCGCCCGCGCGCTGTGCTGGTCGGCGCTGTGGAACCTGACCCGGGACGCGCTGCTGCCGGCCCGTGACTTCGTGGACCTGGTGCTGCGCTTCGCGGGCCGCGAGACGGACATCGGCGTGCTCCAGATGCTGCACGCCTGGGCGGAGTCGGCGCTGGTGCACTACGCGGCGCCCGCGTGGCGCCCGAGCGGTGCGCGGGCGCTGGCCGAGGGCGCGCTGGCCGAGCTGCGGCAGGCCGAGCCGGGCAGCGAGCACCAGCTCGCCTGGGCGCGGTTCTTCGCCTCGCTGGCGTCGGACCCGGGCGACCTCGACCTGCTGGCGGGCCTACTGGACGGCACCGAGGAGATCCCCGGTCTCGCCGTGGACCAGGAGCTGCGCTGGGCGTTCCTGGAGCCGCTGGCCACCCACGGGGCGGCCGGCGAGCAGCGCCTCGACGAGGAGCTGGCCCGGGACGACACCGCCTCCGGGGAGCGGCACCATGTGCGCTGCCTGGCCGCGCGCCCCTCGGCCGCGGTGAAGGCGGCGGCGTGGGAGCGGGTCGTGGAGTCGGACTCGCTGTCGAACGCGCTGGTGGAGGCGACCATCGCGGGCTTCGTCCGGCCCTCGCAGCGCGAGCTGCTGGCGCCGTACACCGAGAAGTACTTCGCCGAGATCGAGCGCGTGTGGCGGGAGCGTTCGATCCAGATCGGCGTGGTCGTGGTGCGCGGTCTCTTCCCCTCGCTGCGCGACTCGCGGCAGACGCTGGAGGCCGCGGACGCGTGGCTCGCCGCGCACGGGCAGGCCGCGCCCGCGCTGCGCCGGCTGGTCCTGGAGGAGCGCGACGACCTGGCGCGGGCGCTGCGCGGACAGGCGTGCGACGCGGCGGCCGGCCCGCGCTGAGCCGTCACCCCTGCGGCCGCAGCTCTGGCCAGAGCCGGAGCGCGCGGTAACCGTTACAGAACGCGTGCCCCGGAGGCCGTAACCCCTGGTCCGTGCCCGGCGGACCAGGGGTTTCCGGCACCCGAACGCCTGTGCATACGGGCGGTGTTGTCCGTATTGCGCCACGCTCTTGTAACAGCGGTTAGCGCGGGGACCGGGTGCGGGAACGTCCCGTGGCATGAACCACGACACCCCGCTCTCCCCCCGCCCGCTGAGCCATCTGGCCGAGGCGCACCACCGGGTCCTGACCACCGCCCAGTTGCGCGCGCACGGTGTGTCGGCGGCCGAGACGTCGGCGCAGTGCCGGCCCGGCGGTCCCTGGCAGCAGTTCCTGCCGGGCGTCTATCTGCTCCATCCGGGGCCGCCCACCGGGGAGGAGCGGCTGCGCGCGGTGCTCGCGTACGCCACGCGCGGGCCGGTGCCGCGCCGGAGGGACGGGGTGCCGGCCCAGCCGACCGCCCGGGAGCCGCACCGCCCGGCCCGCGCGGAGGTGATGATCACCGGTCTGGCGGCGCTCGCCCTGCACGGATTCGCGGCGGCGCCCGCGCTGCTCGCGCTGGACATGATCGACGTGCTGGTGCCGCGGCTGCGCCGGCTGCGTTCGACGGGCTGCGCCCGGGTCGTCAAGGCGGCCGAGCCGCCCGTGCCCGAGACGGCCGGCGGGGTGCCGGTGGCGCCGGTGCCGCGCGCGCTGGCGGACGCGGTGGCCCGGTTGTCCGACGCGTTCGCCGTGCAGCGGCTGCTGACGGAGGCGGTGCGCGACGGGCACTGCGAACCGGCCGCCGTGGTGCGGGCGCTGACCGGTGCGCGGCTGCTGACCCGGCCGCACGTGGTGGACGCGGTGGACTCGCTGCTCGCCGAGGGCCGCTCGGTCGCGGAGGACCGGCTGTACCGGATGGTGGCCGAGCACGGCCTGCCCGACCCGGTGTGGAACGTGGACCTGCGCCTGCCGGGCGGCCCGCACCTGGGCGGCCTGGACGCCTACTGGCCCGACCACGCGGTCGCCCTGGAACTGGACACCCGCGCCCCGCTGCCGGGCCGGCCGGGCGACGAGACCCTGGGCGTGGAGTACACCCGCAAGCGCGAGCACCTGGAGCGGCTGGGCATCACGGTCGTCCACCTCACGCCCCGCAAGCTGCGCGACGCGATGGACCAGCAGGCCACGGTCGTCCGCACGGCCCTGATGGCGGCGGCCGACCGCGACCCGGCCGCGTACGTGGTGGTACTGCCCCGCTAGGACCTGCCGACCGTCGCGCCCCCTCGGCGCCGGGGGGGGCGCGACGGTCGCCGTCGGTCAGCCGGTCACCGGCCGCAGAACTCCGCCTCCAGCACCGTCTCCGGGTCGCCCGTCCAGTCGGCGTCGAGGTTGAGGGCCACGGCGTGGCGGCCGTCGGCCGTGGTCGCGGCCAGCGAGGACGAGCCGTGGATGCCGCCGTCGTGGCCCCACACGTGCACGCCGCAGGAGAGCCGGCGGTCCATCAGGCCGAGGCCGTAGGCGATGTGCGGGTCGCCGGTGTCCCGGACCGTGGTCTTCATCTCCTCCAACTGCTTCGGCGGCAGCAGCCGCCCTCGCAGCAGGGCCGTGTAGAAGCGGGTCAGGTCGGCGGAGTCGGAGATCATCTCGCCTGCCGAGGAGGCGATGGAGGGGTTGAGTTCGGTGACGTCGTACGTCGGGCCCGTCGTCTTGTCGGACAGCTTGGAGTAGGCGCGGCCGCTCGGGTGCGGCACGGCGGTGCGGGTGCCGGGCAGCGAGGTGGCGTTCAGGTGCAGGGGCCGCAGGACGCGGTCGCGGATCTCGTCGGCGTAGGAACGGCCCGTGACGCGTCCGATCACCAGGCCGGCCAGGACGTAGTTGGTGTTGGAGTACTGCCAGGAGGTGCCGGGGGCGAAGTCCGGCGCGTGGGAGACCGCGATCCGCACCAGGTCCTCGGCGGACACCGTGTCGTAGCGGTGCCTCAGGAAGCCGTCCTTCTGGAAATACGTGCGGCCGAACGTGTCGTCGGCCGTGTAGTTGTAGAGGCCGCTCGTGTGGTTGAGCAGGTGCCGCAGGGTGATGCGGCCGCCGTCGTTGCCGTGACCGCGCACCACGCCGGGCAGCCAGTGCTCGACCGTGTCGTCCAGCGACAGCCGCCCCTCCGCCTCCAGTTGGAGCAGCACCGTGGCCGTGAAGGTCTTGGTGATGCTGCCCACCCGGTAGCGGTCGTGCGCCCCGCGCGGGGCGCCGGTGCGCAGGTCGCCCGTGCCCGCCGTGGTGCTCCAGGTGCCCGCCCGCCCGCGCACGGTCGCCGTCACGCCGGGCACCCCGTCCGCGACGAGCGCCCGGACCGCCGCGCGGGTCGCCTCGTGGGGGCCGTGGCCGCCCCGCGCGGACGGTGCCGCCGCGGCGGGTCCCGCCGCCGCCACCGCCATGACCAGGGCCGTCGCGCCCACCCAGCTCGTCCGTACCGACATCGTCTTTCCCCTCGTCGCCGTCCGCTCCTGTCGGGCGCAAGGACCCGGGGGCGGTGCGGACGGTTGCCGGGCGGTGGTCCGGTTGAGCCGGATCCGGCCGTTACGCCTCCTCGGCCCGTTCCGGCGCCACACGGCCCGCCGCCGGGCGCTCCCGCCACAGCCGCAGCCCCACGTCGACCAGGCCGACCCGCTCCAGTCCGCCCACCGCGGCCAGGTCGTGCCAGGCCGCCATGTCGGTCGAACCGCCCGTCTCGTGGCGCAGTTCGCCACCGGTGACCCGGCCCTCGTAGACGATGCGCAGCCCCTGGAAGTCGGCGTGGCTGCCCAGGGGCCGCGGATAGGTGCGGCGGATGGAGTCCACGCCGAGCAGGGTGACCGGTTCGACCGCGTAGCCGGTCTCCTCCTCGGCCTCGCGGACCACGGTGTCGTAGGGGTCCTCGCCGTGCTCCATGCCGCCGCCGGGCAGGGTCCACCGGCGTGCGCCGTCCCGCGCGACCCAGCGGGCCAGCAGTACCTGTCCGTCCCGCACACACACGGCGTAGGCCGCCACCCGCAACTCCTCACGCATGGGGAGACGTTACGGCAGCACGGCGGCGGGCGGGGGCCGTTCGGGCACCGAGGGGCGCGCGGGCGGCCTGCGGGCGCCCTCCCCCGAGCGGCGGTCAAGGGGCGGTACGCGCCAGGCGCGGGCGGTCCGCCGCGACGGCCACCCAGCGGACCCGGGACGCCACCGAGCGCGTTCGTCCGCCCGCGACATACGGCGGAACAAGGGGGTTTGAGGGCATGCGTCCGCCGTGGCGTATGGCGGGATCCCGCCATGTGTCCATCCCGTCCCGACCAACTCTCCCCAAACTTCTGTCGCTTGAGTAAAGCTGAGCGATCGTCCGGCACCGAATTCCGGACGATCGCGATCACATCCGGTCGCACCTCGCCTGGTTCCTTCATTGACAGAGGATGCCGATGACCCCCGACTCCCCCCGCGCTCCGGGCGCGAGACGCCTGGCACGCCTCGCCGCGGCCACCGGCGTGGCCGCCGCGCTCTGCGCCGCCGGACCGCTCCCCATGGCCTTCGCCCAGGACGGCCCGCTCCCCACCGACCCGCCCGTCCGGTCCGCGAGCGCCAAGCTCGGCGCGGACGACGCCGATCTGCTCGCCACCGCCAAGGCCGACGGCGACAAGAACGTCACGATGATGATCGCGACCGCGCCCGGCCGCACCGACCAGGTCGCGCGCCAGCTCGACGCGGTCAAGGGCGGCTCGGTCGGCCGCACGCACGACAAGCTCGGCTACGTCCGGGCCACCGTGCCGACCGCCCAGGCGGACGCGGTGATCTCCGCCGCCGAGAAGCTGTCCACGGTGCACGCCATCGACCTGCGCCAGGAGATAACCCTCGACGACCCGCGCCCGGACACCGACCCGGCCGGGACCGCGCACGGCAAGGACGGCAAGGGAAGCAAGGGCGGCAAGGGAAGCGGCGCCTCCCCCTCCGCCCCGGGGAAGAACACGCCCGCCGTCAACCCGTACAACCCGTCCTTCGAGACCGGTGCCGTCGACTTCGTGCGGCAGAACCCGAAGGCGGACGGCCGGGGCGTCACCATCGGCATCCTCGACTCCGGTGTGGACCTCTCCCACCCGGCGCTCCAGCGCACCACCACCGGCGAGCGCAAGATCGTCGACTGGGTGACCGCGACCGACCCGATCGTCGACGGCGACGCCACCTGGCGCCCCATGGTCGACGCGGTGTCCGGACCGGCCTTCGCCTACGGCGGCCAGACCTGGAAGGCCCCGGCCGGCTCGTACCGGATCAGCACCTTCAAGGAGTCCGCCACCACGGGCGGCGACGCGGGCGGCGACGTGAACCGCGACGGCGACACCACCGACTCCTGGGGCGTCCTCTACGACGCGGCCGCCGGCACGGTCCGCGTCGACCTGAACAACAACCACGACTTCACCGACGACACCCCGATGAAGCCGTACAAGGACGGCTACCAGGTCGGCTGGTTCGGCACCGACGACCCGAAGACGGACGTCGCCGAGCGCCAGCCGTTCGTCGTGCAGATCCGCAAGGACGTCCCGATGGACCCCTACGGCGGGTCCTGGACCGGCAAGAAGTCCGACTTCGTCAACATCGGCCTCATCGAGTCCGAGCACGGCACCCACGTCGCCGGCATCACCGCCGCCAACGGCCTGTTCGGCGGGAAGATGAACGGCGCGGCGCCCGGCGCGAAGATCGTCTCCTCGCGTGCCTGCACCTGGACGGGCAGCTGCACCAACGTGGCGCTCACCGAGGGCATGATCGACCTCGTCGCCGAGCGCGGCGTGGACATCGTCAACATGTCCATCGGCGGACTGCCCGCCCTCAACGACGGCAACAACGCCCGCGCCGAGCTGTACACCCGCCTGATCGACACCTACGGCGTCCAGCTCGTCATCTCCGCGGGCAACTCCGGCCCCGGCGCCAACACCATCGGCGACCCCGGCCTCGCCGACAAGGTCATCTCGGTCGGCGCGGGCGTCTCCAAGGAGACCTGGGCCGCCGACTACGGCTCCGCGGTGCGCACCCCGTACGCGATGATGCCGTTCTCCTCGCGCGGCCCGCGTGAGGACGGCGGCTTCACGCCGACCCTGGTCGCGCCCGGCGCCGCCATCAACACCACCCAGACCTGGCTGCCCGGCGGCCCGGTCGCCGAGGCGGGCTACACGCTGCCGGCCGGCTACTCGATGCTCCAGGGCACCTCGATGGCCTCCCCGCAGGCCACCGGCGCCGCCGCCCTGCTGCTGAGCGCCGCCGCGCAGCACCGCATCGGGCTGACCCCGGCCAAGCTGCGCACCGCCCTCACCTCCAGCGCCCACCACATCCCGGGCGTCCAGGCCTACGAGGAGGGCGCGGGCCGCATCGACATCGTGGACGCCTGGAAGCTGATCCGGCTGGGCGCGGGCGCGCACGACTACACGGTCGACGCCCCGGTCGACACCGCGATCGACGAGGCGCTGAAGACCCCGGGCCACGGCACCGGCCTCTACGACCGCGAGGGCGGCCTGAAGGCCGGCCAGAAGAAGACGTACGACATCACCGTCACCCGTACCTCGGGCTCGCCCGCCGCCGTGTGGCACACGCTGCGCCTGGCGAACAACGCCGAGCAGACGTTCCGCGTCGTCGGCTCGCCGCTGGTGCGGCTGCCGCTGAACCGGCCGGTGACCGTCAAGGTGCAGGCGGCGCCGCGCTCGGCGGGCCTCAAGAGCGCGATCCTGGAGGTCGACGACCCGTTCACCACCGGCGTCGACCGGCAGATCCTCACCACCGTCGTGGTCGCGGACCCGGTCGCGTACACCTACTCCGCCAAGGCGTCGGTGCAGCGCAACGCCACCCGCTCCTACTTCCTGACCGTGCCCGCGGGCGCGAAGTCGCTGGAGGTGGCCATCGGCGGCCTCGCCGACAAGAGCCAGACCCGGTTCATCGCCATCCACCCGTACGGCGTCCCGGTCGACAACACCTCGACCCCGTACTGCTACAACAACTACCTCGACGGCAACGGCTGCAAGCCGGACGTCCGCTCCTACGCCGACCCGCAGCCGGGCGTGTGGGAGGTCGAGGTCGAGGCGCGCCGCACCTCGCCGCAGCTCGACAACCCCTACCGGCTCGACGTCACCGTGCTGGGCGCGGCCTTCGACCCGCAGACCGTGACCGTGCCCGAGGCGAAGACCGGCACGCCGGTGACCGCCTCCTGGAAGGTGACGAACACGTACGCCGCGCTGGACGGCCGCCTCACCGGCGGCCCGCTCGGCTCGGCCAAGTCCGCCCGGCCGACCGTGTCCCATGGCGAGAAGCAGACCACGACGGTGACGGTGCCCGCGGGCGCCGCCTCGCTGGACGTCGCCATCGGCGGTGTCTCCGACAAGTCGGCCGACCTGGACCTCGCGGTCTACGACGCGAGCGGCAAGCAGGTCGCCAAGTCCGCCGACGGCGACTCGGAGGAGTCGGTGTCGATCGCCTCGCCGGCCGCCGGGACGTACACCGTCGAGGTCGCCGCGTACTCGGTGCCGTCCGGTTCGACGGAGTACGACTACCGTGACGTGTTCTTCTCCACCACGCTCGGCACCGTCTCCGTGGACGGCGCGCCGGTGAAGCTGGGCACGGGCGCCTCCGCGACCGTGACCGGCCAGGTCACCGCCGCCGCCCAGGCACCCGAGGGACGCGAGTTCTTCGGGCAGGTGCGGCTGGTGAACGCGCGGGGCACCGCCGCGGGCACCGGCAGCGTGCGGATCGGCACCGTCCTGCCGTAGCTCTCGCGCGGGGCCGCCGTGACGGCTGAGGGGCGGGCGTCCACCGGGGCGCCCGCCCTTTCCCGTGCCACGGACGGCCGCCCGCTCCCGTTGCGTACGTCACATCGTCGGATACGCCCGCGCGGGATGGGCAGGCACCCAGCAGCACAGCTTGCGGCGCACGGCCGAGGACGGGCGAATTTCTCCAGCTCACACCGGGTGCGTGCCGCAGAACCGCAACCGCGGGGCGGTCCGAGTCGTCCCCATTTCCGCGGGGGCGCCGGGCACGCGGCGCAAAGAACTGGACACCCGGGCCCGGGTCGGCCGCATGATGGAAAGGCCGCGGCCGGGCGACACGCGCGGCAGACGCACGCACAGCACACAGAGGAGACACCGTGAGGGTCGGAATCGTCGGAGCCACCGGTCAGGTCGGCACGGTCATGCGCAGGATCCTCACGGAGCGCGACTTCCCCGTCACCGAGCTGCGCCTGTTCGCCTCGGCCCGCTCGGCGGGCCGGGTGCTGGACGGCGTGACGGTGGAGGACGCGGCGAGCGCCGACTACTCCGGCCTGGACATCGTGCTGTTCTCGGCGGGCGGCGCGACCTCGAAGGCGCTGGCCGAGAAGGTCGCCGGGCAGGGCGCCGTGGTGATCGACAACTCCTCGGCCTGGCGCCGCGACCCGGACGTGCCGCTGGTGGTGTCCGAGGTGAACCCGCACGCGGTCGCGGACCGCCCCAAGGGCATCATCGCCAACCCGAACTGCACGACCATGGCCGCGATGCCGGTCCTCAGGCCGCTGCACGCCGAGGCCGGTCTGGAGGCGCTGGTCGTCGCCACCTACCAGGCGGTGTCCGGCTCGGGCGTCGCGGGCGTCGCCGAGCTGCACGGCCAGACGCAGAAGACCGTCGCCGACGCCGACAGGCTGACCCACGACGGCTCGGCCGTCGACTTCCCCGAGCCGGCCGTCTACAAGCGCCCGATCGCCTTCAACGTGCTGCCCTTCGCGGGCAACCTCGTCGACGACGGTCTGAACGAGACCGACGAGGAGCAGAAGCTCCGCCACGAGTCCCGCAAGATCCTGGAGATCCCGGAGCTGAAGGTCTCCGGCACCTGTGTGCGGGTGCCCGTCTTCTCCGGGCACTCCCTCCAGGTCAACGCCCGTTTCGCGCGGCCGATCAGCCCGGAGCGCGCCACCGAGCTGCTGGCCGGCGCCCCCGGTGTCGTCCTCTCGGACATCCCGACGCCGCTGGAGGCCGCCGGCCAGGACCCGTCCTTCGTCGGCCGCATCCGCCGCGACGAGACCGTGGAGCACGGCCTCGCCCTGTTCCTGTCCAACGACAACCTCCGCAAGGGCGCGGCCCTGAACGCGGTGCAGATCGCGGAGCTGGTGGCGGCGGAGCTGAAGGGCTGACCCGGGCGGCGGGCCCCGGAGCACCCGGGGCCGCGCACCTCGTGGAGGCCCTACGGCCTGCGCACCTCGTAGAGGAAGCAGCCGTACTCGACGGCCCGGATGTGGACCAGTGCCACGGCCGGGTCGTCGAACGCCTCGGTGAGGGCGGCGTCGAAACGCCCGGCGCCCGCCTCCACCAGCGCCCCGCCCAGGATGCGGCCCTGGGCGGAGTAGCGGCGCGCCACGCGGGGCGCGTTCGCGAAGGGGAGCCGGTCGCCGGCGTCCGGGCCCGCGCACTCCCCGGCGTGCACGAAGACGGGCCCCTGCTCGTCGTAGGCGCCGGGGTCGGCGCCCGTCGCGGCCGCCCAGCGCCGCAGCGGCGCGTAGGAGACCAGCGCGAGCCGCTCGCCGGGCTCGCTCCTGCGCAGGCAGCAGCGCAGCGGAGCGCCGCCTTCCGGGTCGGTGAAGGGGATCGCCGGGCGTCCGGCGTCGTCCCGCCCGCGCAGCCGGCTCAGCACGGCCGGTTCGACGGCGCGTGCCTGGTGGACCATGGTGTCTCGCCCTGTCGTCATGGCTCCAGCCTCGCGCCGCGACCGGCCGCCCACCGGCGGAATCCGGTCGTCGCGTTCCGTGCGGCTCGCATGGAAGGATGACGCAATCCACACATCACGAGGAGATGACCGCGTGCCTGGCACAAACCTGACTCGCGAAGAGGCGCGGCGGCGGGCGAAGCTGCTGACCGTTGACTCGTACGAGATCGATCTCGACCTCTCCGGCGCGCAGGGTGGGGGCACCTCCCGCTCGGACGAAGCCGAGAGCGGGGGAGGTACCTACCGGTCGGTGACCACGGTGCGCTTCGACGTCGCCGAGGACGGCGCCGAGTCCTTCATCGACCTGATCGCCCCGGCCGTCCACGAGGTGACCCTCAACGGCGACGCGCTGGACCCCGCGGAGGTCTTCAAGGACTCCCGGATCGCCCTGCCCGGCCTGCTGGCGGGCCCCAACGTGCTGCGCGTCGCCGCCGACTGCGCGTACACCAACACCGGTGAGGGCCTGCACCGCTTCGTCGACCCGGTCGACGACCAGGCGTACCTGTACACGCAGTTCGAGGTGCCGGACGCCCGCCGCGTCTTCGCCGCCTTCGAGCAGCCCGACCTGAAGGCGACCTTCCGGTTCACCGTGAAGGCGCCCGAGGGCTGGACCGTCGTGTCCAACTCGCCGGCCCCCGAGCCCCGCGACAACGTCTGGGAGTTCGCGCCGACGCCGCGCATCTCGACGTACATCACGGCGCTGATCGCCGGCCCGTACCACTCCGTGCACAGCGTGTACGAGAAGGACGGGCAGTCCGTGCCGCTCGGCATCTACTGCCGTCCCTCGCTCGCCGAGTTCCTCGACGCCGACGCGATCTTCGACGTCACCCGGCAGGGCTTCGACTGGTTCCAGGAGAAGTTCGACTACGCCTACCCGTTCGCCAAGTACGACCAGCTGTTCGTGCCCGAGTTCAACGCGGGCGCGATGGAGAACGCGGGCGCGGTGACCATCCGCGACCAGTACGTCTTCCGGTCCAAGGTGACCGACGCGGCGTACGAGATGCGGGCCGAGACGATCCTGCACGAGCTGGCCCACATGTGGTTCGGCGACCTGGTCACCATGGAGTGGTGGAACGACCTGTGGCTGAACGAGTCGTTCGCCACCTACACCTCCATCGCCTGCCAGGCGCACGCCCCCGGCTCGCGCTGGCCGCACTCGTGGACCACGTTCGCGAACTCCATGAAGACCTGGGCGTACCGGCAGGACCAGCTGCCGTCCACCCACCCGATCATGGCGGACATCAACGACCTGGACGACGTCCTCGTCAACTTCGACGGCATCACCTACGCCAAGGGCGCCAGCGTCCTCAAGCAGCTGGTGGCCTACGTCGGCATGGACGAGTTCTTCCGGGGCGTGCAGGCGTACTTCAAGCGGCACGCCTTCGGCAACACCCGCCTGTCGGACCTGCTGGGCGCCCTGGAGGAGACCTCCGGCCGCGATCTGAGGACCTGGTCGCACAAGTGGCTGGAGACGGCCGGGATCAACATCCTGCGCCCGGAGATCGAGACCGACGAGAACGGCGTCATCACCTCCTTCGCCGTCCGCCAGGAGGCCCCCGCGCTCCCGGCCGGCGCCAAGGGCGAGCCCACGCTGCGCCCGCACCGCATCGCGATCGGCCTGTACGACCTGGACGAGGCGAGCGGCAAGCTGGTGCGCGCCGAGGACGGCCGGATCGAGCTGGACGTGGACGGCGAGCTGACCGCCGTGCCGCAGCTGGCCGGCCGGCGCCGCCCGGCGGTCGTCCTGCTCAACGACGACGACCTGTCGTACGCCAAGGTCCGTCTTGACGAGCAGTCGCTCGCGGTCGTCACCGAGCACCTGGGCGACTTCGCGTCCTCGCTGCCGCGCGCGCTGTGCTGGGCCTCGGCCTGGGACATGACCCGCGACGGCGAGCTGGCCACCCGCGACTACCTGTCGCTGGTGCTGTCCGGCATCGGCAAGGAGTCCGACATCGGCGTGGTGCAGTCGCTCCAGCGCCAGGTGAAGCTGGCCATCGACCTGTACGCCGACCCGGCCGCCCGCGACGCGCTGCTGACCCGCTGGACGGACGCCACGCTGGCCCATCTGCGCACCGCCGAGGCGGGCAGCGACCACCAGCTGGCCTGGGCCCGCGCCTTCGCGGCGACCGCCCGCACGCCCGAGCAGCTCGACCTGCTGAACGCGCTGCTGGAGGGCTCGCAGACGATCGAGGGCCTGGCCGTGGACACCGAGCTGCGCTGGGCCTTCGTGCAGCGGCTCGCGGCGGTGGGCCGGTTCGACGAACCGGAGATCGCCGGGGAGTACGAGCGCGACCGCACCGCCGCCGGTGAGCGGCACGCGGCCACCGCCCGCGCCGCCCGCCCGACCGAGGAGGCCAAGGCCGAGGCGTGGGCGTCGGTCGTCGACTCCGACACGCTGCCGAACGCCGTCCAGGAGGCGGTCATCGGCGGCTTCGTCCAGACCGACCAGCGCGAGCTGCTGGCGCCGTACACCGAGCGGTACTTCGAGGTGCTCAAGGACATCTGGGACTCCCGCTCCCACGAGATGGCCCAGCAGATCGCGGTCGGCCTGTACCCGTCGGTCCAGGTCTCGGAGGACACCCTGCGCCGCACCGACGAGTGGCTGGCCTCCACCCCGCCGAACGCGGCCCTGCGCCGCCTCGTCTCGGAGTCCCGCGCGGGCATCGAACGCTCCCTGCGCGCCCAGGCGGCGGACGCGGCGGCGGGCGGCCGCTAGGCGCCCGCCACGCTGCCCGCGACGGCGAGTTGAGGGGCGCCCGGTGCGCATGCCGGGCGCCCCTCGCGTTGGCGCGCGCGGGCGTGCGTACGCCCGCCTGCGCGCGCCTCTTCAGCGTGTGACCGGTCCTGCGTCCCCGTCCCGGGCCACCGGCACGGGCACGGGCCGTGCCGCGCCCTGCCCACCGCTCTGCGGCCGAGTGGCCGTGAAGCCGGTCGCCAACGTGGTGGGCGGCAGAAGGTCGGCCCGAACACAGGAGGACCGCGTGAGTGACAGCACCTGGGTCAGCACCTCGATGCCGTACCTGGCTCCGCACGAATCCGGGCAGCCTGACGCCTGGGCGGCCGAAGCGGCGGCGCGAGGCGGGAAGGGCAGCCAGCGCATCACGTACGCGGGCGAGGTGCCCGCTCCGGACGAGGTCGCCGCACTGTTCGAACTGCCCGCCGGAGAAGCCGTCGTGGTACGCCGCCGGGTCATCGAACTGGACGGGTGGCCCACCGAGTTGACGGACACCTACTATCCCCTGGTCATCGCGCGCGGCACCCGCCTCGCCGAGCGTGCCAGGATCCCGGGCGGGGCCGTGACCCTTCTCGCCGGACTCGGCCATGTCGGTGCGCGCGTACGCGAGGACGTCACAGCGCGTATGCCCGATCCGGACGAGTGCGAGGCCCTGCGCATGGCACCGGACCAGCCGGTGCTTCGCCTCAGCCGCGTCACGCTGGACAGAACCGACCGGCCCATCCAGGTCGATCAGATGCTCATGCCCGCCCACCGGCAGCAGTTGCGCTACGAGATGCGAATCGGATGACCGTGCCCGACGACAACGGACTCCCGGACCGGCGCTCACTGCACGAGCGGATCGCCGCCGACCTCCGGGACGACATCATGAGCGGCGACCTGGCGCCGGGCACCAGCCTGCCCTCCACCGCCCAGCTCAAGGACCGGTTCGGCGCCTCCAACGCCACGATCCAGAAGGCGGTGCAGATCCTCAAGGACGAGGAACTGGTGGTCGGCCGCGCCGGTGCCGCGATCACGGTGCGCGAGCACCGCCAGCGGACCATGCGTCCGGCCGCGTTCATGAGCCCGGCCACCCCGGGAGAGCCCTACAGGTGGCTGACCGAGGCGGCGAAGCTCGGCAGCCGCGCGCACAGCACGCTCCTGGACGTACGGGAATCGAACCCGCCTGCCGACGTCCGCGCCGCGCTGGGCCTCGCGGACGGCGAGACGGCGCTTCTGCGCCACCAGGTCCTCTCCCTCGACGGCGAACCGGTGGAACTGGTCAAGTCCTACTACCCGATGGCGGTGGCCCGCGGTACCGCCATCACCGAGAAGCGGAAGATCCGAGGCGGCACCCCAGCGCTCCTCGCCGGACTCGGGTATCCCCCGCGCCTCAGCGTGGACCGGGTCTCGGCCCGGGTCCCCACGCAGCAGCAGTTCCAGGCGCTGGCACTGCCCAGTGATCTGCCGGTGCTGCGGACCCTGCGCGTGGTGTTCAGCGACGACGACTTCCCCATCGAGGCCACGGTCATGGTCAAGGCCGGGCACCTCTACGAGCTGCAGTACGAGTTCACACCCGACTGACCGCCGGGGCGCCTGTCTGCGCGCGCCCCGGTCAGCCCTCGCCCGCCTCGGTCCGGGCGTCCTGGGCGGTCGTCAGGTGCGTGGCCGCTGTGCGCAGGGCCGCCAGGACGGCCCGGGGGGCGGGGGCGTCACGGGCGCCCTTGCGCAGGGCGGCCACGACGTGGCGGTGGGGGCGGTCGGCGGCCAGTTCGCGGAGCACCACGCCGTCGCGGCGCAGGGCGGCCATGCGCGGTACGAGCGCGACGCCCATGCCCGCCTCCACCATCGCCAGGATGGCCGTCCAGCCGGCCGCCGTGTGCCCCTGGTGCGGGCTGAACCCGGCCGCCTCGCAGGCCGTACGGGTGATGTCGGACCACGGGCCGCTGCCGCCGAAGATCCACGCCTCGGCGGCGAGATCGGCCAGCCGCACCTCGGGCGCCGAGGCCAGCGCGTGGCCGGGCGGCAGGGCGAGGTCGAGCGGGTCGGCGAGCAGCGGCACGCGGGTGAAGCCCGGGTCGACCGCGGTCGGCGCGTGCGCGGCCAGCGACAGCGCGAGGTCCACCTCACCGGCGGCCAGCAGGTCGTACGCCTCGCCCGCCTCCGCCTCCCGCACCCGTACGCTCACCCCGGGCCGGCTCGCGCGCAGCGCCCGTACCGCCGGGACCACCAGGGCGGGCACCGCGGTCGAGAAGGCCGCGACCCGCACCTCACCGGCCTCGCCGCGCGTGTACGCCGCCATCTCCGCGTCCGCGCGTTCCAGTTGCTCGAACACGGCGTCGGCGTGCCGCAGCACCAGCCGGGCCGCGTCCGTGAGCCGCACCCGCCGCCCGCGCGCCTCCAGCAGCGGCACCCCGAGCTGGGCGGCGAGGTTGGTCAGCTGCTGGGAGACGGCGGACGGGGTCATGTGCAGCGCCTCGGCCGTCGCGGTCACGGTCCCCCGCTCCCGCAGCGTCCGCAGGATGCGCAGCTTCCGGATCTCCCACTCGGCCATGGCGGCAACCTATACGGCCGTACGACCCGTACGGCCGTACGGTCCTCAGCGGCGTCAGCGGCGGGCCGCCGAGCCGAGGACGACGCCGCCCAGGATCAGCACCATGCACAGTGCCTGGCGCGGACCCGCCGCCTCGCCGAGCAGCGCCCAGGACAGCAGCGCCACACAGACCGGCTGGAGGTAGTAGACGAGTCCGGCGCGGGTCGGGCCGACCAGGGAGATCGCCTTGTTCCAGGCGAAGAAGGCGAGGGCGGAGGACATCACGCCGACGTAGAGGAGCGGGAGCAGGGTGCCGGGCGCGGGGGCGAACCCGCCCTGGAGCGCGAGGCTGCCGAGCTGGCACGGCACCAGCATGAGCGTGCCGGCCAGGAAGGTGGTGAAGAGGAACCCGGCGCCGTCCAGCCCGGCGGGGCGGCGGCGCAGCAGGGCGCTGTAGCCGCCGAAGCAGCAGGCCGCGGCGATCATCCACAGGTCCCCGGCGGCGAAGGAGGCCCCGCCGCCGCCCGCCACCAGCAGCACCACACCCGCGCAGGCGGTGAGCAGACCCGCGACCCGGCGGGCGCCGAGCCGGGCGCCGCCGGCCCGTTCCAGGACCGCCATCAGCACCGGCGAGGCGGCCATGATCATGCCCATGTTGGCGGCCGGGGTGGTCAGTCCGGCCTGGTTGACCAGGGTGTTGTAGACGGCGATGCCGAGCAGCGCGGCCAGCAGGACGAAGGCCGCGTGGCGGCGGATCAGCTCCCGCTGCCGCCAGGCGGCGCGGGCACCGAAGGGCGCCACCGCCACGAGCGCCACCACCCAGCGCCAGAACGCCTGCTGCACCGGCGGCACGCTGTCGTGCAGCGCGCGGGAGGTGACGAAGCTGCCCGCCCAGACGACGGTGGCCAGCGCGGCGAGGGCGGTTCCGAGGGCGGCGGGCCGCGGGGCGGACGCGGTCGCCGGGGCCGGTGGTGCCGCGGGCGGGCGGGGTGTCCGGTTCCGGACGGAGGCCACGGGGGTCCTTTCGCTGGACGGGGCGGGACGGCGGGCGGGGCGGAGGCGTCCCACCCGGTCCGGAACCACCGTGACAGCGGCCGACCTGTCAGGTCCATCGAAACTTTTCGAGCGGTCTTTTCAGCAGAACTGAAAGGTTGAGGAGCGGCTGAAGGAGCTGTGGCGGCTCAACCCACGTGGGTGGCGAGCGCGGCCTCGATCTCCGCCGGGTCGGGCGTGTCCGCCGCCCAGGCCGCGTAGCCGTCGGGGCGGACCAGCAGGGCCGTACGGCGCCCGCTCGCCCAGCGCGCGGCGGTCAGGCGGGCGGCGCGCTCCGGGGTCACCTCGTGGGTTTGGGGGGCGAGGAGGACGAACCGGCCGCCGCGCAGGGCCTCGTACAGCCGGCCGCCGCCCGCGAGCGCCACGTCCGGGACGCGGGTGCCGACGAGCCGGTGCGCGCCGCGCGGCGCCCGGTAGCGGTAGCCGATGCCGGTGACCTGACCGGTGACCAGGCGGCGGAGCGGGGCGCAGGCGCCGAGTGCGGTGACGAGCGCGGCGCGCAGGGCCAGGGTCCAGGGGCGCCCGGCCATCGCGAGCCGCACGATGCCGCCGCTGCTGCGCAGCACGGCCCTGCCGACCGGGTGGCGTTCGGCCTGGTAGGTGTCGAGGAGCGCCTCGGGTGCGTGCCCGGTGACGACCTGGGCGAGCTTCCAGCTGAGGTTGGCCACGTCCTGGAGGCCGGTGTTCATGCCCTGCCCGCCGGCCGGACTGTGCACATGGGCGGCGTCCCCGGCGAGCAGGACCCGGCCGACGCGGTAGGCGGGCGCCTGTCGCTCGTCGCTGTGGAAACGTGAGGTCCAGCGGGCGTCGTGCATGCCGTAGTCGCGGCCGAGCGCGAGCCGGGTGATCTCCTTGACCTCGTCGAGGCCGACCGGCGCGTCGTCGGCCTCCTCCCGGCCCCGGCGCCAGCAGATCACCCGGTGGTAGCCGTCCCCGAAGGGCGCGAGGAAGGCGAACGCGTCCCCGGTCGCGTTGACCGTCAGCAGCGTCTCGGGCGGCTCGGCCAGCCGTACGTCCGCCAGCACCACCGAACGGATCACCGACCGCCCCGGGAACGGCAGCCCGACCGCCCGCCGCACCGCGCTGCGCATCCCGTCCGCGCCGACGACGTACGCCCCGCGCAGCGACGCCGGCCGGCCGTCGGCGCCGCGCACCGCCACGGTCACGCCGTCCGCGTCCTGGGCGAGTCCGGTCACCTCGGTCTCGTAGCGGAAGTCCACGCCGCTCTCGGCCGCGCGCCGCTCCAGCACCTTCTCGACCTCGTACTGCGGCAGGACGAGGACATGGCGGAAACGGGAGTGCAGGGCGGTGAGGTCGAGGGAGAGGCGGCCGAAGAGGTCCAGCCGGTCCAGGGGGCGGCCGATCGCCTCCAGTTCGTCGGCGAGCGCGCGGGCGTCGAGCTGTTCGAGGGTGCGGGCGTGCAGGACGAAGGCGCGGGAGAGGTTGCTGATCCGGTGGGGGCGCTTCTCGACGAGGGTGACGGGGACACCGGCGGCGGCGAGGTCGCCGGCCAGCAGGAGTCCGGTGGGGCCGGCGCCGACGACGATCACGGGGGTGGTGGTCATGAGGGGCCTCCTCGATGGCTGCTTCGGCCGGTCCACGCTTGTGGGCAAACGCTTGTGGGCGAGCGAGTGCGTGGTGGTTCGGGCGCCAACACTCGTGGGCGAACACTTGTAGGCGAACGCCCGTGGGTGAACGCTTGTGGGCCAACATGCGTGGGCCAACATCTGTGGGCAAACGTAAACCCGGCGACGCGGGCGCGTCAACGCTTGTTGGCCTACGCGTGTTGGCCTACGCTCGTAGGCATGCCAGATCGCGCCACCCCAGCCACGTCACCTGCCTCCTCTGCCGCACCCGCCTCTCCTCCCCCTTCCGCCTCGGCCCGACGTTCCGACGCCACCCGCGCCGCCATCCTCGCCGCCGCGCGGGCCCGTTTCGCGGCGGACGGGTACGAACGGGCGACCATCCGGGCCATCGCCAAGGACGCGAAGATCGATCCGTCGATGGTCATGCGCTACCACGGCAACAAGGAGAGCCTGTTCGCGGCGGCCGTCTCCGTGGATCTGCGGCTCCCGGACCTGACCGCGCTCCCCCGCGACCAGGTCGGCCACGCTCTCGTCTCGCACTTCCTCGACTTCTGGGAGGAGAGCGGCGAGCTGACGGCGATCCTGCGCGTCGGTGTCACCAACACCGCCGGGGCCGAGCGGCTGCAACGGGTGTTCCGGGAGCAGTTGCTGCCGGTGGCGCAGGCGGTGTGCCCGGATCCCGAGCAGGTTCCGGCGCGGGCGGCGCTGTGCGCGTCCCAGTTGCTCGGGCTGGCGCTCACCCGGTACGTGCTGCGCATCCCGGCGGCCGTCGCCCTGGCCCGCCAGGAGGCGCTGGCCTGGCTGGCGCCCACCGTGCAGCGCTATCTCACGGCGCCCAGCCCCTGACCGCGCCCGGCCCGAGGGGCGGACACGGCGAGGGCGCCCGCCCCGTCGCGTACGTACGGCTCATGCGCGTACGTACGGCGGGGCGGGCGCCCTCGGCGTAGGACCAGGCGTGGGACCGCCGGTGGCCGTCAGGCCTTGACGTTCACGTTCCGGCTGGTGTCCTGGTGCTTGTGGGACCGGTCCAGGACCATGACGAGACCGCCGATGATCACGAACAGGGCGAGCGGGATCCCGACGAACAGACCCAGCGTCTCGGCGACGCCCAGGCCCTTGCCGGGGTCGTCGCCGTCGTCACGGATCACCGCGAGCGCGGGGGACGACATGAGCAGCATCATCAGCGTCGTACCGGCCGCCAGGGTGCCGGCGCGCAGGGCGTTCTTCTTGTCCACGGTGCCAAAGTAGCGAACGCCGGAACGGGCCGCGCGTCCGGGGTGCCGTATGAGGCGCGCGGACCGCCCGCGCGCCCCCGCCGTCAGCCCTCCGCCCCTCCTCCTTCGTCCTTCCGCACCCCTGCCCGCACCCCTGCCCGCACCCCTGCCCGCACCCCGGCGCGCAGCACGTCGGCCAGGGCGCGCAGACGGGGCGAGGCGGCCAGGTCCTCCAGGGTCACCGGGCGGCCCCCGGCGTCGGCGACGGGCAGGCGCCAGTTGGGGTATTCGGCCGAGGTCCCGGGCAGGTTCTGCGGGCGGCGGTCGCCCACGGCGTCCGGCAGCCAGAGGCCCACCATCCGGGCGGGGGTGCGCAGCAGGAAGCGGTGGACAGCCTGGATCCCGGCCTCGACCCGGGCCTCGTCCCCGGGGCCTCCGGCCACTCCGGCCACTCCGGCCACTCCGGCCGTGGTTCCCGCTCCCTCACCCGCCGCCCCCGGGAGCAGTCCCAGTTCCCCCAGCAGGGCCAGCCACTCGTCCACGTCCGCGGTGGCCTCCGCGCGTTCCTCCTCCAGCGGGCGGGTGAGCAGGCCCAGGCGGTGGCGCAGGGCGACGTGCTCGCCGGTGAGGCGGGCGGCGGTGGACGGCAGGTCGTGCGTGGTGGCCGTGGCCAGGCAGTCGGCGCGCCAGCGGGCGGGCGGCAGCGGGCGGCCGTCGCCGTCCCAGTCCCGTTCGAACCAGAGGACCGACGTGCCGAGCACTCCGCGCCGGTCCAGGGTCTCGCGCACCCCGGGTTCCACGGTGCCGAGATCCTCGCCGATCACCACGGCCCCGGCCCGCGCGGCCTCCATTACCAGCACGGCGAGCATGGCCTCGGCGTCGTGGCGGACGTAGGTGCCCTCGGTGGGCGGGTGGCCGCGCGGCACCCACCAGAGCCGGAACAGGCCCATCACATGGTCGATGCGCAGGGCGCCCGCGGAGCGGAACAGGGCGCGCAGCAGCCGCCGGAAGGGCGCGTGGCCGCAGGCGGCGAGGCGGTCGGGGCGCCAGGGCGGCAGGCCCCAGTCCTGGCCGTGCGCGTTGAAGGCGTCCGGCGGGGCGCCGACGGACATCCCGGCGGCGAAGACCTCCTGCTGCGCCCACGCGTCGGCGCCGCCGGGGTGCACGCCCACGGCGAGGTCGTGCACGATCCCGAGCGGCATGCCGGCCTCGCGGGCGGCGCGCTGGGCGGCGGTGAGCTGTTCGTCGGTGAGCCAGGCGAGGCGGGAGTGGAAGTCGACGCGGTCGGCCAGTTCCGCGCGGGCGCGGGCCGTCTGCGGCGAGCGCGGATCGCGCAGGCCCTCGGGCCAGCGGCTCCAGTCGGGGCCGTGCGCCTCGGCCAGGGCGCACCAGGTGGCATGGTCGGTCAGGGCGCCGCCCTCGCGGGCGAGGAAGGCGGCGTGGGCGGCGGCTCGGCCGGGGCCGAGCGGGACCCGGTGCAGGATCTCCAGGGCCTCGCGTTTCAGGTCCCACACCGCGTCCCGGTCGATCAGGGCGCCCTTGCCGAGGACCTCGGCGCGCAGGCGGGCGGCCCGTTCCCCGAGGGTGTGCAGCCGTGCGCGGTCCGCGTCGCCGGTGACGTACGCGAACTCGGGGACGTCCTCGATCCGCAGGTGCACGGGGTCGGGGAAGCGGCGGGAGGAGGGGCGGTAGGGCGAGGGGTCGGTGGGGCCGGCGGAATCGGTGGGGTCGCCGGGCACGGCCGCGTGCAGCGGGTTGACCTGGACGAACCCGGCTCCCAGGGTCCGCCCGGCCCAGCCGCTCAGCTCGGCGAGGTCGCCCAGGTCGCCCATGCCCCAGGAGCGGTGGGAGAGCAGGGAGTAGAGCTGGACGAGCAGCCCGTAGGAGCGTCCGGGCGGCGGGGGCAGCCGGGGCGGGGCGACGATCAGGTGCGCCTCGGCCCTCCGGCCGTCGGGGGCGGTGGCGGTCAGCCGGTGGACGCCCGGGGGCAGGTCGTCGGCGCCGGAGCGGGTCCCGCCCTGCTCGGTCTCGACGGTGAGCCGGGTACCGGGTGGGAGCGCGGTGAGGGCTTCGGGGGGTCCGGCGTCGGTCCAGTGGACCAGGGTGGGCGGGAGCAAGCGTTCCCGCAGGGCGCTCTCGCGGGCGGTGAGCGCCGCGCGTACCGCCTCCGGGGTGCTCGCGTCGACGTCCAGGGCGGCGAGCGCGGCGACGACGGCGCCGGGCGAGGCGGCCACCGTACGGCCCGGGGCCGGGCTGTAGGAGGTGGCGACGCCGTGCAGCGCGGCGAGCCGGGCGAGGTCGTCGTCCCCGGCGCCCCCCGCGCCCCCGGTATCCCCGGCGGATCTGGCGGATCCGGCGGGTCCGGCGGTTCCGGCGGTTCCGGCCGGCCGTGGCGCGGCCATCTACCGCTCCGCGCCGCACGGGCCGGGGTCGGCGGTGGACTCGCTGGTCAGCGGCGCGGCCTCGGCGAGGGGCGGTTCGCTGGTGAGCGGTTCGGCGTCGGGCAGCGGCGGTTCGCTGGTCAGCGGGGCCTCGGCCCAGGGCGCCTCCGAGGTGAACACGTCCGGGTAGGGGTCGCCGGGGTGGAGGGCGTCCAGACCGGTCTCGTCCAGACCGGTCTGGACGAGACCGGTGGTGTCCGGGCGGAGCCGGTGGTCCGGCCCCGCCGCGGGTTTGGGCAGGGTCCGGTCGGGTCCGGGCACATCGGAGGAGGTGGTGCCCTCGGGTGTGGCGTCGGACAGGGCGGTGTCCGAGAGGACGGTGTCGGTCAGGGCCGAGAGCAGCAGGTGCGCCGGTGCGGTCACGGGGGTCTCCTTGTCGGCTGCGGCAACGAGCGGATTACCGCAGCCCTACCCAGTGCGCGCGCGAGCAGACGCACGGGAGCGAACTACGTGCTCTCGGTCACATTCCGCTTCCACCAGGTTGCGCTACGCACGGCCCGGCGGCCACTTCCGCCCGCGCGGACGGCGGAACGCGGGTGACCGGTCTCGTCCCGAGAGGCGCGGCAGGGCGAGGCGGGGCGGCCCCTCAGGCGGAGATCCCGTCGATCCGCGCCAGCGCGTCGTCCGCGCCGTACGGCTGGAGATAGGGCAGCCAGCGCGGGTCGCGGTGGCCGGTGCCGATGATGCGCCAGGCCAGACCGGTCGGCGGGGCCGGCTTGTGCCGCAGGCGCCAGCCCAGTTCGACGAGGTGGCGGTCGGCCTTGACGTGGTTGCAGCGGCGGCAGGAGGCCACCACGTTGTCCCAGGCGTGCAGCCCGCCGCGCGAGCGCGGGACGACGTGGTCGACGCTGGTGGCGACGCCGCCGCAGTACATGCAGCGGCCCCCGTCCCGGGCGAACAGCGCCCTGCGGGTCAGGGGGACGGGCCCCCGGTAGGGGACCCGGACGAAACGCTTGAGCCGGACCACGCTGGGTGCGGGGACGGTGACGGTCGCGCTGTGCAGATGGGCGCCGGACTCCTCGAGGCAGACCGCCTTGTTCTCCAGCACGAGGACGAGCGCGCGGCGGAGCGGTACGACGCCGAGGGGCTCGTACGACGCGTTGAGGACCAGGACATGCGGCACGGGTGCCTCCTTGTACGCCGGCGGCGCGTGGCTCGCGCCGGGACGATCTGGAGTCAGTCTCCCCTCATGCCTGGTGGACGCGCCACCATGTCCCGGTAACGGGCCGGGAGTGTTTTCGACCACACCCGGCGCGGGCCTCGGGACGCCGCGCGCCCACACGGCCTGATCAGAGGGGGAGGGGCGGTGCCGGGGGCGGGCCGGTCCGGGAGTTCGCGGGGAGCGGCGTTCCGTGCCCCGTTAGTGTGGTTGCCCTGCCCGTGCGGTGACCACTTCGTGACCCAGACGATATCGACCGCCGCGTTTCGGATCGCGGCGCCGGCGGGCAGGCGCACCTGGAGGTACCCGCCGTGTCCTTGTCCGCCGTCCTGCTGGCCGCCGGCCCCTCACCGTCCCCCTCGGAGTCACCCTCCGTGACGGTCCCCACGCTCCAGGACGCCCAGGAGAGCGCGAACCAGGCCGCGAGCTGGGTGGAGCAGAACTGGTCCACCTGGCTGGCGATCGGTATGCGGGTCGTGCTGATCCTGGTGATAGCGAGCGTGCTGCGGGTGGTGGTGCGGCGGGCGATCACCAAGCTGATCGACCGGATGAACCGCACCGCGCAGCAGGCGAGCAGCACGGCGCTGGGCGGGCTGCTGGTCAACGCGGAGCGGCGCAGGCAGCGGTCGGCGGCGATCGGTTCGGTGCTGCGCTCGGTGGCGAGTTTCCTGATCATGGGGACGGCCGCGCTGATGGTGCTGTCCGCGTTCCAGATCAATCTGGCGCCGCTGCTGGCGTCGGCCGGTGTGGCGGGGGTCGCGGTCGGTTTCGGCGCCCGGAACCTGGTCACGGACTTCCTCTCCGGTGTCTTCATGATCCTGGAGGACCAGTACGGCGTCGGGGACACGATCGACGCGGGCGTGGCCTCCGGTGAGGTGATCGAGGTCGGGCTGCGGGTGACGAAGCTGCGCGGCGACAACGGCGAGATCTGGTACGTCCGCAACGGCGAGGTCAAGCGGATCGGCAACCTCTCCCAGGGCTGGGCGACGGCGGGCGTGGACGTGACCGTCCGGGCGGGTGAGGACCTGGACCGGCTCAGGGCGACGCTGACCGAGGTCGCGGAGAAGATGGGCAAGGAAGAGCCCTGGAACGAGCTGCTGTGGAGCCCGATCGAGGTGCTGGGCCTGGACAGCGTGCTGATCGACTCGATGGTGGTGCGGGTCTCGGCCAAGACGATGCCGGGCAGGTCGACGGCGGTCGAGCGAGAGCTGCGCTGGCGCATCAAGCGCGCCTTCGACGAGGCGGACATCCGCATCGTGGGCGGCGCCACGGCCCCCGCCGACGACGAGGCCCCCGACCCGATGGCCACCATCGCCGCCCCCTCCGCCTTCGCCAACCCGGCCTCCGACCAGGCCAAGGCCGCCACCCCGATCCCGCCGCAGCAGCCGACGGGCAAGTAGGGACGGGCCGGGACGGAACGGTTCAGCACACTCGTTCGAGTGAAGGACCCTCTGCTACGGCGTGACGCGCGGGTCGCATGCTCCATCGTTGCGCCGGGGCACCCGGCGCGGGCTTAGCCTGGCAGCAGCGCGACAAGGAGAACCAGCCGCGACAAGGAGAACCAGCGGTGAGCGCCGAACCCATCACGGAGCCGGTCATGACGCAGCAGGACCCCATCGATCTGTTGATCGCGATCGAGAAGGCGTCCGTGGCGCCGATTCGACCCGAGTACGTCGAGGGGACGGCCATCGTGCCACCGCAGCCGAACGACAACCACAACGACGGCGTGTTCGAGTTGGCCCATCAGTTCCGTACCGCCGGCTTCCGCCTCGTCGGCATGGGAAACGGCTATCGCGCCGCCCACAAGGACGGCAGCACCATGGCCCTGGTCGTCCCGGACTTCTACGTCCGCCGCCGGAGGCCGACCGAGCTGGACGAGTCCTACCACCGGGCGCACAAGTCCTGGTACCCGATCGACATGCTCGCCCTCGTCGGCGAGGTCACCTCCACCAACCACGAGACGGACACCGGCCCGAAGCTCCGCACATACGCCGCAGCGGGCGTCCCCGTCTACGTTCTCATCAACCGCGAGTCGAGGACGGCTCACTGCCTCACCGACCCGGTCGTTCCCGGGGGCGAGCCCACCAGGGCCTACTACGACACCGAGGAAAAGGTCGACCTGGGACAGGCTCTCCCTCTGCCCGTCCCGTACCCCACGCTCGACACCGCCCCGTTCGTCGCGGGCTGAGCCCGGATTCCGGCACCCGCGCATAACGACTCCGCAGCCTCCCCGTCGCCCGGTCTTGACGCCCCCTTCATCTCGGGCTTAGGTTCCTGGCACTCGAACAGGAAACTTTCCTAACAGTGATCTTCCAGGGCAGGGGGCGAGACGCATGGCAGGGACCGCCGGTACGCCGGGCACCCCGCGCGTCCTGCGCGCCATGAACGACCGGGCCGCCCTCGATCTGCTGCTGGAGCACGGGCCGCTGTCGCGCACCCGGATCGGCAAGCTGACCGGTCTCTCCAAGCCGACCGCCTCGCAGCTGCTGGCGCGTCTTGAGGCCGCCGGGCTGGTGCTCGCCACCGGCACCAGCGAGGGCAGGCCGGGTCCGAACGCGCAGCTCTACTCCGTCAATCCGGCCGCCGCGCACGCCGCCGGACTCGACGTCAATCCGCACCGCATCCGCGCCGCCGTCGCCGACGTCACCGGCCGCACGGTGGGCGAGTTCAAGCTGCCCACACCCGGCCGGCACCCGACCCAGCCGGTCGTCCGGCAGGTCACCGACGCGCTGGACGGCGCGGTGAAGGCGGCGGGCCTGGCCCGCGCCGACGTGCACCGCCTCGTCATCGGCACCCCCGGCGCGTTCGACCCGAACACCGGCCGGCTGCGCTACGCCTCCCACCTGCCCGGCTGGCACTCCCCCACGATCCTCGACGAACTGGCCGCGGCGCTGCCGATGCCGGTGGAGTACGAGAACGACGTCAACCTCGTCGCCATCGCCGAGCAGCGCCTCGGCGCGGCCCGCGGCCACCAGGACTTCGTGCTGCTGTGGAACCAGGAGGGCATGGGCGCCGCCCTGGTCCTCGGCGGCCGGCTGCACCGCGGCTGGACCGGCGGCGCCGGCGAGGTCGGCTTCCTGCCGGTGCCCGGCGCGCCCCTGGTCCGCCAGGTGACCAAGGCCAACAGCGGCGGCTACCAGGAACTCGCCGGAGCCCAGGCCGTACCCAAGCTGGCCCGCGCGCTCGGCCTCGCGGACGTGCCCACCGGGCCGTACACCGACGCCGCCGCCGCGCTCGTGGCCCGCGCCGCCGACCACGCGAGCGGCCCGCACCGCACCCTGCTGACGACCTACGCGACCCATCTGGCCACCGGCCTCGCCTCACTGGTCTCCGTGCTCGACCCGGAGCTGGTGGTGCTCAGCGGCAGCGCGCTCACCGCCGGCGGCGAGGTGCTGCGCGCCCTGGTCCAGGCCGAGCTGGAGGACCTGGCCGCCGCCCGGCCGCGCCTCGTGGTCGGCGACGTCCGCGAACAACCCGTGCTGCGCGGCGCGCTGGAGAGCGCCCTCGCGGCCACCCGCGACGAGGTCTTCGACACCTCGCGCTGAACCACCGCACGACCGCCCCCCGCACCACCCGTCCTCCCCCGTCCGCACCGCACCGTCCCGCCCCCGCCCCAGGGAGAACCCGTCATGCCCGAAGTGCCCCGGAAAGCGGCCCTCGTCCTCGCCGCCTCCGTCTCCGTCGCGCTGTTCGCCACCGCCTGCACCGGCCAGCCCGGCTCCGGAGCGAACGACGACGCCTCGAAGGACACCACGATCAACTTCTGGCACGCCTGGAGCGCGCCGAACGAGGTGAAGGGCGTCCAGGCGCTGGTCGACGGCTTCGAGAAGGCGCACCCCAACATCCACGTCAACGTCGTCGGCAACATGACCGACGACAAGATGAACCAGGCGCTGCGCACCGGCGGTGACAAGGCACCGGACGTGATCTCGTCCTTCACCACCAACAACGTGGGCAAGTTCTGCTCCTCGGGCGCGCTGGTCGACCTCAACCCCCTCTTCAAGAAGGCGGGCATCGACGCCGGCAGAACATTCCCGAAGGCGATGAACGAATACACGCAGTTCGACGGGAAGCGGTGCACGGCGCCGCTGCTCGGCGACGCGTACGGGCTCTACTACAACAAGACCGCTTTCGAGAAGGCCGGTATCAAGCAGGCGCCCAGGACCTGGTCCGAGTTCGAGGCGGACGCCAAGGCGCTGACGATCCCCGACGGGGACGGTTTCAAGCAGCTCGGTGTCATGCCGACGTACCACGGCTGGGAGACCACGACCGAGCACCTCTTCGCGCAGTTCTCCCCGCGGTACTTCGACGCCGACGGCAAGTCGAACGTCGCCAAGGACCCCGCCTTCGAAAAGGCATACACCTTCCAGAAGAAGCTCGTCGACGAACTCGGCGGATTCCAGAAGCTGGAGAAGTACCGCGCCACACTCGGTGACGAATGGGGCCCCAAGCACCCCTTCCACACCGGCCAGGTGGCCATGCAGCTCGACGGCGAATGGCGCCTGGGCATGGCCGAGGAGGCCAAGCCGGGCTTCGAGATCGGCGTGGCCCCGCTGCCCGTGCCGGACGGCCAGGAGAGCCAGTACGGCAAGGGCTACATCACCGGCACCATCACCGGTATCGCCGCCACCAGCCGCAAGCAGAACGCGGCCTGGGAATTCGTGAAGTACATCTCCACGGACACCGACGCGGTGGTCGGCTTCGCCAACGCCATCCACAACGTGCCCTCCACCCTGGCCGCCCTGAAGTCCCCGAAGCTCAAGTACGACCCGCGGTTCAAGACGTTCCTGGACATCGCGGCCGACACGAACTCGACGACCACGCCCGCCTCGATCAACGGCGGCCAGTACCTGGTCACGGTCCAGCAGCTCGGCTACGACTACGAGAGCGGCAAGCAGAAGGACCTGAAGGCCGGTCTCGAAAAGGCCGCCCACCAGATCGACACGGACATCGCGCAGGCGGAGTAGGCACGCGATGACCACCGTCACCCTGGCGTCGAAACGCCGCCGCGCGGCCCTGCGGACCCTCGCCTTCATGTCGCCCTGGCTGATCGGATTCGCGGTCTTCTTCGCGTATCCGCTGATCTCCACGGTCTACTTCTCGTTCATGCACTACGACGGCTTCAACCCGCCGACGTGGAGCGGCGCGAAGAACTGGACGTACGTCTTCGAGAACTACCCGCTGTTCTGGCCGGCCCTGCGCAACACCCTGTGGCTGGTGGTGATCATGGTGGCCCTGCGGGTCCTGTTCGGACTCGGCATCGGACTGCTGATCACCAAGATCAAGACGGGCACGGGTGTCTTCCGCACCCTGTTCTACCTGCCGTATCTGGCCCCGCCGGTCGCCGCGACCATGGCCTTCGCCTTCCTGCTCAACCCCGGCACGGGCCCGGTCAACTCCCTGCTGGAGAAGGCGGGCATCCCCGCGCCCGGCTGGTTCAACGACCCCACCTGGTCCAAGCCGGCCCTGACCCTGCTCGCCCTGTGGGGCATCGGCGACCTGATGGTCATCTTCATGGCCGCCCTGCTCGACGTGCCCACCGAGCAGTACGAGGCGGCCGAGCTGGACGGCGCCTCGCCCTGGCAGCGCTTCCGGTACGTCACCCTGCCGAACATCTCGCCGATCGTGATGTTCGCCGTGGTCACCGGGGTGATCCAGACGATGCAGTACTACACGCAGCCGCTGATCGCCGGGAAGGTCGCCTCGGGCGTGATCCAGGGCGCGGGCACCATGTTCGAGCCCGGCTACCCGGACAAGTCCACGCTGACCCTCCCCCAGCTCGTGTACAACCTCGGCTTCCAGCGTTTCGACTACGGCTCGGCCTGTGTGGTGGCGCTGGTGCTGTTCGTCCTGTCCATGGCGTTCACCTCACTGCTGATGCGGCGCCGGGGCGGTCTCATGCAGGCAGGTGACTGACGATGACCCAGGTCCTGGACCACCCGGCCGCCCTCAAGGCCCCCGTCTCGCCCGCGGAGCGCACCGCCCGCCGCAAGGCCCTCCTGGAGTGGATCGCGGTCCACGCGCTCGGCGTGGCCGCCGCCCTCTTCTTCGTGCTGCCCTTCGTGTTCGTGTTCCTGACCTCGCTGATGAGCGACAGCCAGGCGCTCAGCCGCGATCTGATCCCGCACACCTGGGAGTGGGGCAACTACAGGAAGGTCTTCGACACCCCGGGCTTCCTCACCTGGTGGCGGAACACCCTCCTGTACGCCGGAGCGGGCACGGTCCTCACCGTCGTGTCCTCCGTCCCGGTGGCCTACGCGCTGGCCAAGTTCCGCTTCCGCGGCCGCAATCTCTCGCTGATGCTGGTCATCTCGATGATGATGCTGCCCCCGCAGGTGATCATCATCCCGATGTACCTGTTCTGGGCGAAGCAGCTGGACCTGTCCGGCACGCTGTGGCCGCTGATCATCCCCATGGCGTTCGGCGACGCGTTCTCCATCTTCCTGCTGCGGCAGTTCCTGACGACCATCCCGAACGAGTACCTGGACGCGGCGAAGGTCGACGGCTGCGGCGACCTGCGCACCCTGGTGCGGGTGGTGCTGCCCATGGCCAAGCCCGGCATCGCGGCCGTGGCCCTCTTCCAGTTCTTCTACGCCTGGAACGACTACTTCGGTCCGCAGATCTACGCCTCGGAGAACCCGGCCGCCTGGACGCTGTCCTACGGCCTGGAGTCCTTCAAGGGCGCCCGCCACACCGACTGGAACCTCACCATGGCCGCCACCGTGCTGGTCATGGCCCCCGTGATCCTCGTGTTCTTCTTCGCGCAGAAGGCGTTCGTCGAGGGTGTCACGCTCACCGGAGTAAAGGGTTGACAGACATGAAACTCACCGTGGTCGGCGGCGGCTCGACCTACACCCCCGAACTCATCGACGGCTTCGCCCGGCTCAGGGACACCCTGCCCGTCGAGGAGCTGGTCCTGGTGGACCCGGCGGCCGACCGCCTGGAGCTGGTCGGCGGCCTGGCCCGGCGGATCTTCGCCAAGCAGGACCACCCCGGCCGGATCGTCACCACCTCCGACCTGGACGCGGGCGTGGAGGGCGCCGACGCCGTGCTGCTCCAGCTGCGCGTCGGCGGCCAGGCCGCCCGCCAGCAGGACGAGACCTGGCCGCTGGAGTGCGGCTGCGTCGGCCAGGAGACCACCGGCGCCGGCGGCCTGGCCAAGGCGCTGCGCACCGTCCCGGTCGTGCTGGACATCGCCGAGCGGGTGCGCCGCACCAACCCGGACGCCTGGATCATCGACTTCACCAACCCGGTCGGCATCGTCACCCGCGCCCTGCTGGAGGCCGGGCACCGGGCGGTCGGCCTGTGCAACGTGGCCATCGGCTTCCAGCGCAAGTTCGCGAAGCTGCTCGGCGTGGCCCCGCACGACGTCCACCTGGACCACATGGGCCTGAACC
Source organism: Streptomyces sp. SAT1 (assembly GCF_001654495.1). GTDB lineage: Bacteria > Actinomycetota > Actinomycetes > Streptomycetales > Streptomycetaceae > Streptomyces > Streptomyces andamanensis. The sequence goes on from NZ_CP015849.1 coordinate 2,430,371, forward strand.
ACCTCACCTGGGAGACCGGGGTGCGCCTGGGCGGCCCCGAGGGCGAGAACGTGCTGCCCCGGCTGCTGGCCGAGCACGGCGACGCCGTCGCCGAGGACCTGCGGCTGCCCCGCCCGGTCCTGGACCGCCTCGGCGTGGTCCCCTCGTACTACCTGCGCTACTTCTACGCGCACGACCAGGTGGTGGAGGAGCTGCGCACCAAGCCGTCCCGGGCCGCCGAGGTGGCCGCGATGGAGCGCGAGCTGCTGGAGATGTACGGCGACCCGGCGCTGGACGAGAAGCCGGCCCTGCTCGCCAAGCGCGGCGGCGCCTACTACTCGGAGGCGGCCGTGGACCTGGCCGCGGCCCTGCTCGGCGGTGGCGGCAGCCCGTACCAGGTGGTCAACACCTACAACCGGGGCACGCTGCCCTTCCTGCCGGACGACGCGGTGATCGAGGTGCAGGCGGCCGTCGGCGCCAAGGGCGCCACCCCGCTGCCGGTGGCCCCCGTGGACCCGCTGTACGCGGGCCTGGTGGCCCATGTGACGGCGTACGAGCGACTCGCCCTGGAGGCGGCCCTGCACGGCGGCCGGGAGCGGGTCTTCCGCGCGCTGCTCGCCCACCCCCTGATCGGCCAGTACTCCTACGCCGAGACCCTCACCGACCAGCTGATCGCACACAACCGGGAGCATCTCGCGTGGGCCTGACCGCAAGCGTCCTCGCCATCGACGCGGGCAACAGCAAGACCGACGTCGCGGTCGTGGCGGCCGACGGAAGCGTCCTCGCCACGGCCCGCGGCGGCGGGTTCCGCCCGCCCGTGGTGGGCGTGGAGACGGCCGTGGACGTCCTCGCCGACGCCGTCACGCGCGCCTGCGCCGAGGCGGGCGTCGCCTCGGTCGCCCATGTGTCGGCCTGTCTGGCCAACGCCGACCTGCCCGTGGAGGAGGAGCAGCTGGCGGCGGCCCTGCACGCGCGCGCGTGGGGCACGAGCGTCGAGGTCCGCAACGACACGTTCGCCATACTGCGCGCGGGTGTGGCCGAGCCGCGCGGGGTGGCGGTGGTCTGCGGCGCCGGCATCAACTGCGTCGGCATGCGCCCGGACGGCCGCACGGCCCGCTTCCCGGCGATAGGCCGCATCTCCGGTGACTGGGGCGGCGGTTCGGGCCTGGCGGAGGAGGCCCTGTGGTACGCCGCCCGCGCCGAGGACGGCCGCGGCGAGCCGACCGCGCTGGTGCGCACGTTGCCCGGTCACTTCGGACTCGACTCCATGTACGCCCTCATCGAGGCGCTGCACCTGGAGCACGTCGACCCGGAGCGCCGCCACGAGCTGGCCCCCGTGCTGTTCGCGACGGCCGCCGAGGGCGACCCGATCGCCCGCTCGATCGTGGAACGCCTGGCCGAGGAGGTGGTGGCCATGGCGGTGGTCGCCCTGGGCCGGCTGGACCTGCTGGACGAGGAGGCCCCGGTGCTGCTGGGGGGCAGCGTCCTGGCCGCCCGCCACCCGCAGCTCGACGCGTCGCTGCGCGAACGCCTGGCCGCGCGCGCCCCGAAGGCCGTGCCGCAGGTGGTCACCGCCCGCCCGGTCCTGGGCGCGGCCCTGCTGGGCCTGGACCACGTGGGGGCGCCGGCCGGGGTGCAGGAGCGGGTGCGGGCGTACTTCGGGGGCTGAACGGGCGGTGCACGCACCACGGACACGGGCCGGCACGCGGGTGACCGGCCCGTGTTCCATGTGTGCCGGGGGAACCGAACCGTTCCGCTTCACGTGTTCCTGAGCAGGGGGGGGCGTGCGCCGGGCGCGCGGCCGGGTTCCCCGCCGCGATCGGAGCAAGATCGGGCGAAGGCCGGTGCGGATCCCGGTCAGGACAGGGATACTTGCGGCGACGGATGACCATGGGGGGGTCAGCAGTGACACACTCGCCGAACAGCAGCGTGGCGCCGCCGCACCCCGGCGCGCCCGCGACACCCGCCGTGCCGCCGCAGCCCGGTGCGCCCGCCGGGCCGGGCGGCCGGACGCCGTCGGCCCCGGCGCCGGTTCCCGCGCCGCCGCGCCGCACGGCGTTCGCCGAGGGCCTGGACCGGCTGCGCGCCGCCGCCGTCACCGGGCCGGGCAGGCTGCGGGCGATCGGCGCGCTCCTGGCACTGCTCGTCCTCGCGTTCGGCGCCGCCGCCGCCTGGCAGAGCGGCGACCGGCGGACCGCCGCCCATGACGTCCTGCACCGCAGCCAGCCCCTCAGCTCCGAGGCGGCCGGGATCTACCGCTCCCTCGCCGACGCCAACACCATGGCGAGCAGCGGCTATCTGGCGGGCCTCCAGGAGACGCAGACGACCCGGCGACGCTACGAGTCGGACATCAGCACCGCCGCCCAGGGCCTGGTGACCGCCGCCGCCAACTCCGCGCCCGGCTCCCCGGCGGCGAAGACCATCGGCGACCTCAACGAGCTGCTGCCGCGCTACAAGGGCCTGGTGGAGTCGGCGCGCGCCAACAACCGGCAGGGCTTCCCGGTCGGCGGCGCCTATCTGCGCACCGCCAACACCCTGATGCAGCAGCAGATGCTCCCGGCCGCCGAGACGCTGTACCGCAACGAGAACGGGCGGCGCAGCGCCGACTACGGCGACGCGACGCCCTACCCGTGGGCCGCCGTCGCGCTCGGCGTGCTCGCCCTGGCCGCGCTCGGCTGGGCCCAGCGCCGCGAGTACCGGCGGACCAACCGGGTGCTGAACCGGGGCCTGGTGGGGGCCACCGCCGCGACCGCCGCCGTCCTGCTGTGGCTGGTCGCCGGGCACGGCCTCGCCCGCTCCGCCCTGGACGACTCCCGGCGCGACGTGGACTCGCTGAACGTGCTGCACGACGCCCGGATCGCCTCCCTCAAGGCGCGCGGCGACGAGAACCTCACCCTGGTCAGCCGGGGCGCGGAGACCAGGACCCTGCCGGGCGGCAAGGTGAGGGACGCCTACGACTGGAACTACGACCAGGAGATCGGCGACCTCACCGGCAAGCTGGCGCGGGCCGCGGCCATCGCCGACGACGCGGCGGGCCGCGCACCGGTGCGGGCCGCGAGCGAGTCGGTGAAGGTCTGGAAGTCCCGGCACGCGCTGGCCCGCCAGGCCGACGACGCCGGGGACTACCGCACGGCCCGCGACCGGGTCATCGGCACCGGCGCGACGGACGGCAAGAGCGCGAAGGACGAGTCGACGGGTGCGTGCTTCGACGACGTCGACGCCGCGCTCAGGACGGCGATCGACCACGAGACGGCGAAGTTCGAGGACGCCGCGCAGGACGGGCTCGGCGCGATGGGCCTGCTGCCCGAGGGCGCCGCCGCCCTGGCCCTGCTCGGCGGGGCCGGCGCCCTGCTGGGCATCGGGCGAAGGCTGTCGGAGTACCGGTGAGAGTGAGAGGGGGCGTGACAAGGGTGGAAGGAGGCGTGCGGATGCGCATGCGGCGACTGCGGTCCGGTCTAAGGGGCTGGGGCGGTGTGGGCGCGATGGCGGTCGTCTGCGTCCTGGCGCTGGCGTTCGTCCTGGTGCTGCCCGCCACCCGGTCGCACGGCGGGCCTCCCCCGGCCGCGGGCGGCGCCGGGGCGGCTCAGGGCGTGCAGGCCAGGGCCGGCGACTGCGACGACGGCGACGCGCAGAACCGCAGTCTGGCACCGGCCGACGCGGACGGCCCCGCCGTCGAGCGGATCAGGAAGCGCGGCTCCCTGGTGGTCGGCGTCGACCAGAACAGCTTCGCCTGGGGCTACCGCAACCCGAACAGCACCTCCGACGACCTGGACGGCTTCGACATCGCCCTGGCCCGCCGGATCGCGCAGGACCTGCTGGGCAGCCCGACGAAGGTCACCTTCCGGGCCATCCCGACCAACGAGCGCGAACACGCGGTGGAGAGCGGCCGGGTCGACCTGGTGGTGCGCACCATGACCATCACCTGCAAGCGCCTGGAGAAGGTGGCGTTCTCCGCGCCGTACTTCCTCACCGGCCAGCAGGTCCTCGCGCCGCGCACCTCGCCGATCACCGGTTACGACGCGTCCCTCGCCGGCAAGAAGGTGTGCTCGGCGACCGGTTCGACCGCCTACGACCACCTGTCCGCCGACCGGAAGAGCGGTGCCCTGCCCGCGTCCACGGACATCTCCACCACCGTCCCCAACCAGCTGGACTGCCTGGTGCGTCTCCAACTGGGCGACGTGGACGCGGTGGTGACCGACGGCGCGCTCGCCGCCAGCCAGGCCGCGCAGGACCCGGCCGTGGAGCTGAAGGGCGGCACCTTCACCAAGGAGTACTACGGCGTGGCGATGCGGCGGGGCGCCGACGATCTGGTACGTCAGGTCAACCGCAGCCTGGAGGACTACCGCAAGGACGGGGGCTGGAAGGCGGCGTACGACCACTGGCTGTCCGCCACCCTGGGTAAGGATTCGGAGTCGGCGACTCCGCCGGCACCGGCCTACCGGTGACCCCGGCCCGCACGGGCCGCGGACGAAGAGGCCACCGAGCGGCGCAGGGCCGACGGACCACGAAGAGCAGCGAGAGGTGATCGATGGGCGGCGCGGACCCCGCCGGGCCGGTGCTGGACCGGGACGAGGTGGACCGTGCGCTGGCGCGGCTCGGCGCGGAGCACGAGGCGATCGAGACCTCGCTGCTCGCCCTCCAGGACCACGCGGGCCGCAGGCTCCTCGAAGGCGCCCGGCTGACCGGGGTCACCGAGGAGCGCTGGGCGGTGACGGAGGCGTCGATATCACTGCTGTGGGCGTACTTCGACGCCTACGCGGGCGCGTTGCGCACCGCCCGTGAGATCCGCGCCCGCCGCCGCTGGTCCAGCCGCGAGGACCTGGTGGAGCTGACCGAACTGCTGCGCGGCGCGAGCGTCACGGTCCCCGGCGCCGCTGCGGTCGGCGCGCCCGCGCTGGCCGAGGCGGGACGCCTGAGCCGATCCTTCTCGCTGGCCGAGCTGGTGGACCGGATGAACGAGCTGTACGCGAGCAGCCTGGACATGGTGGTCGCGGCGGACGCCGTGTGGTCGGCGCTGCCCGCCCGTATCGACCTGCTCGCCGCCGAACTCCAGCGCACCCGGCGGCTCGCGCACTCGGTGGGCGTACGCCCCGGCGAACACCCGGCGGGCGACGACCTGGAGCGCATCACCCGCACCCTGACCCGGCTGCGCGAGCAGGTGGTCAGCGACCCGCTCGCCCACTGGGTGCCCGCGCAGGGCAGTTCGGCGCCGGGCGGCGGGCGGCCCGACACCACGGTGTACGACCGCGAGGCGCGGGCGCTGGAGGAGGTGCGCCGGGAGATCGACGCCGTGCTCGGGGTGCGCCAGGACGCCGAACAGCGGCTGATCCGGCTGCGGGACGTGCTCTCGCGCGCCGACCGCACCCTCGCCGAGGCGCGCACCGCGCGCGGTGAGGTGCTGGCGAAGATCGCCGCCACCGAGGTGCCCGTGGTCAGCGGCCCGCCGACCGCGCTCCAGGAGCAGTTGTCGGCGGCGGCCGAGTACCGCAGGCAGGCCCAGTGGCACCGGCTGTCGCCGCTGCTGGAGTCCCTCGAACAGAAGGCCGAGGACGAACTGCTGCGCGCCCGCGAGTCGTTGACGGCGGTCACCGCGCCGCTGGCGGTCCGCGCCGAGTTGCGCGGCCGCCTCGACGCGTACCGGGCCAAGGTGACCCGGCACGGCCTGGCGGAGGACCCGCTGCTGGTCGAGCGGTACGACGCGGCCCGCCGCATGCTGTGGAGCGCCCCCTGCGACCTGCGGGTGGCCGAACAGGCGGTGCTGCGCTACCAGCACGCGGCGGCGGAACTGCTGGGCGCGGCACGGGTGCCGCGCCAGGGCGGTCCTCGGGACGGCGACGGTGGGGGGGAGTCATGAGTCAGGCGGGGCAGACCTGTCAGCGGCCGGACTGCGGCGGGGCGTACGAGGACGTGGGCGGCGGTGAGCTGTACTGCGACACCTGCGGCCTGGCGCCGGTGGTGTCGGCGACCGGCCTGGTGACCTCCGCCCCCACGGGGGCCGTGGGCGGCGGCAACGGCTCGGCGGCGAGCGGCGGTTCGCGTGCCGGCGAGCGTACGTCGTCGCAGTCGTCGCAGTCGTCGAGGTCGCCCCGGTCGGTGTCGGGGCGGCTGTCGCGCTCGGTGTCGGGGCGGTCCACCAGCCGGTCGGTGTCGGTGCGCAGCTCGGGTTCGGCGGCGGGCTCCTCGGGCCGCGCCCGGCTGGGGGCCGGTCTGGTGCAGGTGCCGCAGGTGCCGCGGCCCGACCCGCGCTCGATGGTGCTGGAGAACCCGGAGGTACCCGAGCGCAAGCGGTTCTGCTCGCGCGCGGACTGCGGGGCGCCGGTGGGCCGGGCGCGCGGCGAGCGGCCCGGCCGCACGGAGGGCTTCTGCACCAAGTGCGGCCATCCGTACTCGTTCGTGCCCAAGCTGCGCGCCGGGGACGTCGTGCACGGCCAGTACGAGGTCGCCGGGTGCCTGGCGCACGGCGGTCTGGGCTGGATCTACCTGGCCGTGGACCGGGCCGTGGCCGACCGGTGGGTGGTTCTCAAGGGCCTGCTGGACACCGGCGACCAGGACGCGATGGCGGCGGCCATCTCCGAGCGGCGCTTCCTCGCGGAGATCGAGCACGCCAACATCGTGCGGATCTACAACTTCGTGGAGCACCTGGACCAGCGCACCGGCTCCCTCGACGGCTACATCGTCATGGAGTACGTCGGCGGCAAGTCGCTGAAGGAGATCGCCAACGCCCGCCGCACCCCGGACGGACGGCGCGACCCGCTGCCGGTGGAGCAGGCGTGCGCGTACGGCATCGAGGCGCTGGAGGCGCTCGGCCATCTGCACAGCCGCAACCTGCTGTACTGCGACTTCAAGGTCGACAACGCGATCCAGACCGAGGACGAGCTGAAGCTGATCGACATGGGCGCGGTGCGCCGGGCGGACGACGACGAGTCGGCCATCTACGGCACCGTGGGCTACCAGGCGCCCGAGGTCGCGGAGACCGGCCCCTCGGTGGCCAGCGACCTGTACACGGTGGGCCGTACGCTCGCGGTGCTCACCTTCGACTTCCAGGGCTACACGAACACCTACGCCGACTCGCTGCCCGACCCGGACACCATCGAGGTGTTCCGGCGCTACGAGTCCTTCTACCGGCTGCTGGTGCGCGCCACCGATCCGGACCCGGCCCGCAGGTTCGCCTCCGCGCAGGAGATGGCCGAGCAGCTGACGGGGGTGCTCCGGGAGGTCGTGTCGCTCCAGACGGGCCGGGCCCGGCCGGCGCTGTCGACGCTGTTCGGCCCGGAGACCAGGGTCACCGACACGGAGCTGTTCCCGCCGCTGGACGGGGACGTGTCCCGGCTGGGCGCGCGGGCGCCCGTCGGGCGCGGACGCGGCCGGGCGGCTCCGGCGCCCGCCCCGGCGCTCGGCCCCGCTCCTGGCGCGCCCGCGCCCGCCCTGACCGCAGGAAGCGCCGGAGGCGCCCCGGCCGCCGTGAGCGCCCCGGGCGCCGCTCCCGCCCTGGTGCGGCCGGTGGACGCCCCGGCGGCGGCCCTCGCCCTGCCCGTGCCGCACGTCGACACCACCGACCCCAACGCGGGCTTCCTGGCGGGCCTGCTGGCCTCCGCGCCCGCCGAGCTGATCCCCGCGCTGGCCGCCGCGCCCGCGCAGTCCACCGAGACCCGGCTGCGCCTGGTCCGCGCCCGGCTGGAGACCGGCGAGAGCGCCGACGCCCTCCAGGTGCTGCGCGGCCTGGAGGAACAGCACCCCGACGACTGGCGGGTGGTCTGGTACCGGGGCCTGGCGTCCCTGGTCACCGCCGACCACGAGGAGGCGGCGCTCGCCTTCGACGCGGTCTACGACGCCTTCCCCGGCGAGATCGCGCCCAAGCTGGCGCTCGGCCTGTGCGCCGAGGTGCTCGGCCAGCTCGACAACGCCGCCGAGTACTACCGCCTGGTCTGGGCGAGCGACCCGAGCCATGTGAGCGCGGCGTTCGGCCTGGCCCGGGTCCAGCTCGCCGGCGGCGACCGGCGCGCGGCCGTAGGAACCCTGGAGTCGGTCCCGGAGTCCTCCGTGCACTGCACGGCGGCCAGGGTGGCGGCGGTACGGGCCCGGCTGCGGCACCGTACGGCGCTCGCCTCCGACACGCCGTTCCAGGAGGATCTGACGGCCGCCGCCGCCCAGGTGGAGGCGCTGCGCGCGCACGGTCTTGACCCGGCGCGGCGCGAGTCGCTGTCGGCCGAGGTTCTCGGCTGCGCGCTGGACTGGATACTCTCCGGGGGCAGGGCCGCGGATCCGTCCCCGGGACGGGTGCTGCTCGGCAGCGACCTGGACGAGCGGGGACTCCGCTTCGGCCTGGAGCGTACGTACCGCACGCTGGCCCGGCTGGCGCCCGGCGGTGAGGAGAGGATCGACCTGGTGGAACGTGCCAACCGTTACCGCCCCCGGACATGGGTGTAGTTGATGTCGCAGATGCACCAGCAGGCCGCCGCCCTGACGAACTGCCCGAGCTGCGCGGAGCCGCTCGAATCGGGTGACCGTTTCTGCGGCGCCTGCGGATTCGACCTGTCCGCGGCCGCCGCGGCGCCGTCCGGCACGCCGACGGCCGCCATGCACACCGGCGCGGTGCCGCGCCCGTCCGCCCCGGCCGAGGACGGCGCCGCGGACGAGGAGTGGCCGCTCGCCCCGCAGTCGGACAGCTCCGGCGGGGCGCGCATGCAGCGCCCCACGGATCTGCCCGGCACCGACTCGGGCGGCTCGCCGCTGCCCGCGCAGGGGCAGCCGGCACCACAACAGCCGGGCGCGGGCGTGCGGTTCGACCGCGCGGCCGGGTCCGAGCCCGAGGAGTACCCGTTGCAGGCACCGGATCCGCGCGGACCCGTCCCCGGCGCGCAGGACGCGCCCGGCACCCCGGCGGAGCCCGCCGCCCAGGCCGCCACCGCCGTGTGTGTGGCCTGCCGCGCGGGCCGGGTGGACGACGACGGCTACTGCGAGAACTGCGGGCACGCCCAGCCGCGCGAACGCGACCACATGGAGCGGGAGTCGGGGCCCGTGGCGGCGGTCAGCGACCGCGGGCGGCGCCACCACCGCAACGAGGACGCGTTCGCGATCGGCAACGCGGTGCTGCCCGGCGGCTCGCCCGCCGCGGTGGCCGTCGTCTGCGACGGCGTGTCCTCCGCGACCCGCCCCGACGAGGCGTCCCTGGCCGCGTCCCGGGCGGCGAGCGCCACTCTGCTGGAGGCCCTGCCCCGGGGCGTCCACCCGCAGCAGGCGATGCACGAGGCGATCGTCGCCGCCGCGCGGTCGGTCGACGCGCTCGCCGAGGAGCCCGCAGCGGACCGCGAGCACTCCCCGCAGCAGAACTCCCCCGCCTGCACGCTCGTCGGCGCGGTCGTCACCGCCGGGCTGCTGGTGGTCGGCTGGGTCGGCGACAGCCGCGTCTACTGGGTGCCGGTGGACCGCTCGGCGCCGCCGGCCCGGCTCACCGAGGACGACTCGTGGGCCGCGCAGATGGTGGCCGCCGGGCTGATGAGCGAGGCGCAGGCGTACGCCGACGAGCGCGCCCACGCGATCACCGGCTGGCTCGGCGCGGACGCCTACGAACTGGAGCCGCACACCGCGTCGTTCAAGCCGGACCGGCCCGGAGTGGTCGTGGTCTGCACGGACGGCCTGTGGAACTACGCGGAGACGGCCGAGGAGATGGCCGAGGTGCTGCCCCGGGACGCCGCCGACCGCCCGCTGCACAGCGCCCGGGTGCTGGTCGGCCACGCGCTCGACGGCGGGGGCCACGACAACGTAACAGTGGCGCTGCTGCCGTTCCCGGTCGCGCCGCAGGGGGCAGGATCGGCCTGAGGGACCGGACCGGGCGGGGCGGCCACGGGTACGGGGAGCGCCGGTGGACCGGAAGGGGCCGGTCCGCAAGAACCGCACAGTCGTCGGCCCCGCTCACGGGGCCCGGAGGGGGATCTGGCAAGGCATGGCCAACTTCTCGAAGTCCAGCGTGCCGCAGTTCTCGGTGGACGTGTACCAGAACGAGTACCTGCCCGAGGGCGGGCGCGAGGTCAACGCCGTCGTCACGGTGACGGCGACCGGCGGCGGCACCATCGGGAGCGCGGCCGGCGCCCCGCATCCGTCCGCCACCGGTGAGGGGCCGTCCGCGGCGGTGGTCGTCATGGTCGACTGCTCGGGCTCGATGGACTATCCGCCGGCCAAGATGCGCAACGCCCGCGAGGCCACGGCCGCCGCGATCGGCACGCTGCGCGACGGGGTGCGGTTCGCGGTGGTCGCCGGGACGCACCGGGCCACCGAGGTCTATCCGGGCGGCGGCAGGCTCGCCGTCGCCGACTCCGTCACCCGCGGCCACGCCAAGCTGGCGCTGCGCAAGCTCGGCGCGGGCGGCGGCACCGCCATCGGCACCTGGCTGCGGCTCGCCGACCGGCTGCTCGCCTCGGAGGACGTGGCCATCCGGCACGGCATCCTGCTCACCGACGGGCGCAACGAACACGAGTCGCCCGAGGACCTGCGGGCGGCGCTCGACGCGTGCGCCGGGCGCTTCACCTGCGACGCCCGGGGCGTGGGCACCGACTGGGAGGTGAAAGAGGTCACCGGGATCGCCTCCGCGCTGCTCGGCACCGCCGACATCGTCGCCGACCCGGCGGGCCTGGCCGCCGACTTCGCGCAGATGATGGAGACGGCGATGGGCAAGGAGGTCGCCGATGTCGCCCTGCGGGTGTGGACACCGGTCGGCACGACGATCCGGTTCGTCAAGCAGGTCGCGCCCACGGTGGAGGACCTGACCGGCCGCCGCGCCGAGGCGGGACCGCGCGCCGGGGACTATCCGACCGGCTCCTGGGGCGACGAGTCCCGCGACTACCACCTGTGCGTCGAGGTGCCCGCGGCCCACCTGGGCCAGGAGATGCTGGCGGCCCGGGTCTCCCTGGTGGTGCCGCAGCCGGACGGCGGCGCCCGGAACCTCGGCGCCCAGGGGCTGGTACGGGCCGTGTGGACCGACGACGTGGCCGCCTCCACCTCGATCAACCCCCAGGTCGCCCACTACACCGGGCAGGCCGAACTGGCACAGGTCATCCAACAGGGCCTCGATCTCCGCAAAGCGGGCGATTCCGATGGAGCGACGGCCAGACTGGGGCGGGCGGTCCAGCTCGCCGCCGCCTCGGGGAACGCGGATACGGCCAAGCTGCTCTCCAAGGTGGTGGACGTGGTGGACGCGGCGGCGGGTACTGTGCGACTGAAGGCGAAGGTCGAGGAAGCCGACGAGATGACTCTCGAGACCCGGTCCACAAAGACTGTTCGTGTAAAGAAGTGACCTGAAAGACAGCGAGCCCGGCCCCTCGGGGTGGGAGAAAACCCGGTCGACGCGACCGGACAGGAGAGGGGGAAGCGCCGACATGCCGACCTGCCCGAACGGACACCAGTCGGGTTCCGACGACTGGTGCGAGGTCTGCGGTCACCGCATGGCCGGTGCCGTACCGCCCCCGCCCCCGCCGCCGCCCCCGGTCGGCGGCTACGGCTTCCCGCCCGCGCCCGGTCCCGGCGGACCCGGTGGCCAGGGCGGACCCGGCGGTCCCGGCGGCCCCGGTCCGGCCGGCGGTTTCCCGCCCCCCTCCGCCGGGCCCGGCGGCCGGGCGGAGCTGTGCCCGCAGTGCCGTACGCCCCGGGAGGGCGGCGCGCCGTTCTGCGAGGAGTGCCGCTGGAACTTCCTGACGAACACCGCCACCTCGTACACCCCGGCCGCGCCGCGCCCGCAGAACCCGGGCCCCGGCCCGCGCTTCCCGCAGGCACCCGGCCCGTCCTACGGCGGCGGTGACTCCTACGAGTACCAGGGCTCCCGGCCCTCACAGGTGAACCGGCCCGCCGAGCCGATCCCGCCCTTCGGCGCGGAGCCCGGTGGCCAGGGCGGACCCGGCGGCCCGGGTGCGCCCGGCGGCTTCGGCCGGCCCGGTGGCCCCGGTGCGCCCGGCGGACCCGGTGGCCAGGGCGGCTTCGGCGCGGACCCGTCGCGCCCGGTCCCGCCGCCCCCCGGCCCGACCCCGCCCGCCGGTCCCGGTGGTCCGGGCGGATTCGGCAACCCCGGCCGACAGGGCGGCCCCGACGGACCGGGCGGTCCCGGCGGCTTCGGCGACTCCGGTCGGCAGGGCGGCGGTCCCCACGGGCCCGGCGGCCAGGGCGACTTCGGCCGTCCCCAGGGCCCCGGCGGCCAGGGCAACCCCAACGGGCCAGGTGGCCAGGGCGGCTTCGGCGGTCCCAGTGGTCCTGGTGGTCCTAACGGTCCCGGCGGCTTCGGCAACCCCGCAGGCCCCGGCGGACCCGGCGGCCCCGGCCAGCAGGGCGGCCCCCACGGGCCCGGCGGTCAGGGCGGCTTCGGCGGTCCTGGTGGCCCTGGTGGTCCTGGTGGTCCTGGTCAGCAGGGCGGCCCCAACGGACCCGGCGGCCCCGGCGGTTTCGGCAACCCCACAGGTCCCGGCGGTCCCGGCGGACCCGGCCAGCAGGGCGGCCCCAGCGGGCCGGGTGGTCCGGGTGGTCCGGGCGGTCCCGGTCAGCAGGGCGGGCCCGGCGGTCCCGGTGGCGCCGCGCAGGCGTTCCACCGGTCCGGCCCGCCCGCGCCGCCCGCGTTCCCGCAGGAGACGAACCGGCCGCAGCCGGGCGGCCCCGGCGGGCCCGGCGGCTTCGGCGGGGACGACGACTGGGTGCTGTCCCCGCCTTCGTCCACCGACCCCGGCGGGCAGGGCGGCCAGGGCGGCGGCTACGGCTATCCGCAGCCCGGCTCCCCGCAGTCGCCGCCCTCCTCACCGTTCCCGCAGCAGCCACAGCAGCCGGCGACCTGGACGGCGACGATCGGGCCGGACCGCGACTACTTCATGGCGATGATGCAGCGCTCGGGCCCCGAGGCCGCGGGCCTGAACCTGCCCGCGTACTCGCCCGAGCAGCAGCGCACGCTCGGCGGCGGCCAGGTCACCATCGGCCGGCGTCGGCACTCCACCGGCGACACCCCCGACATCGACCTGTCGGTGCCGCCGGAGGACCCGGGCGTCTCGCACCAGCACGCGGTGCTCGTCCAGCAGCCGGACGGCGGCTGGGCGGTCGTCGACCAGAACTCGACCAACGGCACCACCGTCAACGGCGGCGAGGAGCCCATCCAGCCCTTCGTGCCGGTGCCGCTCCAGGACGGCGACCGGGTGCACGTGGGCGCCTGGACGACGATCACGGTGCGGCGCGGCTGACCCGCGCCGCCGTAGGGATCACCCCGGCAGAGGCCAGCGGTGCGGCCCCCGCGGGTCGTCGAGCCACGCCCAGGCCCGCCCGTCGCACACGGTGACGCCGTAGCGCTCCCGCGGCGGGCGGCCCGCGCGCTCCCACAGGGCGTGGGCCTCGCGCGGGCCGGTCCGCCCCCGGGTCAGGGCCAGCAGGAAGCGGAAGTCGTCGTCCTCCCGGGCCCGCGCGGGCACCCCGCGCAGGTCCGGGAGCGGCGCGTCCGGGCCGCCGCCGGTGCCGCGCAGCGGGACGAAGTAGGCGGCGGTGTCGAGGAACGGACCCTCGGCGTGCGCGGCGTCCCGCACGGTCAGCGTCACCAGGCCGGTGGCGAGCGGGGTCAGGATCCGGGCGCCGGGCACGCACTGGGCGAGCCAGGCGCGCGGGACGGTGGGCAGCGCGCAGGTGGCGATGATCCGGTCGTAGGGGGCGCGTTCGGGGACCCCGCGGGCGCCGTCGCCCGTGACCACCGCCGGGTGGTGGCCCGCGGCGGCCAGATGGCACCGGGCCGCCTCGGTGATCTCCGGTTCCAGGTCGACGGTGGTGACGAGGCCGTCGTCGCCGAGCCGGTGGGCGAGCAGGGCCGCGTTGTAGCCGGTGCCCGCGCCGACCTCCAGGACCCGGTCTTCGTCGGCGGGCCGCAGTTCGGCCAGCATCTGGGCCATCAGCGAGGGCTGGCTGCTGGAGGAGACCAGTTCGCCGTCGCGCAGCCGGGTGGCGAGCGGCACGTCCTCGTAGGCGCCGCGCAGCCACCGTTCGCGCGCCGCGGCATCCGGGCTCTGGCCCCAGCGGCGTTCGTGGCCGCCGGGCCCGGCGACGTAGTAGTACGGCACGAACAGGTGCCGCGGCACCCGGGCGAACGCCTCCCGCCACACCGGGTCGGCCGCCCACGCCCCGCTCGCCTCGATCTCGCGCACCAGCCGCGCCCGCGCCTCGGCGGCGAGGCCGTCCCAGTCCTGCTCGTCGGTCCCGACAGCGTGCGCGCCCATGCCTCCACTGTGCTGCGCGGAGCGCCGCGAGGCGAGCACCGGCGCCGGGCCGCGCCCTTCCCCCCGGCCGGGGGTGAACGGGTCCTAGGACGGGGTCCTCCGTCCGGCGGTCTGAGACGATGAACGGGTGAATGAGATTCGGCGCGGCACGCTTCAGGAGCAGACCTTCTACGAGCAGGTCGGTGGGGAGGAGACCTTCCGCCGGCTCGTGCACCGTTTCTACGAGGGGGTCGCGGGCGACCCCGAACTGCGGGCGATGTACCCGGAGGAGGACCTCGGTCCGGCGGAGGAGCGGCTGCGGCTGTTCCTGATGCAGTACTGGGGCGGCCCGACGACGTACGGCGAGCGGCGCGGCCATCCGCGGCTGCGGATGCGGCACGTGCCCTTCACGGTGGACCGCGCGGCGCACGACGCCTGGCTGCGGCACATGCGGACCGCTGTGGACGAGCTGGGCCTGTCCGAGGAGCACGAGCGGACGCTGTGGAACTACCTGACGTACGCGGCCGCCTCCATGATCAACACCCCGGGCTGAGCCGCCCGGCGCGCCCCGGCCCGATCCGCCCCAGTCCGATCCGCCCCGGCCCGAACCACCGGTTCTGAGCCACCGGCTGGCGTGCACGAGTCCGGAACGTCGCTCGGAGTCCCGCATTCCGGTCGTTCGACGCCGATTTCCGGTCACAATCCGATCAAGCTCGGTCTACAAGCGCTTACCCGTGCCCGGTCCCCTCTGACAGCATCGCCGAAAGGTCTGAACAACTACGGGGGAGCCGGGTGGCGGGGTTCACGGGATTCATCCTGTCGCGGGCGCGCGCCCACCGGCTGCTCCTGGCCGCCGCGGTGCTCTCGGTCCTGCTGACGACGGCCGTGCTGGCCACGCTCACCGCCTACTCCGGCGCGATCGGCGACGCCGCGCTGCGCCACTCGCTGCGGGACCCGCGCAACGCGGCCGGCACGACCCTGGTCGTCAAGGCCGACGTACCGCCCGCGCAGCGCGCCGCTGCCGACGCGGCCGTACGGAAGCAGGTCCGCACCGCATTCGACGGCCTGCCGGTGAGCGTGCACGCGCTGGCCCGCTCCGGCCCCTACTCCCTGCCGCGCACGCTCCAGCCGGCCGCGCAGCGCTCCGGCGACCCGGACCTGACGTACTTCGCCGCCCTGGAACCGGCCCAGGTGCGGCTGGTCTCCGGCAGCCTCCCGCGCGCCACCGCGACGGGCGAGCTCCAGGCCGCGCTGCCGCAGGCGGCGGCGCAGCGCCTGGGCCTGAAGCCCGGCGCCCGGCTGACCCTCGGCGACCGTCTGCGCGAGCGCGAGGTCCAGGTGCGGATCACCGGCCTGTACCGGCCCGTGCGGGCCGACGCGCCGTACTGGCAGCTGGACGACCTGGGCGGACGCGGTGTCCGCAAGGTCGACTTCACGACGTACGGGCCGCTGCTGGCCGACGCCGGGCTGCTCGCCGGGGACCGGGTGAGCGCCGGACAGACCGCCTGGCAGGCCGCCGCGGACTTCGGCACCCTGACCACCGGCCGGACCGGCGCGCTGCGCGACGCGGTCGGCGCGGGCGCGGCCGCCCTGAAGAAGACGACCGCCCTGGGCGCCACCCCGACCGTCACCACCACGCTGCCCGACGTCCTCGACCGGATCGACCGCTCCCTGCTGGTGGCCCGCTCGACCCTGCTGATCGCCGCGCTCCAGCTCGCGCTGCTCGCCGGATACGCGCTGCTGCTGGTGGCCCGGCTGCTGAGCAGCGAACGCGCCGGTGAGAGCCGGCTGCTGCGGGCCCGCGGCGGCTCCCGGGCCCGGCTGGCGGGCCTGGCCGCCACGGAGGCGCTGCTGCTGGCCGTGCCGGCCGTGGTGTGCGCGCCGCTGCTCGCCGGGCCGCTGACCCGGCTGCTGGCCGGGCAGGGCGCCCTGGCCCGGATCGGGCTGCATCCGGACGTCCCGGTGACCGGCGGCCCCGGGGTGTGGCTGGTCGCCGCCGCGGTGGCGCTGGGCTGCGCGCTCGCGGTGACGCTGCCCGCCCTGACCTCCTCCCTCGCGCCCGGCCGCCGCGCCCGCGCGCTGCCCGCGCCGCTGCGGTCGGGCGCCGACGTCGGCCTGCTGGCGGTGGCCGGTGTCGCCTACTGGCAGCTGAACCAGCAGTCCTCCGGCGCGGTCGGCGGCGACAGCGCCGGCGGGCTCGGCATCGACCCGCTGCTGGTCACCGCGCCCGCGCTCGCCCTGCTGGCCGGCACGGTGCTGACCCTGCGGCTGCTGCCGCCGGTGGCGCGGCTGGCCGAGCGGCGGGCGGCCGGCGGCCGCGGACTGCCGACCGCGCTGGCCGGCTGGCAGTTCAGCCGCCGCCCCACCCGCGGCGCCGGACCGGTGCTGCTGCTGGTGCTGGCCATCGCGCTGGGCATGCTGGCGATCGGCCAGAACGCCTCCTGGGACCGCTCGCAGGACGACCAGGCCGACTTCCTCGCCGGTGCGCCGGTGCGGGTGATGGGCGCGGGCGAGGGCGGCCTCGGCCGCACCGAGCAGTACGCGGCCGTCCCGCACGTGCGGTCCGCCGCCCCCGCCGTCCGCTCCTCGCTGCCGCTGTCCGGCGACCGGACGGCGACCGCCCTCGCCCTGGACACCACCACCGCCTCCGGCGCGGTGCTGATGCGCCCCGACCTGGCGCCGCAGCCGGTGACGCCGATGCTCGCGCAGCTGGCCCCCAAGGGCGCGGCGGCGGGCGTGCCGGTGCCGCAGGGCACCACCCGGCTGCGCCTGACGACGGCCGTGCGCGGCACCCCGGCCGAGCGTCCGGCGCCCTCGGTCGACCTGGCGGTCACCGTCGAGGACCGGTACGGCGTCCCCTACCGCACGTCCCTGCCCGCGCTGCCCGCCGACGGCCGCGCCCGCCCCCTCGACCTGCGCCTGCCGCCCGGCGCGGGCCCGCTGACGCTGACCGGCCTGGACCTGACCGTGACCCAGCCGGTCGACCGGGCCGCCGAGCACCGTCTGACCGTGTCCCGGATCGAGACCGTCGGCGACGGCGGCACGACACGGGCGCTGACCCTGCCGACGACCTGGACGGCGGTCTCCTCCGGCGGCGACCAGGACTCCTTCCCCGACCACAGGAACGCCCCGGCCGCCGCGAAGGTGACCTCGGCCCGGCCGCTGACGGTCACCTACGGCACCGGATACGTGCCGCGCGAGAACAGCTACGACCTGGACACGGTGAGCGTCCGGCTCCAGGTCGGGCGGCCCGCACGGACGGAGATCGCGGCGGTGGCCACCGACCGCTTCCTGGCCTCCGCGGGCGCCCGCACCGGACAGCGCATGGACGTCACGTTCGCCGGCCGCAACCTGCCGGTGCGGATCGTCCGCGCGGTGCACGAGCTGCCGACCACGTCCGGAGCGGGCCAGAGCGCCGCCCCGGACGCGGCCCACGACGGCGGAGGCATCCTGATGGACCTGCGGTCGGTGAACCGGCTGCTCCAGAGCGGCTACGGCGAGAGCGCCGAGCCCACCGAGTGGTGGCTGAGCACCGACCCCGCGCACACCGGCGACGTCGCCGCCGCCCTGCGCGCCCTGCCCGACGTCGACCCGGCGCAGGTCGTGGTGCGCGCCGAGATCGCCGACCGGCTGCGCGACGACCCGTTCGGCGCCGGACCGGCCGCCGCGTTCACGGCCGCGGCGGTGGTCGCGGCGGCGCTGGCCGCGCTCGGCTTCGCGGTGAGCGCGGCCGGGGCGCTGCGCGAACGGGACGCCGAGTTCGCGGTGCTGCGCGCCCTGGGCGCCCCGCGCCGCCAGCTCGCCCGGATGCTCGCCGCCGAACAGGGCGTGCTGGTGGCCCTCGCGCTGGTGGTCGGCGTGGCCCTGGGCACGGTCCTGACCCGGGCCGTGATCCCGCTGATCGTCCTGACCGGGCAGGCCGCGAAACCGGTGCCGTCGGTGCTGGTCCAGCTGCCGCCCGGCCAGGTGGCGCTGCTGCTCGCCGGTGTCGCCGCCGCACCGCTCGTCGTCACGGCGGTCATGACCCTGCGCCGGGCCGACCCGGCGGTGTCCCTTCGAGACCGCGGAGGTGAGTGAGGTGAACACCCGCACCGTCGCTCCCGCCTGGGTCCGGGTACGGCTGCGCACCGCGCCCGGTGCCGCCGCGGCCCTGGCCCTGCTCGTCGCGCTGACGGCCTGTCTGGCCGCCGCGTTCCCGCGCGCCCTGGACCGCTACGAGGACGCGGGCCTGACCCGCGCCGTCGACCAGGCGACCCCGAAACGCACCGTCCTGACGGTGACGGCGCCGCAGCCCGGCCTCCAGCTGCCCGCCGAGGAGCGCTACCAGGCGCTGCTGCCCCCGGCGCTCGGCCGCCAGTTCGCCCGGGTCACCGGCGCCGTACCGGCCCCGCTGAGCGTCGACGCCGGCCAGTCCGCGTACGGGGTGCAGAACACCGCCGACCTCAGCGTCCCGGACCCGTGGATCCCGCGGCCCAACGGCATCCCCGCGCAGATCCGGCTCGCCGCGCAGAACGGCCTGGCCGCCCACTCCACCGTGCGCGACGGCCGGCTGCCCCGGGCCGACGGCGAGGTGACCGCCGAGACCGCCGAGGTGGAGGCCGCCGTCACCGCCGAGACGGCCGAGAGCCTGCATGTGAAGGTGGGTTCGGTCGTCCACGTGCCCGCCGTGTCCCGGCCGCCGCTGGCCGTCCGCGTCACCGGCATCGTCACGCCCCGCGAACCGAACGGCTCCTACTGGTCGGCCCAGACGCTGCTGCGCACACCCGCCCTGGTGCGGGTCCCCGGCGGCACCGACCCCCTGTACTACTGGCTGGGCGCCCTGCTGCTCCCGCCGGAGGCGGCCCCCGCCCTGCTGGGCACCAACGGCCAGCCGGTCCGCTACTGGCAGATCGCCCCCGACGCCGGCGCCCTGCACGCCTACGACCTGGACCGGCTGAAGTCGGCGGTCGCCACCCTGGAGGCCGGACCGGGCCTCGGGCAGATCCGCGCGGCCACCGACCCGGCAGCGCAGGCGGACACCGACCTCGACGACATCCTCACCGCCTACCGGCGGCTGACCTCCGGCGTCGGCCCGCTGGTCGCGGTCGCCGCGTTCGGCGGTGCCACGGTCGCCCTCGTCGTCCTGCTGATGGCCGGGGGCCTGGCCGCCGACCGCCGCCGCTCCGAACTGGCCCTGCTGCGCGCCCGCGGCGCCTCGCTGCGCGGGCTCACCGGCCGGCTGCTGACGGAGACCGCGGTGGTCGCGGTGCCCGCCGGGGCCGTCGGCCTGGGCGCGGCCCTGCTCGCCGTGGACGAGGGCCGCCGCCTCCCGGCCGTCGCCGCCGCCGTCGCGGTCACGGCCGTCGCCTGCGCCGCGCTGCCGCTGCGCGCGGCGCTGGCCCACCGGGTGGTCCGCGTCCACGCCCCGCGCGAGGACACCATGTCGGTACGCCCCTCCAGGGGCCGTACGGTCGCCGAACTGACGCTGCTGGTCATCGCCGTGGGAGCGGTCATCGCGCTGCGCCGTCGCGGGGTGTCCGGCTCCTCGGACGGCTCGGGCGACCAGCTGGTTTCGCTGGCCCCGGTGCTGATCGGCGTGATCGCCGCGCTGGTGCTGGTGCGGCTCTACCCGCTGCCGCTGCGCCTGCTGATGCGCCCGGCCGCGCGGCTGCGCGGAGCCGTCGGCCATCTGTCGCTGGCCCGCGCGGGCCGTACGTCCGTCTCGGCCGTACTGCCGCTGCTGGCCCTGCTGACCGCGCTCACCACGGCCGCCTTCGGCGGTTCCGTGCTGGCCGGGGTGGCGGACGCCCGTGACCACGCCGCGCTCATCGCGGTCGGCGCCGACGCCCGCGTCGAGGGCACCGGGGTGCTGCCCGCCGCCCTGCCCGACCGCGTCCGCCACGCCCCCGGCGTCCGCGCGGTCACCGAGGCCGCCGTCAACTACCAGGCCAAGGCGGGCACCGGGTTCACCCAGGTGACCCTGGCCGGTGTGGTCCCCGCCGACTACGCGGCCCTGTCCGGCCGTATGGGGCTCGGCGCCTTCTCCCAGGACACGCTGCGGCGGCCGTCCGGCGGCGGGACCCCGCTGCCCGCGCTGGCCTCCCCCTCGGTCGCCCGGACCTACGGCACCCAGCCCTTCCCGGTGCGGCTGGACGACGGCAGCGACGTCACCGTGCGCATCGCCCTGGTCCGGGAGCGGACACCGGCCGTGATCGGCACCAACTTCCTGGTCGTGGACCGCTCCGGCCTCACCCGGCAGGCAGCCCGCACCAGCACTCTGCTGCTGACCGGCGACCACCTCGACGCGGGCGCGCTGCGCCGGGCGGCGGGGGCGTCCGTGGGCGTGGAGCTGCGCTCCGCCGAGCGGGCCCGGTTCGTCGACTCGCCGCTCCAGTCCGGCGCCGAGCGCATCTACACGGCGGCGGTCGCGGCCGGCACCGGCTACGCGGTGCTCGCCCTGCTCCTCGCCCTGCTGCGCTCCGCGCAGGAGCGCGGCGCGATGCTCGCCCGGCTGCGCACCATGGGTCTCACCCGCGCCCAGGGGCGCCGCCTGCTGGTGCTGGAGTCGCTGCCGCAGGCGGTGCTCGCCGCGGCCGGCGGCGCGCTGACCGGCTGGGCGACGATCCGGCTGCTCTCCCCCGGTATCGACCTGACCACGATCGCGCTGCCGACAAGCGTCGGCGCCACCGGCGCGAGCGCGCTGCGCACCGACCCGCTGTCCCTGGCCGTACCCGCCGTCGCGGTCCTGCTGCTGGCGGTGGCGGTCGCCGCCGTGCAGGCCTGGTGGACGGGGCGCAAGAGCTCCGTACGGGAGCTGCGGGCGGGGGAAGCGCGATGAGCGCCACCGGCACGAGGCGCGCGACGAGCGCCACCGGGGCGAGCACCGCCGAGGCGGCCGGCCCGCTCGGGCGGGCCGGCCGCCGAACCAGTCCCTCCGACCGACCCCGCCCCCGCCCCCGCCGCCGTAGCCGCCCCAGCCGCCACAGCCGCCGTGCAGGAGTCTTGCGATGACGACGAACCCCACCCTCGCCGACCTGGCCCGGCGCGCCACCGAGGACCGCACCCGGCCCGCCTACGGCCATGACGCGCTGATCACCTGCGACCGGCTGGTCCGCATCTTCTCCGCCGACGGCGTGGAGGTGCAGGCCCTCCAGGGCCTCGACCTGCTGGTGCGCAAGGGCGAGCTGATGGCGCTCGTCGGCGCGTCCGGCAGCGGCAAGTCCACCCTCATGAACATCCTCGCCGGTCTGGACACGCCCACCGCGGGCGCGGCCCGGGTCGGTGACCACGACCTCCTCGCCATGACGGCCAAGGACCGGCTGCGCTACCGCCGCGAGGTCGTCGGCTTCGTCTGGCAGCAGACCTCCCGCAACCTGCTGCCGTACCTGACCGCCGCGCAGAACGTCGCCCTGCCCATGCAGCTGGCCGGCGCCCGCGGCCTGGCTCGCCGCGCCAAGGCCGAACGCGCGCTGGAACTGCTGGAGCTGCTGGAGGTCGGCGACTGCCGCGACCGGCGCCCGCACCAGATGTCCGGCGGCCAGCAGCAGCGGGTCGCCATCGCGGTGGCCCTCGCCAACAACCCCTCGGTGCTGCTCGCCGACGAGCCCACCGGCGAACTCGACTCGCACACCGGCGAGCAGGTCTTCGCCGCCTTCCGCACCGCCAACGAACGCCTGGGCACCACGATCGTCATCGTCACCCACGACCAGGCGGTGGCCACCGAGGTCCGCCGCACGGTCGCCATCCGCGACGGCCGCACCTCCACGGAGGTGCTGCGCCGCAGCGAGGTGGACGCCGCCACCGGCGACGAGCGGGTGGTCAGCCGCGAGTACGCCATGCTGGACCGGGCCGGCCGGCTCCAGCTGCCCGCCGACTACACCCAGACCCTCGGCATGCGCGACCGCGTCGCGCTGGAACTGGAGGAGGACCACATCGCGGTGTGGCCCGACGACAGCGACAGCGAACGGGCCTGAGCCCGCGCCGCGCCCGGCGGGACCGTCGGCCCGGTGCGCCGGACCGGGCTCAGCGGACGCTGACGCCCAGCGCGCCGAGCCCGGCCCGGCGCACCGCCACCGACCCGAACGGGGTGCGCAGCCGGAGCCAGGCGCCCGAGGAGAACAGCGCGGGCCCGCCCGGCGCGGGCACGGCGGGGGTACCGGCCCCGGCCGAGACGGCGGGCGGCGCGGGTGACGCGGGTGATACGGGTGCGGCCCCGGCTCCGGAGTCAGTGGTCCCCGTGGGCCCGGTGGTCGCGGTCCCGCGCAGGAAGCCCAGGGACTGCGCCGCGTGCACGGCCCGCACCGGCAGGGCGGTCTCGCCGACCGTCCGGGACCAGATCTCCCGCCCGATCCGGTCGAGCTCGGCGCGGGTGCGCCGCTCGGGCACCAGGCTCCCCGTACGGGAGCGGAACTCGGCGACGGCCGCCGACACCAGCGCGCGCAGCGCCTCGGCCGGGGGCAGCCCCGGCTCGCGCCGCCAGCCGCCGCGCGGCGGCAGCACGCCCGCCCACGGCGGCCCGGTCACCGCGGCCGGCACGACGCCCGTCGCGGCCTTCTCGTCGATGGACTCCAGCAGCTCGCCCGCGGAGACGGTCACGTCGAGCGTGGCGTCGAGACCGTCCTCGTAGGGCTTGGCGAGAGCCACCGCGCGCACCGCCAGCACCTCGAACGACGCCGGCCGCCCGAACACCGCGAGCGCCGTCCCGGCCGCCTGGAGGCGGACGGCGGCGGCACGGTCGTAGTGCAGCAGCCGGGAGAGGAAGGCGGCGAGGTCGGCCGCCTCCGTCTCGTCGGCGAGGTGGAGCACCGTCATGCGGCGACGGCCTCCTCCTCGGCCGTCTCGTCCCGGTACTCCCCGAGGAACTCGCGCTCCTCGGCGGTGAGCCGGCGCGGGCGCTGCGCCTCGAAGTCGAACGGCACGATCACCGTCGACGCCCGGACGTAGATCCGGTCGCCGTCCTTGACCTCGTAGCCGAGGGTGAAGGACGCCGCCCGGATCTCGGCCACCCACAGCTCGATGTCCACCGGCTCGTGCCGGTGGACGAGCTGCCGCTTGTAGTCGATCTCATGACGCGCCACCACGGACCCCTGCTGGAAATCCTTGTCCGGGCGGAACAGGAAATCGATGCGCGCCTCCTCCAGGTAGCGGAGGAACACCACGTTGTTGACGTGGCCGTAGGCGTCCATGTCCGCCCAGCGCAGCGGGCAGCGGTATGTGTGGCGCATCTGCTTCGATCAGCCCCGGGTCAGCTTCTTGTGGGTGGCGCGGTGCGGCCGGGCGGCGTCCGGGCCGAGCCGCTCGATCTTGTTCTTCTCGTACGACTCGAAGTTGCCCTCGAACCAGAACCACTTGGAGTCGCCCTCGTAGGCGAGGATGTGCGTGGCCACCCGGTCCAGGAACCAGCGGTCGTGGGAGACGACCACGGCGCAGCCGGGGAACTCCAGCAGCGCGTTCTCCAGGCTGCCGAGGGTCTCGACGTCCAGGTCGTTGGTCGGCTCGTCCAGGAGCAGCAGGTTGCCGCCCTGCTTGAGGGTGAGCGCGAGGTTGAGGCGGTTGCGCTCACCGCCGGAGAGCACACCGGCCGGCTTCTGCTGGTCCGGGCCCTTGAAGCCGAAGGCGGAGACGTACGCCCGGGAGGGCATCTCGACCTGGCCGACGTTGATGTAGTCCAGCTCGTCGGAGACGACGGCCCACAGCGTCTTCTTGGGGTCGATGTGCTCGCGGCTCTGGTCGACGTAGGAGATCTTGACGGTCTCGCCGACCTTGATGCTGCCGGAGTCCGGCTCCTCCAGGCCCTGGATCATCTTGAACAGGGTGGTCTTGCCGGCGCCGTTCGGGCCGATGACACCGACGATGCCGTTGCGCGGGAGGGTGAAGCTGAGATTCTCGATGAGGACCTTGTCGCCGAAGGCCTTGTTCAGCTTGTCGACCTCGACGACCACGCTGCCCAGGCGGGGGCCCGGCGGGATCTGGATCTCCTCGAAGTCCAGCTTGCGCATCTTGTCCGCCTCGGCCGCCATCTCCTCGTAGCGGGCCAGCCGCGCCTTGGACTTGGCCTGGCGCCCCTTGGCGTTCGACCGCACCCACTCCAGCTCTTCCTTGAGGCGCTTCTGCCGCTTGGCGTCCTTCTGCCCCTCGACCCGCAGCCGGGTGGCCTTGGTCTCCAGGTACTTGGAGTAGTTGCCCTCGTAGCCGTGCAGCCGGCCGCGGTCGACCTCGCAGATCCACCCGGCGACGTTGTCCAGGAAGTACCGGTCGTGGGTGACGGCGACGACGGTGCCCTCGTACTTGGCGAGGTGCTGCTCCAGCCAGTTCACCGACTCGGCGTCGAGGTGGTTGGTGGGCTCGTCCAGGAGCAGCAGGTCGGGCGCCTCCAGCAGCAGCTTGCACAGCGCGACGCGGCGCTTCTCGCCACCGGAGAGGTTGGCCACCGGCCAGTCGCCGGGCGGGCAGCCCAGCGCGTCCATGGCCTGCTCCAGCTGGGCGTCGAGGTCCCAGGCATTGGCGTGGTCCAGCTCCTCCTGGAGCTTGCCCATCTCCTCCAGCAGCGCGTCCGAGTAGTCGGTCGCCATCTGCTCGGCGATCTCGTTGAACCGGTCGAGCTTGCCCTTGACCTCGGCGACGCCCTCCTGGACGTTCTCCAGGACCGTCTTGTCCTCGTTCAGAGGCGGCTCCTGGAGCAGGATGCCGACGGTGTAACCGGGCGACAGGTACGCGTCACCGTTGGAGGGCTGCTCGAGCCCCGCCATGATCTTCAGCACGGTCGACTTACCGGCACCGTTCGGGCCGACGACGCCGATCTTGGCACCCGGAAGGAAATTCAGGGTGACGTCGTCGAGGATCACCTTGTCGCCGTGCGCCTTGCGCGCCTTGCGCATGGTGTAAATGAACTCAGCCAAGAGAAACCGTCCGGCAGCTTGAAACTGGCAGTGGGCAGATACACCCCATCTTGCCGTACGGCCACCCCTGCGCGGAAACGCGTCAGGTTGTGGGGCTCTGACCTGGGGGTTCGCCGGTGACGACCGGAGGCTGAGGGCGGCCGGCCCGGTGGACGTCGCCCTGTCCACAGGGGTCCCACGCCGTACCGGCGCCTTCCGGGAGGACAGATGCAATGGTCGACGATCGCCGCGACAGCCGTGGGCACCGTGCTCGGGGTCGTCGCCACCCTCGCCGCCGATCACGTCCGATGGCGACGCGACAGGGCGGAACACGACCGTGAGACGTTGCGCACCGCGTGCACGGAGTACCTGTCGGCCCTTTCCAGAGCCAGGGACGCGTTCTCCCGGACGGCCCCTTCCCCGGACCGTGTCGGCAAGGGACACGTCGCGATCGGCGAACACGGCGTGTACGCGGCACAGCAGCAACTGGAACTGGTGGCCCGCCGGAGGCTCGTCGACAGCGCCGGCCGCACCACCCTCGGCGTCCTCGACTTCCATGACGCGGTGGCCGCGGGACACGCCCCGGACTCACCGGAGTACGTCCACGCCTGGCGAGCAGTCGGCCGGGCCCGTACAGCGCTGATCGAAGAGATGCGGGCCGCCCTCCGCCGGACCTGAGGCTCCCCCCCCGGCCGGTCCTGGGCGGATACGCGGCAGCCCGGGACGCCTGACCGGGGGCCCTGGTGACGGCCAGGACTCGCCGCCCGGCCGGGCTATCGTGCCGCTGTGACCAGCGCAGCGGAGCGTCCCCTCCTCTTCCTCGACGTCGACGGCCCGCTCATCCCCTTCGGATCGCCGAACGCCCCGCCGCAGGCCGCCGCCCCACCCGCCCGGCCCGGGGGGAACCCGCTGCTGGACCGGCTGGACCCCGGCATCGGACCACGCCTCCTGGCCCTGGGCTGCACGCTCGTCTGGGCCACGACATGGACGCAGGACGCGAACGAGACCGTCGCCCCGCTCCTCGGCCTGCCGCGGCTTCCCGTGGTGCAGTGGCCGGCCACCGACCCGGGCGACGGTCCCCGGGGCCTGCACTGGAAGACCCGGGCCCTGGTCGAGTGGGCCGACGGCCGGACGTTCGTCTGGCTCGACGACGAGATCACCGCCATGGACCACACCTGGGTCACCGCACAGCACCCGGGCCAGTCCCTGCTGCATCGCGTTGACCCGGCCAGGGGACTGGCTGACACCGACTTCCACGCAGTCGCGGGCTGGCTCGCCACCGTGGGCCACCCACCGGGCCGACCGACTACGCGGTGATGTCCGAACGGTCCTCTCTCCCCCGAGGGCCGAGGTACAGGAATGCTGCCGTGCCCGGCCGACCGGGCACGGCCCTCAGGGAATCGGAATGAAAGCAGGTTCGATACCCAACGCCGTGACGCCCTCGCGCACGACGCGGTCGAACTGCCTTAGCTCCGCCACGAGGGAGTCCCAGGTGACGGGTGAGGTCCGGAAGTCCGGAGCGAAAGCGGAGCCGATCCGCCAACCCCCGCGGGTATCCACGATGCGGATCAGCCCCTTCTCCGCCTGCATCGAGTCGAGTTCGAAGTCGTCGTGTCCGGCAGCCGGGCTCTGGAGCCACAGCGCCAAGTGGTACGCCAGCTCGGCCACCGGGAACTGCTCCTCGCGCCACAGCACCCGCTCGTTCTCCCGAACGGACAGCTCTGCCTCGATGTCGAGGAGCACTACCTCCAGGGGTGCCTCCTGCGGAGCGAGACCACGCCGCGGCAGATCCGACAGTCCGAAATTGCGGCAGACGAACCGCACCGGCCAGCCTCCATCATCCATCCCGAATGCGGGAATGGGCCGTTGGGATGAGCCCCGCCCGGATCCGGATCCGGTCAGTCCTGGGTGGTCCGCTTCTTGTGGAGGATGCTCAGGGCCGTGGCGCCGAGGACCAGGAGGCTGAGGCCGATGGCGGCGATCAGGGGGGTGGTGTCGGAGCCGCCGGTGGCGGCGAGGTCGGGGGTGGTGGGGACGTTGCCGGCGGTGACGGGGGTGGGGGCCGGGGCCGGTTCGTCGAGGGTCTGGGTCTTGGTGCCGACCGCGGCGCCCTGGGTCTTGCAGTCGAGGACGCCGGTGAAACGCTGGGCGCGGCCGTCGGGACCCACGAGGGTGAAGTCGTAGGCCTGGTCCTCCTGGAGGGGGATCGCGATGGTGCGGGTGGCACCCGCGGGGACGCTGTGGGCGGCGCCCATCAGGTCGAAGGTGTACGGCTGGTCGCCCTTGTTGGTCACGCGGATGTCCAGGGTGCCCTCGGCGCAGTTCTTCTCGGCGGACAGGGCCGGTATCGGGCCGTGCTCGCCCCAGGTGGCGACGGCGGTCGCGGAGACCGTGGACTCGCTGGAGCCGGCCAGGATCTGGGTCTGGCTGCGGCTGTCGGAGGTGAAGGCGCGGCCGACCGGCACGGTGGTGGAGGCCTGGACGGTCAGTTCGGCGGAGCCCGCCGCGGCGTCCGGGGTCCGGGGGGTGCCGTCGGTGCTCTCGGCCGAGTCGGTGGCGTCGGTGGTGCCCGTGGGGCTCTTGGGGATGTCGAAGTAGAGGGGGGTGCCGTTCTTCGCGGTGGTGACCGGCTTGCCGTCCTTGCCGACGATCCGTACTCCGCCGGCGTCGGCGGGGGGCGACACCGTCACGCTGCTCGCGCCGGTGCGCACGGTGACCGGGCCCAGCCGTCCGCCGGGGCGGCCGGAGACGGCGGGCGGGTCCAGGCTGAGCGAGGCGCTCGGTTCCGCCTCGTCGCGGGCGCTGCGCTGGAGGTAGTCGGCGAGCTTCTCGGCGCGGGAGTCGACGGCGTCGACGCGGGCGCCGTCGGAGTAGCGCCAGATCGCCACCTGGGTGCCCGCCGCCGCGTCCTGCTCGGTGAGGTTCCTGACCCCGGCCTTGGCGGCGAGCGCCGCGAGGTCGTTCACCTGGGGGTAGGAGTGCGCCAGGATCCAGCGGATCTTCCCGGTGTTCTTGTTGGCGCCGAGGGAGGTGCCGCTCCAGGGAGTCTCCTGGTACTTGGCGTCCTTCTGCGTGGGGTTGTGGATGTCGACACAGTACGTCTGGAGCATGCCGCCGCCGTCCACGGCCATCTCGAACAGCCCCGCGGAGATCTGGTGGTTACCGCTCTCGTCGCGCAGGACGGCGGCACCGTACGTCTTCAGGCCGCCCATCGTGGCGGTGGCCCCGCCCTGGCTCTGCGGCCTGCCGTCGGCGGTCGCCGGGCCGGCGGTGGCCAGCACGGCGGCGACGGCGAGTCCGGACGCCAGCGTCGTGGCGGCGAGACGGGCCGCCCCTCGCCCGCGCGCGGACCGCGCAGAGTACGAAGCACACACAGAATTCCCCTCCGAGCAGGACCCGTTCACGTGGGGGTGCGGTCCCACCAGCAGAATCTCCAAGCCCATGAGCTACGTTCGGCATCCTAAGGACCCCTCGCACCGGCACTTGCTGTCAGGTCGTCAGGGGCCCGATCCGAATCGGAATCGTTATCGCCGCCACCGCCGACGAGCAGGGCTTATCGACAAATCAACCCGGCTCGCGGGCGGAGGGCGGGCCCGGACGGACCTCGGCGGGGCCGGGGGCCGCGGCCTGCCGTCATGCCACCGCGGCCGGCTCCCGGTCCTGCTCCCGGCCCTGTTCACGCTCCTGCGGCTCCGGACCCGATCGCTGTCGTGGCTGTGCGCGCGGTGCCGGATCCGGGGTCTCCCAAGAAGGTTCGGGGCGCGGCGGCTCCGCGGGCGCGGCCTGCTCCGGGCGGCCCGAGCGGCGGAACGCCGACGTACCCCGCGCCAGGTCGTGGCCGATGGCCGTGGCGTCGATGTCGGCCCAGGTCCTGCTGGTGCCGTCGCGGGTCTCCGTCCGTACTTTCAGGCGGCCCTGCACGAGCACGGGGTCGCCCACGTTCAGCGAGGCCATCGTGTTGGTGGCGAGCTGGCGGTTGGCCCACACCGTGAAGAAGTTGGTGTGGCCGTCCGTCCAGGTGTTCTTCTCCCGGTCCCAGTAGCGCGCGGTGACCGCGAGGCGGAACCTCGCCGAGGCGCCCGCGGCCGGTTCGCGGTACACCGGCTGGGTCGCCACGTTGCCGACCACGCAGACCGTCGTCTCGTTCATCGTCTGTCCCTCCCTCGCCCGGCCTTCCGGTCCGGGCGGACACCCGCACGGGCCCGTCCCGTACGGCTGCGTCCGCCGCATCCGCTGCGGCTCGCCGCGCCGACCGCTTCCGTCGCGATCGCCGCGGCACCAGACTGCCGCCGCCGGGACGAGTCCGCCGGGCCCTGTGGAGCACCGCCCGCCTGTGGACAACCCGCTCACCCGATCGGGTACCGAGTGCCTTCCGGCCCCGCCAGGACTCCGCTCACCGCCCGCTCACCGCCCGCTCGCCCCCGCCACCCGGGCGTACTGCTCCCGCACCTCCCGGTACCGCAGCAGTTCCGACGCCACCGGATCCAGCACCCGGGCCCGTCCGCACCCCGCGGCGGCCTCCCGCAGCCGGCGTTCGGCCTCCTGCCCGTATCTGCGGGCCGGGCCGCGGGCCGCGATGCGGCAGCTCCACTCCACGATGGGGCCGCCGACGATCCCGGCGATCATCAGCAGCACCGGCACACCGAGGTTCGGGGACAGGACACCGGCGATCTGGCCAACCAGCCACAGGCCGCCGACCACCTGGAGGATGGTCATCGACGCCTGCGCCATGACCGCCGCGGGCCACCAGCCCGGCCGCGGCGGACGGCCCGGGGGCAGACCGGCCCGCGCCGCGAGTTCGTCCAGGGCCTCGGACAGCCCCTGGGCCCCGCGCACCGCGGCCTCGCGCACCGCCTGCGCCCAGGGCGCGGGCAGTCCGGCCGCCGCCCGTTCGGCCACCGTGCGCACCGCCTGTTCGACGCGCTGGCGCGCGGTGGCCTCCTCGTCGGGCTGCGCGCGCACCGGCAGCCGGCCCGTGGGGGGCTCGCGCCGGTCCTGGTACCAGCGCCACAGCCGCAGCCAGGGCGTACCGCACGCGCGCCCGGCGTTGCGCAGCCAGGCGCGTTCGGCCGCCTCGCCCGCCGCGGTGGCGCCCACCGCGTCCGCGAGGCGGGCCGCGAACTCCTCGCGCGCCTCCTCGCTCAGCCCGGCCCGCCGCCGGGTGTCGTACACCGGCCGGAGCCGGTCCGCCGCCGCGTCGACGTCGGCCGCGACCCGGCGCGCGGCGGCCCCGCGTTCGGCCACGAACTGGCCGAGCGACTCGCGCAGTTCCGGGATGCCGTCCCCGGTGAGCGCGGACAGGGCGAGCACGGTCGCGCCCGGTTCGCCGTACTCCCCGAGGGCTACGCCGTCCTCGTCGAGCAGCCGCCGCAGGTCGTCGAGGACCTGGTCGGCGGCCTCGCCGGGGAGCCGGTCGACCTGGTTGAGGACGACGAACATGACCTCCGCGTGGCCCGCGAGGGGACGCAGATAGCGCTCGTGGAGGACGGCGTCGGCGTACTTCTCCGGGTCGACGACCCAGATGACCGCGTCGACGAGCCCGAGGATGCGGTCCACGTGCTCGCGGTGCTGCACGGCGGCCGAGTCGTGGTCGGGCAGGTCGACCAGGACCAGGCCGCGCAGTTGCGGGTCGGCGTCCGGGCCCTGCACGGGGCGCCTGCGCAGCCGGCCGGGAATGCCGAGGCGGTCGATGAGGCTCGCGGCGCCGTCGCTCCAACTGCACGCGATGGGGGCGGCGGTGGTCGGCCTACGCACCCCCGTCTCCGAGATCGCCACGCCCGCGAGGGCGTTGAACAGCTGCGACTTGCCGCTGCCGGTGGCGCCCGCGAGGGCGACGACGGTGTGCTGCCCGGACAGTCGGCGGCGCGCCGCCGCTTCGTCGAGCACGCGCCCCGCCTCGGCGAGGGTGCGGCTGTCCAGCCGGGTGCGGGACAGCCCGACGAGTTCGCGCAGCGCGTCCAGCCGCGACCGCAGCGGCCCGTCGTAGGCGAGCGGCGGCACGGGCAGCGTCCGGGCGGGCCGGGGGTCCACGTGCACGAGGTCGGCGGCGCTCGTGCCCGTGCCGGTGCCGGTCTCGGTGACCCGGCGCGCGATCAGCCCGTCGTCCCAGGCCCCGGACCCGGACCCGTCGGCGCCGCCGCGGCCCGGGGCGTCGCCCTCCCTGCCGTGCGGGTGCCGGTCGTCGTCCCGCACGCGCGCGTGCGTCTCGTCGTCCCTCACGCGCGCGTGCCGCTCGT
Organism: Streptomyces sp. SAT1; assembly: GCF_001654495.1. Lineage (GTDB taxonomy): Bacteria > Actinomycetota > Actinomycetes > Streptomycetales > Streptomycetaceae > Streptomyces > Streptomyces andamanensis. The sequence continues at coordinate 2,461,643 of NZ_CP015849.1, forward strand.
CGTCGTGCCCGCGCGCGTACCGCTCGTCCCGGCTCGCCTGCCGCGCGAGCGCGGTGGCGGCGGTCCTGCCGTCCGCGCCGCTCCTGCTGTCCGCACCGTCCCTGTCCTCCCTGCCGCCGCCACTGCCCTCACCGGCCGGGGCGGCTTCGGCGGACCGGCCCGCCGGAACACCGCCACCACCCCCGCCGACGCCACCACTGCCACCATCCCCGCCGACGCCACCGCTGCCACCGCGACCGCCACTGCCGCCACGGGCCTCGCCCCGGCCCGGATCGGGCCGCCCCGCACCGGGCCGCCCGGCCTCCCGCCCCGGCGCGTCCCGCGCCCCGTACCTGCCGCTGGACACCGCGCCCGCACCCGGGCCCGCTCCCCCGCCCGGCCCCGCCGCGCCCTGCGCGCCCTCCGTACCCTCCGCGCCCTCCGCGGCGTCGGCGTGCTCCGCACGGCCGGTGCGCGGGGCGCGTGCGGTGTGTTCCGTTCGGTCCTGATCAGTGACGGCGGTCACCGGTCACCTCTCCTTCAGCAGTACGGACAGCGCGGCGATGAGTTCGGCCTGGGGTTCGGGGTGCACTTCCAGGGCGTCGAGCGGAGCCAGCCGGCGTTCCCGTTCGGTGTGCATCACCCGGTCCAGGTAGTCGGCGAGCAGCCGGCCGGCCCGGTCGCGCAGCCGCAGGGCGCCGTGCGCACCGATCCGCTCGGCCAGCCCCTCCCCCGCGGACCGGCCCCGGCGGCCGCCCAGCAGCCCGGTGGCAGCCAGGGCGGCGACGACCTCGGGGTCCGGAGCGACGCTGCGGTCCAGCTCGCGCACCTCGTCCTCGGCGTACTCCTCCAGCTCGCGCCGCCAGCGCCGTACGGCGAGACCGATGCGGTGCTCGGCGCCCTCGGCGGCGGGGGCGCGGTCGGCGAGTCCGGGCGCGGTGGCGGCCGGTTCGCGCCGCCAGGCGTCGTCGACGCGCTCGTCGGCGGCGGTCACGGCGCACAGCAGCAGCGCGCCGAGGCTCTCCACGAGCGCGTCGAGCAGTTCGCCCGCGGTGCAGTCCAGGGGGTAGGCGCGCCACCGCTTCAGGGCGTCCCCGGCGAGCACGGTCCCCGCCTGCAACCGGCCCCGCACGCGCGCGTGCTCGCCGTCGTAGGCGCTGTCGACGGCCGAGATCAGCCGCAGGGCGGCCGAGTGCTGCGCGGCGGCGGCGCCGGCCAGTTCGGGCATCCGGAACTTGAGCGAGTCGAGCAGGCCGTGGGCGGTGCGGCCCATCGCGTAGCGGCGGGCGGCGGGATCCTGGGCGTGGTGGACGAGCCAGGTGCGCAGCGGGGCCACGGCGGTGGCGGGCAGCAGTCCGCCGCCCCAGGCGGACTCGGGCAGCTCGGGCACCGTGAAGCGCGGTACGTCGCCGAGGCCGGCCTTGGTGAGCAGCGCCCCGTACTGCCGGGAGACCTCGGAGACGACCTGGTGCGGGACCCGGTCGAGGACCGTCACGAGGGTGGCGTCGTACTCCTTGGCGGTGCGCAGCAGGTGCCAGGGGACGGCGTCGGCGTAGCGGGCGGCGGTGGTGACCATGACCCAGATGTCGGCGGCGCAGATCAGCTCGGCGGCCAGGGCCCGGTTCTCGGCGATCAGGGAGTCGATGTCGGGCGCGTCGAGCAGGGCGAGGCCCGGGGGCACCGTCTCCACGGTCTCGATGCGCAGCACGCGCGCGGGATCGTCCTCGGTCGGGGGGAGTTCGTCGCCGAGCGCCGTGGCGGCGGGGTCCTGGCGGGGCACCCACACGCGCGCGAGGTCGGGCAGGACGCGCATGCCGCTGAACCAGTGATGGTCCTCCGGATGGCACACCAGGACCGGCGTCCGGGTCGTCGGCCGCAGGACGCCCGCCTCGCTGACCCGCCGCCCGACCAGGGAGTTGACGAGCGTGGACTTGCCCGCGCCGGTGGATCCGCCGACGACGGCCAGCAGCGGCGCGTCGGGTTCCCTCAACCGCGGTACCAGGTAGTCGTCGAGCTGGGCGAGCAGTTCGTCGCGGTTGGCACGCGCGCGTGGGGCCCCCGCGAGCGGCAGCGGGAAGCGTGCGGCGGCGACGCGGTCGCGCAGGGCGGAGAGTGCTTCGAGCAGCTGAGGCCGTACGTCCAAGGTCACCACATGCGAAGAATGCCCAATTTTAGGGGAATTCTGAAGCATATGAGCATGTCTGCGCGCCGACGGAACACAAGGGATGGAACGGACGACTGGGGCGACGGCACAGGCCAGGCATAACGAGTGCACAACACCCGGTGCCCGAGGCACCAAAAGCGATGCGCGATTCGCACCTGCCTGCGATTATCAGGACCGCTTCACCGAACCTCCACATCGAGCCACGGAGGCGAAGCGACAGGGGCAAGGACGCGGGAGCCCTATCCTTGTCCCCGGCGACGTCACGGAGCGGCCCGCACGGGCGGCACCACGGCGAGAGCCACCCACCAGGCCCCCGTAGCTCAGTGGATAGAGCAGGCGCCTTCTAAGCGCTTGGCCGCAGGTTCGAGTCCTGCCGGGGGCGCCACCGACATCCTGTCGGACCGGCGGCGCATACACGGATCACGGGCGCACCGCCGCCCCGGAATCCGCCATTCACCGATCCTTCCTCCCCCGCTTCCCGGCCGCCGTCATGCCGCCCCCCTCCGGCTGCCCCAGGCCCGGACACGCACCCGACATGCGCCCCGCCCGCCCGCGTTCTTTACTGGAGCCCGCACCGGAGATCCGTACGGCCGCCGTACGGGAGGAGGCGGAGCGTGAGGGACGACGGCTCGGGTCGGGCGGGGTCCTGGCACCGGGCCGTGGTCCCGGCGGGCGCGGGGCTCTTCGTGGGATCCCTGGTCGCCGTCTACTTCCTGCTGCCCCTGGACGGGCTCGGACCGCACCGCCCGGTCCTGAGCTGGACGGTGTTCGTGCTGGTGCTCGCCGCGGTGGCGGCGCTGATCCTGCGGCAGATCCACGAGGTGCTCACCGACAAGCCGGACACCCGGCCAGGACTGGCCATCCCGGTCCTGATGGCCCTGTCCGTGCTGGTCTTCGCCGGCGGGTACTACGTCCTGTCCCGGCATCCGGGCGAGATCACCGGGCTGAGCACCCGCGTGGACGCCCTCTACTTCACCCTGGTGACCCTGGCGACCATCGGCTACGGCGACATCACCCCGCACGGCCAGTCCGCGCGGGTCGTCACCGTGCTCCAGATCCTCTACACCTTCGTCTTCCTCACCGCCGCGGGGGCCGCTCTCAGCCGACGCGTCCGCATGCTCATGGAGAAGGGGGGCGCCGGGCGTCCCGACGACCGGCCGTGAGCGGAGCCCCTCACGCCCGGTGGTGCGGCTGGCCAGACCGCTGCCCTCGGGGACCCTCGGGGGCGCGTGCCGCGTCGCCTCGGCGACGGTGCCGTGGAAGGCGTGGACGGCGCGCAGGCCACCCGGAGGCGTCCAGCCGCCGCAGCGGCTCCGTGCGGCGGGTGACGGCCCGGGGGGGGGAGGTCGGCCGACGGAGGCTGGGAGAGGTACTCGCCGCGCACCTCGTCGTCCAGCTCGCGCAGCACGCACTTGCGCAGCACGCGCTTGCCCAGCGCGGTGGCGTGCCCGGCGTTCTCGAAGCCCACCCACAGCTCGGCGCGCGGCGCCCGGGGGCCGTCGACGACCTCCGCCACCCGGATCTCACCGTCCTCGTAGAAGGTGAGGCAGGCCACGGCGGACAGGTCGTCGCGCAGGGCACCGAGCACCGGGCGGGTCCGGCTCAGCCGCGCCTGCGTCCGGCTCTCCTCGTGCGGCGCGCCCAGCCGCTCGCCCAGGACGAAGGAACCGTCCTCCAGTCTGCGCACACGGACCGGGCCCCGGCCGTCCCCCGGATGACGGGAGGGGACGACCGGGGCCCGGGGCTCGGCTCACCCGGTGCGGCGACCGGGCACTGCCGTGGGACGGACGGTCCGCCCCACGGGCCGGGGATCAGCCCGGGATCAGCCCGGGATCAGCCGGGGATCGGCCCGGACCGGCCCGGACCGGCCCGGGATCACAGGGACCCCCGCCGATCACACCGGCTGCCAGAGGGCGGGGACGTTGGGCGGCTCCCAGCCCGGGTAGGCGGTGTGGCCCTGGAGGCACCGGTAGCTGACGCCGTTGTACGTCACGACGTCACCCGCCTGGTAGGTGGCGCCCTGCTGCCAGGTGGTCCCGCCGCCCCCGCCGGGCACCGTCAGGGTGTAGGTGGTGGTGTGCGTGGCCTCGCCGGCACCGGTGACGGTCAGCGTGTACGTACCGCCCGTGGTGCCCGCCGCGACCTGGACGGTGGCGGTGGCGGACTGGCCGGAGGTCACCGAGGCCGGGCTGAAGGAGACGCTCACCCCGGCCGGGGCGCCGGAGGCCGACAGCCGTACGGTCTGCGCGTCACCGCTGGTGGTCGCCGTGGCGATGGTCACCGAGGCGGAGGAACCGGGCTGGACGGTACCGGTGGCCGGGTTCGCGGAGATCGAGAAGTCGTTGACCGGCACGGGGGTGTCGCCGACGGAGGTCTTCCAGATCGTGTACGCGACACCGTCCGCGCTGCGGTTGAGCGCGGTGGCGTTGATGTTGCTGGTGGTGTCGCAGGAGGAGTGGTAGCAGGAGTCGTAGGAACGGCCCGCGGTGCCGCCCCACTTGGCGGCCTCGGAGGAGGACTTCACCGCGTCGGCGCCGGTGGCGTAGCCCGAGGTGGGGATGCCGACCTGCTGGAAGGAGTAGTCGTCGGAACGGCCCTGGCCCTCGACGTTCTCCTGCGGGGCCAGGCCCAGCGAGTCCCAGTACGCCTTCATCGGGGCCGAGGCCGCCGAGTTCAGGTTGTTGACGAAGTAGCCCGCGTTGGTCGAGGCGACCATGTCGAAGTTGTAGTACGCCTTGATCCGGGAGCGGTCGGTGCCGGAGAGCGAACGGGCGTAGAAGTCGGAGCCGTTCAGACCCGCTTCCTCGTCGGTCCACCAGGCGAACCGGACCCGGTTCTTCATGGTCGGGTTGGTCTGCGCCAGGGTCAGCGCGTTCTCCAGCAGGGTCGCGGAGCCGGAGCCGTTGTCGTTGATGCCGGGGCCCGCGGACACGCTGTCGAGGTGGGCGCCGAACATGTACACGTTGTTGGCGTCGCCCTTGGGCCACTCGGCGATCAGGTTGTTGCCCGCGCCGGAGGTGCAGCCCGAGGTGCAGGTCTGCTCGGTGACCGTGTAGCCGGCGGCCTGGAGCTTGTCCTTGAGGTAGGCGACCGAGGCGCGGTAGCCGGCGGATGTGGAGCGGCGGTTGCCGCCGTTCTGCGTGGCGATGGTGTTCAGCTGGGCCAGGTGCGCCTGCACCTTGGCCACGTCGATGTCGGGCGGGGTGCCCGGTTCGGTGCCGCCCCCGCCGACCGTCAGCGTGTACTGGGCGGTGTGGGTCTTGCCGCCCCCGCTGCCGGTGACGGTGATCTGGTACGTCCCGGCGGGCGTCGACGCCGCGGTGGTGACCGTCATGGCGGAGCTGGCGCCGGAGGTGACCGTCGCCGGGCTGAAGGAGACGTTCGCGCCCGCGGGGGCGCCCGAGGCGGTCAGCGTGACCTGCTGGGCGCCGCCGACGGCGGTGGTGCCCACGGTGGTGCGCGCGGAGGCGCCCGCCTGGACGGAGCCGGTGGCCGGGTTCAGCGCCAGCGTGAAGTCGGACTGCTCGATCTGGCAGGTCGGGTCACCGGACTGGGCGCCGACGCTGATCGCGTCCCAGGCGGCCTTGGTTGCGGTGAACAGACCGCAGGTGGAGTCCAGGCTCTTGGCCGCGGTGAGCGTGGCGGTGCGGTAGCGCTTGTAGGTCATGCCGCTGGTCTTGAGCAGCATGCCGCCGTAGAAGACCTTGCCGGCGTTCTGGATGCCGACGCCGGTGACGGTGGAGTTGTTGCAGGTGGGGCTGGAGGGCTTGCCGCCGCCCGGGTTGGAGCCCTCGGCCAGCAGGTAGAACCAGTGGTTGAGTGGGCCGGCCGCCGCGTGCTCCTCGGTGGAGGGGATCGACGCCGAGTAGCAGTTCGGGTTGTTGCTGACCAGGCTCGGGTTGTACATGTTGCGGATCGGGCCGCGGCCCTGGAGGTTGATCATCTCGCCGACGGTGTAGTCGGGAGTGTCGTACGGCGACGGCTCGTTGGCGTACGCCTCGGTGAGGGCGCCCATGATGTCGCCGGTCGCCTCGCCCAGGCCGCTCTCGTGGTTGTCGCCGCCGGGCGTGAAGGTGTCCAGACCGTGGCCGAACTCGTGGCCGACCACGTCGATCCCGGCGATCCACTCGTTGGCGCTGTTGTGGCCGATCGTGACGGTGGAGCCGTCCCAGTAGGCGTTCAGGTCGTTGAGGCCGACCTTGACCGGCCAGCTGCCGCCGTTGCCGTTGTGGCCGTTGCGCCCGAGCCAGTTCTTGAGCATGTCCGACTCTTTCTGCGCCGCGAACATCGCGTCGACGCAGCCGGTCTCCTTGCTCGTGGGGTTGCCCGTGCCCCAGCTGTCGGTGGACTTGGTGAACACACCGCCGCTGTAGTCCGAGCACTGGAGGCCGGGGCGGGTGGTGTCGCGCAGCACATAGCTGCTGCCCGAGCGGGAGGTGTCGATGGTCAGCGGGTTGGGGCCGTTCCACTTGCTGTTGCCGGTGCCCGCGTGCACCTCGTCGTGGGTGCCGAGGACCTTGCCGGTCCGGGCGTCCACGAAGACGTGCAGCCTGCTGGGCACGTTCGTGCCCGTACGCCCGGTCAGCACGGTCTCCCAGGCGAGGGCGGCGGTGCCGTCCTCGACCCGGACCACCAGGCGCGGGGCGTCCGCCTTGTCGACGTGCGCGAGCCGGGCGCGGCTGGCCGCCGCCGCCCGGGAGGCGGTGACCGAGGGCTCGGTGGAGACGGAGATCCGGGCCCGGGTGGCGGACTGGACGCCGCGGACCGTGCCGGTGCCGTCGGCGAGGACGACCGCGTCGCCGCCCACGACCGGCAGGCCCTCGTAGGTGCGCTGATAGGCGACCGAGTACAGGCCCTTCACCCAGGGGGTGACCTGCCGGCGGTCGTACTGCTCGTCCGGGCCCTTGGCGAGCGCGTCGAGGCCGCTGCGCACGGCCTGGTCGGCGGCGGCCACGGCCTTCGCGACGGGGGTCTGCTCCGGCGTGCCCGCGGCGGGTGCGGAAGCCGGCGCCGCCGCGGCGAACGAGGCCGGCACCACCACCCCCCCGAGCGTCACGGCCAGGGATATCCCGGCCACTGCCATCTTTCTCAGCATCGCGGCTCCTTGTGAGAGGTGTGCGGCCCTTGTCCGGCCGTCGCCCCCAGAGCATGGGCACGTCAATCCGGAACGGGGTGACGGTGACATGCCATGGTCTGGACCGGCCGAACCCTCACATCGACCCGCGGCCGGGTCAACGGTTTCCGGCCCGTGGTCCAGACCTGTCAAAATCCGGCAAGCGCGCGAACCGGCCGCGCTCCCCGCCGGCCCGGCGTCCACCGGTGGCACCACGGGCCCCTCGACGACCTCAGAGACGACGACCTCAGAGACGGGACCCCGTCGTCTCCGCCGCGTCCGCCGCGTCCGCCGCCAGCAGCCGCTCGCGGTACTCCCGCACCTCCGCGAGATCGCCCCAGCGGCCGAAGAGCCTGCCGTGCAGTCCGCGCAGCTCGGCGCTGATCATCAGCTCGCGCGCGGCCACCGCCTCGCGCAGCACCGGACCGGCCACGGCGACCGCCGCCCCCGGATCGCCCGCGCACGCCCAGCCGTCGGCCAGCCGCAGGGTGAGCAGCAGATGGGTGGCCCGCATCACCTCGGGCAGCCGGGCCCGCGAGCGCGCGGTGGCCTCGACGGCGCGCCGGGCCGTCGTACGGTCCCCGGTCGCGGCGGCCAGGTCGCGCAGCGCGCCGCCGATCGCCGACTCCACCCGCATCTCCCCCTCCGCGCCCGCCAGCCAGGGCGCCTCCAGGAGGTCGCGGCGGCCGAGCCGGGCGAAGCCGCGGCGGGCCGCGGTGATGTGCCGCCGGCACTCGGCGGCGTCGTGCCCGAGGGCGTACCCGCGCGCCTGGTACAGGCCGGACAGGGTGGCGACCCAGCGCCGCCGGGGATCCACCGCGCCGATGGCCTGCGCGTACGCCAGTGTCGAGCCGGGGTCCTCGTCCAGCCGGACCAGCGTGCACATGTCGCTGAGCAGGGTCGCCCGCGCCGGGGCGTCGTGCACGGCGTCCGCCCACCCCAGGCCGTGCCCGAACCAGGCCATGCCGATGCCGCCCTGGCCGCGCTGCATCCGCAGCCGCCCGGCGACCTGGGCGTACTGGGCGGCGAGCCGGAGCTGCCCGTACGGCAGCCGGCCCGTGGCGTTGACCTCCTCGGCCCAGCGCACCACCGAGCGCAGCAGCCGCTCGACGGTGGCCAGCGAGTCCGCGGTGGTCCGGTGGAACGCCTCGCGGATCAGACAGGCGAGCACAGCGGTCAGGGCGTGCAGCAGCTCCGCCTCCGCGCCCGTGCCCGTCCCGGTCCCGCGCGCCCGCGCGGCCGCCGCCGCACCCCGCGCGCCCGCCGCGCCGGTGCGGGGGCCGATGCCCGCCGCGCCCGGGGAGCGGCCGGTCAGGGCGGCCAGCACCGCCAGCAGCTCCGGTAACTCCCCCAGGTCGGGCACCGCGCAGCCCGCCGTGCCGTGCAGCGGGCAGGCGAGGCCCTCGGCGGGCAGTTCCGCGGGCCACAGTCGGGGGTCCGGCGCCTCACCGGAGCCGGGCGCGTCCGCCCCGGGCATGGCCCCGAACAGCTTCCGGTCCAGCGGCGGACGGTCCGCCGCCGGTGGCGCCTCGCGCGGTGCGGCGGCGAGCGCGGCCAGCTCTCCCCCGGTCTCCAGCACCGCGTCGAGCCGCCGCACCAGACCGGCGGGCGGCTCCCGCAGCCCGCTCTCCAGCTTGCTGATGAGGGTGTGGTGGTAGCCCACCCGCAGCCCCAGCTGCAACTGGGTGAGCCCGGCCTGTCTTCGCCGGGACCGCAACCGCCGTCCGAACTCGCCCCACGCCTGCACTGTCTCGACGGACATGGCCCCTCCCCGGACGAGGCTCGCGCCTTCTGCCGTGTGACACCCGGACTTCGCCTTCCCGCTACCGGACAGCACAGGGGAGCCGCCGCCACCGCGTCAATCGGGTTGGCCAAACAGCAGTCGAATTGGTCTCTACCAGCACCCCGGCCGGATCCACGCTGTTCAAAACGGGTGATCCGGGGAGATACGCCGTGACCCGGGCGGGCCGGTCGCGTTGAAGGGGGAGTGCGGCCGCGCGTCCTGCTGCCGCACTCACCGAGCAAGTTAGGAGAACGTGATGTCTCGCATCGCGAAGGCGGCTGCCGTCGCTCTCGGCACGGGTGCCGTGGTGATCAGCGGAGCCGGTCTCGCCATGGCGGACGCCGGTGCCGAGGGGGCGGCTGTCGGCTCGCCCGGCGTCGTGTCCGGCAACACGATCCAGGTCCCGGTCAGCATCCCGGTGAACCTGTGCGGGAACACCATCGACGTCATCGGCGTCCTCAACCCCGCCTTCGGCAACACCTGCGCCAACATCGGGCACCTCGCCCAGGGTGACGGCTCGGGCGCCTACGGCGGCTGACACCGCCCGCCCGTCCGCACCGGACCCGCAAGGTCCGCACCGGACCCGCAAGGAGAGCCCCGGCACCTCGAGCGCCGGGGCTCTTCCCGTGGGCCGGGCGGTGCGCCGGGCCGGGCCCACGGGCCCCTCACGCGCCGGGCGCACCACCCCGGCGCGGGTCAGGCGTACCGGTAGATCCGGCTCACGTCCTCCAGCGAGTCCGGGGTGACGTCCCAGGGCGGCATCTTCTCGCGCCGGGCGACGATCCGGCCGCGCTGCGCGTCACCCGGTCCGGGCGGCGAGGCGGGCAGGTAGCGGGCGCCCCGGTGACGGCTCTGCCAGCGCGTCCACTGCAGGTCGAGGAAGGCGTGGTGGAGCCAGAAGACCGGGTCGTTGACGGAGGCGGCGCCCAGCATCGCACCGCCCACCCAGCGGTGCACGCGGTTGTGGTTGCGCCAGGAAACGCTGCCCCGGCCGGTGCCCCACCCCTCCAGCTTGTTGCGGAAGCCCCGGGTGACCGTGGAGTCCCAGGGCGCCACGTCGTAGGTGCCGTCCTTCAGCGCCCACTCCAGCTCGTTCTTGTCCGGGAGCTGGATCGGATCGCGGGAGCGGCCCAGGTCACGGGTGAGGAACTCCCCGTCGGTCACCCCCACCTTGAGGGTCCAGGAGCCGTGCGCGTACGCGAACGGGCCGGTGGTCACCCGGCGGTCGGAGGCCCGGCCGTCGCCGCCCATGAGGTCCGCGGTCCAGGGCGCCGAGGTGCGGGTGCGCTCCCGCGTCCAGTCCCAGTAGGGCACGGTCACCGAGGAGTCCACCCGGCGCAGCGCCCCCTCCAGCTCCAGCAGGAACTTGCGGTGCCAGGGCAGGAAGGACGGTGCCATGTGGGCCGGGCGCAGCCCGTTCTCGCCGTCGGCGGTGAAGTACGCGATGTGCGTGCGCACGAAGTCGTCGTACTGGCCCCGCCGTTTGACCTCCAGCAGCGCGTTCACGAACCGCCGCTTCTCCGAGGCGGTGAGCCGGGTGATGTTCTTACGCGTGTACGCCACCGTGCTCTCCCCCCGTGTAGGAGCCCGCGTACGGGGCGCCCGCGCCGACCGGGCCGGGAGCCAGGTCGCGCAGCCGCCGCCCCGGCCCCATCTCGTCGACGGCGCCACGGGCCGCCTCCAGGGGGGTGCGGTACGAGCCGTAGTGGTCGACCATGCTCAGCCAGGTGCCGTCGGCGCGGCGCATCAGGTGCAGCGGGCGGCCGTCCACCGTGACGTACCACTGGCCGGTGCCGCCGGCGCCGCGCTCCGGGGTCCACACCCCGCGGATGCGCCGGCCGCGGTAGGTCTCGTCGAAGGCGGTGCCGCCCGGGGTGCTCCACGGGCTGGTCCCGGTCCCGGCGGCGGTGCCCGGGGGCCGGGAGGCGGCGGTCACCGGGGCCAGCGCGGCGACGGCGGCGCAGGTGAGCAGCCGGCGCGTCACCTCCCGCCGTGTGCTGCCTCCGGTGTCCGCCGCGCCCGCGACCGCGCCGCCGGTGCCGTCCGCCGCCGTGCTGCCCGCCTGTGCCGGTGTTCCGCCGTTGCCTGAGCGCATGGCCCGTCTCCTCGTCCGGTTCGGTCGCCCGAGCCGTCTCTCCGTCGCCGTGGGTCCGCGACCGTCTGTCGGTGGCCGTATGTCCGTAGCCGTTTGTCCGCGGTGGTAACCACGGCGGACGGCGGACGGTCACCGGGATACGGCCGGATGGCGGTCGGGGGACGCCCGTGCGGGCGGCGGGAGGAGGGAGGAGGGAGGAGGGACTACAGGCCCTGACCGGCCGTCAGGTCGGCTCCGGGCACGGCCTGGAGCGCGGGGGCGAGGACGCCCAGTTCCGGCTGGGTCAGCACCGGCAGACCGGCGTTGCCCGGCCGGGGCCCGGTCAGCGGGCCGTCCACGGTCAGGCCGGGCGCCATGGCCCGCAGGTCGGAGGCGGGCGCCGCGACGTCCACGTGGTCGAATCCGTCGCCCAGGACGTGCGCCAGCGGCGCCCGCACGTCCAGGCCGGGCAGCCCGCCCTCTACCGGCAGGCGCGGCAGCGCGCGCTCCGGCAGCAGCCTGCCCTCGACGAACCGGGGCCCCTCGGGGCTGCCCGCGGTGGGCAGCGGCAGCTCGCCGCCCACGCTGGGCAGTTCCATGCCGAGGGCGCTCTCGGCACCGCCGAGCGGCACGGGGACGGGAACCGTCCCGACCGCGGCGGCGGGGGTGGCGGCGGCGCCGACGGCTGCCGCCACGCCCGTGACAAGGGCGGCGAGGGTTCCTCGGGTGGTCGACTTCATGTCAGGCACGGTCCCTTTCAGGATTCGGTGGCTCAACGTCCGCACCGCTCAACGAGAGGGGTGCGGCGACCAGCGCACAATTCGCCCGGGTGCCGCAGTAGTACGACGGACACCAAGTACGACCGGTACGGCGGGCGGGGCGGCCGGGGCGGGCGTCAGCTCCGCAGCGGCAGGCCGCCGAGCAGCGGACCGGCCGAGGAGTTCAGGCTCTGCGTGGCGCCGTCGACCGTGTGGAGCAGCGAGCCCTTCTTCTCGGTGTCGAGCGCGTCGGACTGGTGCTTGACCGGCATGACGTCGATGGGTTCCCTGGTCAGCGAGTTCACGGCGCCGTTGAGGCTGGTGGGCGTCAGGTCGGAGGTGTTCTGGGCGAACGCGGGCGCGGCGGCGCCGACGGCGACCAGGGATCCGGCGAGGACGGCGGCAGCCTTGAGGGACTTCATCGTGCTCCTTTGGCGGGTCGCGGCGACGGGGTCACGTCACCGGGCGGGGACGGGGTCTCCCTGCCCAACGAGCCCCGCGCGGACCGGAAACCCCGGCGCGGGAGATTGCCGAGTCCTCATACGAGATCCTCCGCATATGAGATCTCCCGCGCGGGCGCGCGGGGACATGTAATAGGGGGATCGAGGCCCACCCGAGGCTGCGGCGCGCGCAGGGCGCGCGGCGGACACACGACAGCCGCCAACTCGTCAAATGGTCGATCAGTCAGCAGTTCCCAGTAGCACCCCGCACTGGCAGTCCGAGGGCTGGGCCAACACCGGCTACCCGGGGTTTCCCGGTCCGGAGAAGCTGATCGTCCGCATCCATGAGGACGACTGACCCCGACAACCATCACCCCCGCACCACAGCGAAGAGCACCCCGCGTCCGTCGCGGCGCGGGGTTTTCTTCGTTGCGGGTGGCAAACCTGCGCTTCTGTGCTTCAGAGCTTCTGTAAGCCGTCGAGGAGCTTGAGAAGCGTGTCGGGGTCGGACTGCGGCAGCACGACGTTCGAGAGGTCTTTGGGCATCCTTCGCGGGAGCGGTTGAACGACGCCGGGAAGCGCCAGTTCGGCCCACACCACCTTGCCGCCCGTGCTCAGGAAGAAGTGGCCGACATGGAGCGCCAGCGCCTCGACGATGGCCGGCCCCTGATGACGTCCTCGCGCCGCTTCGTCTCCTCCTCCAGGACGGCGGTCAACGAAGCCACGCTCGACCGCCTGGAGCGCGGCAAGGGCCGCCCGCGGAAGCGCACCTTGATCGCACTGCTCAACGAATACGGCGTCGACCAACAGCAGCGGGAAGCGATCTCGGCGCTTTCAGACCAGGTGGACGAGCAGGGTTGGTTGCGGGCAGCGAATGCACTCACGAAGTAGTGGGACGACGCCCAGTCTGGTGGCTACCCCGCAGTAAGGGCGCGTTCCGAGGGGTATAGGAGCAGGTCAGCCGCTCGGTAAGGCCCCTCGGCCGTCGTGCCCTACCGGGCGTGCCGCTGCGCTGCCAGTACCGGAATCGCTGCGATTTTCTCGGCCGTCAGGTCATCCCAGACCAGGCCGGGCGGACGCCTGCGGTTGGTGCAGCGGATCACTTCGTCGGGCGTGACGATGTAGTCCACCGAGAAGTCGTGCTCCGTCTCCGGGATCTCATCCTCGACCACCTGGAGTGCGTGGACGGGCGCGACGATCACGGTCGACTCAGTGACGAGGCCGGCCTCGACAAGAAGTGCCACTTCAAGGTCGGAGTACCCGGCACCCTTGCCGATGCGCGCTCCGGAGCGGTTCACCGCGACGCTGCCGCAGACGACTATGTCGATCGGGCGCATCGCATCCACGCCGACCCGCTGGGCCACCTGAGCCGCCCCCTTCTTCTCGGCGGCTTCACCGGCAGGAACGGTCAGCGTCTCGGGGTCGAGCAGGAAGAACGGTTCGAGACTGGCCATCCTCGGTACCGCCATGTAGAGGAGCTTTCCGTCTTCCAGCGCACGCGTCCGGATGGGAAGCTGCGCCCAGTCGGGATTGGCCTTGATCGTGGTCGCCTGCTGCCACTCGTCCAGTTCGGCCAGACGCTCCGCCGTGGCCTGCGTGCCGTAGAAACCGGGGATCTTCCCGTACGAGTCCGCCGGGGCACCGCCGCCGTCAATCAGGCGACGCCACGCCTTCTCGCGCAGTACCTGCTTGGCCTGGTCGATGTCCGCCACGCGCGTCCCCACCCGTTCTCAGATCGCCGCCATCAGGGCGAACAGCCGATCGTTGATCTCCTGCGCCCACGGTTCCTGCCGCCACTGCCGCAGCTCTCGCCCAGCAGAGAACGCCAGGTTAAGCCCGCCACCCCCACGGGTCAGCTCGACAGCATCAATGGTGCGATGCAGGGCACTTGCGGCCTCATCGAGCTTGCCTTGACGGAGCAGCGCAAGCGTCAGGTTGCCCAGCGCGATGGCCTGAGATTTCTTCTTCCCCGCCAGGGCGCGGGTGGTCATGCGGAGGATGGGCTCCGCCAGCTCCGGTAAGCCGAGGAAGAGGTAACACGAGCCCGACAGTCGATTGAACTCGTTGACCGTGTAGTGCCGGGCCGCCACGTCATCGGCGTCCACCCGGTCAAACTGGGCCTCGGCCTTCTTGAGGGCGCTCTCGCACTCGGTGCGCGACCCGATCATGGCGTGCCCCTCAGCCACGTGCAACAGCGACAGACCGGTAAGGGAGGGGCTGGTCTTCTTCGCTACTTCGGCCGCCTGCTCGGCGAGCGTGGTTCCCCGCTGCGGGTTCTTCTCGCCGTACAGCGCCACGAAGCTCATGCGCAGGGTGGCGTAGGACTCGACCGACGTGTCTCGGACGTGGCGCGCTGCCCCGACCGCTTCTTTGAAGTACCCCATCGGGGCTTGGTGGTCGCGTCTCTGGCTGACGTCCCACACCAGTTGCCCCATGAAGGTTGCCAAGTCGGCCTCGACCTCGAAGAGCGCCCGACGCACACGCGGGTTCGTCGCGTTCTCACGGAGGAACTTCACCTGTCCGTGGAGGTGACCGGCAGGCCCGAGCAGGCCAGCGGACGACGCCTGATCGTAGGACTCATCAAGTTGTCGAAGCTGTTCGTGCAGGTAGGCGACGGCGACCAAGTCGGCGGAGCCGGGATGCTGGAGGACGTAGTTCATACGTTCGCTCGGTTGCCGCTGAATGACGGTAATGTCGTCCAACATTTCTTGCAGTTGGTCGCCCGAGATGCCGAGCGCCTGTGCGAGCTTTGGACGGTGCCACGGCTGCGGTTCGGTTTCGGCGCTCTCCCACCGGACGACGGTGGTGCGCTCGACCCCGAGCACGGTGGCGAGTTCTTCTTGAGTGAAGCCGGAAGCCTTCCGGCGCTGGGCCAGCCGCACCCGCTTGGCTGCCATCTGTCACCTCTTTGGGTGTAGGCCGAAGTTTCACCATAGCCAGTGGGGCTACGTCGGTGCAGGCCAAACGGACGACGCAACATCACTGCGTCATGGGTGCGTCACGCGTGCGGTGGGTTTTCGCAGGTCAGGTGGCTTTCCTGGTGGGCCGGACGGGGCTTCGGCAGCGCGGTACGCCTACCGTCACCCCGTCCATCCAGGCCCGCCAGGAGGACGGATGCGACCCGCCATGTTTGGTTACCTGCGCCTCTCGCCCAGTGGCGAAGAGAGCGACGAAGACCACTCGACGCAAAGCGAGTTGAAGGACTACGCCAACCGTGAGGGATTCACCCTGGAACGCGTATTCACGGAGAACGCCCCCGGTTCTGAGCACGCCTTCTTCTCGATGGTCGAAAAGCTCAAGGGCTCCGACGTGAAGAACGTGATCGTGCCCTCCTTGTGGCACTTCGCGCGCTTGCCCGGCCTCCAGGAGGCCATGCGGCAGCACATCGAACGAGAGATCGGCGCTCGACTCTGGATCGTCCAGGGGGTACGGGGATGACCCACAGCGAAGGTGCGCCGTTCCTCTTCGGCTACATGCGCGTTCCGGACGACATGACCGACGAGGAGGTACAGCAGAAGCAGGACGACATGGCGCGGTACGCCGAGGTCGAGGGCTTCACCATGGCAACCGTGTTCCACGAGTTCATGAACGGCGGGATCAACGTCTTCGTGGAGCTGGCCGAGGCCATACAGCGCGCCGAGGCCCGTCACGTGATCGTGCCGTCCTACCGCGACCTGGCGCTGACTCGCCCGCTCCAGGACGCCATGGCGCTCCACCTGGAGCAGACGGCGGGTGCAGAGATCGTCAGCTTGGACGAGCGCTCGTGACCCAGCACCAGGACGACGAAGAACCCTTCTACTTCTCCCAGCGCGCCCGCTTCATGGATCAGCTGAACTTGGCGGCGGTCGGCTCGGCGGTGAGTGTGTCCCGCCACTTCATCCGGCTCTCGCTCAGCAAGTGGCACGCCCGCTCCATCGAGGGGGACGCCGCCCTTGTCGTCTCCGAGCTGGTCACCAACGCCGTCAAGGTGACGGGTGTTCTCGACCGCCAGCCGACCTGGATGGAGATGGAGACCTTGAGTCTCGTCACCGTGCGGCTGGTCGGTCTCGACACGAGCGTCGTCATCGAGGTGTGGGACACCTCCCAGAAGATGCCCGTGCTCCAAAAGCCGGACGACGACACCGAAGGTGGACGCGGCCTGCTGCTCGTCGAGGAGACCGCCAAGGACTGGGGCTCCTACCGGACGCCGCGGGGGAAGTTGGTCTGGGCGGAAATCCCGGTGCCCGAGGCCACCCCGGCGACGCTGCCGCAGCGCCGTAAGTCGGAGCGATCCAGCGTCAGGCCGGCGGCGAGGGCAGATCCCTGGCTTCTTGGGAGCCTGCTCGTCGGACTCCAGACCATCTGGAGGACGGCAGCGGACTACGCACTCGCTGAGCCGGGCGACTGGCAGTAACCCCAGGTACCACCGCCCAGACAACAAAACAGGCTCCCCCTCGTGTGACGGGCGGTACGGAACACCCTGACGATCTACGGACGCCGGGGTGTTCTTGTGTGTAGAGCTGTCACGACTTCCGGCGCCGCTGTGGGCGGGTCGGCGGCACCAAGGTGATGGCTGAACAACTCGCTCGGCTGGCAGAGTTGAACGAGCTGGACAACGTCACGATCGGGGCTCTCTACTTGGACAAACCCCACGAGATCGGTCGCTACGACGAGGCGTTCACGGCGATCTGGGGTGCTGCCTTGCGCCAGCAAGACACGCAGACCCTTCTTCACCAAGGCGACGGTCCAGCAGTCGGCCGCACCAACGGCCGCTGCGGAGCCGCCACAGGAACCTGAGCAGCCATTACGTTCCGTTTGTAGCCCCCGCCATGAGGGAGATCCGGAGGTTTCCGGGGGTGCATGGGCATACACACGACTACGCGGCCGGTACGGCGGCTGGAGAGCCCTGGGCCCTCCAGCCGCGGGTACGGATCCGGGTTACGCCCCCGCGGCGCCCGCCGCCACCGGAACGGTCGCCGCCGGGGCGGGCGCCGCGGGCACGGTGATGTCGGGGACGCCGATCTCGGGGATCTGGACGTCGGGGATCTGGAGGTCGGGGACGGCCGCGACGGGATCCGTCAGGGCCGGCAGGGTCGAGGCGGTGGCCGCCGGAGCCGTGCCGGAGGTGGCGGGCTGCGTGGACAGGCCGCCGGCCGGCAGGCCGGTGCCGACCAGCGCGGTGAGCTCCTTGACCAGGCTGTCGGTGGCGGGGAGCACCTGGGTGCTGTCACCGGCGGCGATCGCCTTGAGCAGGCCGTCAAGGGCCTTGCGCACGGCGGCCAGCGCGTCGCTCGTGGGGTCGGCGGCGCGCGGCGCGGCGACCCGCGGAGTACCAGCGGCGGGCAGCAGGACACCCGTGCTCACAGGGGCGCCGGGCGCGGCTGGTGCGGCGGGAGCGGCGGCGAAGGGCACCGTGGACGGTGTGGTGGACGTGGCCGCCGAGGGGGCGGTCTGGGCCGTGCCGGCGGCGACCGCCGCGCCCACCTGGGCCAGGGCGTCCTTCGCCGCGGTGCCGAGCTTCTGGGTGTCGGCGGCCGACAGCACGCCCTGCTCCGGGTCGAGCACGGCGGTCACCAGATCGCGGACCGGGGCGAGGGCGCCGCCGAGTCCGGCGAGGTTCTGTACCTGGCCGAGCAGTGTGCCGGGGTCGGGGAGCGGGGTCCGCGGCGCCGCCGCGGGGCCGCTCCCCCGGACCGAGCCGGCCGCCATGGCGGCGGGGCCGCCGATCCCGGCCAGAAGGGCGGCGCAGAGGGCGGTGGAGGCGACACGCCGTGCTGGCAGACCACGCATGGGGGTTCCTTTCGCTGAGCACCGGATCTGGAGCCCACCGTGGAAGCGCTGGTCGCGGTCCGCAACCGATCATCCACCCACCGCGTACGCCCGCCCCCTGCCGCCGTGCGACGCCACGCGGTCCCACCTGGCGGGACGCGCATCCGGGGGGCTCCGGCGCGCGCCGTCCGATCGGGGGAACGGCACGGCCGCCCTCCCGCGGGCGCCCGCACAGCGGTGGGCGCCGGTTCCCGGGAGGGCGGCCGGCCGGAGGAGGTTCGCTGCGCCGGTGTCAGCCGTTGACGCAGGTGTTGCCGAACGCCGGGTTCAGCAGACCGATGACGTTGATGGAGTTGCCGCAGACGTTGACCGGCACGTGCACCGGGACCTGGATCACGTTGCCCGAGATGACGCCCGGCGAGTGGGCGGCGACGCCGCTCGCACCGCTGTCGGCGGCGGCGATGCCGGCACCGCCGGCGACAGCCGCGGCGGCGGCGGAGGTAAGGACCAGGCCCTTGGCGATACGCGACATGGAAAGGTGCTCCTTGCAGTTGACACACAAACACCCGGGCGGGCTGCCCGGCGCTGGGGTCAACGCGCGGCGCGCCCCCCGAGTTGTGCCGCCAAAAGAGTGATCTCCCGATCGGACCGGCTTCACAGTTCCGACACACTTGCCTGCTTTCGTCGCATAAGTACCTTTCGCGACTAGAGTTGCGGACCTCTTGCCCCACCCCTTTGTCGGCTTTATCGGCCATCCGAAAGAGGCAACGACGGTCATGCGGCTCCTTCTTCGGCCGCGGGTCCTGCACCTCACCCAGCCCGTGGACGGCGGGGTCGCGCGCGTCGTGACGGACCTGGTGCGGGCGCAGCTCGCGGACGGCTTCGGCGTGACCGTGGCCTGCCCGGACGGCGCGGACGGCCCGCTCGGCGGGTATCTCCGGGCGCTCGGCGCGGATGTGCGCCCCTGGAACGCGGCGCGCGCGCCGGGGTGGTCGCTCCTCGGGGAGGTGCGGCGGCTCACCCGTCTCGTCGACGACGTACGGCCCGATCTGGTGCACGCGCACAGCGCCAAGGCCGGGCTCGCCGGGCGGCTGGCCGTGCGCGGGCGGATCCCGACCGTGTTCCAGCCGCACGCCTGGTCGTTCGAGGCGGTCGGCGGCGGCACCGCGGCGCTCGCGCGGGCGTGGGAGCGCTGGGGGGCGCGTTGGGCGGCGCGGGTGGTGTGTGTCAGCGAGGAGGAGCGCGCGACCGGCCTGCGCGCCGGGATCACCGCGCACTGGCACGTCGTCCCGAACGGCGTCGACCCCGGGCACTTCTCCCCGGCCCCCGGCCCCGTCGACCCCGGGCACTCCTCCCCGGCCCCCGCCGACCCCACCGGCCCCACCGGCCCCACCACCGCCGGGGACACCTCCCGCGGCCCGCTCGTCGTCTGTGTCGGGCGGCTGTGCCGGCAGAAGGGGCAGGACGTGCTGCTGCGGGCCTGGGGCCCGGTCGCCGAACGGGTGCCCGGGGCGCGTCTTGTGCTGGTCGGGGACGGCCCCGACCACGACCGGCTGCGGGACCTGGCCCCGCCCTCCGTGGCGTTCACCGGCGCCGTCGCCGACCCGCTGCCCTGGTACCGGGCGGCCGACGTGGTGGTGCTGCCGTCCCGGTGGGAGGGCATGGCGCTGGCCCCGCTGGAGGCGATGGCGTGCGCCCGGCCGGTGGTGGTCGCGGACGTCGGCGGCGCCCGGGAGAGCCTGCCGCCCGCGCTCGCCGCGCGCTGCCTGGTGCCCGCCGGGGACCCGGTGGCGCTGGCCCGCGCGGTGACCGCCCTGCTGCTCGACGCGCCGCTGCGCGCGGAGCTGGGCCGGCTCGGACGCGCCCATGTGCTGTCCGCGCACGACGTCCGGCGCCGCACCGCCGCGGTCACGGCGCTCTACCACGACCTGCTCGCCGCCCGCCCCGGCGCGGCCCGCCCGGCACCGCAGGCGCCGCCGGCCGAGCACGCCGTGCCCTCCGAGCACAGGGAGTCCACTCACTCGTGACCGCGGAAAGCACCGTCCCCCCGCCCGGTCTGGCCCCCGGCCTGCCGCCACGCGACCACGCAGGCACGGCCGTCCCGGTCCGCGGGCCGCGCCGCCAGGCACCCGGGTTCCGTTTCCCGGCCCGCCGCCGGCGTCCCCCGGTACCGGCGGGCGCGCCGCTGCCGCTGCTCCTCGCGGACGGTGCCGCCGCCCTGCTGGGCGCCGCCGCCGCGTTCGCCGGGGCCGAGCACCGGCCGCTGCTCGTCGCCCTGCTCGTGGCCGCCACCCTGCTGCTGCGCCCGCAGCCGCCCGCGCCGCCGGTCCCGGCGGTCCTGGACGAACTGCCCGCCGTGTGCGGCCGGATCGCGGTGTCCTGGCTGGCGCTGGCCGCGCTGGTGGCGGCGTACCGGCCGGAGCACGCGCTGACCGCGGCCACCCTGCTGGCCGGGTGCGCGCTCCAGGCGGCGGTGGGCTGCGCGCTGCGCGGCGCGGTGCACGCCCGGCGGCGCGCCGCGCTGCTGCGGCGTCCGCGCGCCACCCTGGTGATCGGCCCGGAGGCGACCGCCCAGCGGGTGGCCGCCGCCCTGCTGCGGCACCCGCGGTGCGGGATGCGGCCGGTCGGGGTCGTCGCCGAGCGCCCCCGGGGCGGCTCGGACGGGCTGCCGGTGCTGACCTGCGGCGAGGACGTCGAGCGGGCGGTCGTGCAGAACGGGGTGCGGGCGGTGCTCGCCGTCCACCCGTGCGTACGGGCCGAACAGGGGCCGCTGCTGCGGGCGCTGGCCGAGTCGGGCTGCGCGGTGTGGGAGGTCGACGCGGACTCGCCGTCGTACGCCTCCAAGCAGCGGCTGGCCGGGTTCTCCTGCCGGCGGCTCTCGATGGCGCCCGCGCGGCGCGGCAGCGCGGGCAAGCGGGCGCTGGACGTGCTGGTCTCCGGGCTCCTGCTGCTGCTCGCCGGGCCGCTGCTGCTGGGCTGCGCGGTGCTGCTGCGGCTGGCCGACGGGCCGGGCGTGATCTTCCGGCAGGAGCGCATCGGCCGGGACGGCAGGCCCTTCACCCTGCTGAAGTTCCGTACCCACCGGCCCGCCGACGCGCACGAGTCGGCCACCCGCTGGAGCGTCGCGGGCGAGCGGGAGATGCGGCCGTTCTGCCGGATGCTGCGGCGCACCTCGCTCGACGAGCTGCCGCAGCTGTGGAACGTGCTGCGCGGCGACATGAGCCTGGTCGGCCCGCGCCCCGAGCGCCCGTACTTCGCGCTCCGGTTCAGCCAGGACCACCCCGGCTACGCGGCCCGCCACCGGATGCGCACCGGCATCACCGGGCTCGCCCAGGTGCACGGGCTGCGCGGGGACACCTCGATCGAGGACCGGGCCCGCTTCGACAACGCCTACATCGACAACTGGTCGCTGTGGCAGGACGTCTGCATCCTGCTGCGCACCGCGGTCGCGCTGGTGCGGCCGACGGGGAGCTGACCGACGTGTCCCAGGCCGCCCTGCCCGAGCCGGCGCACCGCGCCACCGAGGCCGCCCCGCCGCCCGCGCGGCGCGCCGGGCCGGTGGTCCGGCGGGTGCCGTACGGTCCGGTGCTGCCCGTGCTGGCGGTCCTCGCGGCGCTCGCCGTGCCGGTGGCGCCGGGCGGCGCGGGCGGCGCGGGTCCGGCCGACGTGGTCTCCGGGCTGCTGGTGCTGTGCTGCGCGCTGCGGCTGCTGCGCGCGCGGCGGCGCCCGCTGACCCCGGTGGCCGCCGTGGTGCTGGGGCTGCCGGTGGCGGGCTTCGCCCTGGCGGCGCTGACCGCGCTGGCCGTGTCTCCCGCGCCCGCCGTGTGCGCGGGGCTCGCCCGGTATCTCCAGGTGTTCGTGCTGGTCCCGGCGGCCGTGCTGCTGCTGGTCCGGGACCGCGCCGACTTCCGGGTGGCGGCCTGGGCGTTCGTGGGCCTCGCGCTGTTCCAGGGCGCCGTGGGCACGCACCAGTACCTCACCGGGACCGGCGCCTCCTACCAGGGCGCGCCGGTCCGGGCCGTCGGCACCTTCGGTGCCGGGGACGTGATGGGCATGGCCACGGCGGTCGCCCTGGGCCTGGTGTGCGCGGCCGGTCTCGCGCTCGGCCGGGACACGCGCGCGCGGGAGCGGGCGGTGGCCGCCGGATGCGCGGCGGTGCTGCTCGTGCCGCTGGCGCTCTCCTTCAGCCGGGGCGCCTGGATCGCCACGGCCGTGACCTGTGCGGCGCAACTGCTGCTGGCCGGGGTGCGGCGCGCGCTGACGGCGGGCGCGGTGCTGGCCGCGGCGGCGGTGGTCCTGGTGGGCGGCCTCGGCGTCGGGACGGCCCTGCTGGCGGAGCGGTTCGACAGCATCACCCGGGTCGCCGACGCCCCGGACCAGTCCGTACGCGACCGCTACGCGCTCTGGAGCGCCGCGGTCGGCAGCTGGCGCGAACATCCGGTGACGGGAGTCGGGTTGAAGAACTTTCCGCAGGTACGCGACGGGCACGCCCCGCTGTCCCTGTCCGCGGCGAGCGACACCGGGGGCGCGGGCGCCGCGTTCCGGCGGCAGCCGCTGCTGTCGCCGCACGACATGTATCTCCTGGTCCTCAGCGAGCAGGGCCTGGCCGGGCTGACCGCGGTCGCCGGGAGCTGGCTCGCGCTGCTGGTGTGCGCGCTGCGCGGGCTGCGGCGGGAGCGGCCCGCGCGGGCGGGCGGCCCCGCCTGCGGGCTCATCGCCTGCGGGCTGCTGCTCTGGCAGCTCGTCGACTTCGCCTACGGCGACATCGGCGGCCCCTCCACGGTGCTGACCGCACTGTCCATCGGGCTGGTGGCGTGGTGGGCGACGGTCGCGGAGCCGGGTCCGGGAGGTGTCGCGCGATGACGGTGACGCCCCCTCCCCTGCCGCCGCGCTCCGGCCCTCCGGGCGGCGACGGCACGGCGACCGTGCCGCCCGCGCGCGGCGCGGCGACCGCCGCCGGCACCGTCCGCGCGCTCCCGGCCCCGGTCTCCGCATCCCGGGGCTTCCTGGCCCGCGCCACGCTGGTCACCGCCGTGCTGTCGGTGGCGGGCTCGCTGCTCGGCCTGGTCCGGGACCAGTCGCTGGCCCGGCTGTTCGGTGCCGGGTCCGACACGGACGCCTTCCTGGTCGCCTGGACCGTGCCGGAGTTCGCCGCGACCCTGCTCATCGAGGACGGGCTGGCGTTCGCGCTGGTCCCGGCGTTCAGCGCGGCGCTGGCCCGGCGGGCGCGCGGCGGCGCGGGCGACCCGGTGCGCTCCCTGGTCACCGGCACGCTGCCCCGGCTGGCCTTCGCGTGCGCCGCGGTGTGCGCGCTGGCCGTCGGCGCCGCCCCGCAGCTCGTCCAGGCGCTGGCGCCGGGCCTGCCCGACCCGCGGCTGGCCGCCGACTGCACCCGGCTGACGGCGACCTGCGTGCTCAGCTTCGGACTCGCCGGGTACTGCAGCGCCGTACTGCGGGCGCACGGCCGCTATGTGGCGCCCGCCTCGATCTACCTGGCCTACAACACCGGTGTGGTCGCCGCGATGTTCCTGCTGGGCGGCGCCTGGGGGGTGCGCTCGGCGGCGGCCGGGGTCGCGGTGGGCGGCTGTCTGATGGTGGCGGTCCAGGTGCCCGCCCTGTGGCAGCAGTTGCGCACCGGCGTACGCCCCGGCCCCCGCACGGGCGCCCCGGGCGCCGCCGCGCACCCCATGGACTTCGCGGTCATCGCCACGGTGCTGCTGTTCGCGCTGTGCCGCCAGTCGCAGGTGCTCATCGAGCGGTTCCTCGCCTCGCCGCTGCCCGCCGGGGCCATCTCGCACCTGAACTACGCGCAGAAGGTGGCCCAGATCCCGATGACGCTGTCGCTGATGCTGTGCACCGTCACCTTCCCGGTGGTGGCACGGGCGCTCGCCGACGGCGACACCGTACGGGCCCGCGACCGCGTGGAACGCGACCTGGCGCTGGTCTCCTGCCTGGTGCTGCTGGGCGCGGCGGCGGTGATCGCCTGCGCCCCGCAGATCATCCAGCTCCTCTTCCAGCGCGGCGCGTTCACGGCGGACGACACCGCCGCGACGGCCGGTGTCATGCGCGTGTACGCGCTCGGGCTGCTCGGCCAGGCGCTGGTGGGCGCCCTGGTCCGCACGTACTTCTCCGGCGGGCGGCCCGCCTGGTACCCGGTGGCCGCGATGGCGGCGGGCATCGTGGCGACCTCCTGGACCGGCGCGGCGGCCGTCGGCCCCTGGGGCGTGACGGGCATCGCCGCGGCCAACGCCGCCGGCATCACCGTCACGGCCGCGCTGCTGCTGGCCGGCACCGGCCGGTGCGGGGTGCCGCTGCGGGTGCGGCGGGTGCTGGCGGAGACGAGCCGGCCGCTGCGCGCCGCGGTGGTCGCCACCGCGGCCGGGGCGTGCGCGGCGGCCCTGCCCGGCTCGGCGGCGGCGGGCCTGGCCGCCGGGGCGCTGACCGTCACCGCCGTCCACGTCCTGCTCGCCCGTGCACTCGGCGCCGAGGGCGTCGAACCCGTGTTCCGCTCCCTGCGCTCCGTCACCCGAAGGGTCCGGCATGGCCTCTCCCGCTGACACCGTCCCGCTCACCGGCATCGCCGAGCCCACCGGGCGCCTCCCCGGGCCCTTCCCCTGGGTGGCGATGTACCACTCGGTGGGCGACCGCTCGCCCGACCCGTACCGCGTCACCGTGACGCCCGAGCGGCTCGCCGCGCAGCTGCGCTGGCTGCGGCGGCGCGGGCTGCGCGGGGTGTCCGTACGGGAACTGCTGGCCGCCCGCGCGGCGGGCGGTGGGCAGGGCCTGGTCGGGCTCACCTTCGACGACGGCTACGCCGACTTCGTCACCGCCGCGCTGCCGCTGCTGCACCGGCACGCCTGCGGCGCCACGCTGTTCGTGCTGCCCGGCCGGCTCGGCGGGCACAACGCCTGGGACCCGCGCGGCCCGCGCAAGCCGCTGCTGAGCGCCGACGGCATCCGGCACGCGGCGGCCGAGGGCGTGGAGATCGGCTCGCACGGGCTCACCCACACCGACCTCACCCGCGCCGACGACGATGTCCTCGCCGCCGAGGCCGGCACCAGCCGGGCGCTCCTGGAAGAGCTGACCGGCGCGCCCGTGGACGGCTTCTGCTACCCCTACGGCGCGGTGGACGCCCGGGTGCTGGCCGCCGTGCGCGAGGCCGGGTACCGGTACGCCTGCGCCGTCGCGCCCGGCCCGCTGACCGGCCCGTACGCGCTGCCCCGGCTGCACATCGGGCAGCGGGACACGGCCTGGCGGCTGCACCTCAAGCACCGGCTGCACCCGCTGCGCCGCCGCCCCGTGAAGGGCGTGTGAGATGCGCGAGCTGCGGGTCCTGCACATCATCACCGGCCTCGGCGTGGGCGGCGCGGAGCAGCAGTTGCGGCTGCTGCTGCGCCATCTGCCCGTCTCCTGCGACGTGGTGACGCTCACCCGGCCCGGCGCGGTCGCCGCCGGGCTGAGCGCCGACGGCGTCCGCGTCGTCCACCTCGGCATGGGCGGCAACCGCGACCTGTCCGCGCTGCCGCGCCTGGTCCGGGTGATCCGCGCGGGCCGCTACGACCTCGTGCACACCCACCTGTACCGGGCCTGCCTGTACGGCAGGATCGCCGCCCGGCTGGCCGGTGTCCGCGCGGTCGTCGCCACCGAGCACTCCCTCGGCGAAGGGCAGCTGGAGGGGCGCCCGCTGACGGCGGGGGTGCGCGCGCTGTACCTGGCCGGGGAACGGCTCGGCTCCACCACGGTGGCCGTCTCCGCCACGGTGGCCGACCGGCTCCAGCGCTGGGGCGTGCCCGCGCCGCGCATCGAGGTCGTCCCCAACGGCATCGACCTGGACCGCTTCCGCTTCGACGCGGCCCGGCGCGCCGCCACCCGCCGCCGTCTGGGCCTGCCCGAGGACGCGTACGTGATCGGCGGCATCGGACGGCTGGCCGCGGGCAAGCGCTTCGACGTCGTGGTCCGCGCCCTGGCCCGGCTGCCCCGTGACCACTGGCTGCTGCTGGTGGGCGGCGGCCCCGAGGAGAGCGTGCTGCGCCGCACCGCCCATGAGGCGGGGGTCGCCGACCGGGTGCTGTTCGCCGGGGAGCGGCCCTGCGCGCCGGACGGCTCGGCGGGCCCCGATCTGCCCGCGCTGGCCGCCGCGATGGACGTGCTCGCCTCGCCGTCCCCGCAGGAGGCGTTCGGTCTCGCGGTCGTGGAGGCGCTGGCCGCCGGGCTGCCCGTGCTGTACGCCTCCTGCCCGGCCGTGGAGGACCTGCCCGCGCACGCCGCCGCGGGCGCCCGGCGCGTCCGGGGCGGCCCCGAGGCGTACGCCCGCGCGATCACCGAGGTACGCGCCCAGGGCCCGCTCCCCCGTACGCCCCCGGACGCGGCCCGCCACTACAGCATCGCCCGCACCGCCGCCCGACTCCTGGACGTGTACACGGCCACCCTGTCCGCCACCGCGCCCCGGCCCCCGGGCCGCCCCGCCCCGATCCCACCCCAGGAAGCGACCACCCCATGACCGAGCAACCGCCCCGGCCCCGCCGCCTGTCCCTCGCCCGTGTCCGGCGTCTGCCGCCCTGGTCCCTGGTCGCGGCCGGCACCGTGGCCGGCGGACTGCTCGGCGGCGCCTACGGCGTCCTCGCGCCGCCCGTCTACTCGGCCACCAGCTATGTCGTGGCCGTCCCCGACCAGAAGTCCGACCCGGCCGCCGCGCTCGGTTTCGCGCAGGCGTACGGGCGGGTCGCCACCCAGGTCGCGGTGCTCGGGGACGCCCAGCGGCAGGCGGGCGTGCCGGTGCGGACCCTGCGGCGCGACGTGCGCGCGGAGACCTCGCCCGACGCGCCGATGATCGCCGTGACCGCCACCGCGGGCCGTCCGGGTCCGGCCGCCGCCATGGCCGACGCCGTCTCCGACGCGCTCGCCCGGCACGCCGCGGACACCACGGGCAGCACGCACATCTCGCTCGTCCGCTTCGCGCGCGCCGTACGCCCCACCGACCCGTCCTCGGCGTCCCCGGCGGTGACCGGCCTGGTCGGGGCGAGCGCGGGTGGTCTGCTCGGCGGCCTGGCCCTGCTGGTACGGCCCCGGCGGACCACGCCCGGCGACCCCGCGCACCCCCCGGCGGTGCCCGGACCGGCCCCCGCCGCCGACGTCCACGGCCGGCTGTGACCACCGCCCGCCTCGCGCCCCCGCCGCGCGCGGCACACCCCGGCCTCACGACGGAACTCGTCACCGACGCGCGCGCCTTCGCCGCCCTCGCCCCGCAGTGGACCCGCCTGGCCGGACACTGCGCGGCCGCCACCCCCTTCCAGAGCCACGCCTGGCTGCACTCCTGGTGGCAGTCGTACGGCACCCCGGGGCGGCTGCGGCTCCACCTGGTCCGCGAGGGCGCCGAACTGGTCGCCGCCGCGCCCCTCATGCTGCGCCGCGCGCCGGTGCCCGCGCTGGTCCCGCTCGGCGGCGCGATCTCCGACTACGCCGACGTCCTGATCGACGACCGGCGCCCCGGCCCGGCGGCCGACGCGCTCACCGGGGCGCTGGCCGGGGCCGCCCGCACCGCGCTGATCGACCTCCCCGAGGTCCGGCCCGGCAGCGCCGTCGAACAGGTCTACGACCGCTGGGACGGCCCCCGGCACCGCGCGCCGGGCTCGCTCTGCCTGGAGCTGCCCGCCCTGCCCCTGGACGGGCTGGTCGCCCGGCTGCCGTCCGCCAGGGCCCAGCGGGTCCGCGCCCAACTGCGCAGGCTGCGCGCGCTCGGTGTGGAACGGCGTGTCGTACGCCCCGAGGAGGCCGGCGCGGCCGTACGGCGGCTGCTCGCGCTGCACCGGCTCCAGTGGCAGGGCCGCGGGGTCACCCCGGAGCATCTGCGGACGCGCTTCCACGAGCACCTGGCGCGGGCGGCGGGCCCGATGGCGCGCGCCGGGGAGGCGGTGGTGACCGAGTTCCGGCTCGACGGCGAGGTGGTGGCCGTGGACCTCACCCTGCGCTCCGGCAGCCTGCTGGGCGGCTATCTGTACGGTGCCCATCCGCTGCTGCGCGAACGCAAGGCCGATGTGGCGGTGATGCTGCTGGAGGCGTGCGCCGCGCACAGCGGCGACGGCACCCCGGACACGCTGAGCCTGCTGCGCGGCGACGAACCCTACAAGCACCGCTGGCGCCCCCGCCCGGTCGCCAACGAGCGGCTGCTGCTGGCCCGGCGGCGCACGGCGCCCCTGCTGTCCGCCGCGCTCTGCGCGGCGGCCGGCCGCGCCCGCGCCAGGGACCTGCGGGAACTGTTCCGGCGCGGGAGGAGCCGCGTGCGCGGTGGCCTAGCGGACACGTGACCGGCCGTCGGCCACGGGCGCCGCGAGCGGTACGGGGGCCGGTTCCGAGGGCGGCGCCGGGGCCGAAGACGGTGTCGGGGCCGAAGGCGGTGCCTCGGGCAGGGCCTGAGGTGGTGTCAGGGCCGACGGCTGAGGCGGGGTCGGGGCGGGCGCCGGTCGCAGGGTCGGGGTCGGGGTCGGGGCGGCCTGGGGCAGGAGCGGGATGGCCGGGGGTGTGGGCGTCGGGGCGATGAGGTCCGTACGGCCGAAGAGGACCGCGCGGTAGACGCGCGAGGAGGCCGGGTTGGCCGCGCACTGCCAGACACCGTGCGGGCAGTAGTCGGTCAGGGTGTTGTAGAGCGGCCGGTGCGCGTCGAACCAGGCGAGCATGGACCGCATGTACGCGGCGTTGTCGCCGTTGCGGAACAGCCCCCACTCCGGGTAGGAGACGGGCTTGCGGTGCGCCTTGGCGAAGTCCACGTGCGCCTGGAGCCCGTACGGCTCGCGCACCTGCTGGTCGAAGGTCAGGCCGGTCGGCTGGTCGTAGGAGTCCATGCCGACGATGTCGACGACGTCGTCGCCCGGGTAGCACTCGGTCCAGGGCACCGCGTCCCGGCCGCGGTTCGGCGCGAAGTCGAAGCGGAACCGCTGGCCCGGCACGGAGCGCATCGCGGTGACGATGTGCCGCCAATAGGTCTTCCACGCCTCCGGGTCGGGGCCGCAACGGTGGGTGTAGGTGGTGCCGTTCATCTCCCAGCCGAGCACGAGCACCGTGTCCGGCGCCCGCAGCGCGACCAGCCGCTGGGCGAGGGCGCGGAAGTGCGCGTCGAACAGCCCGGCGGCGCCCTGCCGCAGCAGGTAACGCACCTGGCCGTCGGAGAAGTGGTCCTCGTTGCGCTCCAGCAGCGGGACGTTGAGGACGAGCAGCCGGTCGGGCCGCTGCTGCCGCCACTGCGCCCAGACGTCGAGGAAGCCGGGGGCGCCCTCGATGTCGCGCCAACGGTCGCCGGGCAGATAGGTGTGGCCGACGCGCAGTTCGGCGCCGCCCAGCCAGCTGCTGAGCTGTGCCATCCGGGCCACGCCCCGCGCGTCCGACTCCAGGAAGGCCCCGAAGGCGGGCCGCCGCATGCCGGGCACCTGCGCCGGGAGCGGCACCGGGACCGGGGAGGCGGTGGGAGGAGCGGGCGGAGCGGGAGGAGAAGGCGTGGCGGCGGGCGGATCCGGTGGGACCAGGGGCGTGCCGGGCGGGAGCAGCACCGGCGAGGAAGGGTCCGCCACCGGTGAGGCGGTGTCCGCCACCGGTGAGCCGGGCGGCGCCGGGGACGGACTCGTCTGCGGCGCGGGCGGATTCGGCGGCGCCGCCGGTCCCGGGTCCGCCGCCCCTGTCGCGGCCCCGCAGGCCAGGGCGGCCGATACGACGGCCGCCGCCGTGACGGCGGCCAGCCTCCGGTTCCCGCGTCGCCGTGCAGCCATGCCCGCTCCTTCCCTCACGCCGTCACAAAGGACTCTGACGGGTCGTCAGCGTGTCCTATGAAGTCAGGCACGGGAGGAGCGGCGGCGCCACCGCCGGTACGGCCTTCGGGTGCGCCGCGCCGCCGGCCGGGTGACATCGCCCGGAAACGGCCGCCGCCGCGACCGGCCGCCGGGGCGGCTCGGTCGCGGCGGCCTTGCGTCGGCCCCGCGGGCGGACTACCGGTGGGAACCGGCGGACCGGCCGCGGCGGTAGAGGACGGTGCCGCCGGCGATCAGCACCGCGCTGACGGCCGAGGCACCGATGAGCGCGCCGGTGTTGCCGCTGCCGGTCTCCGCCATCTGCGGCGGGGTGTGCTCGACGGGCGGCGGGGTGGTGTGGTGCGTGGCCGGCGGAGTGCTCGGCGGGGTGGCGGGCGGAGTGGCGGGCGGGGTGCTCGGCGGCGGGGTCGAGCACGGGCCCGGGGAGGGCTCCTCGCCGTACGCGCCGGAGGAGGGCTGCTCCCCGTAGGCGCCCTGGTCGTCGCAGTCGGGGGTGTGCGACGGCGGCGGGGTGGGCTTCTCGGTGTGGTCCGAGACGTTGGCGCACTTGTTGCCGAACGCGGGGTTGAGCGCGGCCGCCGCGTCGACGGTGTTGCCGCAGGCGTTCACCGGTACCTCGACCGGCGCCTGGATGGTGTTGCCGGACAGCACGCCGGGCGAACCCGCGCTGACTCCGTCCGCCGTCGAGTCGGCGAAAGCGGCGCTGCCGTACAGGGACAGCACGCTCGTCGCGGCTGCCGCCGCGAACACTCCCCTGCTCAGGGTCTGTCGCAATCTAGTGGTCTTCCTGCTCGAAGCCGCCGGGGCGGCTTGAGGAACGTTCAGATGAGGGAGGGCCGGCCCTGGGTCGCGAGTTCGACGTCCAAGGCCGGCCCTGACACGGCCGGGAAGGCCGGTGTGCCCGCGCGATCAGCCGTTGACGCAGGTGTTGCCGAACGTGGGGTTCAGCAGCGCGATGATGTCGATGGTGTTGCCGCACACGTTGATCGGGACGTGCACGGGGACCTGGATGGTGTTGCCGGAGATGACACCCGGCGAACCGACGGCGGCGCCCTCCGCGCCCGCGTCGGCGAAGGCGGGGGCGGCCATGCCCAGAGCCAGGATGGCGCCGGTCACGACAGCGACGCTCTTCTTCATGGAAGTTCCCTTCTCGGGGCGATGCGCCCCAATGACGGCGAGAAACCCAGTGAGCACGACCTCGAAAGTCGCGGCACTGAACGAGGAATAGACGTATTGGAAAACGGCGGAACGTAGATCGCCCGACAATTCACTCGATTGCCCCGCGCACCGTACGCCTCGCCCTCGGCTGCTCGGGCGAAAGAGTCCTGCGGAAAAGCCCAGGGCGACCGCCGGCGCAGCAGCGGACGGCCCTGGGCCGGCCGGAGTCGGCTCAGCTCTCGCCGTTGGCCGAGAGGACCGACAGGTCCTCCAGGATGTGCGACAGCGCGCCGTCCCGCTTGGCCTGGGTGGAGTTGTCCGAGCACTGCTGGTTCTGCCGGTCCGACAGGATCGGCACGTCCTGGACGTTGACCAGCTGGAGCACGCCGACGTTGGTCTCGTTCAGACCCAGGCACGGCTTGTTGAGCGTGCCCTCGATCAGCGAGAGCTGGGGGCTCATGTCGCCCCTCGTCGCCGAGTTGCCGAACGACGACGTGGCGCCGACACCGTTGGCGACGGACGGGCCGTTGTCGTTCCCGATGGCAAGCGCCGCGGGAGCAGCCGCCACCGATCCACCGACGACAGTTGCGGCGGCCGCAGCGGCGACCATTGCCTTCTTGAGCACTGCGCGTTCCTTTCCTCGTAGCGACGCAGGTCCTACTGCCTCCTCAACACGAGGGGAGATGTTTGGTTGCGGGGGTTCACCCGGTTGGCCCGCATGGCGTTCCCGAACGCCTGAAAATCACGGAGTCCGGAAAACACACAAACACTTCGCCGCATCCGCCGTGGGAGTGAACGGGAGAAACCCGTGCGCCTGAGGGGAGTTGACCAGAACGCTCCGGAGACGGGGTTTCCTCAGAAAGGACCGGCCAGTGATCAAGAAGTTTGTCGCCACCGCCGCCATCGCCGCCTCCGCGATGGGTGCCACCGCCGCCGCGGCCCCGCAGGCCCTCGCGATCGGCAACGACAGCGGCCCCACCGCCACGAACGGCAACGGCGCGTGGCAGAGCTACGGCAACGCGACGACGTACGGGAACATGAGCCCGCAGATGGCGCTCATCCAGGGGTCGTTCAACCGGCCGTGCATCGCGGTGGGCGAGCTGCCGGTCGGCGTGCTCCAGGCCGTGAACGTCCAGGACATCCCGATCCTGTCGGACCGGCAGAACCAGCAGTGCGCGGAGAACTCCACGCAGGCCAAGCGCGACGGCGCGCTGGCGCACCTGCTGGAGGACGTGTCGATCCTGTCGGCGAACAGCGAGCGCTGAGCGTCCCGGGCCGCCACGAGGAGCGGGCCGCCGAGTGTGCTCGGCGGCCCGCTCCCGTGTGTCCGGACGGCGGGGCTGCCCGCCTACGACACCACGTCCTTGCGGGCGAAGCCGCGGAAGGCGAGGGCGAAGAGCACCAGCGCGTAGGCGACGGAGACCGCCGTGCCCTGGATCATCCCGGCCCACTCGGGGTGCGGCTGCACGGCGTCGGCCCAGGCGAACTGCCAGTGCGCGGGCAGGAAGTCGCGCCAGTGGCCCAGCGCCGTGACGGCGTCCAGGACGTTGCCCACGATGGTCAGCCCGACCGCGCCGCCGACCGCGCCCAGCGGCGCGTCGGTCCGCGTGGACAGCCAGAACGCGAGCCCGGCGGTGACCAGCTGGGAGACGAAGACGTACGCCACGACCACCACGAGGCGCTGGGCGGCGGTGCCCGCGCCGAGCGCGCCGCCGGTGGGGATCTGGAGCGGGCCCCAGCCGTAGGCGGCGGTGCCGACGGCGAGCGCGACCACGGGCAGCAGCACCATGGCGGCCAGGCTCAGGCCGAGCCCGACGACGAGCTTGGACCACAGCAGCCGGGCCCTGGGCACGGGCGCGGCCAGCAGATAGCGCAGCGAGGACCAGCTCGCCTCCGAGGCGACGGTGTCCCCGCAGAACAGCGCCACCGGGATCACCAGCAGGAAGCCGGCCGAGACGAACAGGTTGACCGCGGCGAAGTTGGCGCCCGACGCGGTGGCCGTGTCCATCAGGGTCACCTGGTTGTTGCGGCCGCCCGGGTCGCCGCCGATCGCGAAGGCCACGGCGAGCACGAACGGCAGGGCGGCCAGGATGCCGCCCATGATCAGGGTGCGGCGCCGCTTCAGCTGCCGGGCCAGCTCCACGCGCAGCGGCAGGGTGCGTCCGGCGCGGTAGCCGGAGGCGGTCGCCCCGGCCGCCGCTCCCTCGGTGAGCGTGCTCATGCGGAACCTCCGATCAGGGTGAGGAAGGCGTCCTCCAGGCGGCGGTGCGGGCCCACGGAGGCGACGGGCACGTCCAGCCGCACCAGCTCCACGACCAGGCGCTCGGCCGTGCCGCCGGGTTCGAGGCGGACCAGCAGGCCGTCGTCGGTGCGGACCGCCGAGGCCACGCCCGCCAGCGCGGCGACCTTCTCGGCCACGGGCTCGTCCACCGGGGCCGCGGTGCCGATCAGCAGGGTGTCGCCGGAGCCGATGATGTCGCGGACCGGACCCGCCTGGACCAGCCGTCCCCGGTCCATGACGACCAGGTGCGTGCAGGACTGCTCGACCTCGGCGAGCAGATGGCTGGAGACGATGACGGTGCGCCCGCCGGCCGCGTACCGGATCATCACCTCGCGCATCTCGCGGATCTGCGGCGGGTCGAGTCCGTTGGTCGGCTCGTCCAGGATCAGCAGGTCGGGCAGGCCCAGCATGGCCTGGGCGATGGCCAGGCGCTGGCGCATGCCCTGCGAGTAGGTGCGCACCGCGCGGGCCAGGGCGTCGCCGAGGCCGGCGATCTCCAAGGCCTCGTCCAGGTGGGCGTCCTCGGCCGGGCGGCCGGTGGCCCGCCAGTACAGCTCCAGGTTCTCCCGGCCGGACAGGTGCGGCAGGAAGCCCGCGCCCTCGACGAAGGCGCCGACTCTGGACAGGACGGGCGCGCCGGGCCGGATCGCGTGGCCGAAGACGCGGATCTCGCCCTCGTCCGGCCGGATCAGGCCCATCAGCATGCGCAGGGTGGTCGTCTTGCCCGCGCCGTTGGGTCCGAGCAGGCCGAGCACCTGGCCGCGCTCCACGCGGAAGGACAGCTCGCGCACGGCGTACCGGTCGGCGGACTTCGCGTAGCGCTTGCTGAGGCCGGTGATCTGGAGCGGGACGCCGGCGAGGGCCGGGTCGGGTGCGGGGGCCGCGGTGCGGCGGCGGGCGGTGAGCAGCAGGGCGAGGGCGAGGGCGGCGCCCGCGGCGGGCAGCCACCACACCCAGGAGGGCAGCGGGGCCGCCGCCGTGGTCACACCGGGCGCGGTGGGCACCGTCAGCGGGCCGCGCAGGGCCGCGGTGTACGTGGCGGGGGCGGCCGGGGAGGCGTAGCCGAGGTCGGTGGAGGCGAGGACCAGGCGGAGCCGGTGGCCCTTCTGCACCTCGTGGTCGATGGCCGGGAGGGTGAGCCGGACGTCCTTGCCGGCCTTGGCGCCCTCGACGCGGACCGGGGTGACCAGTTGGGCGGGCAGCACCGGGCGGGCCGAGCCGGGGCCGACGTCGTACACCTTGGCGAACAGGACCGCGTCGTCGCTGGTGGAGGTGATGTGGACGGTGGCGGTCGGGGAGCCGGTGATGCGCAGGTCGTGGTCGACGGGGGCCGACTGGAAGCTCGCGTTCTGGCCGGGGAAGTCAAGGGAGACGCCGAGGCCGAGCGCGGAGAGCTGGGTCAGTGAGCCGCCGGCCGCCCCGGCGAGGCCGGGCAGGGCGGAGACGGCGGGCGGGCTGCCGCCGGCCGGGTTCTGGAAGCGCTGGGTGCCTCCGGCCAGGGCGACGGTGTGCTCGCCGCTGCTCAGGCCGGGGTAGGCGGCCGCGCTCGCGCCGCGCAGCAGGGCGGCGCCGTCGGTGGAGTCGACGCCGCCGGTGCGGGTGACGCGGAAGGCGGGGCCGGTGGCCGCGTCCTCGTCGCCCTTGAGATAGCGGTCGAACCAGCTTTCGACGCGGTCCTGGACGCGGGCGCTCTCCAGGTCGCCGCCGTCGTGGCCGCCCGCGATCCAGTCGACGTCGACGGGCGCGCCGCCCGCCCTGATGGCCCGCTGGGCGGCGTCGGCCTGGCCGAGCGGGAAGAGCGAGTCGGTCTGGCCCTGCACCAGCAGGGTGGGCACCTTGATCCGGGCGGCGACGGCGGCCGGGGAGCGCTCCTGGAGCAGCCGGGTCGCCTCGGCGTCGGGCCGGCCGGACTCGGCGACCCGCTGGTACATCGCGCACAGCTCGGGCTGGAAGCGGGCGCAGCCGCCGCCGGAGTCGAAGAAGATCCCGGCCCAGAGCTTCTTGAAGACGCCGTTCGGGAAGAGGGCGTCCGCCAGGTTCCAGTAGGTGATCGCCGGGGCGATGGCGTCCACCCGGTGGTCGTACCCGGCGGCGAGCAGGGAGATGGCGCCGCCGTAGGAGGCGCCCGCCAGGCCGACGCGCGGGTCGCCGGGTCCGTCGAGGCGGACCTGCGGCTGCCGGGCCAGCCAGTCGATGAGCCGGCTGACGTCGGCGACCTCGCCCTTGGGGTCGTTCAGCCCGATCCTGCCGGTGGACCGGCCGAAGCCGCGGGCCGACCAGGTCAGCACCGCGTACCCGTCGGCGGCGAGGTCCTCGGCCTGCTGCCGTACGTCGTCCTTGGTGCCGCCGAAGCCGTGTCCGAGCAGGACGGCGGGGTGGCGGCCGGAGCCGGCCGGGGTGAACCAGGACGTGTCGATGCGCACGCCGGTGCCCAGGTCCATGATCCGGTCGCTCCGGTGGGCGGCGGGGCGGGCGTCGGCGGTGGCGGTCGCGGTCCAGGTGCCGGCCCCGGCGAGCACCGCGACGGCGGCCCCGGCGGCCAGCCACCGCCGGGGCCCGCGCAGCAGTGCCCGCGGTCCGGGCAGTCGCAGATCCATGCCACCACCGTACGGTCCGCCACCGACAGCGGATGCCACCGCCGGACCGAACCTCCGCCCCTCCCCCGGGAGTACGGCGCGGCGCCCGCGTACCACGACTGCGGTACGCGGGCGCCGGGCCGTGGCGTCCGGGGCGGGGGCCGCCGGGGTCAGGGCTGTGCGTCCTCCGGGATGGACACCAGCCAGCGGGTGTCGCGGCGCGGGCGGAGGTAGAAGGCCCAGTAGAGGGTGGCGACGGCCATGATGCCGCCGGTCCACAGCAGGTAGGTGACCTCCTGCATGCTGAGGATGTAGGCGAGGACCGCGATCAGCAGGACGGGGACGGCGGGCCACAGCGGCATGCGCCAGGCGGGCGTGTGCCGGTGGGCGCCGCGGCGGGCCAGCAGGGCGGCGACCGCGACGAGCAGGTACATGGCGGTCACGGAGACACCGGTGACGCCGTAGAGGGTGTCCAGGTTGACGAAGCAGAGGACCGCGCCGGGGATGCCGACCGCGAGCGTGGCGACCCAGGGGGAGCCGAAGCGGCCGAGCTTGGCGAAGACGGTGTTGACCGGTCCGGGCCACGCCTTGTCGCGGGCGGAGGCGAACAGCACGCGGGAGTTCTGGATGACCATGACGATGCCCGCGTTGATGATGGCGAGGGCCACGCAGAGGCTGACGAAGGTGCCGACGGCGGAGTTGGACCAGGCGGTCACCATCGAGCTGAGGTCGCCGCCGGTGAGCTCCTTGATGTCGGAGGCGCCCATGGTGATGGCGACGACCGGCACCAGGATGATCACGGTGGAGATGGCGAGGGTGGCGAGGACGGTGCGGGCGACGTTGCGGCGCGGGTGCTCCAGTTCCTCGGAGAGGTAGACGGCGGTGGAGAAGCCCTGGGTGATGAACAGGGCGATGGCGAGTCCGGAGACCACCAGCATGGCCGTCACGGTGTCCGTGTGGCCGTCGCCGCCGGCGACCCGCATGGAGACCAGGCTGCCCGCGCCGCGGTGGCTGTGGGCGAAGCCGAGGACGGCGACCACACCGGCGGCGATGACCTCCAGGACCAGGAAGATGCCGGTGATCCAGGCGTTGGCGCGCAGGTCGAGCAGTCCGGCGAGGGTGGCGAGCAGCATCACGCCGGCGCCGGTCATCGCCGGGTCGAGGTGCACGAGCGGCGCCAGGTAGTCCGCGGTGCCCATGGCGATCACGGGCGGCACGATCATGACGACCAGCAGCGACAGCACGAAGACCAGCCAGCCCGCGAGCCGTCCGGCCATCGTGGAGACCATCGCGTACTCGCCGCCCGCGCTGGGGATGAGGGTGCCCAGCTCGGAGTAGCAGAACGCGACGGCGATGCAGAGCAGCGAGCCGATGGCGATGGTGAGGGCGGTGGCGGTGCCGAGCGAGCCGAACAGGTCGGGCACGACCACGAAGAGGGTGGAGGCGGGGGTGACGCACGAGAGGGTCAGCAGGGTGCCGCCGACGACGCCGATGGAGCGCTTGAGCTGCTGGGGGCTGCCCGTCGTTCCGTCGGGGCTGCCGGTCGCCGGTGCGACGGCGTCGTCGACAGGGCGGAGCGTGTCGGTCATGCGGCGGTTCCGATCGACTCGTGCGTCAGTGATGGGGGCTCGGGAGCGCTATCGCCTCCGGCGGCTTCGGTCGTACGTTCTCGTCATGTCGTCCGCTCCCGGCGCGAGCATGGAATCCCGACGAAAACCGTCCCGTCAATGGCTGTTCACCTTCGGAATCCGCACCTGGGACAGGGCCGTTCACGTATCAGTTTCACAGGCAACATTGCCGCGACACCATATTCATCAAGCCTGAGCGAATGGTGACCTTGCTTTCGAAGGAGTCATCACGGGTGAACCTGTGCCACCCGTTTCCTCCCCCGGAAACGGGAATCGCAGAGCCGGGCGCAAAAAAAGTCGCGGCCGTCCGGTATCCGGACGGCCGCGAAGGGGGTTCGCGTCACGCTCAGTGGTTGCGCGGGAACCCGAGGTCGACACCGGCCGGGGCCTCGGACGGGTCGGGCCAGCGGGTGGTGACGACCTTGCCGCGGGTGTAGAAGTGCGTGCCGTCGTTGCCGTAGATGTGGTGGTCGCCGAAGAGCGAGTCCTTCCAGCCGCCGAAGGAGTGGTAGCCCACCGGCACCGGGATCGGCACGTTCACGCCGACCATGCCGGCCTCGATCTCCAGCTGGAAGCGGCGGGCGGCGCCGCCGTCCCGGGTGAAGATCGCGGTGCCGTTGCCGAACGGCGAGGCGTTGATCAGGGCCACGCCGTCCTCGTAGGTGTCCACGCGCAGCACGCACAGCACCGGGCCGAAGATCTCGTCCTGGTACGCCTTCGCGGTCGTCGGCACCCGGTCGAGCAGCGACAGGCCGATCCAGTGGCCGTCCTCGTAGCCCTCCACGGTGTAGCCGGTGCCGTCCAGGACGACCTCGCAGCCCTCCTCGGCGGCGCCCTTCACATAGGAGGCGACCTTGTCGCGGTGGGCGGCGGTGATCAGCGGGCCCATCTCGGAGTCCGGGTCGGTGCCGGGACCGATCCTGATCTTTTCGGCGCGCTCGCGGATCTTCTCCACCAGCTCGTCGGCGACCGACCCGACCGCGACGACGGCGGAGATGGCCATGCAGCGCTCACCGGCCGAGCCGTACGCCGCCGAGACCGCCGCGTCCGCCGCCGCGTCCAGGTCGGCGTCGGGCAGCACCAGCATGTGGTTCTTGGCACCGCCGAGCGCCTGGACGCGCTTGCCGTGCGCCGAGGCCGTGGTGTGGATGTAGCGGGCGATCGGGGTGGAGCCGACGAAGGAGACCGCCTTGACGTCCGGGTGCTCCAGGAGGCGGTCGACGGCCACCTTGTCGCCCTGGACGACGTTGAACACGCCGTCGGGCAGCCCGGCCTCGGCCAGCAGCTCGGCGATCCGCAGCGCCGCCGAGGGGTCCTTCTCGCTGGGCTTGAGCACGAAGGTGTTGCCGCAGGCGATGGCGATCGGGAACATCCACAGCGGGACCATCGCCGGGAAGTTGAACGGCGTGATGCCCGCGACCACGCCCAGCGGCTGCCGGATCGAGGACACGTCCACGCGCGTGGCGACCTGCGTCGACAGCTCGCCCTTCAGCTGCACGTTGATGCCGCAGGCCAGGTCGACGATCTCCAGGCCGCGCGCGACCTCGCCGAGCGCGTCGGAGTGCACCTTGCCGTGCTCGGCGGTGATCAGCGCGGCGATCTCGTCGCGGTGCGCGTCCAGCAGCGCCCGGAAGCGGAACATGACCGAGGTGCGCTGCGCCAGCGAGGACTGCCCCCAGGAGCGGTAGGCGTCCCGGGCGGCGGCCACGGCCGCGTCCACCTCGGCCACGGAGGCGAACGCCACCCGGGTGGTGACCGCGCCGGTCGCCGGGTCCGTGACCGGACCGTACGACCCGGAGGCGCCTTCTACGGCCTTCCCGCCGATCCAGTGGTTGACGGTCTTGGTCATGCCGGGTCACTCCTTCGCAGATGGCGGCGTCGGGTCGAGACGTGCCGTTCGTGGGGCTCGCGTGCCGGGGCCCGCCGAGGCCGGGGGCGGCCCCGGAAGGGGGCCGGGACCGCCGGTGCGGGGCGCGGCCGCCGTCACATGACCATCCCACCAGCAACGCGCCCGGAGCGCGCCCGACACTGTGTCTGCGGTTCACCGGTCGGCGTAGACACATGTGGGAGTGTCCCCGGCACCGCCGCGGGGCGCGGGGGCGGCGGCAGGCCGCAGCAGCGGCGGAGACCTCCGGCGCGGGAGCCGTAGCGGGCGGGGAGTCGTCGCTCGCACTTCGCTCCTGCCAGGGCGAAGCGGTCTCCCGCGCCGGAGGCGATCGATGGCCGGCCGGCGCGCGCTGTCCGGATGGTGTCACCCAACACGCGCCTGCCGCCCGGGGTTTGGCACTCTCCCCCGGCCGGACCGACGGGTACCTGCACCGTACAACCGGCGTGCGCGGTACGCCGAGGGCCCGCCGCGCCCGGGGCCGCGCCCCCGGGCCGGAGGTCCGGGCCGGGCGTCCGGCCTCACCGCACCGCGCCCGCCGCGAGGGCCGATTCCACCTCGGCCGCGGTGGGCATCGCGGAGGAGCACTCCAGCCGGGAGGCGACGATGGCGCCGGCGGCGTTGGCGTACCGCATGACGTGCGCCAAGTCCCAGCCGGCGAGCAGCCCGTGGCAGAGGGAGCCGCCGAAGGCGTCCCCGGCGCCGAGGCCGTTGAGCACCTCGACCGGCAGCGGCGGCACCTCGGCGGCGCGGCCCGCGCGGTCGAGGGCGAGCACGCCCGCCGGGCCCTGCTTGACGACCGCCAGCTCGGCCCCGGCGTCCAGCAGGGCACGGGCGGCGGCCCGCGGCTCGCGCACCCCGGTGGCCACCTCCACCTCGTCCAGGTTGCCGACGGCGACGGTGGCGTGCCGCAGGGCCTCGGCGTAGAAGGGGCGGGCGGCGGCCGGGTCGGTCCAGAACGCCGGGCGCCAGTCGAGGTCGAAGACGGTGTGCCCGGACCGCGCCCGGTGGGCGAGCGCGGCCAGCGTCGCCGTGCGGCTCGGCTCCTCGCTCAGCCCGGTGCCGGTGACCCAGAAGACCCGGGCGCCCGCGACGGCCGGCAGATCGAGGTCAGGGGCGTCGATCTCCAGGTCGGGCGCCTTGGGACGGCGGTAGAAGTAGAGCGGGAAGTCGTCCGGCGGGAACACCTCGCAGAAGGTGACCGGCGTCGGCAGTGCGGGCACCGCCGTGACATAGCGGTCGTCGACGCCGAAGCCGCGCAGCGCCTCGTGCAGGTAGTCGCCGAACGGGTCCTCCCCGGTCCGGGTGATCACCGCCGTACGGCGGCCGAGGCGGGCCGCGGCGACCGCGACGTTGGCCGCCGAGCCGCCCAGGAACTTGCCGAAGGCGGAGACGCGGGAGAGCGGCACGCCCGTCTGGAGCGGATAGAGGTCGACCCCGATCCGCCCCATGGTGATCACGTCGTACACCATCGGCTCCCCTTCGCGTCGGCTCCCCCGGTTCTAGTGCCGGAGGCGGAAGCCTGTCAATGCTTTGTCCGGACATTCGGACGAGAAGGGAACGTGTGGGGGAAGCCCGGGAGAAGCCCGAGGGACACCCGGCGCACATCTGCCCCGTAGGCAACCTTCCCGTCACACATGTCCCGATTCCGTGACACGGCGGTCACAGCCGTACGACAGGCCCTTGCCGCTGCCGCGCGCGCCTCGTTCACGCGGCACAGGCTCTCTTGATCGCCGGCGCCGCGCCCGGCCCCCCGGCGGCCTTCCGGACCGCCTCCGTGGCGCGCGCGGGGAGGTGCACACCATGACCGACCGAACACTCTGGTCGTACAAGGAGATCGCGGCCCACATCCGGGTGCAGCCCGACACCGTGCGGTCCTACCGCAAACACGGCCTGCTGCCGCCACCCGACCGGGTCGAGGGCGGGCGCCCCTTCTGGTACGCCGACACGGTGCGCGCCTGGGCGGCCGCCCGGCCGGGCAACCGGGGCCGCAGGTCCGGCTGAGGCCCCGCCGCCCCGGCGCGGTCGGGGGCCCCTCAGCTCCCCGGGTCGATGACCGTGACCCCGGCGCCCGGCGCGGTTCCCATGACGGCGCCGGGCGCGGCGGGTGCGGCAGGTGCGGCGGATGCGGCAGGTGCGGCGGATGCGGCAGGTGCGGCCGCCAGGCCGACGGTGGAGGTGTCCAGGAGCCGGGGCGTACGCGCCGGAGGCGACCGGGCGCGCAGCGGTACCGGGCAGGCGCGCGCGGCCATGCCGTGATTGCCGAGGAGTTCCAGCACCAGAGCGACGGCGCGGGCCATGAGGACCGGCGGGCGCGGTGCCGGTCACCGAGAGCGGGCAGGCCGACCTGGGCGTGACGGCCCCGGCCGGCCCTGCCGGTCGCCCGCCGCGCGGACGGGGCAGGCGCCGCAGGCGCAGACGAGGGGGGCGGTCGCGGGGCCGCCGCCGCGTACTTCGGCCGGCCCCCCCCGAACCGTTCGAACAGCGCCGCCCGCGTCGTCCGCCCTCACCCTCGCCCTCGCCCTCACCGGAGGGAACCGGTCAGGGCGACACCCCCGGAAACCACCGGCGGCCGCACCGCCCCATTCCTTTGATAAATACCCCCTAGGGGTATAGTGTCGAATGCAGTGAGCCCCTCTGGGCCACTCCCATCCCGCACACCACGACGAGGAGAGCGACATGACCGCCCAGACCGAGACCCCGGACACCGTCACCACCGTCTACAAGGTGAGCGGCATGAGCTGCGGACACTGCGAGGGCTCCGTCTCCGCCGAGATCTCCGAGCTGCCCGGGGTCAGCTCGGTGAAGGCCGTCGCCTCCACCGGCGAGGTCACCGTGGTCTCCGCCGCCCCGCTGGAGGAGGCCGCCGTGCGCGCCGCGGTGGACGAGGCCGGCTTCGAGCTCGTCGGCCGCGCCTGAACGCCCGGGGCGCTCCTCGCGCGTCCCGCGACTCTCCCTCTCGACACGTATCTCTCGACACCGGGCCGTATCGACCAGCTGATACTGGTTCTGTGCGGCCCGGTCCGCTCACTGGAGTACGGACATGACCAGCACCACCACCAGCACAGCGACACCGCCCGACACCACCGGGCAGCACTCCGAGGTCGAGCTGCTCATCGGCGGGATGACCTGCGCCTCCTGCGCGGCCCGCGTGGAGAAGAAGCTCAACCGCATGGAGGGCGTGCACGCGACCGTCAACTTCGCCACCGAGAAGGCGAAGGTCAGCTACCCCCGGGGGGTAGCGGTCTCCGATCTCGTCGCGACGGTGGTGAAGACGGGGTACACCGCCGAGGAACCGCCGCCCCCGGAGCCGGAGCCCGCGCGGCGGGAGGCCGTGGCGCCCGACGGCGACCCGGAGCTGACGGCGCTGCGCCAGCGCCTGACCGTCTCCGCGCTGCTCGCCGTCCCGGTCGTCCTGCTCTCCATGGTCCCGGCCCTCCAGTTCGACAACTGGCAGTGGCTGGCGCTGACCCTGGCCGCGCCGGTCGTCGTCTGGGGCGGACTGCCCTTCCACCGGGCGGCGCTCACCAACGCCCGGCACGGCGCGGCCACCATGGACACCCTGGTCTCGGTCGGCACGCTCGCCGCGTTCGGCTGGTCGCTGTGGGCGCTGTTCCTCGGTGACGCGGGCATGCCCGGCATGCACGACGAGTTCCGGCTCACCGTCTCCCGGATGGACGCCGCCTCGACGATCTATCTGGAGGTCGCCTCCGGGGTCGTCGCCTTCCTGCTGCTCGGCCGCTATCTGGAGGCCCGCTCCAAGCGGCGGGCGGGCGCCGCGCTGCGCGCCCTGCTGGAGCTGGGCGCCAAGGACGTCTCCGTGCTGCGCGAGGGCCGCGAGGTCCGGCTGCCGGTGTCCGCGCTGACCGTGGGCGACCGCTTCGTCGTCCGGCCCGGCGAGAAGATCGCCACCGACGGCACCGTCGTCGAGGGCACCTCGGCGGTGGACGCCTCCATGCTCACCGGCGAGTCCGTACCGGCCGACGTGACCACCGGGGACACCGTCACCGGCGCCACCGTCAACGCGGGCGGCCGCCTGGTCGTGGAGGCCACCCGGGTCGGCGCCGACACCCAGCTCTCCCGGATGGCGAGGCTGGTCGAGGACGCGCAGAACGGCAAGGCCCAGGTGCAGCGGCTGGCCGACCGGATCTCGGCGGTCTTCGTGCCCGTGGTCCTGGTCATCGCCGTCGGCACCCTGCTGACCTGGCTGCTGGCCACCGGCGACGTCACCGCCTCCTTCACCGCGGCCGTCGCGGTGCTGATCATCGCCTGCCCGTGCGCCCTGGGCCTGGCCACCCCGACCGCGCTGATGGTCGGCACCGGGCGCGGCGCCCAGCTCGGCATCCTCATCAAGGGCCCCGAGGTGCTGGAGTCCACCCGGCGCGTCGACACCGTCGTCCTGGACAAGACCGGCACCGTCACCACCGGCCGGATGACCCTCCAGGAGGTGCACGCGGCCGAGGGCACCGACGAGAAGCAGCTGCTGCGGCTCGCGGGCGCCCTGGAGCACGCCTCCGAGCACCCCCTCGCCCGCGCCGTGGCGGCCGGCGCCGAGGAGCGCGTCGGGCCGCTGCCCGCCGCCGAGCACTTCGAGAACGTCCCCGGGCGGGGCGTACGCGGGCGCGTGGACGGCCATGAGGTCGCCGTCGGGCGCCTGTTCGAGGAGCTGCCCGAGGAGCTGGCCCGTGCCCGGCGCGCGGCCGAGGAGAACGGCCGTACGGCCGTCGTGGTCGGCTGGGACGGAGCG
This sequence comes from Streptomyces sp. SAT1, assembly GCF_001654495.1. Taxonomy (GTDB): domain Bacteria; phylum Actinomycetota; class Actinomycetes; order Streptomycetales; family Streptomycetaceae; genus Streptomyces; species Streptomyces andamanensis. The sequence goes on from NZ_CP015849.1 coordinate 2,505,772, forward strand.
GCCCGCGGTGTCGTGGCCGTGGCGGACGCGGTCAAGGAGACCAGCGCGGAGGCCGTGGCGCGGTTGCGCGCCCTCGGGCTGCGGCCGGTGCTGCTGACCGGTGACAACCGGACGGTGGCCGAGTCGGTGGCGCGGGCGGTCGGCATCGACGCCGGTGACGTGATCGCCGAGGTGCTGCCCGAGGACAAGGTCGCGGCGGTGCGCCGCCTTCAGGCGGAGGGCCGGACGGTGGCCATGGTCGGCGACGGCGTGAACGACGCCGCCGCGCTCGCCACCGCCGATCTCGGCCTGGCGATGGGCACCGGCACCGACGCCGCCATCGAGGCGGGCGACCTGACACTGGTCCGCGGGGACCTGCGGGTGGCCGGGGACGCCATCCGGCTCTCCCGGCGGACGCTGGCCACCATCAAGGGCAACCTCGTGTGGGCCTTCGGCTACAACGTGGCCGCGCTGCCGCTGGCCGCCGCCGGACTGCTCAACCCGATGATCGCGGGCGCGGCGATGGCGTTCTCCTCGGTCTTCGTGGTGACCAACAGCCTGCGGCTGCGCAGGTTCCGCTGAGCCGGGCCGGCCCGCCGGACGTACCGGCCCCGCCGCGGAAGTGCCGGTTCCGCGGCGGACGTACCGGTTGGGAGACGGAAGTGCCGGACCCCCTGGAGTCCGGCGCGCGCCTCACATAAGCTCTTCACAAGGCTCGCGCATCATCCTTACGCTTGGGTCTCGATCGCCATATCAGGGCTCTTGCGCACCTATGGGACATATGCAAGAGACGCATGTCACAGTGATGTGAACGTAACCATCGAAGGGGTTCGAAGGTCTAAGTTTGGCGATGTCAGGAAGCGTCTTGGGGGGCGCCGACTGACGTCTGGGGATGTCTTGGGGGACTTCCCTGGAACTGCGTTGCCGGGACACGTACTTCGGGAAGCTTTGAGCGGCCCTCCCGGGTGTGCGCTGTCCCGGCACAGCGCGGAGCGGTAACAGTGCGGGCGCCGGTCGGCGCGCGCACCGAGGCAACTGAGGCAGCGGTACGGCAGTACGAAGAACAGCGGTTCAGGCGCTGGTTTTCTCACAGACGCCCGGCCGGATCCCGTGGGGGGAATCCGATACCGGGACATGGGAAGGCGCCCTGGTCGCCGGCCCGTGGGGGGACTGGCACACCGGGGCGCCTTCCGCTTCCCGCCGCCTCCCTCGCCCTCACTCGCCCTCCCCTCCGCTCGGCCCCTTGCCACTTTCCGGACGGCTCCGGACGGCTCCGGACACACGAAGGCCCCGCACCCGCCGGCTGACCGGCGGAAACGGGGCCCGGGGCCGCGAGGCCCGTGCGGCGGAGCGGCGCCTCAGCGCCCCTCGACCGGGACGAAGTCGCGCTCGACGACGCCCGTGTAGATCTGGCGCGGGCGGCCGATGCGGGAACCCGGCTCCTTGATCATTTCCTGCCACTGGGCGATCCAGCCCGGCAGCCGGCCCAGGGCGAACAGGACCGTGAACATCTCGGTCGGGAAGCCCATGGCCCGGTAGATCAGACCGGTGTAGAAGTCGACATTCGGGTAGAGCTTGCGCTCGACGAAGTAGTCGTCGGAGAGCGCGTGCTCCTCCAGCTTCAGGGCGATGTCGAGCAGCTCGTCGTCCTTGCCCAGCGCGGAGAGCACGTCGTGCGCGGCAGCCTTGATGATCTTGGCGCGCGGGTCGAAGTTCTTGTAGACCCGGTGGCCGAAGCCCATCAGGCGGACGCCGTCCTCCTTGTTCTTCACCTTGCGGATGAAGGTGTCGACGTCGGAGCCGGAGTCGCGGATGCCCTCCAGCATCTCCAGCACGGACTGGTTGGCGCCGCCGTGCAGCGGGCCCCACAGCGCGTTGATGCCGGCCGAGATGGAGGCGAACATGTTGGCCTGCGAGGAGCCGACGAGGCGGACCGTGGAGGTCGAACAGTTCTGCTCGTGGTCCGCGTGCAGGATCAGCAGCTTGTCCAGCGCGGAGACGACGACCGGGTCGGGCTCGTAGTCGTCGGCGGGGACCGAGAAGGTCATCCGCAGGAAGTTCTCGACGTAGGAGAGGTCGTTGCGCGGGTAGACGAACGGGTGGCCGATCGACTTCTTGTACGCGTACGCCGCGATCGTCGGGAGCTTGGCGAGCAGCCGGACCGTGGACAGGTCGCGCTGCTTCTCGTCGAACGGGTTGTGGCTGTCCTGGTAGAAGGTGGACAGCGCCGAGACGACCGAGGACAGCATCGCCATCGGGTGGGCGTCGCGCGGGAACCCCTTGTAGAAGTTCTTGACGTCCTCGTGCAGCAGGGTGTGCCGCGTGATCTCGTTCTTGAAGGTGGAGAGCTCGTCGACGGTCGGCAGCTCACCGTTGATGAGCAGGTAGGCCACCTCAAGGAAGGTGGAGCGCTCGGCGAGCTGCTCGATGGGGTAGCCGCGGTACCGGAGAATGCCCTGCTCGCCGTCGAGATAGGTGACGGCGGATTTGTACGCGGCCGTGTTGCCGTAGCCGCTGTCCAGAGTCACCAGACCGGTCTGGGCGCGGAGCTTCCCGATGTCGAAGCCCTTGTCGCCGACGGTGCTGTCGATCACCGGGTAGGTGTACTCGTCGCCGTCGTACCGCAGTACTACAGAGTTGTCGCTCACGTCTTCCCTCACCGACGTAGTGCCTCATCTTCGAGGTGCCCTGACTGTCTCTACCATCCCCCATTTGGCTCAGGAGAGTGCACTCGGGGTCGACCATTGGGCCTATTGGCGGCACTCAGTGCCGCCAACCTGCTCATCCTGCCCCCTCGGAGCAGCGTCGGGAAGTGTTCTGTGACCTTTGCGACTCGTTTGATCGATCATTTTTTGCGCGACGGGCCCGCGCCGGGGGCGGCGGCGGGATTTTCCGGGCCAGGAGCGGCCTGTTCGTCAGATTTTGTCGCCCTTCCGGTCCTTCTGTTGCTGTTTTACGGCTTCAGGCGCCCCGGAGCCGGAAATCCAGCGCCGTGCAGCGGCGCCCCGCCGAGACCGTGCGCACCGCCTGGCCGATGGCCCGGCGCGAGCCGACGAGCACCACCAGCCGCTTGGCGCGGGTCACCGCCGTGTAGAGCAGGTTGCGCTGGAGCATCATCCAGGCGCCGGTGGTCACCGGGATCACCACGGCCGGGTACTCGCTGCCCTGGGAGCGGTGGATGGTGACCGCGTACGCGTGCGCCAGCTCGTCCAGTTCGTCGAACTCGTAGGGCACCTCCTCGTCCTCGTCGGTCAGCACCGTCAGCCGCTGGTCGACCGGGTCGAGCGAAGTGACCACGCCCACGGTGCCGTTGAAGACGCCGTTCGCCCCTTTCTCGTAATTGTTGCGGATCTGGGTGACTTTGTCGCCGACCCGGAAGACCCGCCCGCCGAACCGCTTCTCCGCGAGATCGGGGCGGCCCGGCGTGATGGCCTGCTGGAGCAGCCCGTTGAGCGTGCCGGCGCCCGCCGGGCCCCGGTGCATGGGCGCCAGCACCTGCACGTCCCGGCGCGGGTCGAGCCCGAACCTGGCCGGGATCCGCCGCGCCGCCACGTCCACGGTGAGCCGGCCCGCCTCCTCCGTGTCGTCCTCGACGAAGAGGAAGAAGTCCTTCAGACCGTCGGTGAGCGGCTGCTGCCCGGAGTTGATGCGGTGCGCGTTGGTGACGACGCCGGACTGCTGGGCCTGGCGGAAGACCCGGGTGAGGCGCACCGCCGGGACCGGGCTCCGCTCGGCCAGCAGATCCCGCAGCACCTCGCCCGCGCCCACGCTGGGCAACTGGTCCACGTCCCCCACGAACAGCAGGTGCGCGCCCGGCGGTACGGCCTTGACCAGCTTGTTGGCGAGCAGGAGGTCCAGCATGGACGCCTCGTCGACCACGACGAGGTCGGCGTCCAGCGGCCGGTCCCGGTCGTACGCCGCGTCGCCGCCGGGCCTCAGCTCCAGCAGCCGGTGCACGGTGGACGCCTCGGCGCCGGTCAGCTCGGACAGCCGCTTGGCGGCCCGGCCGGTCGGCGCGGCCAGCACCACCTTCGCCTTCCTGGCGCGGGCCAGCTCCACGATCGAGCGCACGGTGAAGGACTTGCCGCAGCCGGGCCCGCCGGTCAGCACCGCCACCTTCTCGGTCAGCGCGAGCCGGACGGCCGCCTCCTGCTCGGGCGCGAGATCGGCCCCCGTCCGTCCGCGCAGCCAGCCCAGCGCCTTGTCCCAGGCCACGTCCCGGAAGTGCGGCATCCGGTCCTGCTCGGTCCGCAGCAGGCGCAGCACCTGCGCGGACAGGGAGAGCTCGGCGCGGTGGAACGGCACCAGGTACACGGCGCTGACGGACTCCGCCGCCTCCCCCTCGGCCGCGGGCACCTTCTCCCGTACGACCCCGGGATCGCCGCCGTCCTCGTCCGGCTCCGCGAGGGCGGCCAGACACTCGATGACCAGCCCGGTGTCCACCTGGAGCAGCTTCACCGCGTCGGCGATCAGCCGCTCCTCGGGCAGGAAGCAGTTCCCCTGGTCGGCGGACTGCGACAGCGCGTACTGGAGCCCCGCCTTGACCCGCTCCGGGCTGTCGTGCGGGATGCCGACGGACCGGGCGATCTTGTCGGCGGTCAGGAAGCCGATGCCCCAGACGTCGGCGGCGAGCCGGTACGGCTGGTTCTTCACCACGGAGATCGACGCGTCGCCGTACTTCTTGTAGATGCGCACGGCGATGGAGGTGGACACCTCGACCGTCTGGAGGAAGAGCATGACCTCCTTGATCGCCTTCTGCTCCTCCCAGGCGTCGGCGATCTTCCTGGTCCGCTTGGGCCCGAGGCCGGGGACCTCGATGAGCCGCTTGGGCTCCTCCTCGATGATCCGCAGGGTGTCGGTGCCGAAGTGCTGGGTGATCCGGTCCGCGAAGACCGGCCCGATCCCCTTGACCAGACCGGAGCCGAGGTAGCGGCGGATGCCCTGGACGGTGGCCGGCAGGACCGTCGTGTAGTTCTCGACGTGGAACTGCTTCCCGTACTGCGGATGGGACCCCCAGCGGCCCTCCAGCCGCAGCGACTCCCCCACCTGCGCACCGAGCAGCGCCCCGACGACGGTCAGCAGATCACCGGCTCCTCTGCCGGTGTCCACGCGCGCGACCGTGTACCCGTTCTCCTCGTTCGCGTACGTGATCCGCTCCAGCACCCCTTCGACCACGGCGAACCGCCGCTCACCGTCACCCTGGGCCGCCTGGGTCCCCGCCTGTCGAGCCATGATCCGACGGTACCGGTGGGGGGTGACAGTGGGGGTGGGGAGTGGGGTAGGGAGAGGGCGCCGGCGGGGGGGGTGCCTCTATGTCGTTCGTCAAGCTCGCTGTGGTCATGCGGCGGCTGTTTCCGGGACGCGTGGTTCGTAGAAAGTGCCGTCACGGAGCATCGCGAACAGGACGCTGATGCGGTGGCGGGCGAGGCGGAGGAGGGCCTGGGTATGGGTCTTCCCGCGGGTCCGGCATTTGTCGTAGTAGGTGCGGGAGGTGGGGTCGTGCAGGGCTGCGAACGCGGAGAGGAACATCGCACGTTTGAGCTGCCGGTTTCCGCCTCGTGGCGCGTGTTCGCCGTGGATCGAGGTCCCCGAGGACTTCGTTGCCGGAGCCAGGCCGGCGTAGGAGGCCAGGTGGGCGGCGGTGGGGAAACTGGTGCCGTCGCCGACGGTCACCAGCAGAACTGCGGCGGTCCTGACCGCGACTCCCGGCATCGAGGTCAGGACCTTGGAAAGAGGGTGATCCTCCAGCAGGGCTCTGATCTGGGCTTCCAACGCCCGGCGCTGTTCGTGGACGGCGGCGAGCGAGCGGGCCAGAGAAGGGATCACAGTGTCGAGGGTGCCGGTGCCGGGGACGACGACGGTCTGTTCGTCGAGCGCGTCGAAGATGTCGTCGATCAGCCGGACGGCCATGCGTGGAGCCTTGGGTCTGACCACCTCGACGAGTCTGCGGCGGCCGGCTTTCCGCAGCGCGGCCGGGGAGCCGTAGCGTTCCAGCAGCCAGGTCAAGGCGGGGTGGTCCAGGCGTGGTCCGACGACGCGCTCCAGCGAGGGGTGGAACTGGGTGAGCAGGCCGCGTATCCGGTTGGAGGTGCGGGTGGCCTCGGCCGCGAGGTCCTGGTCGAAGCCCGCCAGCACGGTCAGCTCGGCGGTGATCTCGTCGGTCAGTTCCAGCGAGCGCAGCGTATGCGGCATGGTGCGGGCCGCGTCAGCGATCACCGCGGCGTCCTTCGCGTCGGTCTTCGCCTCACCCGGATACAGGTCGGCGATCCGCCGCATCGCCAGGCCGGGCAGGTAGGCGACCTTGCAGCCCGCATCCCTGGCCACGGTCAGCGGGAGGGCGCCGATGGAGGCGGGCTGGTCCACGATCACCAGGACGGTGCCGAACTTCGTGGTCAGCTTGTCGAAGACCGCCCGCAGCTTCGGCTCGCTGTTGGGCAGCTGCTTGTCGAAGACCTTCTTCCCGGCCAGGGTGAGCCCGTGGCCGTGATGAGCGGTTTTGCCGACGTCCAGGCCGAGGAACACGCCCACGTCTTCGGTGTCGAACATCGTGCCTTTCCAGAGAGTTGATCGTGCCGGCCTCGGCAGTGGTGTCGTACGCGCGCATCCACGTTATGCAGACCTGCCGCCCACGAGCTGTCCGGCGTTGCGCCGGACCGGGCGGTGGCCGGACCTCTCATCAGCGTCTCCGACGGCACCTCCCAGGCCCGGTGACACCACCCCCCAGGTCATGCCTTCGACAGGGGGCAACAGCCATGCCGGGCCCGGAGGCCAGCGGCCCCATTGCGGAACCGCGAAGAAGATAACGGGGGGGGGCGGTGGGAGCGGGGGCGGACCCGGCGGTTCCGGGGACGCGGGGCGGGGGCGGGGCGGGGGCGGGGCGGGGGCGGGGGCGGGGCGGCCCTTGGTCGGGTTATCGCTGTCGGCGTTGCACTCGAACTCGTACGCCCTCGTACGCCGCCGTCCTCCGGCCGGCCTCGCCGTGCGGCGCGACCGGGGCTGGTCGGACGCGGACGCGAGTTTCGGACGTGGGCGCGACTTATGGCGGCCAGGCTCGTTGATCGTCTCGTACGGAAAGGAGAGCTGATGGTCAGCTCGTCGCACGAGGCGTTGCACCGGATCTTCCAGAAGGACCCGGCGCTGCTGACGAGAGCGCTGCAGAAGGTCCTGCACGTTCCGTTCCCCGAGCCCACGGAGATCGCCGCGCTGAACGTGGACCTCACCGAGATCGAACCGGTCGAGCGCCGCGTCGACACCCTGCTGCGCGCGGAGACGGACACGGGCACGTATCTGCTCGTCGTCGAATCGCAGGGGAAGAAGGACGAACGCAAGCGGGGCAGCTGGCCGTACTACCTGTCCTACCTGTACGAGAAGTACCGGTGCGAGCCGGTGCTCATCGTGACCACGCAGAGCAGCGCCACGGCACGCTGGGCGTCGCGTCCGATCCGGCTCGGCTTCCCCGGCTGGCACTCGCTGACCGTCCGTCCCCTGGTGCTGGGCCCGGACAACGTCCCCGTCATCGCGGACGAGCGCCAGGCCGAACGGGACGTCCCCCTCGCGGTGCTCTCCGCGATGACTCACGGACGCGGTCCGCAGGTCCCGGCCATACTGAAGTCCCTGGCTTCCGCCCTGGGAACCATCGACCCCGACAACGCCGCGGTCTTCGTGCAATTCGTCGACTCCTGCCTGGCCGACCCCCAGGCACAACAGATGTGGAGGGAAATGATGACGGCGATCCAGTACTTCTGGCGGCACCCGCTGGCCGAGCAGGTGCGCGAGGAAGGCCGGGAGCAGGGAAGGCTCCAGGCCCGGCGCGAGATGACGCTCCGCATCATGGAGTGGCGTGGCATCCCCGTGACGGACGCCATCCGCGAGCGGGTGAGCACCTGCACCGACCTGGACCAGCTCGAAGCCTGGGCCCAGCGGGCGGTGCGGGCGGCGGATGCGGAGGAGTTGTTCGCCGGGGAGGACTGACGGCGGTCCCTGTCACTTCGGTTCCGCCCATGGGAGGTACTGGGGGCGGCGGTTCCAGTACCAGGCACGACCGGGTGGCGGAGCCGTCGTAGCCGCCTCGGTGCGGAGGGCGGCGGAGAGGGCGTGCCCGGCGTCGTTCAGCGTCGACGCACGGTACTCGCCGTCCAGTTCCCGCAGTAGCCCGGTGGCTTCGCGCCGTAGGCCGTCGGGGAGGTCCGCCAGGGCCGCCGCAAGTGTGTCGCGCCACGCCAGGTCCTCGGCGTACAGGGCTGCGGAGTACCAGCCGCGAGGCGGCCAGCCGCTCCGCAGCCGCACACACAGCCGCTCCCAGCCGGACAACGCTCCGCGAGCTCTCCGCTCCGGCCCGCTCACCGCGCCCATGGGCAGCACCGCGTCGGTCAGCGGCGTCGGCACCGGAAAGGCGCGCACCACCTCCGGGAGGTGGAGGACGGGCACATGGGGCATGCCGGTGATCGGCGCCTCGGCCGCTTCCACGGAGAATCCGGCCTCCGGGCCACCGGGTTCGGCCACGCGCGCGAGTGTGACCCCGCCGCCGAGCATAGCGACCCTGTTGATCCAGGGCAGCCCACCGTCCCAGGTGTGGAACACGGGCACGCGGAGCCGCCCGGCCAGGTGGGCGGCCAGCTCCTCCCCCGCGGGCCGCCGCTCGACCTCTCGCGCCGCGTACACGCCGAGGACCCATGAGAGGTCCCCGGCAGCGGCTCGGGCGAGGTGCTCGTACTCGCAGGTGACGAGGGCGTCCCAGTTCCGCGACCGCACCTCGGACTGCTCCGAGACATCGACGCCGGAGACGGGGACGCGGAACGCCTCGGCCAGGATCCGCCGTATCTCCTCGGGTCCGGCCGCGGCCGGGGTCAGGAAGACGTCCATCCGCAGCATGGTGTCAGGTGGCGGACGAGCCCTTGGTGATCGTTGACCGTGTCCGAGGTGGTGGCCGCGTTCGGACAGACCGCGGCCGCCCTCCGTGAACGCGTTCACGGCCTGGGCTTTCCCGGCGTCGCGACGTTCTACGTGTGGCACGACGCGCAGACCGGGCAGCTCCACCGCTCGACCGGCTCCGTTCCTCCGGTCCTCCGGATGCCCTGCCGTTCGGCGGCGCGTACGCGGCTTACGACCGCCTCGGTCCGGTCGTCGAAGGCTTCCTGGCCGCCGGCGAGCCGGGGATCGGGCCCTTCGAGAGGGCCGCTGGGCCCTCACGGCTGCAAAAGATCCAAGAGGCGGCCTCTTCGCAGGGATGAGAGGGATTAGCGGGTCTCATCGAAGGAGTCCTCCGCGTCGGGATACGCCTCCGACCTCAGGAGGCGGGAAAAGGCGTCGAACTCGTCCTTTCCCATGTAGTACCCCCCGGTGTGGTGCAGCATGAAGAATCGACCATGCTCGTCCACCAGAACGATGCCGTACTCAGACCGTTCGTATCCCACGGGGAACAGTCGGGTCCCCAGCGCAGCCGCCAACTCGATGATCGCTGCCGCATCTCCGTCGTAGCCAACAGTCGGCTTCACGATCAGGGCCGCTCTCCCTGCTCCCGGCCACGGCAGTGTGAGACCGCCGTACACGTGGACGATCCGCGACGCGGATGGCAGGGGCGACAGCGTGACGCCCTGTCGCCGGGCATCCTCTGCCCGGATCCGGACCAGTTCCTCGGCTTCCGCACCGATGTCACGTGCGGGGAACCAGCCGTTCGCCATAAGCCATTCGGACACGGCCCGGGACGGGCTGCCGTCTCCAGTGCCATGAGTTTCCTCAGCCACTTTTTCGAGGAAGCAGGCCCAGCCGGTTCGCCTCGTTCCGCGCGTACGACGAGGCGTCCGCACCTGGTGGACGGGCCAGGAAGACGTCGACCGGGTCTTCTGCTTCCAGGGCGAAGCCGTGGCGTTCGTAGAGGCGGCGGGCGGGGCTGCCCTGGAGGACGTTCAGGGCGACGGTCTCGCCCTGGGCGTCGGCTCGCCGGAGCAGTGTGCGGAGAACGGCGGAGCCGAGGCCCCGGCTTTGGTGGTGCGGGGCGAGGTAGAAGTGCTCCAGCCATCGCCTGCCGTCGGCCGGACGGAAGGTCACGCAGCCCGCGAGTTCGCCGCCGGCCTCGATGACCGAGGTGTACCGCGAGGAGAAGGAATCACGCAGCCGCTGCCGCACCCGGTGTTCGTCGTAGCGTCCGAGGCGTTCCAGATCGGCGCGCATGACCTCGGCCCGCAGCTCGGCGATCGGCTCGATGTCTGCCACCACGGCGGGACGCAGACTCCAGGCCGTCGCGGTCCCCGCCACCTCGGTTTTCATGGGCGGAGTATGGCACTGCGCAGGCGAGTGCCGCCTCGGGGTATTGGAGCGCGCGTGCGTCAGTTGACCGGAACTCCTGCCCCTACCCGGCGGAGGCGACGACCCGGACGAGGACCGCGCCGCTGAGGTCCGCGGACCGGAAGTCCACGGCCGGCAGGGCGGACCCCATGAACTGAGTGCCACGGCAGCTGGCTCTCATGGCATCCACGTCACGCAGCGAAGCCTTCGCCAGATCCGCCCCGTCGAGAACCGCTTCCCTCCTGACGGCATCGTCGAGTTCGACCTGCACGAGTGAGGAGCCCGTCAGATCGGCTCTGCTGAAGTCCGCTGCCAGAGCGTACAAGTGGTACAGATCGGCCCCGACGAGCCTCGTACCGATCAGCTTCGCGTCGATGAACGTCGTTGAACATCGACTCGGAGAAATCACCACGCGAAAGGTCGGCACCGCTGAGGTTCAGACCGATGGCGTCGAGACCGGCATCCTCGTCCAGCCGTTCACGCAACCGCCGCGCGGCGAACCTGTCGTCCGGAAACCTGGAGAGGGTACAGTCGTCCGTCCTGCTGATCCTTGTTTCCCTTTGCGGACCTTCGATGGCTATCGAGCGCCCGTCAGGCGCTTGGTCACGGATTCGATGAACGCGGCAGCTTCCCGCTCCGAAATCTCCACATGGTCCACATCGTTTTCTCCCAGTTCGTATCGACGCATATACTCCGTAGGCTCCCACCGCAGGTTGCGCGTGAATGCCTCGTCATGTGTCGCACCCTCCCTTCCGACCTTTCTCCTCCTTACGATGCCGAGCGGGGCGGTGCGAGAGTAACCATCGCCGACCTTGGCGTAGTACGTGATACGACCCGTTGCGTCTTGGTCGAGCGCGTCAAGCGTGGAGGCCTCAAGCGTGAGGAACGACTCGGCCCTGAGGTTCGACTCAAAATTCCCGTAAGGAATCATCACACCGTAGAGGTCAATGAATTCCTCGACCGAATACCCACCGCCCCTCCCATACATGAGCAGCAGCGGTTCGTACGGATCGGGAAGGTCGGGCAAGTCTTCCGCGCGCGCTGCGCGAAAAGCCGGCCACCGCACGGCACCGCGGCACGTTCTCGCAGTCGACGGAGTGGGAACCATACGCATCAGAAATTCATCCAGCTCTCTCTCCACTTCCGGATCGAAGGAGAAAGCCGGATCGATGAACTCTGTGATGTCAAAGAAGGGCCATTCGACTTGCGCACCATAATTTTCTGCCCAAAGGGCGGAACGGCGCATGAATTCACGCATCAAGAGTGCCCGCGATCGGGTGTGCGCAGTGGCAGTGTCCCAGTCGCCGTACCACTCCACCGTACGCAGACGTTCCAGTACGGTGCGCGACAGTTCGGTACTCACTACAGCTCCAACCCCTTCGAGCGCAATTGCTGGTGAATTGCTTTCACTACATCATCGAGGTTGGACAGGTCATCGGCCAGAACGACCCCAGGGTGCTCCATCCCCAAGGACCTCCAGTGGCGGAACCCCCCGATCTTGTCGTTGGGCGCCAGATCGTGGGCTCCTGCGTCGCGCACATCCTGCGGGAACTGAGGTCGGTAGTACTTACCGTCAGACGGGTCCAACTCCCACAAGTGATCATACTCGCGGATGTACGGGAGGCCCGACTTCATGAGGCTGCTCTCCACATACTCATGCGCCATGAGGTGCTTGAACTGCTGTACTCCTTCCTCGCTCAGCTTTCCTTCCCTGGCTGCGGACCACAGCTCGCCGATGTCCCTGCGAGGAGTAAAGAGGCCCTTCTTGGTGGTGCCGGGACCGATGGCCACCTCATGCTGGGACCGGAACAAGTGACTCTTCACCTGCCGGAGCACCGATTCGTCGACACCCGTGTTCTTCGAGATAGCGGGCAGCTCCACCCGATTTTCCGTCGACCTGATGTGCTCGTACATCTCGGCTGCGACCACAGAATCCGGGTCATGAATGGGATCAGGCTTCTCCACCCAGCCGGCACCGCTCCAGCCGCCCTGCGGCCCCTCTGTGTACGGACTCTCACCAGGCGATTCCTGGTGTCCGTGGGACGTCCCCTGGCCGTGCCCCGTCGGCTCGACGGAGTGCTCGGGGTCGTGGAGGTCGGATGCCTGGTGATCGTGCGGGGGACCATGTGGCTCGTGCGTAGGAGGCACGGCATGCCCGGCACTCCCGCCGGATTCCCTGCTGATGGCCGGGACAACGTCCGCGGATCCATGGGCGCCGAGCCGGATGTCAGCTGCTCCATGAGGCACCGGTACCCTGCCGAACAGCTCGGTCTGCTCAACTTTGATGGCGGCGAGTTCCTCGGGGGAAACCCCAGGCAAGCGCTCCTTCTCATAGAGGATGTGGCCGTCCATCTTGGCTGTGAAGCTGTCGGCAGTGTGGAACTGCACTTCGAACGCCTGGCCACTGACAGGGTCCCGCCAGGTGGAGTTGATCCCTTTGTATCCCGCCGAGTCCCAAGTGTTCTTGTAGGTGACGTTCTCGAAACCCTTGGCCTGTAGTTCATCGATCGCCTGCTGAACACCATGTGTGTAGCGCTCCACCGGCACCTCCATGGTGTAGCGGATGGAGTCTTTGATGCCTCCCAGAACCTCGTCAGGACGCCTGCCGATGTTCTCGAACAGGTCTGTGGCGAGCTTGCGTTTGAGGGAGTCCGCTCCCTTCAGTCGGTACTCGAGCCCGATGAGCTTCCCCTCGTCGACCCGGCTCGCAACAGACTGCATCGACTCAGTGATGTCAGGCTCGGCCTTCTTGGAACGATCCATGAACTCGTCGGCCACCCGGTTCGCCTCGGGATCGAGATGCAGCCCGTTCTCGCCTGCCCACGAGCCGTCCGGCAAGGAACCGGAGGGTCCGTCGGGCACGTTCGCCATCGGTCCGTCGAGATCGATGTCCCGTGGGAGGTGCGTGTCTCCTCCGCCGCCGAGGTCGGATTCGTGTCCGTGAGCCCCTCCGTGCGGATCGTGGTGATCCACCGTGGAGCCGTCGTGACCGTCCCCGACGTGACTGTCGTGGTGGGGGCGGCTAGCACCCTCGTTGCCGTTGGGGTGTCCCGACGGCGACTCGTGAACGGCTGACGGCTCTGTTCCGTGGTGATGCACGCTGCCATCAGAGGGGTGGCCACCACCGTGAGCCGAGGACGCAGTGGGCCTGCTGTCCCCGATTCCATGCACGTCTCCGACGTCGTGACTGGTGTTGCTGCCGAGTCGGATGTGTTCACCGGCGTGTTCCGCGGTGTGGGGAGCCGTGCCGACGAGGGCGGGTTCGCGGGTGGGGTCGGGGGTGTGCGGGAGGTTGGTTTCTGTGGCGGGGGGTTTGTGGAGTTCGTCGGCGTGGATGAGGATCTTGCCGTTGCCGTCGACGATGTGGCCGTCGGGGTGTCCGTAGAGGGGACCGGTGTGGTCGGGGGTGGGCAGGGGGTGGGCGCCGTCGTGGACGACGGGGACGTCGTCGGGGAGCTTGAAGGTGCCGTTCGGCAGCTTCGTCGCTCCTTCCGGGATGGGGGTGCCCTCGGGGAGGTGGAAGCTGCCGTCGGGGAGTCTGAGGGCGTCCTTGGGGAGGGTGATCGCGTTCTCGGGGAGGGCCGGGATGTCGATCTTGCCGATGCCCTTCAAAGCCTTGGTGATGTCCCCGATCTTCGACAGGCCCGCACCCGCACCCTTGGCCACATACGTCATCGGATCGATGACCCTGCCCGCCTTGCCCGCCACCGACAACGCCTTCGCGACCGCGCCGGCCTTGCCCGCACCCGACGCCGCACCCCCCGCACCACCCGTGAACACCGTGGTCAGCACATTGAACGTGACCGCACCGGCCGCGCGGGCGGGGTTCTTGCCCCACTCGTCCCACGCCACCAGCGCCTTCCCCGTCTCCTTCATCGCCGTACGCGAATCACGGATCCAGGACGGCAGCTTGTCGTCCGGCAGCGCCCAGAACAGCGTGCCCAGACCCGGCAACGAGGTCAGGACCAGACCGGTGGCGAGCTGCGCGAGGCCCTTCCACGCCTGACCCATCGCCTCCCAGCCACCGAAACCGACCAGCGTCCCCAGACCCTTGATCGTGCCCCACACACCGTCCACGATCAGGCCGTCCCACACGAACGACTTGACCCAGTGACCCACCTCGTACCAGTGATGCTTCTCCTCCACCGGGTCACCCCAGGGAAGCTTCGCGTTCTTCAGATCATCCGCGTCGAACCCGTACTGGTCCTTGCGGTCCGAACCGTCCCCCGCGACCATCTGCGTACCGTGGAACAACGCGGTGATCTTGTTGTGGCAGGTACGCTCCGCCGCCCAGAACGCCGCGACCGTCCGCGTGATCTCGTCCCGGATCCGGTTGTGGTGATCGACCTTGTCACCGTCGTACTGCCAGTCGTCGTCGTCCTTGACCGAATCGACGAACGTCGTCGCCTCGTCCTTCAGATCCTCCAGCTTCTTGACGAGAGGACGGATCTCCGTCGCATACCCCGACAACGCCCCCGACACCGACTCCAGCCCGGTCGCGAACGTGTCCGCGCGGTCCTTCACCGGCTTCGTCGACGCGAACAACTGCTCCGCCTCCGGAGCCCTGTAATACGCCGACAGTCCCTGGAACTTCGTGTGGACGTCCTGACCGGTCGAACGGATATGACCCGCGTCCGCCTTCAGGTTCCCGTACGCCTTCTCCAGCAGTTCCAGATCACCCGTGAACTGCGGAATCTCCTCAGGCTTGATCACCCCGCACCCACCCCGGGAGCATCCAGCTTCGGCGCCTTCAACGCAGCACGCTGCGCACGCGCCGCCATCTCCTCATCACCATTCAGATACGCCGTCGTCGCATCCACCACACCCTGCAACGACTTACCCGCCCGCGCCGCCACGAACTGCAGATCCCTCGACGCATGCTCCGCCCACTGCGACAGAGCCAACGCCACCAGACCCCCCTGCCCCTTACCGTCCTTACCCCCACCACCGGAGTCCGCAGAGATCGTCCCCGCATACGTCGCCGCCGACGTCAAATGCTCCCCGAACGCCTTCCCGTACGTCTCCAGATGCGACGCCGACTCACCCGTCGTCCTCAACACACCCGAAATACCCTGCGGCTTCAGATCCCAGCCCGACACCGACAACCCCCGTACCCACCACGACCTACAGCAGACCCCACGAAACCGGCCCCTCAGCCGATGTTGTCCACCGCCGACTTCGCCTTCGCCAACGTCGACTGCGCCGTCGCGTCATTCTTCTCCAACGTCGACTTCACCAGCCCGATGATGTTCCGCACCTCCTGCGACGCACGATTCCACCGCTGCTCCTTGCCGTGATACTCATCCGCCACACCATCAGCCGTGAAATCAGCCATCGCCGCCTTCACCTGACGATCACGCTGCCCGATCACCTCCTCCAACCGCGCCACCACCGCCTGAAGACTCCCCTGCACATCCGACGACGCACCCGTGTCATACGAACGACGATCCGAACCCGAACCCGAACCCGCCATCACACACCACTCCCCGTGAAACAGAAAAACAACAGAACAGACAACACCAACGACACCAACGACACCAACGACCCCGACGGATCAGCGGAACCGCGCCGCATCAAAATTCGCCGCACCCATGTGATGCCGCGCATTGTCACCCTGCTCCTGATCACCCGACGAGAACGCACCGTCCATCCCCGACTGACCACCCACAATCGCCGACAACGACGCATTCAACTCACGCGCGATCCCGTCCGCCCGCCCCTTGAACTCATCGAACATCCGCCGCCCCGTACCGTTGAACTTCCCCTCCAACGGCTCCACCGCCTGCACCAACTGACGGATCAACGACCCCAGATCATCACTCGACCCACGCGAATCACGCGTCAACGTCGACAACGTCTGCGTACCCATATCGAACTTCACGCCGAACTCGCCTCCCCCTGAAGCGGGTTGCACCGTCCTCGGTGAACAACCCTCCGTGAACGTCTTCGCCTCTCCATGTTCACAACCGGCCATCGCCGTCGCAACCGTGTTGCGTCACAGGGCTGCCACAACCGGTGACCGTCACGGCGGAAGCGGCCGTTCACCGGCGTTCGCGCCGCGCCGCCCGCTGGTCACGGCACCCCGGCCCGTACGTCACGATCTGGTCACAGACTCTTGCCCCGCGCCGAGTAATCGATTCCAATCCCTCATGTAATCGATTCCACGAGGAGGTGGAACGGCGATGGCGAGCATCAAGGACGTCGCTGCCGAAGCGGGTGTCTCCGTGGCCACGGTCTCGCGCGTCCTGAACGAGCACCCGTCGGTCAGCGCCGAGGCGCGGGCCCGTGTGCGGGCCGCCGTCGAGGCGCTGGGCTACCGGCCGAACGCCGTCGCCCGGTCGCTGCGCACGGACCAGACCCGCACGCTCGGGCTGGTCATCAGCGACGTGCTCAACCCCTACTTCACCGAGCTGGCCCGCTCCGTCGAGGAGGAGGCCCGCGCACTCGGCTACAGCGTGATCATCGGGAACGCCGACGAGCGGCCCGACCTCCAGGACCACCACGTACGGACGCTGCTGGACCGCAGGATCGACGGGCTGCTGGTCTCCCCCACCGACGGCGGTTCGCCGCTGATGCTCCAGGCCGCGCGGGCGGGCACGCCCATGGTGTTCGTGGACCGGTGGATCAAGGGCGTGGACGTGCCGGTGGTCCGGGCGGACGGGCAGCAGGCGGTGCGTGATCTCGTCGCGCACCTGTGCGGGCTCGGCCACCGGCGGCTCGCGATCATCGCGGGCCCGGCGGCCACCACCACCGGCAGCGAGCGCGTGCGGGCCTTCCGGGACGCGCTGGCCGCGTACGGGCTCGACCTGCCCGACGCCTACACGGGGCAGGGCGACTTCCAGGCGGAGAGCGGGCGGCGGGTCACCGAGGGCTTCCTCGACCTGCCCGAACCGCCCGAGGTGATCTTCGCCGCCGACAATCTGATGGCGCTCGGCGCGCTGGACGCGATCCGCGCCCGCGGGCTGCGGGTGCCGGACGACATCGCGCTGGCCGCGTTCGACGACATCCCGTGGTTCGTGCACACCGATCCGCCGATCACCGCCATCGCCCAGCCCACCGGCGCGCTGGGGCGGGCCGCCGTACGGGCGCTGGTGGACCGGGTCGAGGGGCGCGGTCCGGAGTCGGTGACCCTGCCCGCCCGGCTCGTGGTGCGCCGCTCGTGCGGCGAGTCCCCCTCCTCCCCCTCCCCCGGCTCCCCCTCCTCCCCCGGCTTGCCCGGCTTCCCCGCCGAGCCGTCCGCTGCCGTGACCGTCGTCCCCGGCGTACGGGAGCCCGCCGCCGGTGCCGGAGCCCTACCGGAGGACGAGTCCTTCGCAACGAACAGGAGCATGCCGTGAGCGACCCGGACGAGTTGCTGCGCATCGAGGGCATCCGGAAGACCTTCCCGGGCGTGGTGGCGCTGGACAGCGTCGACTTCGACCTGCGCCGCGGCGAGGTGCACGTGCTGCTCGGTGAGAACGGCGCGGGCAAGAGCACGCTGATCAAGATGCTCTCCGGCGCCTACACCCCCGACGCGGGGCGGATCCTGGCCGGCGGCGAGGAGGTGCGCATCCACGGTGCGCAGGACTCCGAGCGGCTCGGGATCGCCACCATCTACCAGGAGTTCAACCTGGTCCCCGACCTGACGGTCGCGGAGAACATCTTCCTGGGCCGCCAGCCGCGCCGCTTCGGGATCATCGACCGCAAGCGGATGGAGACGGAGGCCGCCGCCCTGCTCGACCGGGTGGGCGTCAAGGTGTCGCCCCGCGCGCGGGTGCGGGACCTGGGCATCGCCCGGCTCCAGATGGTCGAGATCGCCAAGGCGCTGAGCCTGGACGCGCGCGTGCTCATCATGGACGAGCCGACCGCCGTGCTGACCTCCGAGGAGGTCGAGAAGCTGTTCGCGATCGTGCGGGCGCTGCGCGCGGACGGCGTGGGCATCGTGTTCATCACGCACCACCTGGAGGAGATCGCCGCCCTGGGCGACCGGGTCACGGTCATCCGGGACGGGCGCAGCGTGGGCCAGGTGCCCGCCTCGACGCCCGAGGACGAACTGGTCCGGCTCATGGTGGGCCGCTCCATCGAGCAGCAGTACCCGCGGGAGCGGGCCGAGCGCGGCGAGCCGCTGCTCACCGTGGACGGCCTCACCCGTGACGGCGTCTTCCACGACGTGGGCTTCGAGGTGCACGCCGGTGAGGTGGTCGGCATCGCGGGGCTGGTCGGCGCGGGCCGTACGGAGGTCGTGCGGGCCGTGTTCGGCGCGGACCCGTACGACAAGGGGGACGTCCGGGTCGCGGGCGTGCGGCTGCGGCGGCACGACGTGAACGCGGCGATGGCCGCCGGGATCGGGCTGGTGCCCGAGGACCGCAAGGGCCAGGGCCTGGTCCTGGACGCCTCCGTGGCGGAGAACCTCGGTCTGGTGACCCTGCGCTCGACCTCGCGCGGCGGGCTCGTCGACCTCAAGGGGCAGCACCGGGCGGCCGAGCGGATCGCCGGGCAGCTCGGTGTGCGGATGGCCGGGCTCGGCCAGCATGTGCGGACGCTGTCCGGCGGCAACCAGCAGAAGGTCGTCATCGGCAAGTGGCTGCTCGCGGACACCAAGGTCCTCATCCTCGACGAGCCGACCCGGGGCATCGACGTCGGCGCCAAGGTCGAGATCTACCAGCTCATCAACGAACTGACCGCGGCCGGTGCCGCCGTCCTGATGATCTCCAGCGATCTGCCCGAGGTGCTCGGCATGAGCGACCGGGTGCTGGTGATGGCCCAGGGCCGGATCGCCGGGGAGCTCCCGGCCGACCGGGCCACGCAGGACGCCGTGATGGCGCTCGCCGTCGGTTCGCCCTCCTCGTCCGCCCCCGCGGGCCCCTCGAACCCCGCGACCCCTGTGAACGGAACGACCGAAGTGGAGGCCCCCCGTGGCCACTGACACGCTCAAGAGCAAGGCGGGCGCGGGTGGCGCCTCCGGCCTGCGCCGGCTGCTCCTCGACAACGGCGCGCTGACCGCGCTGATCGTCCTCGTCATCGCGCTGTCCGCGCTCTCCGGCGACTTCCTGACGACGGACAACCTGCTCAACATCGGCGTCCAGGCGGCGGTCACCGCCATCCTGGCCTTCGGTGTCACCTTCGTCATCGTCGCGGCGGGCATCGACCTGTCGGTGGGTTCGGTGGCGGCGCTCTCGGCGACCGTGCTGGCCTGGAGCGCCACCTCGCACGGGGTGCCGGTCGCCCTCGCGGTGGTCCTCGCCGTCGCCACGGGCATCGCGGCGGGCCTGGTCAACGGCTTCCTGATCTCCTACGGCAAGCTGCCGCCGTTCATCGCGACGCTGGCCATGCTGTCGGTGGCGCGCGGTCTGTCACTGGTCATCTCGCAGGGCTCCCCGATCGCCCTGCCGGACTCGGTCTCGCACCTGGGCGACACGCTCGGCGGCTGGCTGCCGGTGCCGGTGCTGGTCATGGTCGTGATGGGGCTGATCACGGCGTTCGTGCTGGGACGTACGTACATCGGGCGTTCGATGTACGCGATCGGCGGCAACGAGGAGGCGGCCCGGCTCTCGGGGCTGCGCGTGAAGCGGCAGAAGCTCGCGATCTACGCCCTGTCCGGGCTGTTCGCCGCCGCCGCGGGCATCGTGCTCGCCGCCCGGCTGTCCTCCGCGCAGCCGCAGGCCGCCAACGGCTACGAGCTGGACGCGATCGCCGCGGTCGTCATCGGCGGCGCCTCGCTGGCGGGCGGCACCGGCAAGGCGTCCGGCACGCTGATCGGCGCGCTGATCCTCGCGGTGCTCAGGAACGGCCTCAACCTGCTGTCGGTGTCCGCGTTCTGGCAGCAGGTCGTCATCGGTGTGGTGATCGCGCTGGCGGTGCTGCTGGACACGGTGCGCCGCAAGGCGGGGGCGACCCCGCAGGCCGCGGGCACGGGCAGCGGCGGCGGCAAGGGCAGGCAGGCGGCGACGTACGGGCTGGCGGCCGTGGTGACGGTGGCGCTGGTGGCGGCGACCTCGCTGCTGCACACCGGGTCCGCCTCGACCACGCCGAAGCTGGGTCTTTCGCTGTCCACGCTGAACAACCCGTTCTTCGTGCAGATCAAGTCGGGCGCCCAGGCCGAGGCGAAGAAGCTGGGCCTGGACCTGACGGTCACCGACGCGCAGAACGACGCCTCGCAGCAGGCCAACCAGCTCCAGAACTTCACCAGTTCCAGCCTGGGCGCGATCATCGTCAACCCGGTCGACTCGGACGCGGCCAGCAACTCCGTGAAGGCCGCGGGCAAGGCGGACATCCCGGTGATCGCCGTGGACCGCGGCGTCAACAACGCGAAGACGGCCGCGCTGGTCGCCTCCGACAACGTGGCCGGCGGCGAACTGGCCGCCAGGAGCATCGCCGGGAAGCTGGGCGGCCACGGGAAGATCGTGATCCTCCAGGGGCAGGCGGGCACCTCCGCCGCCCGTGAGCGCGCCGCCGGTTTCGCCCAGGGCCTCAAGGCGTACCCCGGTATCCAGGTGCTCGCCCAGCAGCCCGCGGACTTCGACCGCACCAAGGGCCTCGACGTGATGTCGAACCTGCTCCAGGCCCACCCGGACGTGCAGGGCGTGATCGCCGCCAACGACGAGATGGCGCTCGGCGCGGTCAAGGCGCTCGGCTCCAAGGCCGGTACGTCGGTGCAGGTGGTCGGCTTCGACGGCACCCCGGACGGGCTGACGGCCGTGAAGAACGGCACGCTGTACGCCTCCGTCGCGCAGCAGCCCAGCCAGCTCGGCCGGATTGCCGTGGACAACGCGCTCAAGGCGGTCCAGGGCAAGCAGGTCGCGCCGACGGTGAAGGTGCCGGTGAAGGTGGTAACGAAGGAGAACGTGGCCGGGTTCAGCGGCTGACCGGTGACCGGCCCGTCCCCCGATCTCTCATGGTCCTCAAGGAGACACAGCGCATGTACGACTACGACCTGCTGGTCGTGGGGTCGGCCAACGCCGACCTGGTGATCGGCGTCGAGCGGCGGCCCGCGGCCGGGGAGACGGTGCTCGGCTCCGACCTGGCCGTCCACCCCGGCGGCAAGGGCGCCAACCAGGCGGTGGCCGCCGCCCGGCTCGGGGCCCGTACGGCCCTGCTGGCGCGGGTCGGCGACGACGCGCACGGCCGGCTGCTGCTGGACTCGCTGCGGGCGGCCGGTGTCGACCCGGCGGGTGTGCTGGCCGGGGGCGCCCCGACCGGGGTCGCGCTGATCACGGTGGACCCTTCCGGGGACAACAGCATCGTGGTCTCGCCGGGCGCCAACGGCCGGCTGACCCCGGACGACGTCCGCGCCGCCGCCCCGCTCGTCGGGTCGGCCCGGGTGGTGTCCGCGCAGCTGGAGATCCCGCTGGAGTCGGTCGTGGAGGCCGTACGGCATCTCGCGCCGGACAGCCGGTTCGTGCTGAACCCGTCGCCGCCGCGCCCGCTGCCGCAGGAACTGCTGGACGCCTGCGATCCGCTGATCGTCAACGAGCACGAGGCGAAGGTGATCCTGGGCGGGGACGGGGCGGGCGACGCCCCGGAGGACTGGGCGCGGGCGCTGCTCGCGCGCGGGCCGCGCTCGGTGGTGGTCACCCTCGGCGGCGAGGGCGCCCTGGTGGCGTCGGCGCAGGGGGTGTCCCGGGTGCCGTCGGTGCGGGTGGAGGCCGTGGACACGACGGGCGCGGGCGACGCCTTCACCGCGGCGCTGGCCTGGCGGCTCGGCGCGGGCGCCTCCCTGCCGGAGGCGGCGGCGTACGCGGCCCGGGTGGGCGCGGCGGCCGTGACCCGGCGGGGCGCGCAGGAGTCGTACCCGACGGCCGCCGAGGTCGACGCGCTCGGCCCCGCCGTCGCCCGGGGCGGCTCCCGGTGAAGAAGGCGGGCATCCTCAACCGGCATCTCGCCGGTGCGCTGGCCGAGCTGGGGCACACGGACGAGGTGCTGGTGTGCGACGCGGGCATGCCGATACCGGACGGGCCGCGCGTGGTCGACCTGGCGTTCCGCGCCGGGGTGCCGTCCTTCGCCGAGGTGCTGGACGGGCTGCTCGCGGAGCTGGTGGTGGAGGGCGCCACGGCGGCGGCCGAGTCACGCGGCGCCAATCCGGCGGCGT
Source organism: Streptomyces sp. SAT1 (assembly GCF_001654495.1). Taxonomy (GTDB): domain Bacteria; phylum Actinomycetota; class Actinomycetes; order Streptomycetales; family Streptomycetaceae; genus Streptomyces; species Streptomyces andamanensis. Next base: position 2,528,102 of record NZ_CP015849.1, read on the forward strand.
GGGCGCTGCTGGAGGGCCGCCTCCCCGGGCTCGTCCTGGTCCCGCACGAGCGGCTGAAGGAGCTGTCGGCGGGCGCGCGTCTGGTCGTACGGACCGGGGAGGCGCGGCCGTACGCCAACGTCCTGCTGCGCTGCGGGGTGTTCTTCTGAGGTGAGGCGGCGGTCCGGGAGCGGTACCCGCCCCGGACAGCTTCGAGGGGGCCCGGTCCGTCGACCCGGCCCCCTCGGCTCTTCCCCTCCTGCGCCGGAACCCGTGGCTCCCCCCGAGCCTCCCCGGGTCGCCCCGGGCCCCCTCCGGGGGTTCCGACGAGAGATACGACACGCCTCGGGCCGGAAGGGTTGCATCCGCGCGTGATTATTTTTTCCGCGGCCCGGACGGGGCCGGGGCCGGGGCCGGCGTCAGGACGCGCTGCCGCGCATCACGTGTTCCGTGAACCGCGCCGCCGTCTCCGCCAGTACCTCGCGGCCGTCGCGCGCCCACAGCTCCTCGTTGAAGAGTTCGACCTCGATGAAGCCGGTGTAGCCGGCCGCCTCGACGCGCCGCTTCCAGGCGCGCAGGTCGACGGAGCCGTCGCCGAGCTGCCCGCGCCCGTTGAGGACGCCCGCGGGCAGCGGGGTGGTCCAGTCGGCGAGCTGGAAGGTGTGGATACGGCCGCCCGCGCCCGCGCGCGCGATCTGCTCGGGCGCCCGGTCGTCCCACCAGATGTGGTACGTGTCCACGGCGACGCCGACCTGCCCGGCGGGGAAGCGTTCGGCGAGGTCCAGGGCCTGGGCGAGGGTGGAGACCACGCAGCGGTCGGCGGCGAACATGGGGTGCAGCGGCTCGACGGCGAGGCGTACGCCGCGTTCGGCCGCGTAGGGGCCGAGGACGGCGAGGGCGTCGGCGACGCGCTCGCGGGCGCCGTGCAGGTCCCGGTCCCCGGCGGGCAGGCCGCCGGAGACCAGGACCAGGGTGTCGGTGCCGAGCGCGGCGGCCTCGTCGATCGCGGCGTGGTTGTCGGCCAGCGCCCCGGCCCGCTCGACGGGGTCGGTCGCGGTCAGGAAGCCGCCCCGGCACAGGGTGGTGACGGTCAGCCCGGCGTCCCGGACCAGCTTGGCGGCGGCCTCCACGCCGTACTCGCGCACCGGTTCGCGCCACAGGCCGACGCCGGGCACGCCCAGCCGGGCGCAGGCGTCGGTGAGTTCGGGCAGGGAGAGCCCGCGGACCGTCATCTGGTTGACGGAGAAGCGGTCCAGGCCCAGGGCGGGGTTCATGAGGTCACTCCGTACAGGGAGAGCAGGGTGCGCATACGGTCCTCGGCGAGCCCCGGGTCGGGGAAGAGGCCGAGCCGGTCGGCGAGTTCGTAGGCGCGGGCCAGGTGCGGCAGGGAGCGGGCCGACTGGAGGCCGCCGACCATGGTGAAGTGGCTCTGGTGCCCGGCCAGCCAGGCGAGCAGGACGACCCCGGTCTTGTAGTAGCGGGTGGGGGTCTCGAACAGGTGCCGGGAGAGGGCCACCGTGGGGTCCAGCAGGGCGCGGAAGCCCGCCGTGTCGCCGGTGTCCAGGACGCGTACCGCCTCGGCGGCCAGCGGGCCCAGCGGGTCGAAGATGCCCAGCAGGGCGTGGCTGAAGCCCTGTTCGTCGCCCGCGATCAGCTCCGGGTAGTGGAAGTCGTCGCCGGTGTAGCAGCGCACGCGCTGCGGGAGGCGACGGCGCAGGTCGATCTCCCGCTGCGCGTCCAGCAGGGAGACCTTGATGCCGTCGACCTTGTCGGGGTGGGCGGCGATGACCTCCAGGAAGGTGCCGGTCGCCGTGTCCAGGTCCGACGAGCCCCAGTAGCCCTCCAGCGCCGGGTCGAACATGGGGCCGAGCCAGTGCAGGACGACCGGTTCGGCGGCCTGGCGCAGCAGGTGGCCGTAGACCTCCAGGTAGTCGTCCGGGCCCTGGGCCGTGGCGGCGAGGGCGCGCGAGGCCATCAGGACGGCCTGGGCGCCCGACTCCTCGACGACGGCGAGCTGTTCCTCGTAGGCGGCCCGGACCTCGGCGAGGGTGGCGGTCGTGGTGGTCGTGGCGGTCAGCTGGTCCGTGCCGACGCCGCAGGCGATGCGGCCGCCGGTCGCCTTCGCCTCGGCGGCGGAGCGACGGATCAGTTCGGCCGCCGTGGACCAGTCCAGGCCCATGCCGCGCTGGGCGGTGTCCATCGCCTCGGCGACGCCGAGCCCGTGGGACCACAGGTGGCGGCGGAAGGCGAGGGTGGCGTCCCAGTCGACGGCGGCGGGCGAGCCGGGGGCGGTGTCGGCGTACGGATCGGCGACGACGTGCGCGGCCGAGAAGACCGTACGGGAGGTGAAAGCGCTTCCCGGGCCGGAGCGGACCGCGGGCAGGGGCTCGGTGCGCGGTTCGTGGGCGCGCAGGCCGCCGTGCGCGTCGGGGAGGTACAGGGTCACAGCGCGACCTCCGGTACGTCGAGGCGGCGGCCCTCGGCGGCGGAGCGCAGGCCCAGTTCGGCGAGCTGGACGCCGCGGGCGCCGGCCAGCAGGTCCCAGTGGTAGGGGGCGTCGGCGTAGACGTGCCGGAGGAACAGCTCCCACTGGGCCTTGAAGCCGTTGTCGAACACGGTGTTGTCGGGCACCTCCTGCCACTGGCCGCGGAAGTCCTCGGTGGCGGGGACGTCGGGGTTCCAGACCGGCTTGGGGGTGGCGGAGCGGTGCTGGACGCGGCAGCGGCGCAGGCCCGCGACGGCCGAGCCCTCGGTGCCGTCGACCTGGAACTCGACGAGTTCGTCGCGGTGCACGCGCACCGCCCAGGAGGAGTTGATCTGGGCGACGGCACCGCCCTCCAGCTCGAAGATCCCGTAGGCGGCGTCGTCGGCGGTGGCGTCATAGGGCTTGCCCTGTTCGTCCCAGCGCCGCGGGACGTGGGTGGCGGTGAGCGCCTGCACGGAGGTGACCCGGCCGAACAGCTCGTGCAGCACGTACTCCCAGTGCGGGAACATGTCGGTGACGATGCCGCCGCCGTCCTCGGTGCGGTAGTTCCAGGAGGGGCGCTGGGCCTCCTGCCAGTCGCCCTCGAAGACCCAGTAGCCGAACTCGCCGCGCACGGACAGGACGCGGCCGAAGAAGCCGCCGTCGATCAGGCGCTTCAGCTTGAGCAGGCCCGGCAGGAAGATCTTGTCCTGCACGACGCCGTGCCGGATGCCCGCCGCCTCGGCGAGCCGGGCCAGTTCCAGGGCGCCGTCGAGACCGGTGGCGGTGGGCTTCTCGGTGTAGATGTGCTTGCCCGCGGCGATCGCCTTGCGCAGCGCCTCCTCGCGGGCGGAGGTGACCTGGGCGTCGAAGTAGATGTCCACGGCCGGGTCGGCGAGGACGGCGTCCAGGTCGGTGGAGAAGTGCTCCAGGCCGTGCTGCTCGGCAAGCGCCTTCAGCGCGTGCTCGCGGCGGCCGACCAGGACCGGTTCCGGCCACAGCACGGTGCCGTCGCCGAGGTCGAGGCCGCCCTGTTCGCGCAGCGCGAGGATCGAGCGGACCAGGTGCTGGCGGTGGCCCATGCGCCCGGTCACGCCGTTCATGGCGATCCGCACCGTCTTGCGTGTCACGTCAGTGCCCGTCCCTTCGTACGGCGTACCGCGCCTGCGGCCCCCTGGACAGCAAGCGCTTTCTATCCGAGGAGAAGCTAGCCTCTGGACGGCGCCGCAGACAAGGGCGGGCACGGAACGTGTCGGGCGGGCAGGCAGGCGGATTCGGTGGCGCGGGTGGTGCGGGCGGGGGCGGTGGGGGATCCGGTGGGGTGGGGTGGTCCCGTGCGGTGGAGTGGTGGTCCGGTGCGGTCGGGTCTCGGTGGGGTCCGCTGCGGGGTTCCGGTGGTCCGGCCCGGCGGGACCCCCTGGTCCGGGTGGGCAGGAGCCGCCGCGCCCTGCGGGCATCACCCGTCGTACCCCACGGGCAGGGGCCCTCGTACCCTGCGGGCAGCGCCTGTTGTCCGAGCGGGCGGACGCGGACGTCCCCGGGGGCCGTAAGGTCGGCACGACACCGCGGCCGGCACCGGCCGTACGGCGGTGGTGTGATCACTCACGACGACGAGCTGCGCGACCGGAGGACGACGAGATGACGGTGACCCTGGCGGACGTGGCGGCCCGCGCCCAGGTCTCGCCCGCGACGGTGTCGCGCGTGCTGAACGGCAACTACCCCGTCGCCGCGGCCACCCGGGAACGGGTCCTGAAGGCGGTCGACGAGCTGGACTACGTGCTCAACGGCCCCGCGAGCGCCCTCGCCGCCGCCACCTCCGACCTGGTCGGCATCCTGGTCAACGACATCGCCGACCCGTTCTTCGGGATCATGGCGAGCGCGATCCAGTCGGAGATCGGCGGTCCGGGCGGCCGGGCCGGCGGCGAACGGCTGGCGGTGGTCTGCAACACCGGCGGCTCGCCCGAGCGCGAACTCACCTACCTGACACTGCTCCAGCGGCAGCGGGCCGCCGCGGTCGTGCTCACCGGCGGCGCCGTGGAGGACGCGCCGCACGCGGCGGCGGTCGCGGCGAAGCTGCGCCGGCTCGCGGAGGCCGGCACCCGGGTGGTGCTGTGCGGACGGCCGCCCGTGCCGGACACCGGGGCCGTCACGCTGGCCTTCGACAACCGCGGGAGCGCGCGGCGGCTGACCGGGCATCTGACCGGTCTGGGCCACCGGCGGCTCGGCTACATCGCGGGTCCGCGCGAGCGCACCACCACCCGCCACCGCCTGGAGGGCCACCGCGAGGCCCTGGCGGCGGCCGGCCTCGACGACGACCCCGCGCTCACCGTGCACGGCCGCTTCGACCGCCGCTCCGGCCACGAGGCCGCGCTGGAACTGCTGCGCCGCGAGCCCTCGCTCACCGCGATCGTCGCCGCCAACGACTCCGTCGCCCTGGGCGCCTGCGCGGCCCTGCGCGAGTCCGGGCTGCGCATCCCGCAGGACGTCTCCGTCGCGGGCTTCGACGACCTGCCCTTCAGCATGGACGCGGTGCCCTCCCTCACCACCGTCCGCCTCCCCCTCGCCGAGGCGGGCGCCCGCGCCGGCCGGATAGCCATGGCCCGCGAGGAGCCGCCACCGGGCGGGATCGCCACGGTGCACGGGGAACTGATGGTGCGGGGGTCGACGGGGGTGCCCCGGAAACAGCGGGGGTGACGTGCCGGGCCGCCCGGCACCCGCACCGTGCCGGGGTGGCTCGTGCCGGGGTGGCTCCTCATCGCGACGGTCACGGCCCGCGGGCGGTCCGGCGCGCCCCTCGTGACAGCCCGGCCGCCCGTGCCCGGGTCCGGGCTCGCCGGAGCCGGACCCGGGCACAGGCGGGGCCTGTTCGTGCGAGGTGCGTGGGTTACGGCCGGAGGACGATCGTGTTGATCGGGGTGAGGTCCGTCCACCGCAGGTAGCCGGCCTGGACGGGGACGTCGCATCCCGTGCCGTCGGCGCCCCTGCACAGGCTCGCGGTCCAGCCGTCGGTCTGGTTGTTGTACACCCAGTGGTAGTTGTACTTGTTGTGTATCTTGTGGACCCCCGGGTCCAGAAGATGTCGGTCGGCTTGCCGCTCACCCCGTTCACGCCCTCCGCGTAGACGCACATGGCCCCCACGGGGCAGTCCTCCGACGCCGCGGACGCCGAGCCCGCTCCGGCACCCAGCAGTCCGGTCGCGAGCGTGATGGATGCGGCGCTTGCCGCGAGTACGCGCTTGAGGCGGTTCATCAAAGTCCCTCCGTATGGTTCGCTGAACCGTTCCGGCTCTGCCGCCGGTGGTTCGCGGGCCGGTGGTCAACCGGCGCTTGATCGCGCGTCAGCCTAGTGCGGTGTCATGTACTCCACAGAGGAGAACACGCCCGGTTCCGCGCACCGGCCGATGAGTTCCGGCACCGGCCCCGGTCTGTCCTGTGTACCGAACGGACAGAGAGCGGGAGGCATCCCATGCGTGTCGTCGTCACCGAGTTCATCAGCCTCGACGGGGTCGTGCAGGCGCCCGGAGGGCCGCGGGAGGACACCGACGGGGGGTTCGCGCACGGCGGGTGGTCGCATCCGTTCTTCGATCCGGAGGTGCTGGGCGGGGCGTTCGCGGCCGGACTTGAGCGGGCGGAGGCGCTGCTGTACGGGCGCCGTACCTATCTCACGATGGCCGCGGCCTGGCCCGAGCGGGCCGGGGACCCGTTCGCCGACCGGCTCAACTCGCTGCGCAAGTACGTCGTGTCCGACACCCTCGACGACTCCGCGCTGACCTGGGAGAACACCGTACGCGTCCCGGGCGCCGAGGCGCTGGGGAAGGTGCGCGAGCTGCGGGCGTCCGGCGGCGCCGGGGAGCTGGCGATGATGGGCAGCCCCACCCTGGTGCGGGCGCTCCTGGCCGCGGACCTGGTGGACGAACTGCGGCTCGCCGTGATGCCGGTGCTGCTGGGCGGCGGCAAGTCGCCCTTCCCCGTGGACGGGGTGCTGCGGACCTGGGAACTGGTGTCGTCGGCCACCGCGAGGACCGGCGCGCAGCTCAATGTGTTCCGGCCCGTGCGGCAGGCCGCCGGGTCGCCCGCCTGACCGGCGGAATCGGTACGGGCGCCCGCGGCGGCGCGTAGGGTCCGGGTCATGAAGCTCGCGTTCTCCACTCTCGGTGTCCCCGGCCTGCCCGTCCCGGAGGTCCTCGCGCTCGCGGCCACTCACGGCTACGACGGCGTCGAACTGCGCGCCCACCCCGAGGAACCGGTGCACACCGGCCTCTCCCCGGCCCGGCGGGCGGAGACGGCCGCCCAGTTCGCGGCGGCCGGGGTGGAGGTACTGGCCGTGGCCGGATACGCGCGGGTCGCCGCACCCGGCGACGACGCTCCCGTGCTGGACGAGATCCGCGCCCTGCTGCGGCTGGCGCACGACCTGGGCGCGGGCGCGGTGCGGGTCTTCCCGGGTGCCGACACCGCGCTGCCGCCCGAGGAGTCCGACGCCGTCGCGGCCCGGCGGCTGGGCGCCGCCGCCGAGGACGCCGCCGCCCTCGGCGTCCGCATCCTGCTGGAGACCCACGACTCGCACCGCACCGGCGCCGACGCGATCCGCGTCCTCGGCCCGGTCGGGCACCGGCAGGTGGGCGCGCTGTGGGACGTGATGCACACCTGGCTCGGTGGTGAGCAGCCGGCGCAGACCTACGCGGCGCTCGCCCCGCACCTCGGATACGTGCAGGTCAAGGACATCGCGTCGGCCGAGGACACCACACCGCTGCCGCTGGGCGCGGGCGTGCTGCCGCTCGCCGGGTGCGTGGCGGCGCTGGCCGGCGCCGGCTGGGACGGCTGGCTGTGCTGGGAGTACGAGAAGCGGTGGTACGAGGCGGCGGCGCCGCTGCCCGGACTGCTCGGGGCGGGACGGGAGTACCTGGACCGGCTGCTCAGCGCGTCGGCGTAGCGGGCTCGGGCCGGTTCACGCTCCCGTCCTGGTCCCGCTCCGGTCCTGGTCCCGGTCCGTGCGGGCCGCCCGTTCCGCCGCCCGCCGTACCCGGGCCTCCAGGGCCGCGCGCCGCTCGGGCCATTCCTCGGCCGTGATCGAGAAGATCGCCGAGTCGCGCAGCCGGCCCTCCTCACCGGGCACCGAGGAGCGGGACCAGTTGCGCAGGACGCCCTCGAAGCGCGCCCCGACGCTCTCGATCGCGGCGCGGGAGCGGCTGTTGCGGGCGTCGGTCTTCAGGTCGACCCGGGCCACCCGCCACACCTCGAAGGCGTGCCGGAAGAGCAGGTACTTGGCCTCGGCGTTGATGCCGGTGCCCTGCGCGGAGCGGGCGAGCCAGGTGAAGCCGACCTCGACGGCGTCGAGGCGGTCCTCGTCCCGCCAGCAGCGCGGCTCCCAGAAGGAGGTGGCGCCGACCGCGCGCCCGGTGGCCAGGGAGATCTGCGCGTAGGGCGCGAGGCGGCCGGTGGCCGCGCGGGCGAGCTGCCCGTCGATGTAGGCCGCGGTCTCCTCCGCCCGGGGCACCCAGGTGTACGCGTAGGTGCCGCGGTCCTCCTCCGCCGCCACCGCGAGGTCGGCGGCGTGCCGCTGCCCCAGCGGTTCCAGGCGTACGAGGGTGCCCTCCAGGACCGGGCCGGTCAGAGTGATCGTCACGCCTGGAGTGTGGCGTACGGGTCCGGTGGCGTCGACCGTGTTTCGGCCGGTGGGCGCGTCGGCGGCTCTTGCCCGACCGTCGTTGCCCGGTCGTCGTCGTTGCCCGGCCGCTCCTGCCCGGCGGGCTTCGCCGGGGCGGGTCAGACCCGCGGCGAGGCGACAGGGACCGTGGCCCCGTCCGGCGCGGGGGCGCCCGCAGCCGTCTGTGCGGGAACGTCCGCCTGGGCGCCCCCCGCGCTCTCCGTACGCGCCTCCGCGCCGCCGCCCCTCCTCCCCGGTGCGAGCGACGTCAGTGCCACGCCGCCCACCAGCAGGGCCGCAGCGCACCAGCGCAGGGGGGTGACGGACTCGCCCAGGAAGAGGGCCGCCGCCGACATGCCGAAGACCGGGACCAGCAGGGAGAACGGGGCGACGGTGGAGGCGGGGTGGCGGCGCAGCAGCCAGCCCCAGGCGCCGAAGCCGAACACGGTGGTGACCCAGGCGACGTAGAGGACCGTGCCCGCGCCCTGCCAGTCCAGGCCGCGCAGGGCGGCGAGGTCCTGGGAGGGGCCCTCGGTCAGCAGGGAGAGGCCGAGCAGCGGCAGGACCGGGACGGTGCTCACCCAGACCATGAAGTTCAGGGAGTCCGGCGGGGCCGCCTTGCGGGTGAGGACGTTGGAGACGCCCCAGCAGGCCGCGGCGACGACGACCAGGACGAAGGCGCCCAGCGGTCCCGTGGTGCCCTCGTCCACGGCGGCGACGGCGATCCCGGCGAGCGCCACGCCCATGCCGGCCAGCCGCAGCCGGGTGGGGCGCTCGCCGAGGGCGGCGAAGGCGAACAGGGCGGTGAACACCGCCTGGATCTGGAGCACCAGGGAGGACAGCCCGGCGGGCATCCCGTGGTCCATGCCGACGAACAGCAGACCGAACTTGGCGACGCCGAGCACCAGCCCCACGCCCACGATCCACTTCCAGGCCACCTTGGGCCGGCCCACCAGGAAGACGGCGGGCAGCGCCGCGGCCAGGAAGCGCAGGGCCGAGAACAGCAGCGGCGGGAAGTGGCCGAGGCCGACCTCGATGACGGTGAAGTTGACGCCCCAGGCGGCGGCGACGAGGACGGCGAGGAGGACGTGGGGTGGTCGCATGCGTCGAGGATCACTCGCCCGGACCGTGTAGCACCAGCGATGATTGCTGCACTGTTGGATGCAGCAACGCTAACCGGTCGGAGCGTCGCCCGCGGGGCGGCGGCCGGCCGCGCCGTCCTGTGGGAGGAACCGTGCTCGATCTCCAGCGCCTGCGCGCCCTGCACGCCGTGTCCGTGCACGGGACGGTGGGGGCGGCGGCCACCGCGCTCGGCTACACCTCCTCGGCGGTGTCCCAGCAGATCGCCAAGCTGGAGCGGGAGACCAGGACCGTCCTCCTGGAGCGCGAGGGGCGCGGGGTGCGGCTCACCGACGAGGCGCACCAACTGGTTGCGGCCGCGCGGGAGTTGCTGGCGATCGTGGAGCGGGCGGAGACCGAGCTGGAGGAGCGGCGCGGGGTGCCGTCCGGGCGGCTGGCCATCGCGGCGTTCGCCTCGGCGGCGCGCGGGCTGCTGCCGGGCGTGCTCGCCGACCTGGCGCGGCGGCACCCCGCGCTGGACGCCCGGCTCAGCGAGGTCGACCCGCATCTGTCGGTGGATCTGGTCGCCAAGGGTGCCGTGGACCTGGCCGTGGCGCACGACTGGGACATCGCGCCGCTGCCCGCGCCTGCCGGGGTGGAGCAGGCGGCCGTCGGGGACGACGTGTGCGATCTGCTGGTGCCGGCCGGGCATCCGTTCGCGGGGCGGAGCGCGGTGCGGCGCGCGGAGCTGGGCGGGGAGCGGTGGATCTGCCAGCCGCCGGGCCGGGTCTGCCACGACTGGCTGCTGCGCACGCTGCGCGCCGCCGGGCACGAGCCGGACGTCGTCCACCAGGCCGACGAGAACCCGACGCTGGTCGCGTTGGTCGCCGCGGGCCTCGGGGTGGCGCTGATCCCGCGGCTGGGCCGGGGGCCGCTGCCGGCGGGGGTCGTCGAGGTGGCGCTCGACCCCGTGCCCGTACGGCATCTGTACGCGCTGTGGCGCGCGGGGGCGGCCCGGCGGCCGGCCATCGCGGAGACCGTCCGCACCCTGCGGGAGCACTGGCCGGCGGTGTCGGCGCACACGCCACGGGCCGTCTGAGCCCTCCGGCCCCGTGCGCCCCGCCGTCCGGGGCCGTGCGCCCCGCCCTCCGGGCTCGCGTCCCCCGTCCTCCCCGGGCCCGTGCGCCCCGCCGTCCGGGCCCGCGTCCGCCCGTCCTCCGGGCCCGGCCGCCCCACCGCCCGGGTCCGTGCGCTCCCTTGACTGGCAGAAACTTCCCGGATATTGGTGATCCCTCGGAAGTTTCCTTCAGTGGAACCCCTCCGGAAGGAGCGCACGTGCACGACACCACACGCCCCTCCTCCCCCTCCGATCGCTCCGGCACCTCCGATCTCTCCGGCACCTCCGGTCCCTCCCCCTCCAGACGCGCCGTCCTCGCCGCCACCGCCACGCTCACCGCCGGCCTCGCCGTGGGCGCCACCGGCACCGCTCAGGCCGCCGCCCCGCACGACGACCGCCGGCTGCGCGCCCTCGTCGCGCGGATGAGCCTGGAGGAGAAGGTCGGCCAGCTCTTCGTGATGCGGGTCTACGGCCACTCCGCCACCGACCCCGACCAGGCCGACATCGACGCCAACCTCGGCGAGATCGGCGTCCGCACCGCAGCCGAGCTGATCGCGAAGTACCGCGTCGGCGGCATCATCTACTTCACCTGGGCCCACAACACCCGCGACCCGCGGCAGATCGCCGCCCTGTCCAACGGCATCCAGCGGGCCTCGCTCCGGCAGCCGCGCGGGCTGCCCGTCCTGGTCGCCACCGACCAGGAGCACGGCATCGTATGCCGGGTCGGCAGGCCCGCCACGCTCTTCCCCGGCGCCATGGCCGTCGGCGCCTCCGGCTCCACCGCCGACGCCCGCACACTGGGCCGGCTCTCCGGCACCGAGCTGCGCGCCATGGGCATCAACCAGGACTACTCCCCCGACGCCGACGTGAACGTCAACCCGGCCAACCCGGTCATCGGCGTACGGTCCTTCGGCGCCGACCCGGACGCCGTGGCGCGGCTGGTGGCCGCCGAGGTGAAGGGCTATCAGGGCGCGCGGGTCGCGGCGACCGCCAAGCACTTCCCCGGGCACGGCGACACCGCCGTGGACAGCCACTACGGCTTCCCGGTCATCACGCACAGCCGGGAGGTGTGGGAGAAGCTGGACGCGGTGCCGTTCCGGGCCGCGATCAGGGCCGGGATCGACTCGGTGATGACGGCGCACATCCAGTTCCCGGCGCTCGACGACTCCGGCGACCCGGCCACGCTGTCGCAGCCGATCCTCACCGGCATCCTGCGCGGCGAACTGGGCTACGACGGGGTGGTGATCACCGACTCGCTCGGCATGGAGGGGGTGCGCACCAAGTACGGCGACGACCGGGTGCCGGTGCTCGCGCTGAAGGCGGGCGTGGACCAGTTGCTCAACCCGCCGGACCTGGACGTCGCCTGGCACGCGGTGCTGGACGCGGTGCGCGGCGGCGAGCTGACCGAGGCCCGGCTCGACGCATCGATCCTGCGCATTCTGCGGATGAAGAACCGCCTCGGCCTCTTCGACGGCCCGTACGTCTCCGAGCGCCAGGTGCCGCACCGGGTCGGCACCCGCGAGCATCTGGCGGCGGCCGACCGCATCGCCGAGCGGACGACGACGCTGCTGGTCAACGAGGGCCGGCTGCTGCCGCTCTCGCGCCGCGGCCACCGCAGGATCCTCGTGGTGGGCGCCGACCCGGCCTCGCCGTCGGGCACCACGGGCCCGCCGACCGGGGTGCTCGCCGCCGCCCTCACCGAACTGGGCTTCACCGCCACCGCCCTGTCCACCGGCACCGCCCCGGCCCAGGCCGTCATCGACCAGGCGGTCGCGGCGGCGGCGCAGGCGGACGCGGTGGTGGTGGCGACGTACAACGTCACGGCGGGCAGCTCCCAGCGCACGCTGGTGGAGCGGCTGATGGCGACGGGCCGGCCGGTGGTCGCGCTGGCCGTGCGCAACCCCTACGACGTCGCCCAGTTCCCGTCCGTACCGGCGTTCCTGGCCGCGTACTCCTGGACGGACGTGGAGGTGCGCGCCGCGGCCCGGGTGATCGCCGGGCGGGTGCGGCCGCGCGGGAAGCTGCCGGTGCCGGTGCAGCGGGCGGACGACCCGGCGCGGGTGCTGTACCCCGTCGGGTACGGCCTGACGTACTGATCCGCGGGCCGCGCGGCGGTGGGCCGCGCCCGGAGCCGGTGCTCCGGGCGCGGCCTGCCGCTCAGCGGGCGCTGTGCGGCAGGATGCCGGTCACGGCCGGAGCGCGGGCTCGCGCTCCGTCTCCCGGGCGTCCAGCTTCGCGTCCGGGCGGGCCAGCGGGCGCGCCGCCGACGGGTTGTCCTTCACCGCGGCGGGAGCCACGCCCGCCCAGTCCAGGATCCTGGCCGTGGCCAGCGCCTGCTGGTCGGGAACCAGGCCCGCGACGTTGGCGCCGTGGTTCATGCCGGGCGCGGTGAACACGTAGGAGTCACGCGCGCCGTGCCCGAGGCGGAATCGCTCCGAGCCCCACGGGTCGTTCTGCCCGTAGACGAACAGCATGTGCCGGGCGTTGTGCCGCACCCAGCTGTCCACGTCGCGCATCACCCAGGGCTGGAAGCGCATCGGGATGGAGCGCGGCACGAAGTTGCGCGGCGGCTGGTAGCCGTAGCGGATGAGCTTCTTCTCGATGTGCGGGAAGTGGATGGTGGGCGCGCCCATCTGGGTGCCCGCCTGGTAGTAGTACGGCGTGTAGGTCTCCAGGCCCTGGTCGGTGTAGGCGGAGAAGCCGGAGATGGTGTCGATCGAGTCCCAGATCTGCTGGTCGGTGGCGTGGCGGGCGTCGGCCGGGACGGTGTCGCAGTCCGACAGCAGGCTGTACTGCCAGAAGCCCCACACGTAGTCGAGGACGACGGCCTCGTAGGCGCGGTCCAGGCCGCCGATGGTGGTGAAGGTGTTGTGGTGGTCGGCGGCGTACTGGGCGTACTTCTTCTCCAGCGGCTCGCGGCGCACCAGGGCCTCGCGCTGGACGGCGCCGAGGCGGTCGCGGCACTCCTTGGTGCCGACCTTCTCGAAGAAGCGGTCGTAGGCGGAGTCCTCGTCGTTGACGACGTCGTTGGGTGCCACGTAGGCGACGACGCCGTCCATGTCGCGCGGGTAGAAGCGCTCGTAGTAGGTCGCCGTCATCCCGCCCTTGGAGCCGCCGGTGGCGATCCAGTTGCGCGAGTAGACCTTCTTCAGCGCCGTGAAGAGGCGGTGCTGGTCGCTGGCGGCCTGCCAGATGTCGAGCTTGGACCAGTCGGCCGGGGCCGGGCGGGACGGGGTGAAGAAACGGTACTCCAGGGAGACCTGGTTGCCGTCGGTGATCCGGGTCGGCTCACTGCGGCTGGGGTTGGTGGAGACGTTGTAGCCGCTGGTGTAGAACACCGTCGGGCGGTCGACTCCCTTGTGCAGCAGGGTGAACCGCTGCTGGAAGGTGCCCTTGGACGGGTGCCGGTGGTCGACCGGCTGGGTGTAGTTCAGGACGAAGTAGCGATAGCCGGTGTAGGGCTTCTCCTCGATCAGGCTCATGCCCGGTATGGACAGCAGCCGGTCCTTGATGTCGGTGCCGGTGGCTCCCTGCTGGGCGGCGGTGGCCGCCCCGGCCGTGCTGACGGTGCCGACGAGCACCACCAGTGCCAGCAGCCATCTGAGCGCCTTGCGCATGCACACTCCCCTGTGAGACAGATGTGCGCCGGAAGCTATCGGAGCAACTCGGTTGCGCACCAGGGGAGTCGGAGAATCGATCATCTCGCGGCGGGCGGGCCGCCGTCCCGCTCAGCGCCTCAGCACAGGATCCAGCCGCTGCTGACCGACCGTTTCCCGACCGCGCCGGTGACCCGTACGCAGCGGTGGCCGGCGTGCACGGTGACCGGCCCCGCGTGCTGGGAGTAGCGGCCCCGGTCGGTGACCGGGCGGTTGCCGCGCGCCTGCACGCTCACCGACATCGCCTGCGGCCGGCCGGGGCGGGCGGGGACCGTGACCGCGCACACATAGCCGTTGCTCCTGTAGACGCGCACCGACCCGGCGGCGAACGACAGCGTCTTGACCTGGCGCCCCGAGCAGGCGGCGGAGGCCGCCTGGGCGGCGCCGGGCAGGGCGAGCGAGAGCAGCCCCGATCCGGTCAGCACGGCCAGGCCCAGCGCCAGCCGCCGGCGCAGCACAGCCCTGTCCACGGTCACCTCTCCCCTCACGTCCCTCACGGCAGGCACATCGGCGTACGCGTGTACGGACGCCGTACACACCTCGGACGGTTGCTCCCGCCCGTCACCGGGGGGCGCCGACCGGCTCCTCCGGCTCGGCCGCGCCGGTGAAGGTGCGCCACAGCGCGGCGTAGTGGCCGTCGCGGGCCAGCAGCTCGTCGTGGGTGCCGTCCTCGGCGACCCGGCCGTGGTCCAGGACCACCACCCGGTCCGCGCGGGCCGCCGTGGTCAGCCGGTGGGCGACCACCAGCGTGGTGCGGCGGCCCGCGAGCCGGTCGGTGGCCTGGTTGACCTGGGCCTCGGTGGCCAGGTCGAGGGCGGCGGTCGCCTCGTCGAGCAGCAGGACGTCCGGGTCGACCAGTTCGGCGCGGGCCAGCGCGATCAGCTGGCGCTGGCCCGCGGAGAGATTGCGGCCGCGCTCGGCGACCTCGTGCAGATAGCCGCCCTCCAGGGTGGCGATCATCTCGTGCGCGCCGACCGCGCGGGCCGCCGCCTCCACCTCGGCGTCGGTGGCGCCGGGACGGCCGTAGGCGATGGCGTCGCGGACGGTGCCCGGGAAGAGGTACGCCTCCTGCGGGACCACCCCGAGCCGGTGGCGGTACGCCGTCAGGTCCAGCTCGCGCAGGTCCGTGCCGTCCGCGGTGACCCGGCCGCCGGTCGGGTCGTAGAACCGGGCGACCAGCTTGACCAGGGTCGACTTGCCCGCGCCGGTCTCGCCGACGAAGGCCACCGTCTGCCCGGCGGGAATGCGCAGGTCGATGCCGGTGAGGGCCTGTTCCTCGGCGCCCTCGGCGCCGTAGGCGAAGCGCACGTCCTCGAAGGCGATGTCGCCGCGCAGCGCGGACACCTCGCGGGGCCGCTCGGCGGGCTTCGTGGACGCGGGCTCGCGCAGCAGCTCCTGGATGCGGCCCAGCGAGACGGTGGCCTGCTGGTAGCCGTCGAAGACCTGGGAGAGCTGCTGGACGGGGGCGAAGAACAGGTCGATGTAGAGCAGGTACGCCACCAGGGCGCCGGTGGTCAGCGTGGCCGCCTCGACCCGGCCCGCGCCCGCGATCAGCACGGAGGCCGCCGCGACCGAGGAGAGGAACTGCACGAACGGGAAGTACACGGAGATCAGCCACTGGCCGCGTATCCGGGCCCGGCGGTAGCTGTCGCTGCGCTCGGCGAACCGCCGCCCGCCGTCGCGCTCGCGCCCGAACGCCTGCACGATCCGCAGCCCGGCCACCGACTCCTGGAGGTCGGCGTTGACCGCCGACACCCGCTCACGGGCCAGTTCGTACGCCTTCACACTGGCCCGGCGGAAGAAGAACGTGGCGATGACGAGCGGGGGCAGGGTGGCGAAGACGACCAGCGCGAGCTGTACGTCGATCACCAGCAGGGCGACCATGATGCCGAAGAAGGTGACCACCGAGACGAACGCCGTGACCAGGCCGGTCTGGAGGAACGTCGACAGGGCGTCCACGTCCGTCGTCATCCGGGTCATGATCCGGCCGGTCAGCTCGCGCTCGTAGTAGGCGAGGCCGAGCCGCTGGAGCTGGGCGAAGATCTTCAGGCGCAGCGTGTACAGGACGCGTTCGCCGGTGCGGCCGGTCATCCGGGTCTCGCCGGTCTGCGCCGCCCACTGCACGAGCACGGCGAGCAGCCCGAGCAGGGCGGCGGCCCAGACGGCGCCGATGGCCGCCTTGGTGACGCCCTGGTCGATGCCGTGCCGGATCAGGACCGGCAGCAGCAGGCCCATCCCGGCGTCCAGGGCGACCAGGCCGAGGCTGGCCAGCAGGGGCAGTCCGAAGCCGCGCAGCAGATGGCGCAGGCCGTAGGAGTCCTCGGGGCGTACGGCGCGGGCCTCGTCGACGTCGGGGGTGTCGGTGGCCGGTGGCAGTGCCTCGACCTGGGCGAGCAGTTCGGGGGTGGCGGGCATGCCGGCGGTGGCGGCGTCGCGCGGTTCGCGCTCGCCCGTCCACAGCTTCGGGGTGATGCCCCGCTCGGCGTCGAACTCGGCGTCCAGTTCCGCGCGGACGGAGGCGTCCTCCGGGGGCGCGGCGGGCGGGGTGTGGCCCGGGGAGACCTCGCCGAGTCCGTCGGGGTCGGTGAGCAGCCGCCGGTAGAGCGCGGAGCGCTCCTGGAGCTCGTCGTGGGTGCCGAGGTCGGCGAGCCGGCCGCCGTCCAGGACGGCGATGCGGTCGGCCAGGGCCAGGGTGGAGCGGCGGTGCGCGATCAGCAGCGTGGTGCGGCCCGCCATGACCCGGGCGAGCGCCTCGTGGATCTCGTGCTCGACGCGGGCGTCGACGGCGGAGGTGGCGTCGTCCAGGACGAGCAGCCGCGGGTCGGCCAGGATGGCGCGGGCCAGGGCGACGCGCTGGCGCTGGCCGCCGGAGAGGGTCAGGCCCTGCTCGCCGACCTCGGTGGCGTAGCCCTCGGGCAGCTCGGTGATGAACCGGTCGGCCTGGGCGGCGCGGGCGGCGGCGGTGATCTCCTCGTCGGTGGCGTCGGGGCGGCCGTAGGCGATGTTGGCGCGGATGGTGTCGGAGAAGAGGAAGGAGTCCTCGGGGACCAGGCCGATGGCGGACCGCAGCGAGCTGAGCGTCAGCTCGCGCACGTCGTGGCCGCCGATCAGGACGGCGCCGTGGGTGACGTCGTAGAAGCGCGGCAGCAGCAGGGAGAGGGTGGACTTGCCGGAGCCGGAGGAGCCGACGACGGCGAGGGTCTCGCCGGGGCGGATCGCGAAGGACAGGCCCTTCAGGACGGGGCGGCCGTCGGTGTAGGAGAAGGACACGTCGTCGAACTCGACGGTCGCGGGCGCGTCCGCGGGCAGTTCCCGGGTGCCCTCGGTGAGCGTGGGCTCGGTGTCGATCAGCTCCAGGACGCGTTCGGTGCCGGCGCGGGCCTGCTGGCCGACGGTGAGGACCACGGCGAGCATCCGGACCGGGCCGACGAGCTGGGCGAGGTAGGTGGAGAAGGCGACGAAGGTGCCGAGCGTGATGTGCCCGTGCACGGCCAGCCAGCCGCCGAGCGCCAGCATCGCGACCTGGCCGAGCGCGGGGACCGACTGGAGGGCCGGGGTGAAGCGCGCGTTCAGCCGGATGGTGCGCAGCCGCCCGGCGAAGAGCCTGCGGCCGACCGCGCGCAGCTTGGCGGTCTCCTGCTCCTCCTGCCCGAAGCCCTTGACCACGCGGACCCCGCTGACCGCGCCGTCCACCACGCCCGCCACGGCGGCGGCCTGCGCCTGCGCGTACCAGGTGGCGGGGTGCAGTCTGCGGCGGCTGCGCGAGGCGATCCAGCCGAGCGCGGGGGCGACGGCGAGCGCGATCAGGGTCAGCGGCAGCGAGAGCCAGGCCATGATCGCCAGCGAGATCAGGAAGAGCAGGACGTTGCCGATGGTCATCGGCAGCATGAACAGCAGCCCCTGGATGAGCTGGAGGTCGCTGGTGGCGCGGCCGATGACCTGCCCGGTGGACAGCTCGTCCTGGCGGCGGCCGTCGAGCCGGGTGATCGACGCGTACATCTCGGTCCGCAGGTCGTGCTGGACGTCGAGGGCGAGCCGGCCGCCGTAGTAGCGCCGGACGTAGGTGGCCGCGTAGACGAGGAGGGCGGCGCCGATCAGGGCGCCGGCCCAGGGGGCCATGGGGCGGCTGCGGTCACCGACGACATCGTCGATGATCACCTTGGTGATCAGCGGGACCAGCGCCAGGACGGCCATTCCGGCGAGGGAGGAGCCGAGGGCGAGGACCACGTCCTTGGGATGGCGCCACGCGTACGAGGCGAGCCTGCGCACCCACCCTCGTGTCTCCCCCGGCTGCGCTGCCACGTCGGTGCCTCCCTGACGGCCTGATCTTCCGGAAGGCACCAACACGGACGGCAGCGGATTTCATCCCCCCGCAACATTTCGCGCACGGGCGGGGACACTCCGAGAGCGGTCAGATCCGCACGCGGAGGTAGTAGAACCGCGTGGTCTGGGCCGCGTTCGCGTTGTCGTCGCTGACCAGCAGGACGCGCAGACGGCCCCGGGTGTCGTGGCCGGCGACGGTCATCCCCTCGACGTTGTCGAGGAGCGGGTTGGGCTGGGGCTGGTGGGCGGTGGCGCCGAGCGAGGGGCAGGCGGCGAGGTCGGTGAGCAGGGTCTTCCCGATCAGCCGGACCCCCGACTGTCCGGTCAGGTGTTCGATGCCGCTGGTGTCGGTGGCGCGGCGCGGGTCGGCGAGGTAGAGACGGACGGTGTTGCCCACGCCCGCGGTGAAGCCGCGCTCCAGGACGAGCAGCCGGCCGTCCGGTACGGCCTGCACCTCGGGGACGCCGAGGGTCGCGTCGTCGGTGCGGTAGGCGTACTGGGCGGCGAGCCGGAAGTGCCCGTCCCGGGTGCGCTGCCAGGTCTGGAAGCGCACCGTGCGGCTGTCGTCGCCGCTGAGCGCGTACTCCATGGAGGCGAGCAGGGTCCGGCCGCCGGGCAGCAGGGTCAGGCCCTCGAAGGTCTGGTTGGCGGTGGCGCGGCCCGCGGGGGCGACGCGCAGCGCGCCGGGCACCGGCAGCCGGTCCAGGATGCGGCCGTCGCGGGAGTAGCGGCGTACGGACGGCTCGGTCTCGGAGGTGATCAGCCGGGTGCCGTCCCGGTCGACGACCAGGCCCTCGGAGTCGAGCGGCGCGCCCTGCTCGTCGGCGAGCGGGACCACGCCGGTGGGCTTGAGCGTGCGGCGGTCCAGGGTGAACAGCTCGGAGCGGTCGGAGAGGGCGGCGAGGTCGCCGTGCCGGTCGCGGGCGAGGGCGGAGAAGTTGCCGGTGTAGGAGCCCCGGTAGGTCGTCTTGTCGAGCGCGTCGGAGAAGCGGTCGAGGGAGACGGACGGGGAGCAGGCGTGGTCCCGGGCGCGGTCCCGGGTGTGGTCCGGGGCGGGGGTGGCGGCGGCCGGCCCCGCGGTGAGGCAGGTGGCCGCCGCCAGGCCGGCGGTGACGGTCGCGAGTACGGTTCTCAGGCGCATGACCGTCACCGTAGGGGTCCCGCGTGGCTCGTGGGAGACCGCCCGGTGAAGCGTCAGCCGGTCGGCGGCAGCGGGACGGTGGCCTCCCTGGGACGGGCCGGCGGCTCCAGCCGCTTGGCCCACCGCGTGGTGGGGGCGATGTCCTTGTGGACGGCCGTCGCGATGTTCTGGATGGTGGTGACGCCGTAGTCCATGGTGCTGTTGTCCTGGGTGAGCACCGTGATCGTGTAGTCGTGGCCACCGCCGTCGAAGGTGCCCACGCTGTGCACCCGCCAGCCGTGCGTGGCCCGCTCCAGCCAGCCGTTCTTGACGTGCACGGCGACCGTGGACGGCGCCCCGGCGGGCGTGCCCCAGCGCTGCGAGGACACGACCTGGCCCATCAGCTGGAGCATGTAGGCACGGGAGTTGTCGCTCAGGACCGCGTTCTTCGCCGTGACCAGGGCGAGCAGCTTCTGCTCGTCGCGCACGGTGATCTGGGTCAGGCCCCAGTAGCCGTCCGGGTCCGGCTTGGTCTGGGTCATGCCGGCGGCGCCCAGAAAGCCGTTGATCCTGGTCAGTCCGAGCTGCTTCCACAGCGCGGTGGTCGCGTCGTTGTCCGACTGCGTGATCATCGCCTTGGTGAGCGTCACCTCGCGGTCGGTGAGATAGCGCTCGGTCTTCTTCGCGTCCCACAGCAGGGTGGCGAGGACGGTCACCTTGACCACGCTCGCCGAGTCGTAGGCGCTCGACTCGCGGAAGGTGCAGGTCGTGTCGGTGGCGCGGTCGCGCACACCGACGGCGATGGAGCCCTTGCGGCCCGCCATCGCCGCGGTGATGTCCTGCTGGAGCCTGGCGGCCAGCCCCGCCTTGCCGGACGTGCAGCTGACCTGGTCGGGAGCGGCGGCGGCCGGGGTCGCCGCGGCCACGCACGGGAGGAGCATGCCGGTGCCCGCGCCGATCGCCGCGAGCACCCTGACGCGTCGGGATATCCAGTGAGTCATACCCGGTGGACGCACGGATCGGAGGCAATGGTTGTACGGCCGGGGCGATTTCGGCCACCCCTGCCCGAACGGCCCCCCGACGCGGGGTGGATGGGCACCGCCCGGCGGGTAGGAAGGGCGCGTGGCAGAACAGAAGCCGAGCGACCACCACCTGTCCGGACGCCTCCTCGCGGCGCTGTGGACCCTGCGCCTGCTGGCCGGACGGCCGGGCGAGCCGCCCGAGCCGGACGAACTCCTGGTCAAGGAGATGCCCATGGACTTCCTGGGCGAGGAGCTGTCGTCCGTGATGGACCACCTCATGACGGCCCGCCGCCGCGGCGGCGGCCACTGGAGGGCCGCCGCCGAGACCTTCCGCGAACTCCCCGGCCCGCTGCTCCCCCGGCGGATCCCCGGCCACACCATGAGCCCCGGCGAACAGCGCGCCTTCGTCGACGGCTACGCCGAACAGCGCACGGCGTACGCGGAGAAGTACGGGGACCTCGTGGCGGGGTGAGCGGGCGGCGCCGGAGCGGCGGGATGAGCGGGCGGCGGACGGCGCCGGACCACGGGTCCCCCGGCCCCGGCGGTCCTTGCGATCACGGTCCGGACGCCGACGGACGGCGACGGGGAGAGAAGGACGTGAGCCATCACCTGGAGATGCGCACCGGGGACCTGCGGACGGTCGTCCGGCTGCTGACCGCGGTGGAGCCGACGCCGGAGCAGCAGCGGATGCTCGGGATCGTGCGGGAGCGGTGCGAGGAGACGGACGCCCGGTTCCGCGAGGACGGCAGGGACGGTGACCTGCCGGTCCGGCAGGCCCTGGACGAGCTGCTGGCGGGCGACTTCGGCCGGGAGGCGGATCCCGCCTACCGCCATGCCTTCCACGCCCTGGTCGCCTGCCACTTCTCCGATCCGACGGACCTGGGGTGGTGGCGCCGGCTGTCCTGGTTCTCCCAGGTGGACGACGAACTGGCTGGTCTCGGCGTGCCGTCGGAGCTGCGGCCGTCGTCCTTCCTGTTCGGCGGAACGCCGGTGCCGATGCCGCACTCCGGGGACATCACACCGTCGACCGGCGTCCTGCCGGCCGCGCGTGCCGCCGCGGTCGCCGACGCCTACGAGGCCGTCCTCCCCCGCCTCACCGGGGAGTGCGCGCAGACGGTCGGCCCGCTCGCGAAGGCGCTGCGCTTCGAGGCGGAGGAGTGGGAGGGCGTCCAGGGGCTGGAGCTGGGACAGACCCCGGACACGATCTTCTTCTGGTGCGGCTGACGGCGTTCAGTCCAGGTGCGTCGGTGCGAACATGCGCAGGACGGCGGGGAGGACGACGACCGACGGGCCGGGGGTGGCCAGGGCCTTCGTGAGGTCCTGTTCCAGCGTTTCCGGGCTCGTGCGTACGCCGGGGACGCCGAAGGACTCGGCGAGGGCCGTGAAGTCCGGGCGGGTGAGGTCGGTGGCGGTGGCACGGCCGAAGGCGTCGGTCATGTACTCGCGCAGGATGCCGTAACCGCCGTCGTCCACGATCAGCCAGGTGACGTCCAGGCCGTACTGGCGGGCGGTGGCCAGTTCGGCGACGGAGTACAGGGCGCCGCCGTCGCCGGAGACGGCGAGGACCGGGCGGGTCGGGTCGGCCACGGCCGCGCCGAGGGCGGCCGGGAAGCCGTAGCCGAGACCGCCGGCGCCCTGGGCGGAGTGCATGGTGTTGGGCGCCTCGGCGTCGAAGGCCGACCACGCCCAGTACGCCAGGATCGTCATGTCCCAGAAGGACGGCGAACCGGCGGGCAGGGCGCGGCGCACGGCGGCCAGGACGTCCTGCTCCAGGGTCAGTTCCTGGGCGGCGAGGCGGCCCCGGACCTTGGCCAGCAGCTCCCGCACCCGGTCGGCGGCCGTGTCGTCGCGGCGCTCCCCGGTGGTCTCCAGGAGTGCCTGGAGGGCGAGGCGGGCGTCCGCGTGGATGCCGAGGGCCGGGTGGTTCGACTCCAGCTTGCCGAGGTCGACCTCGATCTGGACGATACGGCCGCGCGGGGCGAACGTGTGGTAGTTCGAGGAGAGTTCGCCGAGTCCGGAGCCGACGACCAGCAGGACGTCGGCGTCCTCCAGGAAGTCGGTGGTGTGCCGGTCCTCCAGCCAGGACTGGAGGGAGAGCGGGTGGTTCCAGGGGAAGGCGCCCTTGCCGCCGAAGGTGGTGACCACGGGCGCGTTCAGCCGTTCGGCGAGCGCCCGCAGCTTCTTGGCGGCGTCGGCGCGGACCACCCCGCCGCCCGCGATGATCGCCGGGCGCTCCGCCGTGGACAGCAACCGGGCGGCGACGGCGGTCAGTTCGGGGCGGGGCACCAGCTCCTGCGGGGTGGCGTCCACCGCCGTGACCTGCGGCAGCACGGTCTCGGCCAGCAGCACGTCCTGCGGGATCTCCACCCAGACCGGGCCGTGCGGCGCGGTGAGCGCGGACTGCCAGGCCGCCGCGAGGGCGGACGGGATCTGGGAGGCGGTACGCACCGGGTGGACGGACTTCACCACGCCCCGGAACACGGCGGCCTGGTCGGGCAGTTCGTGCAGATAGCCGTGGCGTCCGCCGCCGAGTCCGGCGACGGGGACCTGGCTGCCGATGGCGAGGACCGGCGCCGAGGCCGCCGCCGCCTCCTGGAGCGCGGGCAGGCAGGTGAGGGCTCCCGGGCCGGTGGACACCAGCAGCGGGGCGGCCTCGCCGGTGATCCGGCCGTACGCGTCGGCCGCGAAGCCCGCGTTGCCCTCCGTGCGCAGGCCGACGTAGCGCAGGTCCGAGCGGCGCAGCGCGTCGAACACGCCCAGGGCGTGCTGGCCGGGCAGGCCGAAGACGGTGGTCGCGCCCAGCCCGGCCAGGGTCTCCACGACCAGGTCCGCGCCGGTGCGGCCCGGGGGCGGACTGAGCGCCGCCTCCGTCTGGGCGGGCGTCGGGCGGAGCACCAGGTCGTGGTCGTGGGTCACTTGGCTGCCTTCTCCTCGGCGATCTGTCGGGCCATGATCGTGGTCAGCTCGTAGGCGGTGTGGGAGGCCGCCACCGAGGTGATCTCGGCGTGATCGTAGGCCGGGGCGACCTCGACGACGTCGGCCGACACCAGGCGGCAGGAGGCCAGGCCGCGCAGGATCTCCAGGAGTTCGCGGGAGGTCATGCCGCCGGCCTCGGGCGTGCCGGTGCCGGGCGCGTGGGCCGGGTCCAGGCAGTCGATGTCGATGGAGATGTACAGCGGCCGGTCGCCGATGCGCTGGCGCAGCTGGTCGGCGATCTCGTCGGCGCCGCGCCGGTAGACGTCCGCCGAGGTGACGATGCCGAAGCCCATCTTCTCGTCGTCGGTCAGGTCCTGCTTGCCGTAGAGCGGGCCGCGGGTGCCGACGTGGGAGAGGGCGGAGGTGTCGAGGATGCCCTCCTCCACGGCCCGGCGGAAGGGGGTGCCGTGCGTGTACTCGGCGCCGAAGTAGGTGTCCCAGGTGTCCAGGTGGGCGTCGAAGTGCAGCAGGGCGACCGGGCCGTGCTTCCTGGCGACCGAACGCAGCAGCGGCAGCGCGATGGTGTGGTCGCCGCCGAGGGTCATCAGGCGGGCGCCGGTGCCGAGCAGGTCGGCGGCGGCGGCCTCGACGGTCTCCACGGCCTCGTTGATGTCGAACGGGTTGACGGCGATGTCCCCGCCGTCGGCGACCTGGGCGAGGGCGAACGGGGAGGCGTCCTGCGCCGGGTTGTAGGGGCGCAGCAGCCGGGACGCCTCGCGGATGGCGTTGCCGCCGAAGCGGGCGCCGGGCCGGTAGGAGACACCGGAGTCGAACGGCACGCCCACCACCGCGACGTCGGCGGTGCCCACCTCGTCGAGGCGGGGCAGCCGGGCGAAGGTGGCCGGGCCGGCGTAGCGGGGGATCCGGGAGGAGTCGACCGGGCCGCGGGGCGTCTCGTTGCCGCTCATGATGAAAAGCCTTCTTTCCTGCGCTTCGTCGCGCATGTACTGCTTCAGGCGACTCTACTGGTGTGCGCCGGGCGGGTCCGGGCGCGCGTTCGGGCCGGGCCCGGCGGGGACGCCGGGTCCCCGGGCCGCCCCGGAGGCCGCCGGGACGGCCCGGGGCGCACCGACCGACACTAGGCGGCCGGGAAGCGGCTGCGAAGTGTACGTTTCCTCCATCCGAGCAGCCCCGGAAGGAGGAATCGCACACCATGCCGGACACTCCCGCACCGCAGCCCCCGCCCGCGCCTCCGGCCCCACCAGCCCCACCAGCCCCGCCAGCCCCTCCGGTCCCGCCGACCCCGCCCGTCCCGCTGTCCGCGCTGCTGTCCCGCGAGGACCTGGCCCTGCGCCTGCTCGCCGGGCCGTGCGGCCCGGGTGTCGTGATCCACGGGGCGCACACCACGGAGATGGCCGACCCCTACCCGTACCTGCTGGGCGGCGAGCTGCTGCTGACCGCGGGCGTGCACGTCCCCGGGCCCGCAGAGGGGGGCGTGCCCGCCGGGTACTTCGACGCCTATGTCGACCGGATCGTCGCGGCGGGCGGGGCGGCCCTCGGCTTCGGCGTGGCCCCGGTCCACGACACCGTGCCCGCCGCCCTGGCCGCCGCCTGCGCCGGGCGCGGGCTGCCGCTGGTCGAGGTGCCCCCGCGGACCACCTTCGCCGCGGTGGCCCGCGCCGTGTGGCAGCTGGTGGCCGAGGCGCGGCTGGCCGAGCTGCGCCGGGTCACCGGGGCCCAGCAGGGCCTGGCCGCCGCCGCCTCGCGGCCCGACCCGGTGCCGTCCGTGCTGCGCCGGCTGGCCCGGGAGCTGGCCGGCGCGGCCGTGCTGTACGGGCCGGACGGCGCACCGGTCGCGCGGGCCGGGCGGGACCCGGCGGCCGGGGTGCCGGACGCGCTGGCGGCGCTGGCCGCCCGGGTGCGGCCCGGGGAGCGGGCGGGCGCGCGGGCGCCCAGCTCGGCCACCGACACCGCCGCCGGGACCCGGCTGGCCGCCTACGCGCTGGGCGCGGGCCGGGGTTTCGTCCTCGCCGTCGCCTCGGCGCGGCACGAGCCCGGCGACCACACCATCGCCTCGGTGGCCGCGGTCCTGCTGTCCCTGCTCACCGGCGAGCACCGGGGCGGCAGCGGCGCCGACCGGTCCGCCGCGCTGGTGCGGCTGCTGCTGGGCGCACCGGCCGAGGAGGTGGCGCCGCTGCTCGGCGCGGGCCCCTGGACCGTGGTGCACGCCCGTCCCGAGCACCGGCCGGACCGGCCGGACCGGCCCGCCGACCGGATCGCCGCCTCGGCGCTGGGCGCCGCCCTGGGCTCGCCCCTGGTGGACCTGGCGGACGACGGATCGGGGGTCGTAAGGGTGCTGCTGCCCGCCGACCGGGCACCGGCCGCGCAGCCCGGCTGGACGCTCGGGCTCAGCGCGCCCGCCGCGCCCGCGCAGTGGGCCGCCGCCGACACCCAGGCGGCCCGCGCCCTGGCCCGCGCCCGCGCCACCCGCGCCGCCCTGGTCCGCCACGCGGACCGGCCCGCGCTGGACGACCTGGTGCCGCCCGGTGCGGCCGCCGCCCACGCCCGTGCCGTGCTCGCCCCGCTGGCCGGGCACCCGGCGCTCACCGAGACGCTGCGCGCCTGGCTGTCGCTGCACGGCGGCTGGGACCGCACGGCGGTGGCGCTGGCCGTGCACCGCAACACCGTGCGGCAGCGGATCGCCCGGTGCGCGGCCCTGCTCGGCGCCGACCTGGACGATCCCGACGTCCGCATGGAGCTGTGGTTCGCGCTCGGGCGCCGGGAGTGACCCGCGTCCCAGCCTCTCGGGTACGGCGGTCGCGCGCCGCCCGCTGCCCCACAATGGGAGCCATGCCGATACCCGGGACACCCAGCCGCGCCGAACTCGTCGACCACCTCGTCAGGACCCGTATCGCGGGGGACGTCGCCACGCCCCGCGAGAACAACCTGTCGCACTACCGCAAACTGGCCAACGGCGACCGGAACTACTGGCTCGGCCTGGAACTCGGCGACCGCTGGACCGACGAGCAGGACGTGCTCGCGGTGATGGCCGAGCGGGTCGGGGTCGTCGACGACCCGGAGCACCGCCAGGGCCAGGACACCATCGATCCCGAGCTGACCGTGGACGGCCTGGAGCGGCTGGCCGGGCGGCTGCGCAAGGCGGCCGACGGCGGGCAGCGGGTGCTGCTGGCCACCGGCCACCCCGGCGGCCTGCTGGACGTGCACCGCGCCACGGCCGCCGCGCTGCGGGCCGCCGGCTGCGAGATCGTCGTCATCCCCGAGGGCCTGCAGACCGACGAGGGCTACGTCATGCAGTTCGCGGACGTGGCGATGCTGGAGCACGGCGCCACGCTGTGGCACACCCACTCCGGCGAGCCGATGCGGGCGATCCTGACCGGTCTGGAGCGCGCGGGCCGGCCGCTGCCCGACCTGGTCGTCGCCGACCACGGCTGGGCGGGCTGCGCCGGACAGCTGGGCGTGGACTCCTGCGGCTACGCCGACTGCAACGACCCGGCGCTCTTCCTCGCCGAGGCCGAGGGCACCGTCCAGGTGACGGTCCCGCTCGACGACCACGTGGTCAGCCCGCGCCACTACGACCCGATGACGGCGTATCTGCTGGAGCAGGCGGGCCTGGCCTGAGCGCCGCCCCTCACGGCAGCGGGCCGCGCCGGGCGCGGCCCGGCGTCGGGTCCAGATAGACCCGGCCGACCAGGGGCAGGGCCGCGCGCAGCCGCCGCTCGGCCTGCTCGCACGTCCATTCGATCCGGGCGGCGCTCGCCCCGTCCCGGAGGTCGACCTTCGCCGCCACCAGCGCCTCCCGGGGCCCCTGCACCAGCGTGACCAGCTCCAGTACGTCCTCGATGTCGTCCAGGGCCAGCAGCTCGCGCCGGATCAGCTCCCGGGCGGCGGGCGGCAGCGGGCGGCCGATCAGCAGCTCCGCGTTGGACCGGCCCAGCACCCAGGCGACGTACAGCAGCAGCGCGCCGATGCACAGCGAGGCGACACCGTCCCAGACGCCCGAGCCGGTGAGCTGGCCGCCGAGCAGGCCGCCCGCCGCGAGCAGCAGGCCGACCAGGGCGGCGGAGTCCTCCATGACGACGGCCTTGACGGCGGTGTCGGCGGTGCGCCGGAACCAGCGGCGGAAGGGCACCGCGAGCCGGGCGGCCTCGCCGCGCGCCTGGCGCAGACCCGTGCGCAGCGAGAAGCCCTCCAGCAGGAAGGCCACGGCGAGCACCAGGTACGCCACCAGCGGATCGCCCGGCTCCTCGCCCGCGACCAGGGTGTGCACGCCGTCGTAGAGGGAGAAGACCGCGCCGCCGACGAAGGTGGCGACGGCGGCCAGCAGCGCCCAGATGTAGCGCTCGGGGCCGTAGCCGAGGGGGTGCTCCTCGTCGGCGGGGCGCTCGCTGCGCTTGAGCGCGGTCAGCAGCAGCACCTCGGTGACCGTGTCGGCCACCGAGTGCGCGGCCTCGGACAGCATCGCGCTGGATCCGCTGAGCACGCCGGCGACCGCCTTGGCCAGCGCGATGCCCAGGTTGGCGAGGGCGGCGACGATCACCGTGGTGGTGCTCTCGCCGCCGCCCCGCCGTGCCTGTGGGCCGTCCTGGTCGTCCTGGTCGGTCTGCGCCATGCCCCTCAGTGTTCCCGGGGTTCCCGGGGAACGCGCACCACGCCTTCCTGGATCACCGTGACGGCCAGCCGCCCGTCCTGGGTGTGGATACGGGCCTGCCCGAGCCCGCGCCCGCCGGACGCCGACGGCGAGACCTGGTCGTACAGCAGCCACTCGTCGGCGCGGAAGGGCCGGTGGAACCACATCGCGTGGTCCAGGGAGGCCCCGACGACGTCGCCGACCGCCCAGCCGCCGCGCCCGTGGGCGAGCAGCACCGAGTCGAGCAGCGTCATGTCCGAGACGTAGGTGGCGAGGACGACGTGCAGGAGCGGGGTGTCGACGTCGCCGTCGAGCTTGCCGTTGGCCCGGAACCACACCTGCGAGTGCGGCTCGCGGGGTGTGCCGTAGTCGCCGTACGGGGGTTCGCCGACGTAGCGCAGGTCGACGGCCTCACGGGTCTCCAGGAGCCGTTCGACCACCTCGGGCGCCAGATGGCCGTAGCCGCGCAGCCGCTCGGCGGAGGTGGGCAGGGTCTCCGGGTCCGGCGCGGGCGGCATGGGCACCTGGTGGTCCAGGCCCTCCTCGTACGTCTGGAAGGACGCCGAGAGGTGGAAGACCGGCTGCCCGTGCTGGACCGCGACCACCCGGCGGGTGGTGAAGGAGCGGCCGTCGCGGATGCGGTCCACCGTGTAGACGATGGGCGCGCCGGGGTCGCCGGGGCGCAGGAAGTAGGCGTGCAGCGAGTGCGCGTGCCGGTCGGCGGGGACCGTGCGCCCGGCGGCGACCATCGCCTGCGCCGCGACCTGCCCGCCGAAGACGCGCGGGACGACGGCCGAGCGGGAGCGGCCCCGGAAGATGTCCTGCTCGATCCGCTCCAGGTCGAGCAGATCGAGCAGGGACCGCAGTGCCGTGCTCACGGGTCCTACAGGCCCATGTTCTTGGCGATGATCGACTTCATGATCTCGCTGGTGCCGCCGTAGATCCGGTTCACGCGGTTGTCGGCGTACAGACGGGCGATCGGGTACTCGTTCATGTAGCCGTAGCCGCCGTGCAGCTGGAGGCAGCGGTCGATGACGCGGTGGGCGACCTCGGTGCAGAACAGCTTGGCGGAGGCCGCCTCGGCCGGGGTCAGCTCGCCGGCGTCCAGGGCCTCGGTCGCCCGGTCGGCGACGGCCTCGGCCGCGTCCACCTCGGCCTGGCAGGCGGCCAGCTCGAACTTGGTGTTCTGGAAGTGGGCGACCGGCTTGCCGAAGACGGTGCGGTCCTGGACGTAACTCTTGGCGAACCGGACGGCGGCCTTGGCCTGCGCGTAGGCGCCGAAGGCGATGCCCCAGCGCTCGGAGGCCAGGTTGTGGCCGAGGTAGGAGAAGCCCTTGTTCTCCTCGCCGAGCAGGTCCTCGGCCGGGACCTTGACGTCGACGAAGGCCAGCTCGGCGGTGTCGGAGGTGCGCAGGCCCAGCTTGTCCAGCTTGCGGCCGACGGAGTAGCCCTCCGACTTGGTGTCCACCGCGAACAGCGAGATACCGAAGCGGCGGTCGTCCTCCCTGGGCGCGGAGGTGCGGGCGCAGACGATGACCTTGTCGGCGTGCACACCGCCGGTGATGAAGGTCTTGGCGCCGTTGAGCACGTAGTGCGTGCCGTCCTCGGAGAGCTTGGCGGTGGTCTTCATGCCCGCGAGGTCGGAGCCGGTGCCCGGCTCGGTCATCGCGATGGCCCACATCTCCTCGCCGGTGACGAACTTCGGCAGGTACCGCTTCTTCTGCTCCTCGGTGGCCAGCATCTTGATGTACGGCAGGGCGAGCAGCACATGCACGCCGGAGCCGCCGAACTGCACGCCCGCGCGCGCGGTCTCCTCGTACAGGACGGCCTCGAACTTGTGGCTGTCCAGGCCCGCGCCGCCGAACTCCTCGGGCACGTTGATCCCGAAGACGCCCAGCTCGCCCAGCTTGTAGTAGAAGTCCCGGGGGGCCTGCCCGGCCGCGAACCACTCGTCGTACACCGGTACGACCTCGGCCTCGATGAAGGCGCGGAGGGTCTCCCGGAACGCCTCGTGATCCTCGTTGAACACCGTACGGCGCACGCCGCCCACCTCCGCGACCTCGACTGTCTAAGCGCTTGCTCACACAAACGTACCGACGAGTACGAGGCCAGTAAAGGGCCGGGCCGGTAACGCTCGTCACGCGGGAGCGTGAGGAGCGCAGGGGGAGCACAGGGGGAGGAGTGACGGAGGGCGGGGCGCGGCCCGCCGCCCGGGGCGCCCCGCTCAGTCCGGGGCGCCCCGCTCAGTCCGTCGCGGGCGACGCCGCCGAGGCGAACGCGCCCCGCGCCATCCGGTGCAGCAGCTCCCCCATCGGCCCCCGCCCCGGCAGGGTCCCGCGCCGCCCCAGGTGCGGGGTCGAGTTCAGCAGCCCGAACACCGAGTGCACCGCCGAGCGCGCGGCGGACTCCGCCAGGCCGGGGTGGACCCGGCGGACCACCTCCACCCACAGCTCGACGTACTGCCGCTGGAGCTGGCGCACCAGCTTGCGGTCGCTGTCCCGGAGGCGGTCCAGCTCGCGGTCGTGCAAGGTGATGAGGGAGCGGTCGTCGAGCGCGAAGTCGATGTGCCCCTCGATGAGCGAGTCGAGGACCGCCTCCGGCCCCGCCGACCCGTCCGCCTCCGCCAGCCGCCGCTTCGCCCCGGTCAGCAGCCGCCCGCTGATGCCGACCAGCAGCTCCGCGAGCATCGCGTCCTTGCCGGGGAAGTGCCGGTACAGGCCGGGTCCGCTGATGCCCACCGCGGCGCCTATCTCGTCGACGCCGACGCCGTGGAAGCCGCGTTCGGCGAAGAGCCGCGCGGCCTCCCTGAGGATCTGCTCGCGGCGGGTGGGGGCGTCGGTTCGCGTGGCCATGAGAACAATTCTAGACAGCGGCGTTAGCGGTCGTTAACCTGAGGGAAATGGGTTAACGCTCATTAACAGTGGATCACTGGGTGAGGGGACCGCGAGGATGCAGGAGGCACCGGAGCTGACGAGCGCGGCAGACCCCGCGTCGGAGGCCTGGCGGGCCAACGAACAGGCGCACCGGGCGCTCGTGGAGGAACTGCGCGGCAAGCTGGCCGCCGCCCGGCTGGGCGGCGGGGAGCGGGCGCGCGAGCGCCACACCGCGCGCGGCAAGCTGCTGCCGCGCGAGCGCGTGGACACCCTCCTCGACCCCGGCTCGCCCTTCCTTGAGCTGGCACCGCTGGCCGCCGACGGGATGTACGACGGGCAGGCCCCGGCCGCCGGCGTCATCGCGGGCATCGGCCGGGTCAGCGGACGTGAGTGCGTGATCGTCGCCAACGACGCCACCGTCAAGGGCGGGACGTACTACCCGATGACGGTCAAGAAGCACCTCAGGGCGCAGGAGGTGGCCCTGGAGAACCGGCTGCCGTGCCTGTACCTGGTGGACTCGGGCGGCGCCTTCCTGCCGATGCAGGACGAGGTCTTCCCCGACCGGGAGCACTTCGGGCGGATCTTCTACAACCAGGCGCGGCTGTCGGGCGCCGGGATCCCGCAGATCGCCGCGGTGCTCGGCTCGTGCACGGCCGGCGGGGCGTACGTCCCGGCGATGAGCGACGAGGCGGTCATCGTCCGCAACCAGGGCACGATCTTCCTGGGCGGCCCGCCGCTGGTGAAGGCGGCCACCGGCGAGGTCGTCACCGCCGAGGAGCTGGGCGGCGGCGAGGTGCACGCGCGCACCTCCGGCGTCACCGACCACCTCGCCGAGGACGACGCGCACGCGCTGCGCATCGTGCGCACCATCGTCTCCACCCTCCCCGCGCGCGGGCCGCTGCCCTGGGAGGTCACCGCCCCCGCAGAGCCCAAGGCGGACCCGTACGGGCTGTACGGCGCGGTGCCGGTGGACTCCCGCACCCCCTACGACGTGCGGGAGATCATCGCGCGCGTGGTGGACGGCTCCCGCTTCGCCGAGTTCAAGGCCGAGTTCGGGCAGACCCTGGTCACCGGCTTCGCCCGGATCCACGGCCACCCGGTCGGCGTCATCGGCAACAACGGCATCCTGTTCTCCGAGTCCGCCCAGAAGGGCGCCCACTTCATCGAGCTGTGCGACCAGCGCGGCATCCCGCTGCTGTTCCTGCAGAACATCTCCGGCTTCATGGTGGGCCGCGACTACGAGGCGGGCGGCATCGCCAAGCACGGCGCCAAGATGGTCACGGCGGTGGCGTGCACCCGGGTGCCCAAGCTGACCGTGGTCGTCGGCGGCTCCTACGGCGCGGGCAACTACTCCATGTGCGGCCGGGCCTACTCCCCCCGCTTCCTGTGGATGTGGCCCAACGCCAAGATCTCCGTGATGGGCGGCGAGCAGGCCGCCTCCGTGTTGGCTACCGTCAAGCGCGACCAGCTCGCGGCGCGCGGCGAGGAGTGGTCCGTGGAGGACGAGGAGTCCTTCAAGGCCCCGGTGCGCGCCCAGTACGAGCGCCAGGGCAACGCCTACTACGCCACCGCACGCCTGTGGGACGACGGCGTCATCGACCCGCTGGAGACCCGGCAGGTGCTGGGCCTGGCCCTGACCGCGTGCGCCAACGCCCCGCTGGGTGACCCCCAGTTCGGCGTCTTCCGGATGTGAGGGGGACCTGCTGACCATGTTCGACACAGTTCTGGTGGCCAACCGCGGCGAGATCGCCGTCCGTGTCATCCGCACCCTGCGCGCCCTGGGCGTGCGCTCGGTGGCCGTCTTCTCCGACGCCGACGCGGACGCCCGCCATGTGCGCGAGGCCGACACCGCGGTGCGCATCGGCCCGGCGGCCGCGGCCGAGAGCTATCTGCGCGCCGACCGGCTCCTGGAGGCCGCCGCCCGCACCGGCGCCCAGGCCGTCCACCCCGGCTACGGCTTCCTCGCGGAGAACGCGGAGTTCGCCCGCGCCTGCGAGGCGGCCGGCCTGGTCTTCATCGGACCGCCGGCCGACGCGATCTCCCTGATGGGCGACAAGATCCGCGCCAAGGAGACGGTCGCGGCGGCCGGGGTGCCGGTGGTCCCCGGCTCCAGCGGCTCGGGCCTGAGCGACGAGCAGCTCGCCGAGGCGGCCCGCGCCATCGGCATGCCGGTGCTGCTCAAGCCCTCGGCGGGCGGCGGCGGCAAGGGCATGCGGCTGGTGCGCGAGGAGGCGCTGCTCGCCGAGGAGATCGCCGCCGCCCGCCGCGAGGCCCGCGCCTCCTTCGGCGACGACACCCTCCTGGTCGAGCGCTGGGTGGACACCCCTCGGCACATCGAGATCCAGGTCCTGGCCGACGGACACGGCCGGGTGATCCACCTCGGCGAGCGCGAGTGCTCGCTCCAGCGCCGCCACCAGAAGATCATCGAAGAGGCGCCCAGCGTGCTCCTCGACGAGGCCACGCGCGCGGCGATGGGCGAGGCGGCCGTGCAGGCGGCCCGCTCCTGCGGCTACCGGGGCGCGGGCACGGTGGAGTTCATCGTGCCCGGCGGCGACCCGTCCGCGTACTACTTCATGGAGATGAACACCCGCCTCCAGGTGGAGCACCCGGTCACCGAGCTGGTCACCGGGCTCGACCTGGTCGAGTGGCAGCTGCGCGTCGCCTCCGGCGAGCCCCTGCCGTACGCGCAGGAGGACATCACCCTCACCGGGCACGCCGTGGAGGCCCGGCTGTGCGCGGAGGACCCCGCGCGCGGCTTCCTGCCCTCGGGCGGCACCGTGCTGCGGCTGCGCGAGCCGCAGGGCGACGGGGTGCGCACCGACTCCGGGCTGAGCGAGGGCACCGAGGTCGGCAGCCTGTACGACCCGATGCTGTCCAAGGTGATCGCCTACGGCCCCGACCGCGCCACCGCCCTGCGCAGGCTGCGCGCGGCCCTCGCGCGGACGGTCACGCTGGGCGTGCCGACCAACGCCGGGTTCCTGCGCCGGCTGCTGGCCCACCCGGCGGTCGTGGCGGGCGACCTGGACACCGGCCTGGTGGCACGGGTGGTGGACGAGCTGGTCCCCGCCGGCGTGCCGGAGGAGGTGTACGAGGCCGCCGCCGCGGTCCGCCTCGACGCGCTGCGCCCGAAGGCCGGCGGCGCGGACGGCTGGACCGACCCGTTCTCCGAGCCGAGCGGCTGGCGGCTGGGCGGGGAGCCGAAGCCGGTGTCCTTCTGGCTGCGGGCGGCCGACCCGGTCGCGTACACCCCGCGCGGCAGCCAGACGGTCGACGGCGACACGGTCTCCGTCACCCTCGGCGGCGTCCGCCACACCTTCGAGCGGGCCGGTGACTGGCTGGGCCGCGACGGCGACGCCTGGCACGTGCGCGACCACGACCCGGTGGCCGCCTCCCTCACCCGCGCGGACCGGGCGGGCGCCGACTCGCTGACCGCGCCCATGCCCGGCACGGTCACGGTGGTGAAGGTGGCCGTCGGCGACGAGGTGGGCGCCGGACAGAGCCTGGTGGTGGTCGAGGCGATGAAGATGGAGCACGTCATCTCCGCCCCGCACGCCGGGACCGTCACCGAGCTGGACGTCTCCCCCGGCGCGACCGTCGCCATGGACCAGGTGCTCGCGGTCGTCGCCCCGCGCGAGGAGGACACCGCCGCCCCGGCCGCGCTGCCCGACGAGGAAGGGACGGTGCGGTCATGACCGCCCCCGAGGCCCTGCCCATGGTCGTCCCGGCCCCCGACCTGCCGCAGCGGGTCAGGATCTACGAGGTCGGACCGCGCGACGGCCTGCAGAACGAGAAGCTGACCGTGCCCACCGAGGTCAAGGCGGAGTTCATCCGCCGGCTGGCCGGCGCGGGCCTGACGACGATCGAGGCCACCAGCTTCGTCCATCCGAAGTGGGTGCCCCAGCTCGCCGACGCGGAGGCCCTGTTCCCGCTGGTGCGCGACCTGCCCGGCGCCTTCCCGGTGCTGGTGCCCAACGAGCGCGGCCTGGACCGCGCCCTGGCGCTGCACGCGGACCGGGTCGCCGTCTTCGCCAGCGCCACCGAGTCCTTCGCCCGCGCCAACCTCAACCGGAGCGTGGACGAGGCGCTGGCCATGTTCGAGCCGGTGGTGCGGCGCGCGAAGGACGCGGACGCGCGGGTGCGCGGCTATCTGTCCATGTGCTTCGGCGATCCCTGGGAGGGCGCCGTCCCGGTCCACCAGGTCGTCCGGGTCTGCCGGGCGCTGCTGGAGATGGGCTGCGACGAGCTGAGCCTCGGCGACACCATCGGGGTCGCCACCCCCGGCCAGGTCCTGGAGCTGCTGGCCGCGCTGAACGAGCAGGGGGTGCCGACCTCCGCGCTCGGTGTGCACTTCCACGACACCTACGGCCAGGCGCTCGCCAACACCCTGGCCGCGCTCCAGCACGGCGTCACCACCGTCGACGCCTCCGCGGGCGGCCTCGGCGGCTGCCCGTACGCCAAGTCCGCCACCGGCAACCTCGCCACCGAGGACCTGGTGTGGATGCTGCGGGGCCTCGGCATCGACACCGGGGTGGACCTCGGCCGTCTCGTCGCCACGAGCGAGTGGATGGCCGCGCACCTGGGCCGCCCGAGCCCCTCCCGTACTCTCCGCGCCCTCTCCCACAAGGAGCAGTGATCGACGATGAACCACCGCCTCACCCCCGAGCTGGAGGAACTGCGCCGCACCGTCGAGCAGTTCGCGCACGACGTGGTGGCGCCCAAGATCGGCGACTTCTACGAGCGGCACGAGTTCCCGTACGAGATCGTGCGCGAGATGGGCCGCATGGGCCTGTTCGGGCTGCCGTTCCCCGAGGAGTACGGCGGCATGGGCGGCGACTACCTGGCGCTCGGCATCGCCCTGGAGGAGCTGGCGCGGGTCGACTCGTCCGTGGCCATCACCCTGGAGGCGGGCGTCTCGCTGGGCGCCATGCCCGTGCACCTGTTCGGCACCGAGGAGCAGAAGCGGACCTGGCTGCCGCGGCTGTGCGCGGGCGAGATCCTGGGCGCGTTCGGGCTGACCGAGCCGGACGGCGGCTCGGACGCGGGCGCGACCCGCACGACGGCCCGGCTGGACCCGGACACCGACGAGTGGGTGATCAACGGCACCAAGTGCTTCATCACCAACTCCGGCACGGACATCACCGGCCTGGTCACGGTCACCGCGGTCACCGGCCGCAAGAGCGACGGCAGGCCCGTGATCTCCGCGATCATCGTGCCGTCCGGCACCCCCGGCTTCACCGTGGCGCCCGCCTACTCCAAGGTCGGCTGGAACGCCTCGGACACCCGCGAGCTGTCCTTCACCGACGTCCGGGTCCCGGCGGCCAACCTGCTGGGTGAACAGGGGCGCGGCTACGCGCAGTTCCTGCGGATCCTGGACGAGGGCCGCATCGCCATCGCCGCGCTGGCCACCGGCCTGGCCCAGGGCTGTGTGGACGAGTCGGTGAAGTACGCCAAGGAGCGGCACGCCTTCGGCCGGCCGATCGGCGCCAACCAGGCGGTGCAGTTCAAGATCGCCGACATGGAGATGAAGGCCCACACCTCGCGGCTGGCCTGGCGCGACGCGGCCTACCGGCTGCTGGCCGGCGAGCCCTTCAAGAAGGAGGCCGCCCTCGCCAAGCTGTACTCCTCGACGATCGCCGTCGACAACGCCCGCGACGCCACCCAGATCCACGGCGGCTACGGCTTCATGAACGAGTACCCGGTGGCCCGGATGTGGCGCGACTCCAAGATCCTGGAGATCGGCGAGGGCACCAGCGAGGTCCAGCGCATGCTGATCGCCCGGGAGCTGGGCCTCACGAGCTGAACCGGCGCGGGAGGGCCGCCGGGGTCCCCGGCCCCACCCCTGGACAGGCAGTGAGGTTAGGCTAACCTCCCCTGGACCGGCCCGGCGGCCTCCCGCCCTGTTCGAAAGCAGCCACATCCATGTCCCACGCCCGTGCCACCACCCTCACCCGCCGCGGCATCCTCGCCGCGGGCGGCGCCCTCGGACTCGGGGCCGCGCTCGCGGCCTGCGGCAGCGAGAAGGCGAAGGACGGGGGCTCGGGCGACGGCACGGGCGCCGGGAAGTCCGGCCCCTGGACGTTCGAGGACGACCGCGGCCGGACGGCGAAGGCCGGCAAGGTGCCCTCGTCCGTCGTCGCGTTCGTCGGCGTCGCCGCCGCGCTCCACGACTACGGCGTCCCGGTCAAGGGCGTCTTCGGCCCGACGACCACCAAGGACGGCAAGCCGGACGTGCAGGCCGGCGACCTGGACGTCACCAAGGTGACCGTGCTGGGCAACGAGTGGGGCCAGTTCAACATCGAGAAGTACGCGGCCCTCTCCCCCGACCTCCTCGTCTCCACGATGTTCGACAGCGCCGGCACCCTCTGGTACGTCCCGGAGGAGCAGAAGAAGAAGATCCTCGCGCTGGGCGCCCCGACGGTCGGCATCTCCGTCTACGACCGCCGGCTCACCCAGCCGCTGGAGCGGATGCGGGCGCTCGCCGGGTCGCTCGGCGGCGATGTCACCAGCGAGCAGGTCAAGCAGGCCAAGAAGCGCTTCGAGGACGCCGCGGCCCGGCTGCGCGCCGCCGCCAAGGCCAAGCCCGGCCTCAAGGTGCTGGTCGGCTCCGCCAGCCAGGACCTGTTCTATGTCTCCGGCAGCAACCTCTCCATCGACCTGGAGTACTTCAAGGCGCTCGGCGTGGACCTGGTCGAGCCCCCGGAGAGCGCCAAGAAGCAGGGCGGCGGCTGGTACGAGTCGCTGAGCTGGGAGAACATCGACAAGTACCCGGCCGACATCATCATGATGGACAACCGCACCTCGGCCATCCAGCCCGCCGCGATCACCCAGGCCACCTGGAAGAAGCTCCCCGCCGTCAAGGCCGGCCAGGTCATCGCGCGCAACCCGGAGCCGATCCTGTCCTACGACAAGTGCGTGCCGCTCCTCGACGACCTGGCCAAGGCTCTGGAGACGGCGAAGAAGGTCGCCTGACCGCCGGGGCCGCCGACGCTCACGCGCCGCCTTCACAGGGCATATCGAGTTAGGTTAGGCTTACCTCAGTTGACTGCGGGCGCCCCGGAGACGGTCCTCCGGGGCGCCCGTGGTCCGCCGCCGTCCGCGCCGGTCAGGTCAGCCGTCGGTCCAGGGCACCTGCGGCGAGCGGTGGTAGCCGATGCCCAGGGCGTCCCAGCGCGGCGCCTGCGCGGCGAGCCGGACCTTGTAGGTGTCCCAGTCGTGCGTGGCGGCGGGCGACCAGCCGAGTTCGGCGGCGCCCGGCAGCCTCGGGAAGGCCATGGTGTCCAGCTGGGCCGAGGTCGACAGGGTCTCCGACCACAGCGGCGCCTCGACACCCCGCACCGCGGACGCGGGCGCCCCCGGCAGATAGGCGGCCGGATCCCAGTCGTAGGAGCGCCGCACCTCGACGTACCCGGCCCAGGCCAGGCCCAGCGGGAAGTCCTTGGTGTACTTCATGTCCAGGTACACCCGGTCGGCCGGGGAGAGGATCAGCCCGGTGCCGTGCCGCGCGGCCTCGGCGACCTGGGCCTTCTCGGCGGCGCTGGTGGAGTCCAGGCCCCAGTACTGGGCGAGCGCGCCCGGGGCCGGGGTGGCGCCGGTCAGCTGGTGCCAGCCGATGACCGTCTTGCCGTACTTGGCGACGATCGGCTGCACCCGGTTCATCAGCGTCGCGTAGTCCTCGTGGCTGGTGGAGTGCGCCTCGTCACCGCCGATGTGCAGATAGCGGCCGGGGGTGAGCGCGGCCAGCTCGCGGATCACGTCGTCCACGAAGTCGTACGTCACCTCCTTGGGCGCGCACAGCGAGCTGAAGCCGACCTGGGTGCCCGTGTAGAGCGGGGGCGCCACGCCGTCGCAGTTCAGCTCCGCGTAGGAGGCGAGGGCCGCGTTGGTGTGGCTGGGCATGTCGATCTCGGGCACGACCTCCAGATAGCGGGAGGCGGCGTAGCGGACGATCTCCCGGTAGTCGGCCTTGGTGTAGTGGCCACCCGGTCCGCCGCCCACCTGTGTGGAGCCGCCGTAGGCGGCCAGGCGCGGCCAGGAGTCGATGGCGATGCGCCAGCCCTGGTCGTCGCTCAGGTGCAGATGCAGCTCGTTGATCTTGTACAGGGCGAGCTGGTCGATGTAGCGCTTGACCTGGTCGACGGTGAAGAAGTGCCGGGCGACGTCCAGCATGGCGCCCCGGTAGGCGTAGCGCGGGGTGTCGCGCACGGTGCCTCCGGCGACCAGCCAGGGACCCCGCTGCACGGACTTCTTCTCGACGGCGGCGGGCAGCAGTTGCCGCAGGGTCTGCACACCGTGGAAGAGCCCGGCCGGCTTCGCCGCGGTGATCGTCACCCCGCGGGCGTCGCTGTCCAGGCGGTAGCCCTCGGCGCCGAAGGGGCCCTGGGCCAGCCGGAGCCGGATGCCCGCCGTGCCGTGCGTGGTCAGCGGCAGCCGGTAGCCGGTGGCCGGGCGGAGCAGTCGCGCGAGATAGGTGCCGACCTGGCGCGCCTCGCGGGAGCCGTCGACGCGGATGCGGGTGCCGGACGTGATCCGGTACGGGGGCCGGCCCGGCTCGACGGCCGCCGGGGCGGGGATCACCTGGCTCAGCGGGGTCGCGGCGGGCGCCGCTCCCCCGCCGGTGCGGCCGGCCGGCGCGGCGCCGACGGCGAAGGCGCCGGCCGCCGTCACCAGCAGCAGC
Source organism: Streptomyces sp. SAT1 (assembly GCF_001654495.1). Taxonomy (GTDB): domain Bacteria; phylum Actinomycetota; class Actinomycetes; order Streptomycetales; family Streptomycetaceae; genus Streptomyces; species Streptomyces andamanensis. The sequence continues at coordinate 2,567,596 of NZ_CP015849.1, forward strand.
GCACCCAGGACGCGCCCGGCGCGCGGGGCCCGGCCGGTGGCGGAGGTGGGGGTGGCGTGGGGCGTGGGGGTGGTTCGGGTGGAGAGGGACTTGCGGAGAGTCGTACTGCGGTGCCGTCTCACATGCGCTCCCTTCACACTCGGATCAGTACCGACCACTCTCCCGCACGGCGGTGAAAGAATCACCCCATGGCGGAAATCATCCAGAAGGACGGCGCCTGGGCGTTCGACGGCGACGCGCTGCGGCTGACCCCGGGGCGCGACCGGAACATCAGCGTGCTGCGCCGGACACTGGGTGAACTCCGCGTACCGCTGCGGGCGTTGGCCGGGATCTCGTTCGAGCAGGGCAAGCGGGCCGGACGGCTCAGGCTGCGGCTGCGCGACGGCGCCGATCCGCTGCTGCACGCCACCGGTGGCCGGCTGGCCGAGCCGCACGACCCGTACCAACTGCTGGTGGAGCCCGACCGGTTCGGCGTCGCCGAGTACGTGGCCGACGAGGTCCGCAACGCGCTGCTGCTGGAGCAGGTGCCCACCGGTCCGGTGACCAAGTATCTGCTGCCCGGCCCGGCCGTGCCGCTGTCGGTGTCCGCCGGGGACGGCACGGCGAGCTTCGACGGGGAGCGGATCCGGCTGGAGTGGAACTGGAAGACGGAGGACGCCAAGGCCGCCGCCGGTCCGCGCGTCCTCACCCCGGCCGACCTCACCGGGGTGGAGTGGCTGCCCGCCGCCGGGCTGGAGAACGGCCATCTGCGGCTGGCCGTGCGCGGCGCCCCCGACGCCACCCCGCCCAAGTACGACCCGAACGCCGTCGAGCTGTGGGGCTTCAAGAAGGACCCGCTGATGGCGCTGGTCGCGGCGGCGATCCAGGCCCGGCTGCCGCATCCGGCCGCTGCCGCCGCCTTGGCGCCGGGTCCGGACGCGGCCGGCGCCGACGTCGGCGCCGACGGCCCGGCGGTGCTCGGCACCGGACGGGCGGCCCCGCACGGCGCGCCGCCCGCCGAGGACGAGCACGACGCGCTGCTACGGCGGCTGCGGGAGCTGGGCGAGCTGCACCGCTCGGGGGTGCTGACCGAGGAGGAGTTCGCGCTCGCCAAACAGGCGGTCCTCAAGCGCATGTGAGCCCGTGCGCCCGAGGACCGCCCGCGGGTGCCGGGGCCCTACTTGGCGCGGCGCGACACCGTGAAGTGGTCGACCTGCGCGCCGGTCTCGGCGATGCCGCGCACCGTCAGCGTGGCCTGGCGGCCCCGGGAGGCCGGGGTGACGTCCACGCGCAGGAAGGAGTAGTCGAGGTAGCGCACGCGCGACCAGTCGACGGTCTCCTTCTGCCGGGCGCCGTCCTTGAGGCAGACGAAGGAGGACACCGCGTCGATGTCCTTCTCGTGGCCCTCGTAGGTCTGGTCGGCGCTGAACGCGTACAGGCTCTTGCCGGCCGCGCCCGCGGTGACGTAGACGACGCCGTCGGTCTCCGGGTAGGCGGTGCCGCCGATCGGGAGCTTCTTGGTGACCTGACCGCGCTTGATCACGTCGGTGCGCTCGTAGACGTGGTTGTGGCCGTTGATGACCAGGTCCACGGTGTACTTCTCGAACAGCGGCACCCACTCCTGGCGCACGCCCCCCTCCGAGGCGTGCGCGGTGGAGGTGCAGTAGGCGCAGTGGTGGAAGAAGACGACGACGAAGTCGACGTCCCGGCTGGCCCGGTACTTCTTCAGCTGACCCTCCAGCCACCGGGTCTGGGTGCCGCCGGAGATGCCGAGGTTGGCCGGGATCTCGAAGGAGATGTCGTTGGCGTCCAGCGAGATGACGGCGGTGTTGCCGTAGACGAAGGAGTAGACGCCGGGCAGGTTCTCGTGATCGGGGCCGTTGTCCGGGAGGGTCCAGCGGGCCTCCTCGCCGCCGTAGCCGTTGGGCGAGTACCAGGCCTCCATGTCGTGGTTGCCGTAGGAGACCATCCACGGGACCTGCTTGGCGACGGACTCGGTCTGGTACAGGAACTGGTCCCAGACGCGGGAGTCGAAGCCGCTGTCGGTGGTCTTGCCCTGGCCGGCCGGGTCGCCGTAGGCGATGTCACCGGCGTGCAGGTGGAAGGCCGGGTCCTGGCCGAGGATCAGCGCGTCGTTGGCCAGGCCGTGGTAGCTGACGCCCTGGTCGCCGAAGGCGGTGAAGGTGAACGGCGCCTTGTGCGAGGGCGCGGTGGTGAAGGTGCCCAGGGTGCCGGCCAGGTGGCGCTCGGCCGGGTCGAAGCCCTGGTGGCCGACGCCGTAGTAGTACGTCCGGCCGGGACGCAGATGGGTGAGCTTGGCGTGCAGGTAGTACTGGGTGCGGTCGCCGCTGGCGCCGACTCCGGCCGGGGTGTAGAGGGTGCGGACCTCGGCGGGTATCTTCCGCGACAGGTCCCAGGGGTGCGCGCCGACCCGGATGAACGGCTTCTTGACGGCGACCGGGACCTGCCAGGAGACGGTGATCTCGGTGCGCGGGTCGTTGCCGAAGGCGAGGTGGCGGCCGAAGGGCGCGACCAGCGCGCCGTCGACGGCACCGGCCGAGGAGGCGGGGGCCGGGGACGCGGTGCGCTGGGCCGGCACCGCGGCCTGCGCGGCGGTGCCCGTCACGAACGCGCCACCCGCGACCGTGCCGAGGGTGACCGCGCCGCCCCGGATCATCGTGCGCCGCGAGAACTTGGAACGCAGGTACTCGTGCTGCTCGGCCATGCTCATGCGCTCGGCGAGCTTCTCGGGTACGCCCATGCGAGGAATGTCCATGGCGTCTGAAAATGGTCCACCGGTGCGACGGCGCGCGGGACGGCAGATGGACGGCACGCGAACAGCGCCTCACCAGCGCTTGAACTGTTGCTTGCCCGATATCGGGCAGGATTCTTGCGAAAGTGATCCCGGTACCCCAGGATCTACCGGGTGCACGACGAACTCGTAGATCATCTGACGCGGTCCACGCCCCTGAGCCGGGGCGAGGCGCTGCGGGTGGTCCAGGACGTGCTCGCCTACTTCGACGAGACGACCGAGGAGTTCGTCCGGCGCCGGCACCGTGAACTCCAGGCACAGGGCCTGGTGAACGCGGAGATCTTCGGACGGATCGCGGCAGACCTGAAGTACCGCGCGGTGGCACCGCCGGACCTCTCGCTGCGGCAACTGCGGCGCATCGTCTACGGCTGACGCCCGCGGCACACGGCCGGGGCACGGCAGTGCCCCGCACGGCACCGGTATGACACGGCACGGCACGGCATCGAGGCGGCGCTCGACACGCGTCGACGCGCATCGACACGGCATCAACTCGGGGAAAAGGGACTTGTATGTGCGGAATCGTCGGATACATCGGGAAGCGTGACGTCGCCCCGCTGCTCCTGGAGGGCCTGCAGCGCCTGGAGTACCGCGGCTACGACTCGGCGGGCGTCGTCATCACCTCGCCGAAGACCCCGGGCCTGCGGATGGTCAAGGCCAAGGGCCGGGTCCGCGACCTGGAGGCGAAGGTCCCCGCGCGCTTCAAGGGCACCGCCGGCATCGCCCACACCCGCTGGGCCACCCACGGCGCCCCCTCCGACGTGAACGCCCACCCGCACATGTCGGCCGACCAGAAGGTCGCCGTCGTGCACAACGGCATCATCGACAACGCCGCCGACCTGCGCCGCAAACTGGAGGCGGACGGCGTGGAGTTCCTCTCCGAGACCGACACCGAGGTGCTCGTCCACCTCATCGCGCGCTCGGAGGCCCAGAAGCTGGAGGACCGGGTCCGCGAGACCCTGCGCCTGATCGAGGGCACCTACGGCATCGCCGTCATGCACGCCGACTTCCCCGACCGGATCGTGGTGGCCCGCAACGGCTCCCCCGTGGTCCTCGGCATCGGCGAGAAGGAGATGTTCGTCGCCTCGGACGTGGCCGCGCTGGTCGCCCACACCCGGCAGATAGTCACCCTCGACGACGGCGAGATGGCCACCCTCAAGGCCGACGACTTCCGTACGTACACCACCGAGGGCACCCGGACGACCGCCGAGCCGACCACCGTGGAGTGGGAGGCCGAGTCGTACGACATGGGCGGTCACGACACGTACATGCACAAGGAGATCCACGAGCAGGCCGAGGCCGTGGACCGGGTGCTGCGCGGACGGATCGACGACCGGTTCGCCACCGTGCACCTGGGCGGCATCAACCTGGACGCCCGCGAGGCGCGCGCGGTGCGCCGGGTGAAGATCCTCGGCTGCGGCACCTCGTACCACGCGGGCATGATCGGCGCCCAGATGATCGAGGAGCTGGCCCGGATCCCCGCCGACGCGGAGCCGGCCTCCGAGTTCCGCTACCGCAACGCGGTCGTGGACCCCGACACCCTCTACATCGCCGTCTCCCAGTCCGGTGAGACCTACGACGTGCTGGCCGCCGTGCAGGAACTGAAGCGCAAGGGCGCCCGGGTCCTCGGTGTGGTCAACGTGGTCGGCTCGGCCATCGCCCGCGAGGCGGACGGCGGCGTCTACGTGCACGCCGGGCCGGAGGTGTGCGTCGTCTCCACCAAGTGCTTCACCAACACCTGCGTCGCCTTCGCGCTGCTCGCCCTGCACCTGGGCCGCATCCGCGACCTGTCGGTGCGCGACGGCAAGCGGATCATCGAGGGCCTGCGCAAGCTGCCCGAGCAGATCTCCGCGATCATGGAGCAGGAGGCGGAGATCGAGGAGCTGGCCAAGACCTACGCCGACGCCCGCTCGATGCTCTTCATCGGCCGCGTCCGGGGCTACCCGGTGGCCCGCGAGGCCTCCCTGAAGCTCAAGGAGGTCTCCTACATCCACGCCGAGGCGTACCCGGCCTCCGAGCTGAAGCACGGCCCGCTCGCCCTGATCGAGCCGGCCCTGCCGACCGTGGCGATCGTCCCGGACGACGACCTGCTGGAGAAGAACCGCGCGGCCATGGAGGAGATCAAGGCCCGCAGCGGCCCGATCCTCGCCGTCGCCCACCAGCCCCAGGAGAAGGCCGACCGCACGATCGTCGTCCCCAAGAACGAGGACGAGCTGGACCCCATCCTCATGGGCATCCCCCTCCAGCTCCTCTCCTACCACACGGCCCTGGCCCTGGGCCGGGACATCGACAAGCCCCGCAACCTGGCGAAGTCGGTGACGGTGGAGTAGACCCCGCCGGGGCCCGACATCACCGGAACGGCCCTCCACGCGCTCGCTGTCGGTGCGTGGGGGGCCGTCGCCGCCGGTGAAGGCCGCCACCGCGAGCAGGACCAGGGAGACGAGGAACAGCCCGTAGGTGCCCTGGGTGAGCGGGTGCCCTCCCGGATGGCGAGCAGTCCGACGACGAACAGGGCGACACCGCCGACATGGTGAGCGATCGTCACGGCGTCGGCGGCCGTGACGGAGTGGACGACCCTGGTGTGTCCGAGGCCGAAGGCCGTCAGGGTGACGAACAGCGCGAGCCGTCCGGCGATCGTGGTGGTGATGCTTCCCGCAGAGACGTCGTTGGCCGCGGCGGGCTCCCTTCTTGCCTGCGCGGTGCGGTGACGGGTGACCGGTATATGCCCTTCACAAGGGCACAATCGCCTTCTGCGCACAGGTAACTTGAGCGTTGAACAAAGGGAGCCGGAATGGCCGGTAGTCGTGGTGTCCGGGCCGCGCCGCTCAGGGGATGACGACGACCGGACGCTGCGCGCGCTTGGCGAGGCGGCCGGCGACCGAGCCGAAGATACGGCCCACGATGCCGTGGGTGGAGCCGACCACGATCGCGTCCGCCGCGTACTCCTTGCCGACCTCTTCGAGTTCGTGGCAGATGTCCCCGCCGCGCTCGACCAGGATCCAGGGGACCTCGGCGAGATACTCCGCGCAGGCCAGTTCGAGACCGAGCACCTCGGTGCGGTGGTCGGGGACGTCCACGAAGACCGGGGGCTCGCAGCCCGCCCAGACCGTGGTGGGCAGCCGGTTGGCCACATGCACGATGATCAGACCGGATCGGGTGCGGTGCGCCATCCCGATCGCGTAGGCGAGGGCTCGCTCGCTGGAGTCGGATCCGTCGAAGCCGACGACGACGCCGTGCTTGAACGCCGGATCGCAGGGATGGCGTGGCTCTTGTGCCGCCAGGGGTTCGGCCGCCGTGGGGTCGGCGACCGGCCGCTTGCGGTCCGCGGGTTCGAAGAATTCGTGACCGGCCATGGCTGTCTCGGCGAGGTGATCCTTTGTCGGGGACGACAATCTGCGGCGGAGCTGTGTCCGGGAATCGTCTTCCCGTCCCCATACCCGCAAGGGTACGGCCGCACTCCTCCTTGGCCCAGATCCCGCGCACTCTCCGTGGCGGTTCACCGGAGCATGCACGACAGCCGCCCGTAACGCAATGGTTGCTGCCCCGTACAGGCGGTTTGCACAGCATTCACTTGCCCCGGCCGCCCGGAACACGTAAGACCGGTGTCTCGACACCGCCCGGGGGGCCGCCGTACCGGTGGCCTCCGGTTCCGTACAGTGACCGACGGATCGAACACGCGTTGAACCCCGTGAGCCGCACCGCCGCAGGGAGCACCGTAGGGAGCACGCCGTGTCCGGACCCCGTACCGCATCCGGAAAACGCCCCTCGCCGCCGGAGCGGCCCGCCGGTGACAGCGCGGGCGACGTGGTCCGCTGGGCCGCCTTCAGCTGTGTCCTGGTTCCGGTGGTGCTGCTCTGGTGCGGCGCCTCGTCGGCCGGCGCCGTCGGCACCGCCCTGGGCCTGGCGGCCGTCACCGCGGCCTGCCGGGCGCTGCTGCGCCAGTCCGAGCGCGGCGCGGCCCGGCTGCGCGCCGAGGAGCGGGCGCCGCACCGCGGCCGCCACCAGCGGACCGGTACGGGCGCCCACCGGGGCGGCCGGCACCTGGGGGGACCGGGCGGACCGGGGGGACCGGGGGGACCGGGAGTGCCCGGAAGACCGGGAGGACCGTGGGGAACGACACCGGTCGACTGACCGGTTTCCATGCACGTGGCCGTATCTTTTCAGCCAACTTCTTGAACGGGCGCATCCCCCGCCCCTGCACCCCCTCAACCCCCGTTTGACCTGCAAGAAAAGGGTCTCAGGGCCCCTGCGCACCCTACGTGGATTGGCCACCGCCACAAGGCGCACTTCCCTGCGCGCTGTGGGAGTGCAACGCTTCGTGATCGAATGCTTCACGCCAAGTTGCCATGTCGACAATGTGCCGGGTGTCGAACTGGTCACCGCGGCACGGCGGGACACAGTAGATTCGATCTTGATGTCTTACGGCGGGGGACTCGTGCAGGACCGAGGGGAAACGTGCAGGAGCGACACAACCGAGGAGCCGCGACCACCGAGGGGGGCTTAGCAGTATGAGCCACGACTCCACTGCCGCGCCGGAAAACGCGGTCCGGAAACTGTCCGGGCGCCGCCGCAAGGAGATCGTCGCGGTGCTGCTGTTCAGCGGCGGCCCCATCTTCGAGAGTTCCATACCGCTTTCGGTGTTCGGGATCGACCGCCAGGACGCCGGAGTGCCGCGCTACCGCCTGCTGGTGGCGGCCGGCGAGGACGGCCCGCTGCGGACCACAGGGGGCCTGGAACTCACCGCGCCACATGGCCTGGAAGCGATCTCACGCGCGGGCACGGTCGTCGTGCCCGCCTGGCGTTCGATCACCGCGCCACCGCCCGAGGAGGCGCTCGACGCGCTGCGCCGGGCACACGAAGAGGGCGCCCGCATCGTGGGCCTGTGCACCGGGGCCTTCGTGCTGGCCGCCGCCGGCCTGCTGGACGGCCGCCCGGCGACCACCCACTGGATGTACGCGCCGACGCTGGCCAAGCGCTATCCGTCGGTGCACGTCGATCCGCGGGAGCTGTTCGTCGACGACGGCGACGTGCTGACGTCAGCCGGCACGGCCGCCGGGATCGACCTGTGCCTGCACATCGTGCGCACGGACCACGGCAACGAGGCGGCCGGCGCGCTGGCCCGCCGCCTGGTGGTCCCGCCGCGCCGCAGCGGAGGCCAGGAACGCTACCTGGACAGGTCTTTACCGGAGGAGATCGGCGCCGACCCGCTCGCCGAGGTCGTCGCCTGGGCGCTGGAGCACCTCCACGAGCAGTTCGACGTGGAGACGCTCGCGGCACGGGCGTACATGAGCCGCCGTACGTTCGACCGCCGGTTCCGCTCGCTGACCGGGAGCGCGCCGCTGCAGTGGCTGATCACCCAGCGGGTGCTCCAGGCGCAGCGGCTGCTGGAGACGTCCGACTACTCGGTGGACGAGGTCGCGGGCCGCTGCGGCTTCCGCTCGCCGGTGGCACTGCGCGGCCACTTCCGGCGGCAGCTGGGCTCGTCCCCGGCCGCCTACCGGGCGGCGTACCGGGCGCGCAGGCCGCAGGGCGAGCGACCGGTCGACGCCGCCGAGGCGCCGCTGGGCGCGGCGGGCCCGGGTGCCGGGACGGCCCAGATCCTGGGCGTCCCGCAGCCCTCCGGCCCGGTGTCCGCGCTGCACCCGGAGGGTCCGCTCCAGCACACGGTCCGCCGGGCACCGGCGGCCCTCTCGGGCAGCCTGCCGGGCCAGCGCAGCGGCGGCTGAGGCACCCCCGGGAAAACCGGGAAACCGGGAAACCGGGAAAACCGGGAAACCGGGGAAGCCGGGAAGCACATACGCCGGTCCGGGGCGGGAGCGCACACACCGCGCTTCCGCCCCGGACCGGTCCGCCCGCATCGGTCCGGCCGGACCGGTGCACGGTCGGTCCGGCCCGCCGCGGCTCGCCGTAAGGTGAGACACATGAACGATCGCATGGTGTGGATCGACTGCGAGATGACCGGCCTCTCGCTGTCCGACGACGCTCTCATCGAGGTGGCCGCCCTCGTCACCGACTCCGAGCTGAACGTGCTCGGCGAGGGGGTCGACATCGTCATCCGCCCGCCGGACGCGGCGCTGGAGACGATGCCGGAGGTGGTGCGTCAGATGCACACCGCGTCCGGCCTGCTGGCCGAACTGCCCGGCGGCACGACGCTCCAGGACGCCGAGGAGCAGGTGCTCGCCTATGTCCGCGAGCATGTGAAGGAGCCCGGCAAGGCGCCCCTGTGCGGGAACTCGGTCGGCACCGACCGCGGCTTCCTGCTGCGCGACATGCCGGCCCTGGAGGGCCACCTCCACTACCGCATCGTCGACGTCTCCTCGATCAAGGAGCTGGCCCGCCGCTGGTACCCGAGGGCGTACTTCAACAGCCCCGAGAAGAACGGCAACCACCGCGCCCTCGCCGACATCCGCGAGTCCATCGCGGAGCTGCGCTACTACCGCGAGGCCGTCTTCGTCCCGCAGCCCGGCCCCGATTCCGACACCGCCAAGGCGATCGCCGCGAAGTACGTCCTCCCTGCTCAGCAGGGCTAGAAGGGTCCCGCGAAGGGGCGCCGCGAAAGTCGTGCGCGAGCACCCCTTCGGACCCTGTACACTTTTTCTCGGCCGGTCGGAGAAGCGAAAGCCTCCTCCACCACCGGTCATGGTGGGTGTAGCTCAGCTGGTAGAGCACCTGGTTGTGGTCCAGGATGCCGCGGGTTCGAGTCCCGTCACTCACCCTCACCGAAGAAGCCGGTGACCCGGGAATCCAGGGTCACCGGCTTCTTCCGTCTCCGCCGCGGACACCCGGGCACGGCCGGCCGGTGCGGAGCGGGCCGGTGCCGTCGGCGGCTCGTCGCGCCCCTCCCCTCAGTCCGGCAGGTTCCCGTCGCCGCCCAGGTTGGCGACCATGCGGCGCAGGACGTCGATCGTGGTCGCGAAGTCGGCCGGGTCGATGCCCTCGTGCGTCTGCCGGTGGACGCGTGCGCCGCGTTGCCTGGCGCGGCCGAGGCCGCTCTCGCCCGCCTCGGTCAGAGTCATGAGTCCCGCGTCCTCCGTGAGCCAGCCGCGGCCGGTGAGGTCGTCGAAGACGGCGTCGAAGTCGGTACCGAGGTCGTCCCACTTCGCCAGCCGCTCGGTCAGTGCCGCGCGGGTCCACCTGCCGGGGGCCCCGGCCACGTGGTTGAGCGTCCACCAGTGCGGCTGTGTGAGGTCCTCCACCGCCAGTTGCTCACGGATGGCGCCGACCACCAGCCGGTAGGCCACGCCGGTCCACGCCCCGATGGGCTGGGCGGCCAACTCCTCCTGCGTGTACTCCTTGAGCGTCGCGCTCATGTGCCTCTGCCTCTCCTCATGCCTCTTGATCGACGGAATACGATGACCGTAGAACCTCAGGTTTGGTCGAGGTCAAGGACCGGGATGTCGTTCCCCGGAGGCTGGAGGGTGCCCCGTGCGTGCCGAGCGTGTCAGTACCGAGCGGCTGGAGCTCGTCCCGCTGCGGGTGGAGCACGCCCGGGAGATGGCCGGGGTGCTGGGTGACCCGGAGTTGTACGGGTTCATCGGCGGGGAGCCGCTGGACGAGGAGGGGCTGGCCGCGCGTTACGAGCGGCTGGTGGGCGGGTCCGGGGAGGCGGGGGTCTCCTGGTGCAACTGGGTGCTGCGGCTGCGGTCCGGCGGGCAGTTGGCGGGCACCGTGCAGGCCACGGTGCACGGCCGGGAGACGGCCGAGATCGCATGGGTCGTGGGGACGGCCTGGCAGGGGCGCGGGTTCGCCTCCGAGGCGGCGCGGGCGCTGGTCGCCCTGCTCGGGCGGGCCGGTGTCGGCACGGTCGTCGCGCACATCCACCCCGGGCACCACGCCTCCGCCGCGGTCGCCACCGCCGCCGGGCTCGCCCCGACCGGGGAGACACAGGACGGCGAGAGGGTGTGGCGGGGGACGGCACCGGCGCCCCTGCGGTGACCGCCGGGGCGCGTCAGGAGGACGTACGGACCACCAGTTCGGTGGCCAGCACCGCGTGCCGCCGCTCGGGGGCGGCCGACTCGGGCGGGCGGCGGTCGGCGATCTCGGTGAGCAGCAGGTCGATCATGGCGCGGCCCATCTCCTCGATGGGCTGGCGGACGCTGGTCAGCGGCGGGTCCATGTGGCGGGCGATGGCCGAGTCGTCGTAGCCGACCAGCGCCACGTCGTCCGGGATGCGGCGGCCCGAGGCCCGCAGCACCTGGCGGGCACCGGCCGCGGTGACGTCCGAACCGGCGAAGACCGCGTCGAGGGCGGGCTCGCGCTCCAGCAGCCGGGCCATCGCCCGGTGCCCGCCCTCCTCGGTGAAGTCGCCCTGCTCGATGAGGTGTTCGTCCTCGGTGAGACCGGCGTCGGCGAGCGCGTCGCGGTAGCCGTCGACGCGCCGCTGGGCACCGTAGACGTCCATGTGGCCGGTGATGTGCGCGATGCGGCGGCGGCCCCGGGAGAGCAGGTGCTCCACCGCCGACCGGGCGCCCCCGTAGTTGTCGGAGTCCACGGACGTCAGCGCCTCGGCCGCCGAGCGCGGTCCGCTGATCACCGCCGGGATGCCGAGCTGGGCGACCAGGTCCGGCAGCGGGTCGTCGGCGTGCACGGACACCAGCAGCACCCCGTCCACCCGGTGCGCGGCCAGATACTGCGCAAGCCGCCTGCGTTCCCGGTCGCCGCCCGCGAAGATCAGCAGCAACTGCATCTCGGTGTCGGACAGTTCGGCGCCGACCCCGCGCAGCATGTCCGAGAAGTACGGCTCGGCGAAGAACCGGGTCTCCGGCTCCGGGACGACCAGCGCGATGGCGTCGGTGCGGTTGGCGGCCAGCGCGCGGGCGGCGGTGTTGGGGACGTAGCCGAGTTCGGCGACGGCCGCCTCCACGGCCGCGCGGGTGGCGTCGCTGACCCGGGGCGAACCGTTGATCACGCGGGAGACCGTGCCGCGGCCCACCCCGGCGCGGGCGGCGACCTCCTCCAGGGTCGGCCGGCCGCCACCCCGGCCCCGCCCACCGTTGCCCGCCATAGTCGCCGCCTTCCGTTCACCCCGCCGACAGGCCGGGAACCCAGGCCAGGAATCTAACAGCCGGGGGCACGGCCGCCCCCTCCCCCACCGCCGCGCGGGCAGCGGCGAGAGGGGGACGGAAGGGAACGGAAGGAACACGAAAGGGAGACGAAAGGGAGGCGAAAGGGAGAGGGGGCGTCCGCGCTCAGCCGGCCGAGGGCAGCGCGTTGTCCCGGATCACCCCGGCGTACCAGTGGGCGCTCTCCTTGGGGATGCGGCGCTGGGTGCCGTAGTCGACGTAGACGGCGCCGAAGCGCTTCGAGTAGCCGTAGGACCACTCGAAGTTGTCCAGCAGCGACCACAGGAAGTACCCGCGCACGTCCGCCCCGTCCGCCACCGCCCGGCGCACGGCGTCCAGGTGGGCGTGGAGGTAGGCGATCCGGCGCGGGTCGTTGACCCGGCCCTCGGGCGAGACGTAGTCGTCGAAGGCGGCGCCGTTCTCCATGACCATCAGCGGCAGCTCGGGGTGGGAGGCGGCCAGGCCGGTCAGCAGGGTGTGCAGGCCACTGGCGTCGATGGCCCAGTTCATCGCGGTGAGCTGGTCGTTGGCCAGGTGGAAGGCGACGCGGTCGGAGCCGGTCCACGGGGAGTGCTCGCTCGCGCCGTGGCCGTCGTTCTTGGTGGCGGCGCCGTCGGCGGAGTGGGAGACCACGGTCGGCGCGTAGTAGTTGACGCCGAGCACGTCCAGCGGGCGGGAGATCTCCGCCAGGTCGCCGTCGTGCACCAGCGTGCCCCAGTCCACGAGGTGGGCGGTGTCGTCGAGCAGGTCCTGCGGGTAGGCGCCGTCCAGGATCGGGCCGGTGAAGATCCGGTTGCCGACCGCGTCGATGCGCCGCGCGGCCTCGGCGTCCTCGGGGCTGCCGGTCAGCGGGCGCACCTGGTGCAGATTGAGCGTGATGGACGTCTGCGCGGACGCGGGCAGCACGGAACGCAGCGCGCCGACCGCCTGCCCGTGGGCGAGGTTCAGGTGGTGCGCGGCGCGCAGGGTGGCGGCCGGGTCGGTACGCCCCGGGGCGTGCACGCCGGAGCCGTAGCCGAGGAACGCCGAGCACCAGGGCTCGTTGAGGGTGGTCCACACGCCGACGCGGTCGCCGAGGGCGCGGGCGGTCATCTCGGCGTACTCGGCGAAGCGGTGCGCGGTGTCGCGGTGCGGCCAGCCGCCGGCGTCCTCCAGCTCCTGGGGCAGGTCCCAGTGGTAGAGGGTGGCGACCGGGGTGATGCCCGCCGCCAGCAGCTCGTCGGTGAGCCGGCGGTAGAAGTCGAGGCCGCGTTCGACGGCGGGCCCGCGGCCGGTGGGCTGCACCCGGGACCAGGAGACGGAGAAGCGGTACGCCTTGAGGCCGAGGTCCTTCATCAGGGCCACGTCGTCGCGGTAGCGGTGGTAGTGGTCGGCGGCGATGTCGCCGGTGTCGCCGTTGAGGACCTTGCCGGGGGTGTGGCTGAAGGTGTCCCAGATGGAGGGGGTGCGGCCGTCCTCGGCCGCGGCGCCCTCCACCTGGTAGGCGGCGGTGGCGGCGCCCCAGACGAAACCCGTGGGGAAGGACGTGCCGGAGGACGGCCGGGCGGTGGTCTCGGGTCGTACGGCGGTCATGGTGAGAGCGCTCCCAGAGTGGCGTGCAGGTGACGGGCGGAAAGGGCCCGGACCGGGGTCCGGTGGGGGGATGCGGGCGGGCGCCGGGGTGTGCGCCCGGCCCGCAGGCGAGGCGGTACGGGGAGGGGGGAGGGGTGAGAGGGGGGAGGGGTGAGAGGGGGGTGGGAAGGCGGCGGGGCGGGTGCGGGAGGTCAGCCCTTCACCGCGCCCGCCATGATGCCTCCGACGATCTGCTTGCCGAAGACGATGAAGACCAGCAGCAGCGGAAGCGTGCTGACCAGCGCGCCCGCCATGACGATGCTCTGGTCGGGGGTGTAGGAGGCGCTGAGCTGGCCGAGCGCGACCTGGAGGGTCGGGTTCTCCTGGTTGAGGGCGAGGAAGGGCCAGAAGAAGTCGTTCCACGCCTGGACGAAGGTCAGCATGCCGAGCACCATCATCGCCGGGCGGGCCGCGGGCAGGACGACGCTCCACACGACGCGGATATTGCTCGCGCCGTCCACCTTGGCCGCCTCGACCAGTTCGTAGGGCAGCGCCTCCAGCAGGTACTGGCGCATGAAGAAGACACCGAAGGCGCCGACCAGGGTCGGGAAGATCACCGACTCCAGTTTGCCGCCCCACCCGATGTCCGACATCAGCATGAAGAGCGGGACCACGCTGAGCTGCGGCGGGATCGTCAGCGTGGCGATGACGGCGGTCATCAGCGCGCCCCGGCCCCGGAAGCGCATCTTGGCGAAGGCGTAACCGGCGAGCGTGCAGAAGAACAGCGTGGCCACGGTGATGCAGCCGGCCACGATGACGCTGTTGACGATGGCCTTGCCGAGGTTGGCCTGCTCCCAGGCGGCCTGGATGTTGTGCCAGAGCTTGCCGCCCGGCACCAGTGGCGGCGGGCTGTCCAGGACCCGCTGCTGGTCGTGGGAGGCGGCCACCAGCGTCCAGTACAGCGGGAAGACCGAGCCCAGGCCGACGACGACGAGGGCGAGGTAGGTGAACGGGCCGCCCTTGAGCTGCTGGCCGGCGCCGATCTTGAAACGGCCGCGGGACCCGCCCGGGGCGGGGGCGTCCGGAGCCGGGGTGAGGTCCGGCAGGGGGGTGAGGGGACTGGTCGTGGTCATCGATGTCGCTCCCGTCAGGCCGCGCTCTTGCGCACGAACCGGCCGACGATCCAGTTGATCAGGGCGATGAGCAGCAGCAGGACGAGCATGGCCCAGGCGACGGCCGCGGCCGGGCCCAGATGCCCCAGCTTCCAGCCGTAGTTGTAGAGATAGATGCTGAGCGTCTCGTACTGGTGCTCGCTGCCGCCCTGGGATCCGAGGGTGCCGCCCTGGAGCAGCAGCGGCTCACCGAACAGCTGCATGGATCCGATGGTCGAGATGACGATGGTGAACAGGATCGTCGGCCGCAGCGAGGGGATGGTCACCTTGCGGAACTGCTGCCAGCGCGTGGCGCCGTCGATCGACGCGGCCTCGTACAGATCGCTCGGCACCGCCTGCATGGCCGCCAGGTAGATCAGGGCGTTGTAGCCGGTCCAGCGCCAGATGACGATGACCGAGACGGCGATCTTGGAGGTCCACTCCCCGTTGCCCCAGTCGGTGTTGCCCGCGCCGAAGAAGTGCAGCACCCAGTTGAGGATGCCGCCGTCGGCGCGGAAGACCAGCGCGAAGACCAGGGCGGCGGTGGCCACGGAGGTGGCGTACGGGGTGAGGATCACCGTCCGCCAGAACGTGCTGGCGCGCAGCTTGTAGTTGAGCAGATGGGCCAGGCCCAGCGCCACGAGCAACTGCGGGACGGTCGAGATGACGCCGATGACGAAGGTGTTGGAGACCGCCGTCCAGAACTCGGAGTCCTGGAGGATCTTCGAGAAGTTGTCGAAGCCGACCCACTGCGACTGGTCGAGCCCGGTCAGCTCCACCCGGTGCAGGGCGATCCAGCCGGTGTAGAGGAGCGGGTAGAGCCCGAAGGCACCGAAGACGAGGAAGAAGGGGGCGATGTACGCGTACGGCGACGCCTTGTCGTCGAAGCGCCACAGCCGGGCGCGCCACGTGTCGCGGCGGCTCGGCGCGGCGCCGGGACCGCCGGGCGGCGGGGTGTGGGCGCCCCGTACGGGGGTTGTCGTTGCCACGGGGGGAGTCCTTCCCTGGGAGGGTGCGGCCGGGAACGGGTGGGAGGCGGTGCGGGGCGGGGCGGGCGGGGTGTGGTCGGCGGTCTCTGGCGGGCTGCGGGCGCCGGGGCCGCCGGGTCCCGCCGCCGTCCCTGCGCGGTGCGGGTGGTACTGCCGTCCCGGCGCCGCTCCTGCGCGGTGCGGGTGGTACCGCCGTCCCGGCGCCGCTCCTGCGCGGTGCGGGTGGTACCGCCGTCCCGGCGCCGCTCCTGTGTGGTGCGGGCGGTACCGCCGTCCTGGTGACGGACGGCGGTACCGGCCGCCGCCGCCTGGGGGCGGGGCGGGATGGGCCCGGCCTGCGGGGACGGGTCCGACCTACCGGACGGGACCGGCCCGCGGGACCGGGGCCCGGCCCACGGGACAGCCGCCGTCCTGCCGGGTCGGCCGACGACCCGCGGGACGGGTGCCGACCGTGGATCGGCCCCCTTCCCCAGGGCCGGGGACGGCCTTGCGGGAGCGCTCACCGTCCCACGGGACCGGCCGCCGTCCCAGGGGTACGGCCGTGCCCGTGGACTCGGCCGCGCCGTCGGGGTGGTGCGCAGGGAGGCGGGGCGGGGCGACTGACCGGCGAGCCGGACCGGCGTAGGCCCGACGACCCGGCCGATCCCTGCCCGGATTCGCACAGGGCCGCCGGGCCCACCGGGCGAGTCCCCGTCCGGTCCTGCCTCCGGGTCCACCTGTCCGGGCCCGTCCCGGCCGGGACAGCCATGACGCTTCCGACCAGCCCGTCCGCGAACGCCCGTACGGCCCGGCGCCGGCAGCCGGGCCTGGTGCGGGCACCGCCACCCGGAGCCGCCGCCCGGGACCGGCCACCGGGATGCGACCGTCGCGCGCGGTGCGGGCGGGCGGCGCGGGCGGGCGGTACGGGCAGGCGGTACGGGCAGGCGGTACGGACGGCCGGTGGGGCCGCCCGCACCGGCGGACGTCAGCCGATCGCCTTGTCGATCGATTCCGTCGCGGCCTTCCATGCCTTGTCGGGCGCCGTGCCGCGCTGCTCCATGTTGTTGATCTGCGTCGAGATCATGTCCTTGATCGCGGCGTCCTTCGGGCCGAGCACCGCCTCGGGGATGGCCTTGGCCTCGTCGGCGTAGATCTGGCCGACCGGGGCGTCGCTGAAGTACGGGAGCTTCGCGTCCTTCACGCCGGCCAGCTCGTACGCGCCCTTGTTCGACGGGAAGACACCGACCGCCTTGAAGACGGCGGCCTGCTGCTCGGGGGCGGTCAGCCACTTGACCAGCTCGGTGGCCTCCTTGACGTGCTTGCCGCCCTTGGGCACGGCGAGGAAGGAGCCGCCCCAGTTGGCCGCGGTCGAGCCGGGCGCGCGGGCGATGTCCCACTTGCCCTTGTAGGTCTCACCGGAGTAGGTGGCGATCTGGGCGGCCATCCAGGCGGGGCACGCCATGGACGCCACGGTGCCCTTGCGCAGCGCCGCCTGCCACGCGTCCTGGAACTGCGGCAGGCCCTGGCTCAGCTTCTTCGAGGCGGCCTCGGCGGCCAGGTTCCAGCCCTGCTGGACGGCCTCGCTGTCCTTGTAGACGGGCTTGCCCTCGGCGTCGTAGTACTGCTTCGCGGAGGAGCTGACGACCGCGTTGTACATGGCGCTGGCGGAGTCCATGAAGAAGGTGCCGGACGGTGCCTTCGTCTTGTACTGCTCGCCGAGCTTGATGTAGTCCTCCCAGCCGCCCGCGACCGCCTTGGCGACGGCCTCGCGGTCGCTGGGCAGACCCGCCTGCTGGAAGAGGTCCTTGCGGTAGCAGAGCGACATCGGGCCGATGTCGGTGCCCGCGCCGATGACCGTGCCGTCCTTGGCGGTGGCCTGCTTCTCCTTCCAGGACACCCAGTCGGCGACGTTGATCGTCTTGCTGAGGTCGGCGAACTTGCCCGCCTGGGTGTCGACGACCTCCTTGATGCGCCCGACCTCGATACCCGTGACGTCCCCCAGACCGCTGCCCGAGTTCAGCTGCTGAAGGAGCTTCGGGTAGTAGTCCTGCTCGTTCGCGGTGGTCTCTTCCTTCACCGTGATGTTCGGGTGCAGCTTCTCGTACTGCGCGAACAGGCCGGCCTCCTTGTAGCCGAACTGCCCGTAGTCGGCCACCTTGAGGGTGATCTTCCCGTTGGCATCCGAGCTGTCCGAGTCGCCGTCGCTGCTGCAACCGGTCAGCAGCAGGGCCGAGGCCGTCAGAACCGTCGTGGTCAGGGCCGCTGCTCCGCGGCCTGGACCGCCGACGGTACGGGTGATGCGCATTCCACTACTCCTTGTTCCAGGGGGAACGGGACCTCAGGAATCAGACCGCCGGATCCCGGCGGTGCGGACCTGCCCTCTCGGTTCGAGCAGCGGCCAGCCCACTGCACCCGAAGTGCGGTGCGAAGTTGCTGGTCAACGGTGTGCCATATGAGGTAGAGGGAAGGGCCGTTGGTACGGGGGTCCACACGGGAGAGCGTCCCGGAATCTCCGTGGGACCGCTCCCATGCGGCATGCCGGAAGACTCGTTGCTGCCGGGCCAGGTGTCAAGACTTGAAAACGGCGTTGTTGCGCAAGCGTGTTCCGCACGTCACGTGAATGTGTCGTGCGGCGCGACGCGACCCTGCGGCCCCCGTCCGGTGTCCTCCAGGATTCACGCAGGTCACAGCCGGGTGAACGGGCCCCTGTCGACCATGGGGTGATCGTCCGGGGTGGCCGCCGGATTTTCTGGGCCAGAATGAGCGGACCCCCACCGCAACCGCCGGAAGGTGAACGATGACCCCCGCCGAACCGCCCCCGAGGCCCGCGGACGTCCGGCGCCCCACCCTGAACGCCGTGGCCGCCCGCGCCGGGGTCGGCCGGGGCACGGTCTCCCGGGTGATCAACGGCTCGTCCCAGGTGAGCGAGCGCTCCCGGGCAGCCGTGGAGCAGGCCATCGCCGAACTCGGCTACGTCCCCAACCGCGCCGCCCGCTCCCTGGTCACCCGCCGCACCGACTCGGTGGCCCTGGTCGTCCCGGAGGCCGAGACCCGGCTCTTCTCCGAGCCGTACTTCTCCGGGATCATCCGGGGCGTTTCGACCGGACTCGCCGACGCCGGGATGCAGTTGCTGCTGGTCCTGGCCCGGGACGAGAAGGAGTACGCGCGACTGGCCGACTATCTGTCGGCCCAACGCGTGGACGGTGTCCTGATGATGGCGGTGCACGGCGACGACACCCTGCCCGACCGGCTGGAGGAACTGGCGGTGCCCACCGTGCTGGCCGGGCGGCGCAGCCACCGCGAACCGCTCGGGCACGTCCGCGCGGACAACAGCGGCGGCGCCCGCACCGCGGTGCGGCACCTGCTGGCCCGGGGCCGCCAGGTCATCGGCACCATCACCGGGCCGCTGGACATGGACGCGGCGCAGGCCCGGCTCGACGGCTACCGCACGGCGCTGGCGGACGCCGGGCTCCCCGCCGACGAGGAGCTGATCGCGGGGGGCGACTTCACGGAGGAGGGCGGGCGCGCGGCGATGCGCGAACTGCTGCGGCGGCGGCCCGCGCTGGACGCGCTCTTCGCCGCCTCCGACGTGATGGCCTCGGGCGCGGTGCTCGAACTGCGCGCCGCCGGGCTGCGGGTGCCGCACGACGTCGCCGTCGTCGGATTCGACGACTCGATCGTGGCCCGGCACATCGATCCGCCGCTGACCAGCGTCCGCCAGCCGCTGGAGGAGATGGGCCGCACCATGGCGGACCTGCTGCTCTCCGAGATCGCCCAGCGCGGCACCGGCCACCGCGCGGTGGTCCTGCCGACGGAGCTGGTGGTGCGCGAGTCGGCTTGAGCGGGACCGGCCGGGTGCCGGGTCATGGCCCTGCGCCCCGGGGCGGGCGCGGTTGGCGGGGCGTGGCCCGGTCCGGTGAAGGCGTGGCCCGGTCCGGTGAAGGCGCGGTCCGGTCCGGTGAAGGCGCGGTCCGGTCCGGTGAAGGCGCGGTCCGGGGCATGGTCCGGGGTGGCGTGGTCCAGGGCCCGGAGGGCGTGGTCCGCGCGGGACCCTCTTTTGTCGTGGGAGCGCTCCCATGCATAATGGGGGCCATCCGACTCGTGGGAGCGATTCCATGCCCGAAGCGCAGAACGTGTCCTTCCCGCCCTCCTTCCTCTGGGGCGCGGCCACCTCCGCCTACCAGATCGAGGGCGCCGTACGGGAGAACGGCCGCACCCCCTCGATCTGGGACACCTTCAGCCATACGCCGGGCGCGACGGCCGGCGGCGACACCGGCGACACCGCCGTCGACCACTACCACCGCTACCGCGACGACGTGGCCCTGATGGCCCGGCTCGGCCTGAACGCCTACCGCTTCTCGGTCTCCTGGCCGCGCGTCCAGCCCACCGGCCGGGGGCCCGCCGCGCAGGCCGGTCTCGACTTCTACCGCCGGCTGGTCGACGAACTGCTGTCCCACGGCATCAAGCCCTCCGTCACCCTCTACCACTGGGATCTGCCGCAGGAGCTGGAGGACGCGGGCGGCTGGCCCGAGCGCGACACCGCGCGGCGCTTCGCGGAGTACGCGCACCTCGTCGGCGAGGCGCTCGGCGACCGCGTGGACCAGTGGACCACGCTCAACGAGCCCTGGTGCAGCGCCTTCCTGGGCTACGGCTCCGGGGTGCACGCGCCCGGCCGCACCGACCCGGTGGCCGCGCTGCGCGCCGCGCACCACCTCAACCTCGCGCACGGCCTGGGCACCCAGGCGCTGCGCTCGGTGCTCCCGGCCCGCGCCTCGGTCGCCGTCAGCCTCAACTCCCAGGTGATCCGCCCGCTGTCGCAGCAGCCGGAGGACCTGGCGGCGGCCCGGCAGATCGACGACCTGGCCTGCGGGGTCTTCCACGGTCCGATGCTGCACGGGGCGTATCCGGCGACCCTGCTGGAGGCGACCGCACCGGTCACCGACTGGTCGTACGTCCTCGACGGCGATCTGGCCACCGCCCACCAGCCGCTGGACGCGCTGGGCCTCAACTACTACACGCCCGCGCTGGTCTCCTCGGCGCGGAACGCGCCCGAGGGCCCGCGCGCGGACGCCCACGGCGCGAGCGCGCACTCACCGTGGCCCGGTGCGCGGGACGTGGCGTTCCACCAGCCGCCGGGCGACCGCACGGAGATGGGCTGGACGATCGACCCGGGCGGCCTGCACGAACTGATCATGCGCTACAGCCGCGAGGCACCCGGCCTCCCGCTCCACGTCACGGAGAACGGCGCCGCCTGCCCCGACAAGGTCGACGACGACGGCCGCGTACGCGACCCGGAGCGCGTGGCCTATCTGCACGCCCACCTCGCGGCCGTGCACCGGGCCCTCGCGGACGGCGCGGACGTCCGCGGCTACTACCTGTGGTCCCTGATGGACAACTTCGAGTGGTCCTATGGCTACGCCAAGCGGTTCGGCGCGGTGTACGTCGACTACGCCACCCTGGACCGCACCCCGAAGTCCAGCGCCCTCTGGTACGGGCAGGCGGCCCGGACCGGGCAACTGCCGCCGGTGGACACCTTCTGACGAACGTCTTCTGACGGACGCTCTTGATGGCCGTCTTCTGGCGGACGTCTTCTTGATGCGCGGCGGGCCGTACGGAACACCTCTCCGTACGGCCCGCCGGCCTGGCGCGGGGGCGCGCCGGTCAGTTGTAGGCGCCGAACGCCTTGCTGAAGGCGAACGGCTCCTGCGCGACGGAGCTGCACGTCGCGTCCGCGGTGGGCTTGGGGCCGCCCGCGCACTGCTTGTCGCGGGTGGCGGACCACATGGACAGCCAGCCGAGCCCCTTGGACCTGGCGAACGCCACCAGCTGGCCGGCGTCGTCCACCTTGAAGACCTCGGCGGAGACGTCGTTGACACCGATCATCGGCGTGACGGTGACGGCCTTCCACGCGGCACTGTCGGACAGCCCGAGCACGCTCTTGATCTGGGCCTGGGTGGCGGTGGCGGCCTGCTCGGCGTACGTGCCCATGTCGCCGTTGTACGAGGCGCCGTAGTCCATCGCCATGATGTTGACGGTGGAGATCTTCACACCGCCCGTCTTCGCGCCGGCCAGCAGGTTCACGCCGTCCTGGGTCAGGCCCTCGGGCATGACCGGGAGAGTGAAGGAGACATCCAGGCCGGGGTGTTGGCGCTGGAGCGCGGCGATGGCCTGGGCGCGGCGGGTGTTGGCGGCGGAGTTCGGCAGCGCGCCGCCCTCGATGTCGAAGTCGACCTTGGTCAGCTTGAACTGGTCGACCGCCTTGCCGTACGCCGCCGCCAGCGCGTCCGCCGAGGAGCAGGTCGTCGCCAGCTCGGAGCCGCTGGCACCGCCGAAGGAGACCCGGACGTCGCCGCCCTTGGCGCGCAGCGCGCCGATCTGCGCGGCCACGGCGTCGCCGCCGAGGTCGGTGACACCGCCCCACTTGGGCGTGCAGCCGCCGCCGTCGGTGACGAAGGCGAGGTTGTAGTTCTTCACACCGGTCGCGTCGGCGCTCGCCAGCAGGTCGAAGGCGGGGTAGAGGGAGGTGTCGACGTAGGGCGCGAAGCCGGCGCCCGCGGTCGTGCCGGTGCCGGGGCTCTGGGAGGACGTGGGGCTCGCGGTCGGGGCCGTCGCGGTCGCCGTCGGGGTGGGCGTCGTCGTCCTGGTGGGGGTGGGCGTCGGGGCCGGGCTCGCGGACTGGGTGGGCCGGCCGCTGGGCTGCGGGGTCGCTCCGCCGTCCGCCGAACAGGCCGCGCCGTCGATGCGGCAGCCGGTCGGGCCGCCGGTGCCGTCGACCACGAAACCGACGGTGACGGACTGTCCCGCGGCGAGGCCCGCGGTGTCCCACTTGGCGGGCTTCACGGTGACGTGCTGTCCGGCGACGGCGGCCTCGCCGTTCCACAGCGAGCCCAACTTCGTGCCCGACGGCAGGTCGAACTCCAGGGTCCAGTCCTTCTCGGCCGACCCGCTGTTGTTGGTGACGACGTACTGCGCGGTGTAGCCCGTCGACCAGTCGCTGGTCCTGGTGTACGCGGCACCGGTACCGGCCGCCTGCGCGGTGGAGGTGAACAGGAACACCCCGCCGCCGGCCACGGCCGCCGCCACCAGGCCGCCTATCGCCTTGTTCCTGCCGCTGGTCCTGCGCCGGTGCGTGCTCATCGCGGTGCCTGCCTTCGCTGTTCACGGGGCCCGGGGTGCCCGAGGGGGTGCGTGGTGCGGGTGTGCGGTGGGGGTGGGGTGCGGGTGGGGTGCGCGTGGGGTGCGGCAGCACGCTAGCGATCCGGAACCGGGCAATCAGGCTGTTCCGGGCGGGAGTCGGGGATCTTAGGGTTGTCTTAAGGGAGGGATCGGGGTCGGTTAAAGGTCCGGACCGGGGGGCGACTCGCTTTGCTTCTCTCCCCCGCCGCGTCCCGGGGGCCCTCCCCCCTCCCCCCTCCCCCTCCCCCCCTCCCCCTCCCCGCCCCCTCCGCCCCGCCCCCCGGCCCTCGCCCGGCCCTCCTCGCCTCGCCGCGCGGCGGCAGGCCCTACCGCGCGGTGGCGCGGCGGCGGCCGCGCACCGTGCCCCGGTGGCCCGTGCCCCGTACGGGGCGGCGGCCGTCCAGTTGCAGCCAGAGGCGTATCTCCGTGCCGCCGAGCACGGAGGAGCCGATCCGGACGTCACCGCCGGTGGACTCCGCCAGACGGCGCACGATGTCCAGGCCGAGCCCGGTGGAGCCGTCGTTCCCCGAGCCCCTGCCGCGCAGCATGGCGGCGGCGGGGTCGGGTATGCCGGGGCCCGCGTCGGAGACGAGCACGATCACCGCGTCCTCGGCGGTGTGCACGTCCACCGCGAAGGCGGTGCCCTCGGCGGTGTGCCGGAAGACGTTGCCGAGCAGGGCGTCCAGGGCTGCGGCGAGGTCGGCGCGGGCCACCGGGATGCGCACCGGCCGCTCCACTCCTGCCAGCCGCCAGGTGCGGCCCTCGTCCTCGGCGAGCGCGGACCAGAACCCCATCCGCTCCCGGACCACCTCGGCCGCGTCGCAGCCCGCGCCCGCGCCCGGTCCGGCCGCCGCCGTGCGCGGCTTGGCCTCGCGTGCGGTGCGGATGATGGTGTCGACCTCGCGCTCCAACTGGGCGACGGCGGCCCGGGTCTGCTCGGCGGCCGGGCCGTCACCGAGTGAGGCGGTGTTGAGTCGCAGCACGGTCAGCGGGGTGCGCAGCCGGTGGGACAGGTCGGCGGCCAGTTCCCTCTCGTTGGCGAGGAGCTGGACGACCTGGTCGGCCATGGAGTTGAACGCGACGGCGGCCCGGCGCAGTTCGGGTGGTCCTTCCTCCGGGACCCGGGCGCCCAGTCTGCCCTCCCCCAGTTCGTGCGCGCCCTCGGCGAGCCGGCGGGCGGGCCGCACCATCCGCACGCCGAGCCGGTCGGCGACGGCGACCGAGCCGACGATCAGCGCGGCACCCACCCCGGCGAGCACCGCCCAGGCCGTGCCCACGCCATTGCTGACCTCGGCCTCGGGGACATAGACCTCGACGACCGCGATGGCACCGGAGTTGAGCGCGACCGGCTGGAGCAGCGCGGATCCGCCGGGCACCTGGGTGGTGGAGGCGCGGCCGAGCCGCCGGACCGTGGCGATGTCCGCGGCGGCGGACCGGTGCCGGCCGATGTCGACGGGGGCGCCGCCGCCGGCCCCCGGCAGATGGACGGCCATCCGGCCGTCCGAGTCCGCCGAGGCGACGACCCGCTCCAGTTGTTCGCGGTCGGTGGTGATGGACAGGGCGGGGGCGACGGCGGCGGCCTGGCGCTCGGCATTGGAGAAGGCGCGGTCGCGGGCCATCTCCTTGACGACCAGGCCGAGCGGGACCGCGAAGGCGACGACGACCATCACGGTGACCGCCAGGCAGACCTTGACCAGAGCCCATCTCATCGGTCCGGCCCCGCTCCGGGCGGCTCCAGCTTCACGCCCACGCCCCGCAGGGTGTGCAGATAGCGGGGGCGCGCGGCGGTCTCGCCCAGCTTCCGCCGCAGCCAGGACAGATGCACGTCGATGGTCTGGTCGTCGCCGTAGGACTGCTGCCACACCTCGGCCAGCAGCTCCTTGCGGGCGACGACCACGCCCGGCCGCCCGGCGAGGAAGGCGAGCAGGTCGAACTCCCTGCGCGTCAGGTCGAGCCGCGCACCGTCCAGCTCGGCCTGGCGGCGCAGCGGGTCGACGGTCAGGCCGCCGACGCGGATGACGGTGGGCCGCGCGGTCCGGTCGGGTCCCGAGCGGACCCGGCGCAGCACGGCGGACATGCGGGCCGACAGGTGCTCGACCGAGAAGGGCTTGATCAGGTAGTCGTCCGCGCCGTCGTTGAGCAGGCGGACGATCTCCGCCTCGTCGTCCCGGGCGGTGGCGATGATGACCGGGACGTCGGTGATGCCGCGCAGCATCTTCAGGGCCTCGGCGCCGTCCAGATCGGGCAGTCCGAGGTCCAGGACGACCACGTCGAAGCGGATATGGGCGACCTCGCGCAGCGCCTCCAGTGCCGTACCGACGCTGCGCACGGTGTGCGAGGCGTCGGTCAGATGCCGGATCAGCGCCGAGCGTACGAACTGGTCGTCCTCGACCACGAGCACACTTGCCATGCGCCGCACCGTACGCCATACCGGCGCGGCCGGTGCGCGCCTGTGGACAACCGCCCGGGAGGGGGTCCCACCGGGTCCCACCTGTGGACAACTGCCCTCCGGGCACTCCGCGGAGACGCCGGTGGGAGGCGTGCGGCAGGATGGCCGCGATGCTCAGAGGATTCGTACACGTACTGGCGTGGTCGCTGGCGACGAGCGCGGCGGTCACGCTGTCGTGGTGGGGTGTCCACACGGTGCTGGCGGGCACCGCCTACGACCCGCCGCGCGCCCTGCCCATCACGGCCGGTGACACGGACGCGCGGGAGTCGCCGCCACCGGCCTCCGCGACGCGGCGCCCGTCGTCGGAGCGCCCGTCCGCGCCGCCGGCCGCACCGTCCCGTACCCCGTCGCCCCCCGCCCCGAGCGTGTCGCGCTCCGCGCCGCCCGCGGACACCGGCGGCGCGTCCGCGGCTTCCCCCGACGCGCCCGGCACGTCCGGGAGTTCGGTCGGCACCGGCGGATCCGGGGCTTCCGGCGGTTCGGGGGGCTCCGGGACGGTCAAGGGCTACGACACCGAGGGCGGGCGTGTGGTGTTCGACCTGGACACGGCCTCCGCGAGCCTGGTCTCGGCGACGCCGGGCACGGGCTGGTCGATGCAGGTGTGGAAGACGGCGAGCTGGATCCGGGTCGAGTTCACCTCGGGCGAGGACCGGGTGTCGGTCATCTGCTCGTGGCACGACGGGCCGCCCCGGGTCGAGGTGGGCAACTACTGACCCGCGCGCCCCTCTTATCCGCCCGCCGTCCGCTCCCCCGCCCGTCGTCCACCGTCCGTCGTCCACTGACCGTTGGCCGTTGCCCGTTGGCGGTTGGCCGCTGCCTGACGTCAGCGGAAGACGGACGGGGGCGGGGCCGGTGAGGCGACGGCCGCCGCGTCCGTGACGGGTGCGGCGCCGCCGGTGAAGTCGGTGAGCGCACGGCCGTGTTCGACCCGGCCGGGGTGCGGGTCCGAGGCGGCGCGGCGGGTCAGTTCGGCGATCGGCAGCGGCCGGTCGCAGGCGACGAGGACCGCGTTGCCGAAGCGTCTGCCGCGCAGGACGGCCGGGTCGGCGACGAGCGCCAGTTCGGCGAACCGGGCGGCGGCGGTGGCGATCTGGCCCCGCAGATGGGCGAGCGGCGGACCGTCGGCGAGGTTCGCGGCGAAGACGGCACCGGGCTTCAGCGCCCGGCGGACCTCGTCCAGGAACTCGGCCGAGGTGAGGTGGGCGGGGGTGCGGGCGCCGCTGAACACATCGGCGATCACGAGGTCGGCCCATCCGTCGGGCACCTTGGCGAGCCCTTCGCGGGCGTCGGTGGAACGCACCCGGATCCGGGCGTTGGCGTCCAGCGGCAGCTCGCGCCGCACCAGACCCACCAGCGCGGCGTCCCGTTCGACGACCTGCTGGGTGGAGCGGGGGCGGGTGGCGGCGACATAGCGGGCGAGGGTGAGCGCGCCGCCGCCGAGGTGGACGGCGTGCACCGGCTTGCCCGCGGGGGCGGCGAGGTCGATGACATGGCCGATCCGGCGCTGGTACTCGAAGGAGAGGTACGCCGGGTCGTCCAGGTCGACGTGCGACTGCGGTGCCCCGTCGATCAGCAGCGTCCAGGCCCTCGCCCGCTCCCGGTCGGGCACGAGCTCGGCGAGACCGCCGTCCACCTGTTCGGCGACGGCTGCCGTGCTCCCGCGCTCGCGCCGGGGACTCCTGGACCTTCCCATTCCCCCATTGTCGCAAGGTCCGGCCGGCCGGACCGGGCGGCCCGGCGTGGTCCGGAGCGCACCCCGTCCGACGCACCCGCCACACTCGCCGTACGCCGAACCCGCCGTACGCCGAACCCGCCCGTACGCCGTACCCGCCGTGCGCTGCGTCGCCGTACACCGCAGCCGCCGCAGCCGCCGCGGAGCCGTCAGCAGCAGTTGTCCACCACCGCGAGCATCCGGGCCGCCTCGTCCAGGGCGCGGCGCAGCACGGCGGGGTCGGTCGCGAGGTCGGTCTCCCCGGGCGGCAGGAGCCAGTCCGAGCCCTTCACAGGCGGCTCCGGGGCGGTGCGCAGACCGCGGCCGTCCGTCCTGGTGCAGGTGCTGCCCGGTACGTCCCAGCCCGCCGCGGTGCCCGCCGGGACCACGAATCCCAGCGTGTCGCCGCCGTCGTCGTGCAGGACGGGGCCCACCGCCTCCTCCGCCTCGCGGCGCAGGATGTCGACCGCCTCCAGACCCTGCCGGGCCGGTACGGTCACCAGGTCGCAGTCGGCCTCCGGTGCCGGCGGCGACGGCCGACGATCGGCGCTCCCCTTGGTCCGCGTCCCGGACTCCACCACGGATACCCCTCCTCGTGCGCGAGCGGGTCGGGAGTCGGGCGGCTCCCGGTTCACGGGGTACAACGCGGCGGGGGCGTCAACGGCTACGGCCGAAGTCAGCCACAAAGGATGGCACTTCATGGCAGATCGCGGATGAGATATCCGGTTTGTAGCCAAACACTGCGTGGCGGCCCGGACACAACCGGTACGTTCTTGCCCGTCGGAAACAGGGCGTCACCGGGGCAACCCGGGCAACTCCCCTCGGTTCCGGCACGGTTCGACGGTTCGCACGAGAGGGCCCGGCCATGGCGTCGTCAACGGTGACCTCGTCCCCGTCCCCCCGGCCACCGCGGCCGAACCTCGCCTTCCGGCGGCTGCGCGGACAGCGCTCCCCGGCCGAGTTCGCCGCGGCGGTGCGGCGTGCCGCCCGGGAGATCGGCGAGCGGGTCAGCTGCGACGCGCGCTACATCGGCCGGGTGGAGGCGGGCGAGATCCGCTGCCCCAACTACGCGTACGAGCGTGTGTTCCTGCACATGTTCCCCGGCCGCACCCTCGCCGACCTGGGGTTCGCGCCCCGCTCGTCCGTGCGCGGGCGCGCCGCGCGCGCCCCGGAGAGCGGCGACGCGCCCCCCGCGCACACCGAGAGCCCGGCCCACGCACCACTGGAGACGACGGGGGCGCCCCGTCCGTACCACCAGGATCACCGGTACGACCCGCGCGACCCGCGCGACCCGCGCGACCCGCGCGACCCGCGCGACCCGGATCACCCGCACGACGAGCAAGACCCGAACCACCCGCACGAGGACCACGAGGAGAGCGACGTGCTGCGTCGCGCATTCATGACCCGCGGGGGCGCCACGATGGCCGCCGCCTCGCTGGGCCCCCTGGGGCTCGCCCTCGACGCGTCGGCCGCGGACCGCCCGGTCCGCCGCGCCGGTGCGAGCGAGGCGGGCGCCGTCGAAGAGGCCGTCCGCCGGATCCGGCTGCTCGACGACCGGCACGGGGCGGACGGCCTCTACCGGCGCGCGGCGGCTCCGCTGCGCGCCGCCTACGCCCTGCTCGACGCCGGAGCGACCCGGCGGGCCACGGCCGACCGGCTGCACGCGGGCGCCGGTGAGCTGGCCATCTCGGTGGGCTGGCTGGCCCATGACTCGGGCCGCTTCGACGACGCCCGCTCGCACTACGCCGAGGCGCTGGCCACGGCCCGGATGACCGGGGACGCGGCCGTGGAGGCGCACGCCTTCTGCAACACGGCGTTCCTCGCGCGCGACGCCGGACGGCCACGGGAGGCGGTGCGCGCCGCGCAGGCGGCCCAGCGCGCCGCCCGTGAGCTGGGCTCGGCCCGGCTGATGTCCCTGCTGGCGCTGCGCGAGGCGGGCGGCTGGGCGGGGCTCGCCGACCGCACCGGCTGCGCACAGGCGCTCGCGCGCGCGCAGGCGCTGTACGGGCGGGGGCCCTCGGACGCCGACCCCGAGTGGATGAGCTTCTACGGCGAGGCGGAGCTGGCGGGCCTGGAGGCCCAGTGCTGGTCGACGCTGGGCGACTGGCCGCGCGCGGCCCGGTACGCACTGCGGGCCGCCCGCCTCCAGGACCCGCACTTCACCCGGAACATCGCGCTGTACACGGCGGAGCTGGCCGACGACCTCGCGCGCGGAGGGCGTCCCGACGAGGCGGCGGCGGCCGGGATGCGGGTCCTGGACCTGCTGGACCAGGTCCAGTCGTCACGGATCCAGATGATGCTGGCCGGGACGGCACGGGTGCTGCTGCCGCACCGCCGGGCGAGCGGCGTCTCGGCGTTCCTGGAACGGCACGCGAGCACCCCCCGGACGGCGTGAGACCGACCACACGGCAGCCACGCGCGCGTGGGTCCGGCGCGGCGGCCGGTTGGCGATACTGACGCCGACACGGCAGCCACGCGCGCGGGGGTCCGGCACCACGGCCCGCGCGCACCGCACACGGCCGGCCCGGCGGGCGCCCCGGCACCGCGCGCGGCGGTTCCGGCGGCCGTCCTAGCCCTCCAGGTGCCCCACGTCGTTCCAGCTGTGCAGGACCGGTTCGCCGTAGGCCCAGTCCAGCACCGAGAGCGAGGTGGGGCTGAGGCGCACGCGGGCGGCGAAGTCGAGCGGCAGGCCGAGCCAGCGGGCGCCGATCGCCCGCAGGATGTGCCCGTGCGCGAAGACCAGCACGTCGCGGTCCTCGCCGCGGGCCCAGGCCACCACCTCGTCGGCGCGGTCCCGCACCTCGCCGGGCGTCTCCCCGCGCGGGGCACCGTCGCGCCACAGGAGCCAGCCGGGGACCTCGTCCTGGATCTGCCGGGGCGTCATGCCCTCGTAGGAGCCGTAGTCCCACTCCATGAGCGTGTCCCAGTCCGTGGCGCGCTCGCCGAAACCGGCCAGTTCGCACGTCTCCCGCGCGCGCACGAGCGGGCTGGTGCGGACCTCGACGCCCGGCAGTCCGTCGAAGGGTGCCCGGTGCAGCCGCTCGCCGAGCAGCTTGGCGCCGCGCCGGCCCTCCTCCAGGAGGGGCACGTCGGTCCTGCCGGTGTGCTTGCCGGACAGCGACCACTGGGTCTGCCCGTGCCGGGCCAGCAGGATGCGCGGTGCCATGAGGAGCCTTTCCGGGAAAAGTCAGATCTTCGGACGGGGATTTCCATCATCGCGCACCCTGTGCGGGGGCAACCCGGCGGGCGGCCCTCGCGTCTTTGAGGGCCGGGGCGCCCCGCGCGGGCGGGCGCATACACCGTAAAGTGGCACGACCGGCCGGGGACCACCGGAGATCACCGGGCGCCGCAGCGACGACAAGAGCGACCTGAAGGGGGAGGGCATCGGATGCCGCAGACCGAGGCACCGGCACGTGCACCGCGCGCCGAGGCGCCCCCGCGGACCCGGCCGCGCTGGTGGACCGAGCTGCCGCTGATCCTGCTCGTGTACGGCTGCTACTCGGCCGGGCGGCTGCTGGTCCGCGGTGACGTCGCGGGCGCCGTCGACCACGGTCTGTCGATCCTGCACATCGAGAAGGTGCTGCGGATCAACTTCGAGCACCCCCTGAACCGGCTGTTCACCCGCGAGCCCTGGCTCGGCGTCCCGGCCGACTTCTGGTACGCGTCCCTGCACTACGTGGTGACGCCCGCGATCCTGGTGTGGCTGTTCCGGCGGCGCACCGCGTACTACCGCGCGGCCCGCACCTGGCTGATGACGTCCACGTTCATCGGGCTGATCGGCTTCACCCTGCTGCCGACCTGCCCGCCCCGGCTGCTCTCGCCCGGTCACGGCTTCGTGGACACCATGGCCCACTACAGCTCGTACGGCTGGTGGGGCGGCGACGCCAGCGCGCCGCGCGGCATGGGCGGCATGACCAACCAGTACGCGGCCATGCCCAGCCTGCACGTCGGCTGGGCGCTGTGGTGCGGCGTGATGCTGTGGCGCCACGGCGGCACCCGCTGGGCGAAGGCGGCCGGTGTCGCCTACCCGACACTGACCGCGATCGTGGTGATGGGCACCGCCAACCACTACTTCCTGGACGCCGTCGCGGGTGTGGCCGTGATGGGCGTCGGGCTGCTGCTCGCCCCGCACGTGCTGCGCGCCGCCGACCGGGCCCGGACACTGCTGGCCGCGCGGGTCCCGGCCCTGGCGGGCCGCCCGGACGGCGCGGGTTCCCCCGTTGTCAGTGGCGAGTGCCAGACTTCGGCGGGTGAGCGAATTCCACGGCAGCGCGAAACACGGTTCGGTTCCGGAGCCGAGCCGGGTGCCTCCCCCCAGGACACCGGGGACGGCGCTCCGGCAGCAGCTCGCTGAGCTGCGCGGCCCCGGCGTACCGGCCCGTGCCCTGGACGCCCGCGCGCTGGCGGCCCTGGCCGCCAACCCGGGGTGCAGACGGCGCGCGATCCTGGACGGCGCGGGCGTGGACAAGACGGCGCTCGCCGGCGCGCTGGGCGCCCCCTCCGCGTTCGGCCAGTCGCAGTTCGCCCTCACCCGGGGCAACGCGTTCGAGACGCGGGTCAAGGCGGACGGCGGCGCCGAGCTGCTGCGGCTGGTGCACCAGCGGCTCGACCCCGGCGCCGAGCCGCCGCACGAGGCGCACGTCCCGGACCTGACCGCGACCGGCCCCGAGGGACGCGCGGCGCGTACGGCGCTGGCGCTGCGCGAGGCCACCGCGGCGGGCGCCTGGACGCTGCTGGACCACCCGATGCTCGCCCTGGACGTGGCGGGTTCCCCCGCCTTCCTGGAACCGGACGCGGTGGTGGTGCACCCCGACGGCGCCTGGACCGTCGTGGAGATCAAGTCGTTCCCGATGCTGGACGGCTCCGCCGACCCGGCGAAGGTGGGTGCGGCGGCCCGCCAGGCCGCGGTGTACGTGCTGGCCCTGGAGGAGGTCGCCGCCCGGTGCTCACCGGACGGGGCGCCGCCCCCGCGCGTACGGCACCGCGTGCTGCTGGTGTGCCCCAAGGACTTCTCCAACCTGCCCGCCGCCTCCGCCGTCGACGTGCGCAAGCAGCGCGCGGTGACCGCCCGCCAGCTGGCGCGGCTGACCCGGTTGCAGGACATCGCCGACCTGCTCCCCGAGGGCGTGTGCTTCTCCCCCGAGCTGCCCGCCGAGCAGCTGACGGCGGCGGTCGAGGCGGTGCCCGCCGCCTACGCGCCCGAGTGCCTGGCCGCCTGCGAGCTGGCCTTCCACTGCCGGGCCCGCTCCCGCGCGCACGGCGCGGTGACCGCCCTGGGCCGCTCGGTCCGCGCCGAGCTGGGCGGCCTGGCGACCGTCGAGGACGTGCTCGCCGCGGCCCACGGCGAGGCGGGCGAGGCGGACGACCCGGCGGTGGCCGCCCTGCGCCGGGCCGCGCTGCTGCGGGCGGAGGCCCTGCGGGACCACCCGCGCCCGGCGCCCGCGCGGCGCACCGCGGCCGCCGACGACCGGCAGGGGGCCGCATGTCGCTGATCGACACCCTCGCGCGCCTCCAGGCGGTGCACGACGGCCACGCCCAGCCCGCCGCAACCGTCCGGCACCGGCATCTGTCCGGGCGGCCCCTGGTGCTCGTGCCGCTCACCACCGCCGGTGAGGCGGGCGCCCCGCTCGGCGCGCTGGTCGGCACCGACCGGGACGCGCCCCGGCTGCTGGCCGTGGCGCAGCCGCGCGACCGCGACCTGCGGTTCGCGTTCCTGGCCGAGCTGGCGGACGTCGTCCTGCCCTACCTGGACTCCTACGCCGATGTGGTGGAGGCCGCCGAGCGCACCGAGACCGACCCGGAGACCGGCAAGCGGGTCAAGGTCGAGACCGAGCTGTGCGCGGACGCCCCCCAGCTGATCGTGCCGAGCCGGGCGGGCCTCGACTTCGTACGGCTGCTCGGCCGCTCCATGCGCTTCCGCCGCACCGCCGAGCAGGACCCGGAGACCCCGTATCCGGCGCCGCCCCGGGTGCCGCTGCTGGGGCGCTGGCTGACCCACTTCGGCGAGCGGGCCCGGGTGCCGGGCTCCTCGCTGCTGCTGGCCCTCAGCGACGTACTGGCCCGGCACTGGACCACCGGCCAGTCCGCCCTGGAGGACCAGCACCTGGGAGCCCTGCTCGCCTGGATCGACCCGCCGGACGGCCTCTCGGGCGCCGAGGCCGCGCTGCGGGCCGAGCTGGAGCGGGACGCGGCCGGACAGCTGCTGTGCCCGCCCGCGGGCCCGGCCACCGACCCGGCCTTCGACAACAAGCTGCTCGCGCCCGCCATCGAGCGCTACGACCGCGCGCGCGGCGAGCTGGCCGCCGCGGCCGACGGGCTGCAGGCCGACGACCGGCTCGCCGCGCTCACCGCGGCCGAGCGCCGCGTCCACGAACTGGTCCTGGGCTGCGCCCTGCCCACCTGGGAGAAGGTCTGGCAGGGCCTCGACCTGCTGCGGGAGCTGCCTCAGGGCGCGCGCGTGGCGGAGCGGTGGACGCGCGACCGCTGGTCGTTCACCGCCCACCGCGACCGGGTACTGGCCGGGGAGCCGCCGCAGCCGCGCCGCGACGACGCGGTCACCGCGGCGAACAAACTGGCGGCCCGCGAGCGCGAGCAGGCCCGCCTGGACGCCCAGGAGGCACTGGACGACCCGCTGGTCATGGCCGGGCGGCGGCTGTCCGGTGAGGCGTTCGCCGGGGAGGTCACCGATGTGACCATGGCGTACAGCGACGGCAAGCGGCCCAGCCCGCGCCCGCTGGTCACCGTGCGCACCGACGACCGTCCGCATCTGGCCGAGCGGGTCAAGGTGTACCGCTCGCTGGACGGCAGGCCGCAGTCGGCGCAGTGCGTGGCCGTCGAGGAGGACGGGACGCTGGTGGTGCTGCGGATCCTCGACAAGATGGGCCGCGGCAAGGAGCCGGAGGCCGGTTCGGTGCCGCAGAAGGGCGACCGGGTCTGCTTCACGCTCTTCGAGCACGAGCAGCGCGGCGGGGCGAAGCTGCCCGACCCGGAGCAGACCCCATGGACGCACGGCGGGCCGCCGGGCGAGGAGAGCGCCGCCCAGGCCCCTGACCCGGTGACCGAGGAGGACGTCCTGTGACCGCCCCCACCGAGGAGACCTCCGCCACGGCCGGCGCCCCCGGGCCCGGCCTCGACCCCGGCGCGGCGGCCGCCCGCGCCACCGAGGCGATCCTCCGCGACACCCTGCACGGCACGCACCGCGGCGTCGTCGTCGACTCCCCGCCGGGCGCCGGGAAGTCGACGCTGGTGGTGCGCGCCGCACTGGAGCTGGCCGCCGCCGGGCGGCCGCTGATGGTCGTGGCGCAGACCAACGCGCAGGTCGACGACCTGGTGGTACGGCTCGCGGAGAAGGAGCCCGAGCTGCCCGTGGGGCGGCTGCACAGCAGCGACTCCGACCCGTACGACAAGGCGCTCGACGCCCTGGAGAACGTCCGCACGTCCGCGAAGGCGGGCGACCTGGCCGGGCTGGACATCGTGCTGTCCACCGCCGCGAAGTGGGCGCATGTGAAGACCGACGAGCCGTGGCGGCACGCGATCGTCGACGAGGCGTACCAGATGCGTTCGGACGCGCTGCTGGCCGTGGCCGGGCTGTTCGAGCGGGCGCTGTTCGTGGGCGACCCCGGGCAACTGGACCCGTTCTCGATCGTCGGGGGCGAGCAGTGGGCGGGGCTGTCGTACGACCCGTCGGCCTCGGCGGTGACGACACTGCTGGCGCACAACCCGGAGCTGCCGCAGCACCGGCTGCCCGTGTCGTGGCGGCTGCCCGCGTCGGCGGCGCCGCTGGTGTCCGACGCGTTCTACCCGTACACGCCCTTCCGCAGCGGTACGGCGGCCGGGCAGCGGCGGCTCGGCTTCGCGGTGCCCTCGGACGGCTCGGGCCCCGACCGGGTGATCGACGAGGCCGCCGAGTCCGGCTGGGGCCTGCTGGAGCTGCCCGCGCGGCACACCCCGCGCACCGACCCGGAGGCGGTGCGGGCGGTGGCTGCGGTCGTGGCGCGGCTGCTGGAGCGCGGTGGCGCGGCGCTGTCCGAGCGGGCGCCGGACGAACCGGCGCCGCTGACCGCCGACCGGATCGCGGTCGGCACCGCCCACCGCGACCAGGCGGCGGCCGTCCGCGCGGCCCTCGCCTCCGTGGGCGTCACGGACGTGACCGTGGACACGGCCAACCGGCTCCAGGGCCGCGAGTTCGACGTCACCGTCGTGCTCCACCCGCTCTCCGGCCGCCCCGACGCCACCGCCTTCCACCTGGAGACCGGCCGCCTGTGCGTGCTGGCCTCCCGGCACCGGCACGCCTGCATCGTCGTCTGCCGCGCGGGCGTGAGCGAACTCCTCGACGAACACCCCTCCACCGAACCGGTCCAGCTCGGCGTCACCGTCAAGTTCCCTGACGGCTGGGAGGCCAACCACGCGGTCCTGGCCCGCCTGCGCGAACACCGGGTGCCATGGAGACCCTGAGCCCCAGGGACGCGCGCCCTCGAACCCCTGAGCCCCAGGGACGCGCGCCCCGGAACCCCTGGGCCTCAGGGACGGGTCCCCCGGAGACCCTGAGCCTCGGAGGCACCCAGCGCCCGGCACCCGGCGCCCGGCACCCGGCGCCCGGCCGCCCCGGACGGGTGGGGCGGGAACATCCCGTGGGGGCGGGGGCTTGAGAAGGTCCGGGGATGGGCAGCGAGCACCCGTCCCCTTGCGCACACGCGAGAGAATGGAGGGTGGCCCGCCACGAGGACGGCGCCATCCGAGACCGTACGAGGAGGAGAAGACATGGCGGAGCCCACGCCGCGTCGGAACGAACCGCGGCTACGCCCCGCGCCCCTGCTCTTCGAGCCCGTGGCAGCCGCCTCCGACCCGGAGCACTTCTTCGACCTGGAGTCGATCGACGACCCCAGGACGCTGCTGGAGCGGGCGACCGAACTGACGACGGCGTTCCGCGCGGCGGCCGACCGGGCGGTGGAGTTCCAGGCGATAGCGGCGGCCCAGCTCGCCGACCCCCGCCGCTTCGACCGGCTGAAGCCGGCGGACATCGCCGAGCGCGCCCAGTGGACCGAGGACTACGCCCACAGGATGGTCGAGTTCGGACGGGACCTGCTGCGCGGCGCCGAGGACAGCGTGCACGCCAACCCGGCCGATCCCCTCTGACCCCGGCCGCCCCACCCGGCACCCTCACCCCGCCCGGCCCGGCCGCTCCCGGCCGCCGGACCTCCTGGCATATGCCCGCGGGGCAAGATACGCCCCGGGCCCCCGCTCTGTCCCGGTTTCCGGCAACCGTGCGCAAGGAAGCCCTCACAGTCGGTAGACGTGGGACATGAGCCTCACAGAAACGTCTCTCTTCGCCGGCCGGACCGCCGCCGCCGACCTCACCGGCGCCACCCGCGTCACCGCCGAGGGAGCCGACTGGCTCGCCTCGGCCGGGCCGTATCCGCGCAGCACACTCGCCCACTGGCGCGAACAGCCGGACGCGCCGGTCGTCCTGCCCTGCGGCACCGCCTTCGACGTGGTCGGCGTGCCCGCGATCTTCGGCCGCCGGATGCTGGACCGGCTCTGGGGCGAGGGGCCCGGCTCCGGCCCGGTGGCCGTCCACCGCGGACGGATGCTGCTGTTCGCCGCGCCGGGCACCGCGCACCGGCTGCCGTCGCTGCTGGAGTGGGAGGACTTCGGCTCCCGGGGCCAAGAGGCCGGACGGGGCCGCGCGGACGGCGTCCCGCCGCTGCTGTGCCACGGCAACGGCGACGCGGTGACCGTCCCGGCACCGGTCGGCGGCCCCGGCCGCCCGCACGCCGCGTCCCGCTGGCTGGTCGCGCCGGACACCCGGCGACCGTGGCTGCCGGGTCCCGAGATCCTGCTGTGGGCGGCCGTCCGGGCGGCCCGGTCGGCCGTGCGGATTTCGATTTTTCCTCCCCCCGATCAGGATGCTAAGGTCTACGACGTCAGCAGGCGCCGCTAGCTCAGTTGGTTAGAGCAGCTGACTCTTAATCAGCGGGTCCGGGGTTCGAGTCCCTGGCGGCGCACCATGACAGAGGCGATGCGGGTTCGCGTTCAGCGAGCACGCATCGCCTTTCTCGTGCACGCGCACCAGTCCACTCGCACCCGTCCACGCACACGCGTCCGCGCACGCCTCGCCCACACCCCCTCCCGCCCCTCACCCCTCGCTCTCCAGAGCCGGGGTGATGCTCACGGTGTACGCCCCCGAGGCCGTGCGGTCCTCGACCTCCACCCGGACACCGTCGCCGGGCACGGTGAAGCTCTCCCCCACGCCGATCGGCGCGTCGGCGAGCGGCGGATAGACGGAGGTGCCCGCACACGCCCCGGTGCGCGGATGGGCGTCGATCACCTGGACCGCGCCGCCGCCCGACTCCGTGTCCCCCCGCACCCGGTACACCAGCACCCCCTGTCGGCATCCGGTGAGGTCGTTGCCGACCGAGGAGCGCGCCTCGACGGCCAGCGCCTGGTCGCTCCCGGTCCGTACCACCGCGAGCTTCGTGCCGCCGCCCAGCCCGAACAGCGGCACCCCGGCCACGTCCGCCGGCTGCCCCGCGTCCGGCTGTTCCGCCGCCCCGGGCGGCCCCGCGCCGGCCGGGCCCGCCTCCACGGGTTCCAGGGTCAGCCGGGCCGGCCCGGTCCCCTGTACGCACACGACCTGGCGCGGGTCCAGCCAGCCGAGCTTCCACTTGTGCCAGGCGAACAGGTCGGGCGAGAGAGCGAACTGGCTGCCCATCAGGTCCCAGTCGCCGACATAGGTGTCCCAGTCGCCCTTGCCGTCGGCCGGCCGGTGGTACAGGTCCGGCAGGTCGAAGACGTGCCCGGTCTCGTGGGCGAGGACCAGCCGGTCCGGCGGATGCCGTTCGAACACCGTCACCACCCGCCGGATGTCCGTGCCGTCCGCCCGCAGCGGGGTGTTGAGGTTGACGACCTTCGTGGCGTCGGAGTCGACGCCCGGCGCGTCCGGGTCGGCGACCAGGTAGACGATGTCGTAGCGGGAGAAGTCGACCTGCGGATCGGCGGCGGCGACGGCGTCGCGCAGATAGGCGGCCCGGTCCCGGACGTCCCAGTCGCGGTGCATGGCGTACGCCGTGGACGGCCGCGGCATCCGGATCCAGTGCCCGAGCGGATGCGCCCGCAGCGTGAACCGGCCGTACGACGCCTGCGCGTAGAAGCGGCTGGTGGCCGGGAAGTGGTCGGCGGCGAGTTCGGCCGGGGTGGTGAGCGGGGCGGCGTCCGGGAAGGACAGGAAGATCATCACGGCGTCGAGCGGTCTGACCGGCCGGGTGTAGGAGGGGTTCCAGGTGTCGACGCCCTCCGAGTGGTGGGCCTCGGTCCGGCGCAGCGCGCAGGGGGCGGCCGCGAAGGGCTCGGCGACCGAGGGCCCGCTGAGGATCGAGGTGGCGGCGACCGCCGAGAGGGTGGTGAACACGGCGGCGGTGCTGCGCAGTCGGGGGCGCGTCCCCACTCGGCCCAGCGCCTGGAAAGCGTCACGGCCGAGCGCTTTCAGGGGGAGCTGACGCGGCACAGGGACCTCCGGGTGCGGTTCGCGGGGACACCGAACCCAGCCTGTGCGAGTTTGTAGGGGTACGCCCTGTTTGTCTGCACCGGAAGGGTGAGCGCGAGCGTGCGGGACGCGAGTTCACGAGATACGGAGCCGTAGCGGCCGCGACGGGGATGACGCCCCCGGACCACTCACGGAACGTCACAATCGGTCGTCCTTCTGAAGAACCTGCCCAGGTGTGGGCAGAAACGATCTGCCAGAAAGGTCGTCCATCCGGCGGAACCGGCAAGTGGCTGGAAGGGGCCCCGCGCCAGCATCTATGATCGGCACACTTTCCTGGCACTTCCTGCGCGGACACGGGCCCGGCGGCCGATCCCCACCTGGCCGGCCACCCGACGAGACCGATACGAAGAACGAGTGCACTGCGGGAGCGAGCGGTGAGCGGAACGTCCGAAGGGCCGACGCCCGCGGCAGACTTCATGCGGCCGAAAGTCACACAGAGTGATGTTATGAAGGCGCCGGGTACCGACCCGGGCGGCGGCGGCCCGGACACCATGGCCGTGGCGGGGCCGCACGGCGGTCACGGCGCCGCCCTGTCCACCAGGGCACCCGCGCCCCCACCCGCACCCGTCCCCACCCCCGGCGTCACCCCCGTCCTCAGCCCCGGCGTCACCCCAATGGCGGAACCGGTCCCCGCCGGGGCCGGATTCGCCGGGCCGGACCAGTCCCCCGCCCCCGCCCCGCCCTTCCGGTCGGCCTTCGGCGCCGCCCCGCTCGCGATGGCCGTCGTCGACCGCGACGGCCTGGTCGTCAGCGCCAACGACACCTTCGCCGCCCTGGTCGGCGCGTCCGCCGCCGACCTCGCCGGACAGCCCGCCGCCGACCTGGTGGACCTCGGCTCCGACGCCCGCACCTGGCAGGCGTACCGCGAGGTGCTGCGCGGGCGGCAGGCCCGGCTGCGCTGCACCCGCCGGCTCAAACAGGCCGACGGCCGCTCGCTGTGGGCGCAGGTCACGGTCGCGCCGCTGCCGCCGGAGGACCGGCCCCGGGGCGCGCCCGGGACCGCGGACGGCGCCCCGGACGGCGGGCCGCCGGACGTCCCTCCGGGCGTGCTGCTGTCGATCGCCGACGTCAGCGCCCGCCGTGAGCTCCAGTCCCGGCTGCGGCATCTGCGGATGCACGACCCGGTGACCCGGCTGCCCAACCGCACCCTGTTCTTCGAGCGCCTGTCGGCCGTGCTGGAGGCGGACGCGTACGACGGCGGCGGGACCGGCCGGATCGGTCTGTGCTACCTGGACCTCGACGGCTTCAAGGCGGTCAACGACACCCTGGGACACCGGGTCGGCGACCGGCTGCTCGCGGCGGTGGCGCGGCGGCTGACCGGCTGCGCGGACGAGGCCGGTTCCGGCCGGGGCAGCACCCCGCTGGTGGCCCGGCTCGGCGGGGACGAGTTCGCGCTGCTCGTGGAGGACTCCACCGGCACCGAACAACTGGCCGATCTGGCCGAGTCGGTGCTCACCGCGCTCCAGGCGCCGTTCGAGGTCGCCGGGCGCCTGCTGTCGGTGTCGGCGTCGATCGGCGTGGTCGAGCGCCAGACCGCCGGGACCTCGGCGACCGCCCTGATGCAGGCCGCGGACACGACCCTGTACTGGGCGAAGGCCGACGGCAGGGCCCGCTGGACCCTGTTCGACCCGGAGCGCAACGCGCACCGGATGACCCGCCAGGCGCTGGTCTCCACGCTGCGCGCGGCCGTGGAGCGGGGCGAGTTCACCCTGGAGTACCAGCCGCTGGTCGCCATGGAGGACGGGCGGCTGCGCGGGGTGGAGGCGCTGGTGCGCTGGCGGCACCCGCAGTTCGGGATGCTGACGCCGAATCGGTTCATCGCACTGGCGGAGGAGGACGGTTCGATCGTGCCGCTGGGCCGCTGGATCCTGGCGACCGCCTGCCGCCAGGCCCGCCGCTGGCAGCTCGACCACCCCGACGAGCCGCCGATCTTCGTCAGCGTCAATGTCGCGGTCCGCCAGGTGTGGGACTCCGACCTGGTCGCGGACGTGGCCGAGGTGCTGGCGGAGACGGGGCTCGCGCCGGGCCTGCTCCAGCTGGAGCTGACCGAGTCGGCGGTGATGGGCTCGGCCGGGCGGCCGCTGGAGGCGCTGCGGGCGCTGAGCGACATGGGCGTGCACATCGCCATCGACGACTTCGGCACCGGCTACTCGAACCTCGCCTACCTCAGCCGGCTGCCGGTGTCGGCGCTGAAGCTGGACGGCTCGTTCGTCCGGGGCTTCCAGTACGCGGAGCGGGAGGGGGTCCGGCCGGCCCTCGCGGACACCGGGACGCCGGAGGCGGGCGCGGAGCCCGCGAGCCCGGCCGACGAGGTGATCGTCGAGGCGATGATCCAGCTCGCGCACCGGCTGGGGCTGACCGTCACCGCCGAGTGCGTGGAGACCACCGACCAGGCCAGCAGGCTGCGCCGCATCGGCTGCGACACCGGGCAGGGCTGGCTGTACTCCCGCCCGGTGTCACCGGACCGCATCTCCGAGCTGCTGGGCGGCCACGCCTGCGGCCGCCGGTAGGCCCCGGCTCGGGCTGGGCTCAGACGCCGGGCAGCCCGTAGGCGTCCGCGATGAGTTCGTAGCTGCGCAGCCGTACGTCGCCGCTGTGCGCGTTGCTGGTGATCATCAGCTCGTCGGCGCCGGTGCGCTTCTGGAGGTCGTCGAGGCCGGAGCGGACCTCGTCGGGCGTGCCGTGGACGACGTTGGCGTTCCAGGACGCGATGAAGTCCTGCTCCATCGGGCTGAACTCGTACGCCTCCGCCTCCTCGGGCGTGGGAACCAGTCCCGGGCGGCCGGTGCGCAGCCGGACCATGTTGAGCGCGGCGGCCAGCACCTGGCGGCGGGCCTCGCGCTCGTCCTCGGTCGCGAGGGCGGCGACCCCGATGAGGGCGTACGGGGCGTCGAGGACCGCGCTGGGCCGGAAGGACTCGCGGTAGAGGTCGAGCGCCGGGACGGTGTTCTGCGCGGAGAAGTGGTGGGCGAAGGCGAAGGGCAGGCCGAGCATGCCGGCCAGCCGGGCGCTGAAGCCGGAGGAGCCGAGCAGCCAGATCGGCGGCCGGTGCGGGGACTGCACCCCGCCGGGCGAGGTGGCCTGGACCGGGCCGGGCACGGCGTGGATACGGCGGTAGGGGTGGCCGTCGGGGAAGTCGTCGTCGAGGAAGCGGGTCAGCTCGGCGAGCTGCTGCGGGAAGTCGTCGGCGCCCTCGTTGAGGTGATCCGTGCGGCGCAGGGCGGCGGCGGTGGCGCCGTCGGTGCCGGGGGCGCGGCCGAGGCCGAGGTCGATGCGGCCGGGGGCCATGGCCTCCAGGGTGCCGAACTGCTCGGCGATGACCAGCGGGGCGTGGTTGGGCAGCATGACGCCGCCCGAGCCGAGGCGGATGCGCTCGGTGTGGGCGGCGAGGTGGGCGAGGATCACGGCAGGTGACGAGGAGGCCACTCCGGGCATGGAGTGGTGCTCGGCGACCCAGAAGCGGTGGTAGCCGCGGCTCTCCGCCAGCCGGGACAGGGCCACGCTGGTGCGCAGCGCCTCGGTGGCGGTGTGGCCCGCGCCCACCGTCACCAGGTCCAGGACGGAGAGGGGTACGGGTGCGCTGCCGTGCCCCTCGCCTCGGATCTCGTCTGCCGCCACGGGGTGCCTCCTGCTGGTTGGCCGTGCTGGTTCCTCCGGGCGACAACAGGAGACGGTCCCCGCTTGTTCCCCCCTTCGTCTGAGACCCGTCCCTCCGGAGGGCGCTCCCGGGGGCGGGGGCTCAGGCGGCCAGGGCGTGCCCGGGGTGCAGGACGACCTTGGTGTAGCCCTCGACGCGCTGGTCGAACTTCTCGTACGCCTGCGGTGCCTGGTCCAGGGGCAGCTCGTGCGAGACGACGAAGCTGGGCCTGGCCCGCCCGGCGATGATCAGGTCGCGGAGCTGGCGGTTGTACTGCTTGACGTTGCACTGGCCGGTGCCCATCCGCTGCCCCTTCTCGAACATCTTGCCGATGGAGACCAGCAGCTGGCCGTGCTTGGCGTGCTCGTCGGGCCCGCCCGGGTCGGAGGGGACGTACAGGCCCGGTATGCCGAGCATGCCGGTGGGCCGTACCGTCTCGACCAGGGTGTTCAGGACGACGGCGGGCTCTTCGTGGCCCACGTCCTTGTGCGACTGGGCCTGGTAGCCGACGGCGTCCACGCCCTTGTCGGTGCCCTCGCCGCCCGTCTGCTCCTTGATCTGCTCGGCCGGGTCGCCCCGGGTGAAGTCGATGGGGACGGCCCCGATCTCCTCCGCCTTGGCCAGCCGCTCGGGCACCCGGTCCACGGTGAACACCTTGGACGCGCCGCGCAGCAGCGCCGAGTAGGCGGCCATCAGGCCCACCGGCCCGGCGCCGAACACCGCCACCGACTCGCCCGGCGTGACCTGGGCGAGTTCGCAGCCGTGGTAGCCGGTCGGGAAGATGTCGGCGAGCAGCACGAAGTCGGTCTCGAACTCGTCGCCCGGCGGCAGCTTCAGACAGTTGAAGTCGGCGAAGGGCACCCGCAGGTGCTCGGCCTGGCCACCGGTGTAGGGGCCCATCGCGACATAGCCGTAGGCGCCGCCGGCGAAGCCCGGGTTGACCGTGAGGCAGAACCCGGTCTTTCCGGCGAGGCAGTTCTTGCAGAACCCGCACGCGACGTTGAACGGCATGACGACCCGGTCGCCCTCGGCCAGCGAGGTCACGCCGCTGCCGGTCTCCTCCACGACGCCCAGGTTCTCGTGGCCGAAGACGATGCCCGCCTTCGCGGCCGTGCGGCCCTCGTACATGTGCAGGTCGGATCCGCAGATCGCACTGGACGTGATGCGGACGATCACGTCGTTGGGGTGCTGGATCCGGGGATCGTCGACGTCGCGCACCGCCACGTCGAAGGGCTTCTCGTAGACGACGGCTTTCACCTTCGGTCACCTCCGCGTCATCGCTCCATGACGGCGGCGACGGCGGCCCGCCTCAGGGGCGGGGCACGCGGGCAGGGCGCAGGAACACAGACGGGCGGGTGCCGCCGGTCCGTGTCTGCGCCGGACCCGGGCGTTCTCGCTGCACCGCCGGACACTTCCAGGTAACGCCTCGGCGCGGGCGGCCGCAAGCGCGCCCGCCCTTCTCACACCTTTCCGCCGGGTCCCCGCCGGCCTCACACCTGGACGATCGGTTCCCGGGTGAACAGCGCGCCCAGGTCGGGGGCGTTGACCCGGCGGTCGGTGAGCCGCAGCCCCTCCCAGACGGTCACCTGGTTCGCGGTGAGGACGGGCTTGCCGAGGTCCTTCTCCAGGGCCATGAGGTGGGAGGCGGTGTGCAGGGCGGTGTCCGGCAGGAGCACCGCCTCGGCCCGCGCGGTGTCGGCGGCGCGGGCCAGGGCGAGGACCTCCGGCTCGCCCCAGGCCGCCGCCTCGGCGGCCGAGCGGCAGCCGGCGCTGTGCGCGGCGGCCACCTCGACACCGCCCGCGCGCAGGAAGTCGGCGAAGCGGGCGGTCACCTCGTCCGGGTAGGTGGCGGCGACGGCGACGCGCCGTACGCCGATCTCGTGCACCGCGTGCACGAAGCCGAAGGAGGTGGCGGAGGCGGGCATGCCGATCGCCTGTGCCAGGGCGCGCACCTGCTGGTGGGCGCCGTCCCAGCCGGCGGTGAAGCCGCCGCCGCTACCGGCCCACACCGCCGCCTCGGCGCCGGACAGCCGCAGTTCCTCCGCGCCGCGCGTCAGCTCCTCGACGGGCCGGGCGGCGCGTGGCACGTCCGTCCGGTAGGCGTCCTCGTCCTTCGGGGTGTGGACGAGGTCGACCCGGATGTCGCTGCCCAGGAGCTGTTCGATGCGCGGATAGTCGTCCTCGGCGAAGTGGCCCGGGTAGAGGACTCCGAGTGCGGTCATGACCAGCCTTTCTGCTGCGTTCGTGGGCGTCGTCGGCCCTGCCGGGGCCCGCGTCCGGTGCCGTTGCCCGGTCGTGGCCCCGCCACGGTCGCCTCTCCGGGTACCCAGGAGGGGCCGCGTTTTCCTTCGCATAAGTTCTCCGGCTCTGGGTAGCGGCGCGCTCATGGCTCCACCACATGGACTTGGAAGAGGCAGACGGACGCCCGCGCGGCCCAGCCGCCGGTCGCTGCTCGCGGGGGTCGCGGCGGCCGGTGCGCTGGGGGCGGCGGGGTGCAGTCGCGTGGCGACGGCGTCCGCGGACGGCGGCGGTGACCTCCTGGACCGGCTCAGGGCCCAGGGGGTCGTCCGGCTCGGTATCGCGGGCGAGATCCCGTTCGGATACATCGGCAAGGACGGGAAGGTGACGGGCGAGGCGCCCGAACTGGCGAA
The DNA here is from genome assembly GCF_001654495.1 of Streptomyces sp. SAT1. Taxonomy (GTDB): domain Bacteria; phylum Actinomycetota; class Actinomycetes; order Streptomycetales; family Streptomycetaceae; genus Streptomyces; species Streptomyces andamanensis. Next base: position 2,612,282 of record NZ_CP015849.1, read on the forward strand.
GGTGATCTTCAAGCGGCTGGGGGTGGACCGGGTGCAGCCCGTGCCCACCGAGTTCGGCTCGCTCATACCCGGGCTGAACTCCCAGCAGTTCGACGTCGTGGCCGCCGGGATGTACATCAACGCCGACCGGTGCGAGCAGGTGCTCTTCGCCGACCCCGACTACCAGATGCTCGACTCCTTCATCGTCCGCAAGGGCAACCCGAAGGGGCTGCACGACTACAGGGACGTGGTGGCCAAGAAGGCGAAGTTCGCCACCGGCACCGGCTACGCGGAGATCCAGTACGCGGTGGAGGCCGGGTACAAGGAGAGCGACATCCTGATCGTGCCGGACCAGGTGGCCGGGCTGAACGCCGTGGAGGCGGGCCGCGTCGACGTCTTCGCGGGGACGGCGCTGACCACCCGCGCGGTGGTGAAGAAGTCCGCCAAGGCGGAGGCCACCGAGGCGTTCGCGCCGCTGGTGAAGGGCAAGCCCCATGTGGACGGCGGCGGTTTCGCCTTCCGGCCGACCGAGACGAAGCTGCGCGACGCCTTCAACACCGAGCTGCACAAGCTGAAGAAGAGCGGCGAACTCTTCCGCGTCCTGCGGCCCTTCGGGTTCTCGAAGGACGAGATGACGGAGCTGACCGCGAAGGAGCTGTGCGCCGGATGACGACGGGACTGTGGGAACTCGTACTCCAAGGCGTGTGGATCACGGTCCAGCTGCTCGTCCTCAGCGCGCTGCTGGCCGGTGCCGTCTCCTTCGTGGTCGGTATCGCCCGCACCCACCGGCTGTGGATCGTCCGCTTCCTGGCGGGCTTCTACACCGAGGTGTTCCGCGGGACCTCCGCGCTGGTGATGATCTTCTGGGTGTTCTTCGTGCTGCCGCCCGCCTTCGGCTGGCAGCTGGTGCCGCTGTGGGCGGGCACGCTGGCGCTCGGGCTGACGTACGGCGCGTACGGCGCCGAGATCGTGCGCGGCGCGCTGACCGCGGTGGAACCGGCGCAGCGCGAGGGCGGGATCGCGCTCAGCTTCACGCCCTGGCAGCGGATGCGGCTGATCCTGCTGCCGCAGGCGGTGCCGGAGATGATCCCGCCCTTCAGCAACCTGCTGGTCGAACTGCTCAAGGGCACCGCGCTGGTGTCGGTCATGGGCATGGGCGACCTGGCGTTCAGCGGCAACCTGGTGCGGCTCGCGCTCCAGGAGAGCGCGCACATCTACACGTACGTCCTGCTCATCTACTTCGTGATCGCCTTCGCGCTCACCCGGCTGATGCGCGGTCTCGAGAAGCGGCTCAAGCGGGGCGTCGGCAAGGCGCCGGGCGGCGCGGCCGCCCGCTCGGCGCGGCCGGTGGGCACCTCGGTCGGGGGTGGTGCGGCGTGAACTGGGACTGGGGCGCCGTACGCGACTTCCTGCCGCACTTCTGGGACGGTCTGCTGGTCACCCTCCAGGCACTGGTGCTGGGCTCGCTGATCTCCTTCGGGCTGGGCCTGGTGTGGGCGCTGCTGATGCGCGCGCCGACCCGGTGGGTGCGCTGGCCGGTCGGGGTGGTCACGGAGTTCGTCCGGGACACCCCGCTGCTGGTGCAGCTGTTCTTCCTCTTCTACGTGCTGCCCGAGTGGGGGCTGACGTTCTCCGCGCTGACCACCGGTGTCTTCGCGATCGGACTGCACTACTCGACGTACACGATGCAGGTGTACCGCGCCGGCATCGAGGCGGTGCCCGCCGGCCAGTGGGAGGCCGCGACGGCGCTGAACCTGCCGCGGCGGCGGACCTGGACGGCGGTGATCCTGCCGCAGGCGATCCGCCGGGTGGTCCCGGCGCTCGGCAACTACGTCATCTCGATGCTCAAGGACACACCGCTGCTGATGGCGATCACGGTGCTGGAGATGCTCGGGCAGGCGCGCCTGTACTCGCAGCAGCACTTCCAGTTCACCGAGCCGCTGACCGTGATCGGTGTGGCCTTCATCCTCGTTTCCTATCTGGCCTCCCTCCTCCTGCGAGCACTGGAGCGACGTCTTGTCCGTTGACACCACGAAGAACCCCGAGGACGCCGCCGGGCCCCGGCGGTCCGGCGGCGCGGCGGGCGGCGAACTGGTCCGCCTGGAGAACGTGACCAAGCGCTTCGGCGACCACACGGTCCTGGACGGGCTCGACTTCTCCGTCGCCGCCGGCCGGCACGTCACGCTGATCGGCCCCTCCGGCTCGGGCAAGACCACCATCCTGCGGCTGCTGATGACGCTGACCCGGCCGGACGAGGGCACCATCACGGTCGACGGCGAGCAGCTCTTCCCGGCGCCCGAGAAGCAGGTCCGGGAGATCCGCAAGAAGATCGGGATGGTCTTCCAGCACTTCAACCTGTTCCCGAACATGTCGGTGCTGCGGAACATCACCGAGGCCCCCGTCACCGTGCTCGGCATGAGCAGGGACGAGGCGGAGGTGCGCGCGCGGGAGCTGCTGGAGCTGGTGGGTCTCGCCGACAAGTGCGATGCCCGGCCGTCCCAGCTCTCCGGCGGGCAGCAGCAGCGGGTGGCCATCGCGCGGGCGCTGGCGATGCGCCCGCAGGTGCTGCTCCTGGACGAGGTGACCTCGGCGCTCGACCCGGAGCTGGTCGCGGGCGTGCTGGACGTGCTGCGGGACATCGCCCGCTCCACCGACATCACGATGCTCTGCGTGACCCACGAGATGGGCTTCGCCCGGGACATCTCCGACCAGGTGCTGATGTTCGACGCGGGACGGGTCGTGGAGTCCGGGCCACCGGAGCGGATCTTCGGGGACCCGGAGCAGGAGCGGACCCGGGAGTTCCTGAGCGCGGTGCTGTGAGCCGCCCGCGCGGGCGGGGCCGGTGCGCGCACCGCCCCTGCTCCGCCCGCCGCGCGGGTGGTCACGAGCACCCCTCGGGACCGGGTAGTATTTTCTTCGTCGCCGAACGCGGGAAGCGGACGGCGGGAGTCATGCGCCGCTAGCTCAGTTGGTTAGAGCAGCTGACTCTTAATCAGCGGGTCCGGGGTTCGAGTCCCTGGCGGCGCACCGACGGTGGGGCCGGTCCATGAGTCCATGGACCGGCCTCACCGCTTTTTCACCGTCCTCGCCTCTCACCGTCCTCGCTTTTTCGCTTTTCTCCGCGCGTCGCTTCACGGCAGCACGTCGCCTGCCACCGCGAAAGCGAGATGGGCGACGCCCATGAAGGCGAGGCACACGGCGGCGAACACCCCGAGGAAGGCGCAGAGGCAGCCCTGCTCCGCCAGGAGCCTGCCGGACGCCGGGGCATGGGCCGTGGCCCGCTCCGGACGCCCGGCCGGGTAGCGCACGGTGACGATGTCGCCCTCGACGGTCGTCAGCGGTCCCCCGCGCTCGGTGAACCGCACGACACGGCCCTCGGGCGTGCTGAACTCGTACACGTGGTGCGGGGCGGCGGACGTCTGCCCGCCGCCGGACGCGAGGTGCACCCGCAGGCAGCGGGCCTCGGCGGTCGGCCCGCCGCGCCAGGCGCGGCGTATCTCACCGGCGCGTCTCGTGACCATGACCAGTGCGCAGAGCGCGCCGCAGGCCATGAGTCCCGGGACGACATAGAACAGCGTTTCCATCGGACCCCCCGTACGCCGTGACCGGCCGGCGTGGAGGGAGGCTACCCGCACCGGCCGCGCCCTTTGCTCAGGAGAAGCTCTGAACCGCGCGGCCGGCGCCGGGTGTCCGGGTCAGAAGGTGACGTCGGAGCAGGCGTAGAACGCGTTGCCGGTGTCCGCGATCGTCCAGACGGCGAGGATCACGTGGTGGCCGCTCAGACCGGTGGGCAGGGTGCCGCTGTGGCTGAGGGTGGCCGGGGGCTGCTTGCCGCCGTAGGGGATCGTGAGGAACGGCGTGGTGTTGAGGTCGCTCCTGCTCAGGGCGTGGTCCTGGTTCCAGCCCTGCTTGGTGGCGTAGTACTTGAAGTCGGTCGTGGCGTGCCGTGCCTCGAACTGCCAGCGGAAGGTGTAGCTCTGGCCGCCGGTCACCTTGGTGGTGGGCCAGTCCGCACCCTTGGGGGTCCGGGCGCCGTCGAGCTGCCCGAACCGGTCCAGGCCGCCCGAGCACAGGTGCCCGTCGGCCGGTCCGCCCGCCGGGAAGCCCTTGGGCCCCTCGACGCTCTGCGGCTCCCACTGGATCTCGCCGCAGCCGCGCACCGTGCCGTCGGCACAGAGCAGCTGCCTGCTGATGGGGAGGTCGGTGTAGCCGTGGCTGCTGGCACCGCCGGTGGAGAGCGCGAGAGCACCGGTGGTGGCGAGGCCCAGCACGGCCGCGTACAACTTGGCCTTGGTCCGCATGGAGTCGCTCCTGGTGAACGTGTGGGGAGGTTCGCTGAGCTGAACTGTGCTGGTGTGCTGGTCTAGACCAAGTCCAGATTATGGCCGCCACTTGAACATGTCCATACCAATCACGGGATGGTTTCCCGCCGTCCCGCGCAGAACGCCACCGTCAGATCCCGCACCAGCACCTTGCGCTCCCCGGCGTCCAGATCGACCAGTCCCCGCATGGTCAGCCGGGTCACCGTGTCCTCGACCGAGTCCACCACCGAGGTCAGCGCACCGGCCCGGTCGCGGGCGTCCAGCGCGGCCACGCTGCGCCGGTGCATGGCCCCGGCGACCTCCGGGTCGTACTCGACCCGGGCCGGGCGGACCGAGAACACCTCGATCCCGACCGGCTCCGCCTCCCGCGCCACCAGCCGGGTCAGCGCCTCCCCGGCCGCCTCCGCCGTCTGGCGCGCGCCGCCCGCCGCGCGCACCGTCACCCGCGCCAGCGCGGCCTCCACACAGTCCCGCAGATACCCCTCGTGGTCGTCGACGCCGAGCGCGGCCCGTGCGGTGTCCCGCACCCGCCAGACCACGAGGACCGCCACCCGCAGCGCGACCCCGTCCGCGTCGGCGGCCGGAAGCGGTTCGCTGCGCCAGTGCCGCAGCCGTACGTCGACCCGGCGGCGCGGCACCAGCGGGTTGACCCACAGCAGCCCGCCGCGCCGGACGGTCCCCCGGTAGCGGCCGAACCGCTGGAGCACCCAGGCCCGCCCGGTCCGCCCCCGGGCCAGCCCGCCGAAGCCGAGCAGCCCGAGCGCCCCGGCCCCGGCGTACGCGGCCCACTGCGGCAGGCCGAGACCCGCCCCCGTGACCGACGGCAGCCGCAGCACCTCCACCGCGAGCGGCGGCAGCACCCCCGCCCACCAGGAGGTGAGCACACAGCCCACCGCCCCGCAGGCACCGGCCAGGACACCGGCCGCGCCGGGCAGCGTCCGGGCCGGCCGCTCCACCAGGGCGGGGTCCACCCCGGGCGCCGGGCGGGCCGGCGCGGGCACCCGGCGGCGCGGGCGCGACGGCTCGTCCGGGCCGCCCCGCCTGCTGCCCACCACGGCGGGCCGGACGGGGGCCGCCGGTGCCGCGGGCGAGGACCGCGCGGGCGCGGGGGCCGGGCCGGCCTCGTCGCGGAAGAGCAGGTGGACCGGGATCTCGGTGGTCGCCTCGTTCTGGATGAGCCGAGGGAAGGAACGATTCGGCAGGTCGGCCGGGAGCTCCATGCGATCCACGTCACACTCCATACGGACTTGTCCGGATCTATGCACGATGATCAGTGCCACAATCAGCCCAAAAATACGCATGTCTGACGGTCTGAATGACGCGAAGGGGCCTCTCCCGGCGCTCCCCCCACCCCCGGGCGGTGGTCACAGGCACCTCACTGCTTCCTGTAAAGTTCTCCACGTCAGCAGGCGCCGCTAGCTCAGTTGGTTAGAGCAGCTGACTCTTAATCAGCGGGTCCGGGGTTCGAGTCCCTGGCGGCGCACGATGACGATGGCGGGTCTTGTCCACAGAAAGCGTGGACAAGACCCGCCATCGTCGTTTTTGCACGGCTGCGCCGCGCGCGGTGGGGGCCCCGCCACCCACACCCCCGACACCGGAAGGCCCCTCGGGCGAGCGAGGGGCCTTCCGCGTTCCTCGGTCACCACCCCCGCCCCTGGCTGATCTTGTTCGTGCGTGTGGACGGCCTACCCGGCTGCTGCGACCTCGCGGGCCGTGTCCGCGAGCCACACCGGGGCGTCCCGGTCGATGGTGCGCAGCGTGCACCGGAGGCGGACACGGGTCCGGGACGACGTGACCGCCCGCAGGATCGGTTCGAGCCGGAGCAGCGGCGCTTCGGCGTCCCGCCACGCGCCGAGCTGCACAAGGGCGGTCAGCTCCGCGAGCACGTTGCCGAACTCCCGGCGGCCCCCGCCACCCCTGGAGCCCTCCGAACTCCGCTGGAGGTGCGGGAGGGCTGCCCGGGGGTCTCCGAGGCTGAGCAACGCCTCACCGGTGTGCAACTCCACTTCCGTGGTGTCGATCCACCAGGTGAACGCGGGATCGTTGGCCTGTATCGAGTCCTGGAGTGCTCCCGTGGCCCGCTCCAGCGCGTCCAGGGCGCGGGCCCGGTCTCCGGCCTGCGCGAGACTCCGCGCGCGCCGTACGCGGGCCATGAGCGCCACGCGGCCGCGCACCTCGCGGCCGGTCAGCATCTCGTCCGTGATCGCCATGGCCTCACCGGCGCGGCCGGCATGCACGTCGATCATGGCGATCAGGTCCAGGATGAACCACTCCAGCGGGCCGTCCCCGGCGAGCCGGGCCAGGGCGTGTGCCTCCGCCAGCGTGGCGCGCGCCTCGCGGAACCGGGCGGCGTCGTGGAGCAGCCACCCGGCCACTTCCCCGATCTCCGCCACTTGGGCGAGGTGCTGTCTGTCCTCGCCGGTGATCCGGCCGCGCTCCGCCTCCCACACCTGCAGGGCCGCGTCCGCCACGTGGTCCCCGCCGTGGCGGTTGTCGTGCGCGAGCAGCCACCCCACGGCGTCCTGCACGTACGTGTCCGGGTCACGGTCGGCGCAGTCCGGCGGCTCAGCTTCCCCCCGGGCTCGCGCGGCCTCCCGCTCCAGGGCGCCCAGCGGCTGCCCGAGCACCTGCGCGAGCGGAGGCAGCCACGCGTCCGGGATGCGCCCGCCGCGCTCCCACCGGGAGACCTCATTGCGCGTCAGGGTGGTGATCCCGGCGACGGCGCACAGCCGGTGGGCCAGGGAGCGCTGCGAGAGGCCCACGCCTGCGCGCAGGCTCGCCAGGTGCGCGCCGAACTGGGCACGTCTCGCTCGGTCGTTCATGCGGTGCCTCCTGCCACCAAGTTACTCGCGATGGCCCCTCCCCTGGCCCCCCGTGCGGCCCCTCCCACCGATCGGGGACGCCGGTTACCTGAACGCGAAGCGTCCCGGCGACCGCGCGAACGGCCCCGGGACTCGGCCGACCTGAGAGAGCAGATCGACATGCCGCAACCTACAACCCGGACCCGCCCCACCGGCCACCCCGGGTACTCCGAGACGCTGCCGGGAGAACCCGGGAGCGCCGCTACGGCGCGGCAGTTGGTCCGAGGCGCCTGCGCCGTCCGGGGGCTGGAGGAACTGGCCGAGGACGGCGCCCTGATCGTCTCCGAGCTGGTGTCCAACGCCGTCCGGCACGCCCGGCGCGAGAGCATCCGCGTGGTGGTGGAGCGCACGGCCCAGAACACGGTGCGCGTGGCCGTCGCGGACCTGTCCCGGGCGCGTCCGATGGAGCGCGAAGCGGACGGCGGTGACGAGGGCGGGCGCGGCCTGCGCCTCGTGGCGGCGCTGGCCGCCGACTGGGGCACGGACGTGCGGCGCTGGGGCAAGGTCGTGTGGGCGGACCTGGAGGGGCGCGGATGACCGTCGAAGAGACGCCCGGTCGAAGCCTGGCCCGAGCGCACCTGTCGCAGCTGATCGAGTTGTTCGGCTCGGACGGGTGCCTGCGCATCAGCCCCGCCTCCGAGCCCGACGCGACCGGCTGGGCTCCGGCTCCCGACTCCGAGGGCGGGGAGCCGGAGGAGGACGAATAGGGCAGCGGTCCGGGGTTCGAGTCCTGGCGGCGCACGACACCGGAAGGCCCCTCGGGCGAGCGAGGGGCCCTCCGCGTTCCCCGGTCACCGCCCCCCACCCCCGCTCGCACTCATGTGCACCCCCCGAAGGCGCGGCTTCCGCGCGTCGAGTGCCGTCGGGCCGGGCAGCCATGCAACCGGTACGAAACGGGATCGACACGCGCCGGACCGCGCGTGGGGGGATGAGTCATGACATCGACGCCGCCGCCGGGCGCCCGGCACCGCAGCGGCAGCACCACCGGGGCGTTCCGCACGATCAGGAGCACCCTGCCCAGATACGACTACGAGCACCACAGCCGGCTGGCCGGACCGCTCACCCGGCCCGACCCGGACCGCCCCTACCGGGTGCGCCACCGCTCCCTGCTGGCCCAGGAGCCGCACCGGGTCCGGGTCACGCTGATGCTGGTGGCCGCGCCGCTGCTCTCCCTGGTCCTGCTGGCCTGGCTGATGCAGCCCGCCCACTGGACCGAGCGCGACCATCCGGCCCACTCCTGGCTGCCGTTCCTGGACGCGGTGATGCTGGTCTCGATCGGCCTGATCGAGCTCTTCCGCTGTGTGAACGTGCTGTCCAACGCGCACGCCACCCTGGTCGCCCGCGACCCCGTCCCGGTGGTGCCGGAGAGCGGCACCCGGGTCGCCTTCCTCACCACGTTCGTGCCCGGCAAGGAGCCGCTGGAGCTGGCCGCCAGGACGCTGCGGGCCGCCGTCCGGCTGCGGCACCGGGGCGTCATGCACGTATGGCTGCTCGACGAGGGCGACGACCCCGGGGCGAAGGCGCTCTGCGCGCGCCTGGGCGTGCACCACTTCACCCGCCGGGGCGTCGAGCGCTGGAACCGGCCCAGCGGCCCGCACCGGGCCAGGACCAAGCACGGCAACTACAACGCCTGGCTCCAGGCGCACGGCGGCGCCTACGACGTCCTCGCCTCCGTCGACACCGACCATGTGCCGCTGCCCAACTACCTGGAGCGGATGCTCGGTTACTTCCGCGACCCGGACGTCGGCTTCGTCGTCGGACCGCAGGTCTACGGCAACTACGACACCTTCGTCACCAAGGCCGCCGAGTCGCAGCAGTTCCTCTTCCACGCGCTGATCCAGCGCGCCGGGAACCGCTACGGCGCCCCCATGTTCGTCGGCACCTGCAACGCCGTGCGGATCAGTGCCCTGAAGCAGATCGGCGGGCTGCACGACTCGATCACCGAGGACATGGCGACCGGCTTCGAGATGCACCGCGCCAAGAACCCCGCGACCGGCCGCCGGTGGAAGTCCGTGTACACCCCGGACGTGCTCGCGGTCGGCGAGGGCCCCGCCTCCTGGACGGACTTCTTCTCCCAGCAACTGCGCTGGTCCCGGGGGACGTACGAGACGATCCTCACGCAGTACTGGAAGGGCTTCGGCTCGCTGCCGCCGGGCCGCCTCCTCAACTACACGATGCTGGTCGCCTTCTATCCGCTGTCCGCGCTCAACTGGATCCTGGCCGCGCTGAGCTGCGCGCTCTTCCTGGGCCTCGGCGCCTCGGGCGTGAACATCGACCCCGTGGTCTGGCTGATGCTGTACGGGAACGCGTCCGCGCTCCAGATCGGCCTGTACGTCTGGAACCGCCGGCACAACGTCTCCCCGCACGAACCCGAGGGCTCCGGCGGGGTGGCCGGCATGGTGATGTCGGCGCTGTCCGCGCCGGTGTACGCCCGCGCGCTGCTGGACGCGATGCTGCGCCGCCCCAGCCGGTTCGTGGTGACGCCCAAGGGCGCGGCGCACAGCCCGGACACGCTGTTCGGCACGTTCCGTGTGCACTGGTTCTTCGTGCTGGTCTTCGGCGGCTCGATCGTGGCCGGGATCGTCCGCGGGCACTCCCACCCGGCGATGCTCACCTGGGCCGGGCTAGCCCTGCTGATCACCCTCTCCCCCGTCGCCGTCCGGCTCTGCTCGCCGCGGCGGCCAGGGACCGGACCCGGGCGGGAGGCACACCCGGCGCAGCCGACGAACTCGGCGCACGCGGCGCCTTCGGCGCGGGACGCCGCGCCCCGGGCGTACGCCGGGCACGGGACGGGAGGGCGTGAGGCATGAGGGACCGGGCCGGTCTGCGCCGGGCCCGCCGGGTCGGGCTCGGCGCCGTGGTGGTGCTCGCCCTGGCCGGGATGAACGGGCCGTGGCTCTACCGCTTCGGCGCGCAGCGCTACCACCAGTACAAGATCGACGAGCCGGGATACAAGGCGTCCCACGGCCACTGGGACATCGTGGAGTTCCCGAAGGAGTACCGGCAGGACACCATCCACGCGGTGCTCCTGCACACCGGGAAGGTGCTGCTGGTCGCGGGCTCGGGCAACAACCAGGCGAACTTCGACGCCAGGCGGTTCGACTCCCGGCTGTGGGACCCGGTGAAGGGCACCGTCAAGAAGGTGCCCACACCGACCGACCTGTTCTGCACGGGCCACACCCAGCTCGCGGACGGCAGCATCCTGATCGCGGGCGGCACCAAGCGCTACGAGAAGCTGAAGGGCGACGTCACCAAGGCCGGCGGTCTGATGATCGTCCACAACGAGAACCCGGACGAGCCGGTCACCCTGCCCGCGGGCACCCGCTTCACCGGGAAGGCCAACGGCAGGACGTTCGTCTCCAGGGACCCGGTGCTCGTCCCGCGCGCGAGGAAGAACTTCGACCGGACCGGGAGGTTCCTCGGCAACACCCCGGGACTCGGCCGGATCTACGTCGAGGCCGAGCACCGCGGCACCCGCTACGAGACCGGCACCCAGGACAACTACCGCGTCCAGGGCCTGACCGGCGCCGACGCCCGCAACACCTACGGCATCGCGCAGAAGCTCGCCCTGGACAAGAAGGACTTCCAGGGGATCCGGGACACCTTCGAGTTCGACCCGGTCGCCGAGAAGTACGTCAAGGCCGACCCGATGCACGAGGCCCGCTGGTACCCGACGCTCACCACCCTCGGCGACGGGAAGGTGCTCGGCGTCTCCGGTCTGGACGACATCGGCCAGCTGGTCCCCGGCAAGAACGAGCTCTTCGACCCGGCGACCCGGACGTGGGCGTACACACCGAAGGCCCGTCAGTTCCCGACCTACCCGGCGCTGTTCCTGATGCAGGACGGCAGGCTCTTCTACTCCGGGTCCAACGCGGGCTACGGGCCCGCTGACGTGGGCCGCGCCCCGGGCGTGTGGGACGTGGACAGCAACCGGTTCACCCCGCTGCCCGGACTGAGCGACCCGGACCTGATGGAGACGTCCGGCACGGTGCTGCTGCCGCCCGCCCAGGACGAGCGGTACCTGGTCATCGGCGGCGGGGGCGTCGGGGAGTCCGCGCGCTCCAGCCGCAGGACCCGGCTGATCGACCTGAAGGCGGCGCACCCGCGCTTCACCGACGGCCCCTCGCTGGACCGGGGCACCCGCTACCCGCAGGCGTCGGTCCTGCCCGACGACACCGTGCTGGTCTCCGGCGGCTCCGAGGACTACCGGGGGCGCGGCGCCTCCGACATCCTCCAGGCCCGGCTGTACGACCCGCGCACCGGCGCCTTCCGCCGGGTCGCCGATCCGCTGGTGGGCCGCGACTACCACTCCGGTTCGCTGCTGCTGCCGGACGGCCGGGTGATGTTCTTCGGCTCCGACCCGCTCTACGGCGACAAGGCCGGCACCAGGCCGGGCACCTTCGAGCAGCGCATCGAGATCTACACCCCGCCCTACCTGTACCGGGGCGCGCGGCCCGCCCTGTCCGGCGGCCCGGGGACCGTGGCGCGCGGCGCCCCGGCCACCTTCGTCTCGCGGGACGCCGCGACGATCAGGAAGGCCCGGCTGATCCGGCCGAGCGCCTCCACGCACGTCACGGACGTGGACCAGCGCTCGATCGCGCTGGACTTCACGGTGTCGGGCGACCGGGTCACCGTACGGGTGCCGGAGAACCGGAACCTGGTGCAGCCGGGCTGGTACATGCTGTTCGTGGACGACGCCCGGGGCACGCCCAGTGTCGCCCGGTGGGTGCGGGTCCGGTGAGCCGCGCACCCGGCCCCGGGCGCCTACCGGGCCGCTCCCGCCAGCGCGAGGGCGTACTCCTCCCACCAGTCGCCCGCCTTCGGGCCGCCCTTGCAGGTGCCGTCGGACTCGCCGGGGCGCTTGACCCAGAGGTAGGCGTCGGCGAGCGGGTCGGCGGTCCGTGTCGTGGGCGGCTCGCCGAGGGCCCGGCCGGGCGGGTTGCACCAGCGTTCGCCGGGGTCGCCGTCCGTGGCGGGGCCGTTGCCGTTGCGGCTGGTGTCGACGACGAAGTGCTTGCCGCCGGTCAGCGCGGAGAGCTGTCGGCCGTAGGCGAGCGACCGGCCGGTGGAGTAGAAGTTGGCGACGTTGACGGCGAAGCCGTCCGCCTGTTCGACGCCCGCCCGCCGCAGCGGCTCGTGGATCTGGCCGGGCCGGCCCCAGCCGGGGTTGCCCGCGTCCAGGTAGACCTCGGTGCGCCCGAGGGACTTGAGGGTGGCGACGGCCCCGGCGAGCAGGTCGTAGCGCTCCTCCTGGAACTCGGCCGGGGTGCAGCCGTCCACCAGGTGCGGCACGGCGTCCGGCTCCAGCACCACCGTGGCGGCGCGGCCGCCGATGCCGCGGGCCACCGCGGCGATCCAGGCCCGGTAGGCGTCGCCGTCGGCGGCGCCGCCGCGCGAGTAGCGGCCGCAGTCGCGGTGCGGGATGTCGTACAGGACGAGCAGCGCGGTGCGGCCCGCCCGGTCGGCGGCCTCGGTGAAGCCGCGCGCCTCCCGCTCGGGGTTCTCCGGTCCGATCCACTGGCCGGTGGGCTGCTCGGCGATCCTGCGGAGCAGCGCGGCCTCGTCCGTGCGCCCGGCCCGGACCAGACCTGCGAGGCGGCGGGCCGCCGTGCTGTCCGGGTTCACCCAGTACGGGTCACCGGCCGCCCCGGGCCGCTGGGTGACCGCCGCGCCCGCCCCGTCGTCCCCGCCCGGGGACGCCGAGGAGCACCCGGCCGCCAGCAGCGCCGCCCCCAGCACCACCGCCGCCGCGCGGACGCGCCCGCGGGCCCCCTTGTGGCCGTGCATACGACTCCCCCTCGTCCCCCTCGTCCCCGCCGGCGCATTCGACCCTTCAGGCGCATACGGCGCATTCGCCGCGTTCCATGCTGCCAGGCGACGGCGGTCTCACGGGCCGGTTCGGGTGAGGTACGCCGAGACGGCGGGGCCGGGCAGCTCGGCGCGCCGGTCCGGGTGGTCCTGGGCGGGCCGGCCGACCGCGGCCATGTCCCCGGTCGTCGGCACGGCCGGTGACCGCTGTACGTCGGCCGAGGCGCCCCACTGCCACAGCGCGAGCAGCAGCGCCACCCAGAGCACCGCGGCGAGGAGGCGGCCGGCGCCGCGGAAGCGTTCGGTGTACGACATCGTGATCCCGTCCTTCAGTGCTCGCCTTCAGTGCTCGGTGCGCCGCCGGCCGCGCCCGCTCGCGCCGTCTCCGGCGCGGGCGGCGCGGGCCCGGGGCAGGAGGACGACGGCGGCCGCGGCGGCGCCCGCGAGGACCAGCCCGGTCACCGCGTGCGCCGTGCCGGGCAGGGGTGCGACGGCGTGTGCGGCGGGGGTGGGCCGCGCCGGGGAGGGCTCCGGGTGCGCCGCCCGTGCGGGTGCGGCGGCGGGCGCGGCCGCCGCTGACGGCGCCGCGGGGCTGCCGCCGGCCCCGGCGGTGCCGTCGCCGGTGCCGGAGGCGGGGCCCAGGGCCGGTGCGAAGGCGCCGGCCACCAGCAGTCCTGTACAGAGTGTCAGGCGCAGTGAACCCATCGTGAGACCTCCGGGTACCAGGAGACTCCACGGCAGGGGCGTCCGCATCCGCAACGGGCCGGTGCTGCTCCGAACGGGTGAGCACATGGTGCAGCGCCCGCCCGGATGCCGGGCGGGCGCTGGACCGGAAGGCGGGGTGCCGCCGCTGGGCCCGCGCTCAGATCTGCTCCACGAGGTCGGCGATGGAGGCGACGACCTCGGAGGGGCGGAACGGGTAGCGGTCGACGTCGTCGGGCTGGGTCACGCCGGACAGCACCAGGAAGGTGCGCATCCCGGCCTCCAGACCGGCGAGCACATCCGTGTCCATCCGGTCCCCGATCATGGCGGAGGTCTCCGAGTGGGCGCCGATCGCGTTCAGCCCGGCCCGCATCATCAGCGGGTTGGGCTTGCCGACGAAGTACGGCTTCTTGCCGGTCGCCGCGGTGATCAGCGCGGCGACCGAGCCGGTGGCGGGCAGGTCGCCCTCCACCGACGGTCCGACGTTGTCGGGGTTGGTGGCGATGAACCGGGCCCCGTCGTTGATCAGGCGCACGGCCTTGGTCAGCGCCTCGAAGGAGTACGTACGGGTCTCGCCGAGGATCACGAAGTCGGGCTCGTGGTCGGTGAGGATGTACCCGACGTCGTGCAGCGCGGTGGTCAGACCGGCCTCGCCGATGACGTAGGCGCTGCCGCCGGGCCGCTGGTCGTCCAGGAACTGCGCGGTGGCCAGGGCCGAGGTCCAGATGTTGTCCACCGGTACGTCCAGTCCCATCCGGCGCAGCCTGGCGTGCAGGTCGCGCTGGGTGTAGATGGAGTTGTTGGTGAGCACCAGGAACGGACGGCCCGAGTCGCGCAGCTTCTTCAGGAAGGCGTCGGCGCCGGGGATCGGGACACCCTCGTGGATCAGTACACCGTCCATGTCGGTGAGCCACGACTCGATGGGCTTGCGGTCTGCCATGGGCTTCGGTCTCCTGCCGTACGCGGGCCTGCGTGGCCCCAGCCTAACCAGTGGCCCGATCTTGCCGGAACGGTTCAGCTCCCGGTGGCCGCCTTCCACGCGTCGACGTACGCGGTGAGGTTCTTGTCGATGTCCGCCCAGTCCGGCTGGAACACCTCGACGCCCGTCATCAGCTTGGCCAGCGCGGTGGCGTTGGCGTCGGTGGCCTTGACGTCCGTGCGCGAGCTGAAGCCGCCGCCGATCTCGCTGACCTGCTCCTGGGCCTGCCGGGCGAGCATGAAGTCGAGGAGCTTGCGGCCGTTGTCGGAGTGCGGGGCCTTGGTGACGAGCCCGGCGGCGTAGGGCAGCGCGAAGGTGGTGGGCCGGCCGCCCTGCCGGGCCGGGAACCAGATGCCGAGGTTCGGCATGGTCTTGGACTGGGCGTAGTTCATCTGGACGTCGCCGTTGGCGACGAGCAGTTCGCCCTTGTCCACCTTGGGGGCGAGCTTGCCGGTGGAGGCGGACGGACCGACGTTGTTGGCCTGGAGCTTCTTCAGGTACTCCAGGGCCGCGTCCTTGCCGCCGAAGTCGTGCATGGCCTTGACCAGGACGGCGGTGCCGTCGCCCGCGACACCGGGCGTGGAGTACTGGAGCCGGTTCTTGAACTTCGCGTCCAGAAGCTGCTCCCAGGTGGTGGGCGCGGGCTTCAGCTCCTTCTTGTCGTAGACGAAGCCGAAGTAGTTGTTGACGACCGAGGTCCAGGTGCCGTCGGCGGCCTTGTCGGCGGCGGCCACCTGGTCGGCGCCCTTGGGGGTGTACTTCTGGAGCAGGCCCTTGCCGTCGGCCTGCTGGATGAACGGGGGCAGCGTGACCAGCACGTCGGCCTGCGGGTTGGCCTTCTCGCGGACGGCGCGCTGCACCATCTCGCCGGAGCCGCCCTCGACGTACTTGACCTTGATGCCGGTCTGCTTCTCGAAGTCCTTGAAGACGCGGTCGTACCAGCCGTCGCCGTTCTCGCCCTTGAGGCCGTCGGCGCTGTAGACGGTGACGGACTTGTCGTCGGCGGCGGCGGAGGAGCCGCCGCAGGCGGACAGCAGCGGGGTGGCGAGCACGGCGAGCGCGACGGCGAGCTTGAGGGTGTTCCTGGGCATGACGGGACGGACTCCTTGCGGGGGCGGAAGCCTGAGACGTGGGACGGGAGGGACCAACGGCGGGGGGTTGGGTCAGCGGTAGGTCGCCCGGGTGCGGACGCGGGAGACGGCCAGCAGGGCGAGCAGGGTGACCGCCATCAGCACCACGGCGACGGCGGAGCCGGTGAACAGGGAGCCCCGGTCGGTGGCGGCGAAGATCAGCACCGGCAGCGGGGTCCAGTCGGGCGGGTAGAGCATCATCGTGGCGCTCAGCTCGCCCATGGACAGGGCGAAGCAGAGCCCGGCGGCGGCCGTGAGCGAGGGCAGCAGCAGCGGCAGCCGCACCCGCCACAGGACAGAGGAGGGGCGGGCGCCGAGCGAGGCGGCGGCCTGCTCGTAGGCCGGGTCGAGGCGGACGATCGCCGCCGACACGGACTGGTGGGCGAAGGCGGTGACCAGCACGGTGTGCGCGAGGATCACGATCCAGCTGGTGCCGTTGAGCAGCATCGGCGGCTTGGAGAAGGCCACCAGGACCGACAGGCCGACCACCACCGACGGCACGGCGACCGGCAGCACGAACAGCGCGTCCAGCACCCGGCGGTGGCTCTTCCTGAGCGCCGCTCCGGCCAGCGCGGCCCAGGTGCCCACGGCCAGCGCGAGCAGGCTCGCGGTGACGGCGGTGACCAGGCTGGTGGTCAGCGCCTGGAGGGCGTCGCCGCGGGTGGCGGTGCGGTAGTTGCCGGTGGTCAGGCCCGAGGGCAGCACACCGGACCAGTGGGTGGCGAAGGAGGCGCCGAGGACGACGAGGAGGGGCAGGGCGAACAGGGGCAGGAAGAGGACGAGGAACACCGCCCACACGGCCCAGCGGCCCTTGCGGCTATGCACCAGCACGGCGGCTCACCACCCGGTAGAGGCCGTAGAGGCCCACGGAGATCAGGACGTTGACGACGGCGACCACACAGGCGCCCGGGTAGTCGGACTCCAGGATCGCCTTGCTGTAGACGAGCATCGGCAGGGTGGTGACGCCCTTGGCGCCGGTGAACAGGACGATGCCGAACTCGTTGAGGCACAGCACGAGCACCAGGCTCCCGCCGGCCCCGAGCGCGGGCAGCGCCTCGGGCAGGATCACCTGCCGGACGATGCGCGGGGCGCGGGCGCCCAGCGAGCCGGCCGCCTCCAGCTGCGCGGTGTCCAGCTGGGTGAACGCGGCGAGCAGCGGGCGCATCACGAACGGCGTGAAGTAGGTGATCTCCGCGAGCAGCACGCCCCAGGGCGTGGTCAGGAACTCGAAGGGCCCGTCGGCGGAGCCGGTGACCTGGGTCCACAGCCCGTTGGCCAGTCCGGTGCGGCCGTAGACGAACAGCAGCGCCAGGGTGATCAGGAAGGACGGGAAGGACAGGAAGACGTCGATGAACTTCGCCACGCCCTTCGCGCCGGGGAACGGCACGAAGGCGATGACCAGCGCGAGCACGAAGCCCAGCACCAGGCATCCCGCCGTGGCGGCGAGCGCGAGCCACACGGTGGTCCACAGCGCCTCGCGGAAGGCGTCCGAGGCGAACACGTCGGCGTACGGCTGCACCGAGGTGCCGCCCGCGTCCGGCTGGAAGGACTGCCGCACGACCAGGGCGAGCGGGTAGAGGAAGAAGACGGCGAGCAGTACGACCGGGGGCAGCGCCCACAGCAGGCGCCGGGCCGTGCGGGACGCGGCGGGGGCGCGCACCGCTGCGGGGGGCGCCGGGGCGGCGCTGGGGCCCGCCGCACGGGCGGACGCCGGGGTGGTCAGCGGCTCAGTGCTCATCGCCGCTCACCCCCGCGGCCAGCAGCACCGCGTCCTCGGCGGCGAAGTGCAGGCTGACCTCGGCGCCGTGCGCGGGCGGCTCGCGCAGCTCGGGCAGGTCGGCCATCACCGGGTGGCCGTCGACGTCGACGTAGAGCCGGTGGGTGGAGCCGCGCCACTGGATCTCGCTGACGGTGCCGGTGAGCCGGTTGGGCCCGTCGCCGAGCCCGACCAGGTGCGGGCGTACGCACAGGGTGGCCCGCGCGCCGGCCGCCGCGCCCGCCGTGTCGACCGTCAGCTCGGCGGCGCCGAGGGCGGCGCCGCCGGGGGTCACGGTGACCGGCAGCAGGTTGGCGTTGCCGACGAAGGACGCCGTGAAGGCGTCGGCCGGGGCCCGGTACAGCTCCTGCGGTGTCCCGCAGGCCCGCAGCCGGGCCTTGTCCATGACCGCGATCCGGTCGGCCAGGGTCAGCGCCTCGATCTGGTCGTGGGTGACGTACAGGATGGACACGTCGGGCAGTTCGCGGTGCAGGCGCGCGAGTTCGGCGAGCATGCCCGAGCGCAGCCGGGCGTCCAGCGCGGACAGCGGTTCGTCCAGCAGCAGCACGGCGGGCCGGATGGCGAGCGCGCGGGCGATGGCCACGCGCTGCTGCTGGCCGCCGGAGAGCTCCCGGGGGTAGCGGCGCGCGTAGGCGGCCATGCCGGTCATCTCCAGGGCCTCGCCCACCCGGGCGCGGATCTCGGACCGGGCCGTCTTGCGGGCCTTCAGGCCGAAGGCCACGTTGTCCTCGACCCGCAGGTGCGGGAAGAGGGCGTACTGCTGGACGACCATGCCGATGCCCCGGCGGTGGGGAGGCAGGTCCGTCACGTCCCGCTCCCCGAGAAGCACCCGTCCCGACACGGGCCGCACGAACCCGGCGACCGCCCGCAGCGCGGTGGTCTTGCCGGAACCGGACGGTCCGAGGAGCGCCATCACCTCGCCGGGCGCGACGGTGAGGTCGAGCGAGTCGAGGACGACGTTGCCGTCGTAGGCGACCGTGACGGAGTCGAAGCGGATGCTCATCTCACCGGGCTCCCTCGAGCAGGGCGGGCAGGTCGGCGACGGACGGGAGGACATGGGTGGCGCCGGCGGCGCGCAGGTCGGGCTCGCGGTGCGCCCCGGTCAGCACGCCGGCGACGAGACCGGCACCGGCGCGGACGCCGCTGAGCATGTCGTAGGAGGTGTCCCCGACGACGGCCACCTGGTCCAGGGAGTCGGCCGCCCCGGTCCGCAGGAACGCCTCCAGCACCATGTCCGGGTACGGGCGTCCGCGCCCGCCCGCGTCGGCGGGGCACAGGGTGAGCGCGACCAGGTCGCGCCAGCCGAGCGCGTCGAGGATGGCGTCCTGGGTGACACGTGCGAACCCCGTGGACAGGACGACGGTGCGGCCGTTCGCCCGGATCGCCTCGATGGCCTCGCGGGCGCCGGGCACGGGCTCGATCAGCCCGTCGTCGACGAGTTCGCCGTACGCCTTCTCGAAGGCGGCGTTGGCCCGCTGGGCGGCCTCCTCGGTGCCGAACAGGTGCCGGAAGACGGAGATCTTCGACTCGCCCATGGTGGCGCGGACGTAGGCGACCTGTTCGGTGTGCTCGGCGGAGCCGGGCTCGACGCCCAGCTCGGCGGCGGCCGCGGCGAAAGCGCGCTCGACCAGGCCGCCGTCGGCGACGGTGGTCCCGGCCATGTCGAGGACGACCAGCCGGATGCCGGCGGGACCGGCCTGCGTGGAGGCGTCGGTGGTGGCGGGGGTGGGTGTCTCGGTCATGGGTTCTGTCACCAGCCCAGTTCGTTCGCGGTGCGTTCGGCTATCGCCGGGGAGCAGGTCATGCCGCGTCCGCCGGGTCCGGTGACCAGCCAGACGCCCTCGCGGACCTGCTGGCGGTGGACGACCCTGCTGGTGTCGGTGCACTGCGCGTACACCCCGGCCCAGCGGCGGCGGATCTTCGGCAGCGGGCGGCCCAGCAGCGACTCGACGACGACCGTCAGGTGCTCGTAGGGGTCCTCGACGGTGTCGAAGGCGAAGGGGTGCTCGTACTCGTGCGTGTCGCCGATGGTCAGTCCGCCGTCGGCGCGCTGCACCATGAGCAACTGCATCCGGTGCGCTGCGGCCGTCTCGGTCTGGGACTGGCCCGCGTTGAGCGCGTCCAGGGCCGGGGAGGCGTACGCCGGGTAGTAGCGGAAGCTGTCGGCGTCCGCGACCGAGGTGGGCAGCGGCTCGCCCAGCGGGTCGGTCTGCATCATCTGGAGCCGGACGCGGCGCACGGGCAGGCCGGGTCCGGCCAGCTCGCGCACGAGTCCGCCGAGCCAGGCGCCGGTGGCGAGCACCACCACGTCGGCGGAGTGCACGTCGCCGTGGTCGTCGCGGACGGCGCCCGCGCCGACGACCTCGCGCACCTCGCGGCCCGGCAGGAAGGTGTAGCCCGGCCGCTTGAGCAGTTCGGCCCGCAGGGCGAGCTGGGCGGTGCGCGGCTCGACGGCCGCGTCCCGCTCGCAGAAGAGGGCGGCGTCGAAGTCCCCGCGCAGCGCGGGGTTGAGGGCGCGGGCCTCGCCCGGGGTGAGCAGTTCGCGACCGCGTACGGCGGCGTCCGGGGCAGCGGCGGCGGCCTCGGCCACGGCCAGCTCCAGGGCGCCGCGTACGGGGGTGAGGGAGCCGTTGGCGCGGAAGCCCAGCGCGGGCACCCGGCCGCCGATCTCCTCCCACAGCTCCCGGGCGCGCAGCGCGGTCTCCAGCTCCTCACCACTGGCGCGCCCGCTCACCCAGATCTGCCCGAAGTTGCGCAGCGAGGCGCCGCGAGCCTCGGCCTCGCGCTCGATCTGCACGACCTCGTGGCCGCGTTCCACTGCTTGCCAGGCGTGCATGGTTCCCACCACGCCGGCTCCGACGACTGTCACTTTCACGACGGCAACGTTCCTCTCGAACAACGAACCGGAAGAGTCCTGCTGACAACGAGAGCCTGAACGAGGCGCCAAAAATGGGCTAGACCCGTTATCTTTTCGTTATTCGAAGAGGGCGTGAAAGACGCCATGGTCCGCGGTGGCGGTCAGCCGTCCAGCCGGGCGGTGAAGGAGAACCGGTCCCCCCGGTACAGGCTCCGCACCCGTTCCAGCGCCCCGCCCACCGCGTCCCGCGAGACACGGTGGATCAGCAGCATGGGCAGCGCGGGCGGGGTGCCGATGAGCAGCGCCTCGCGCGGGGTGGCGAGCACGGTCTCGATGCGCTCGTCGGCGTCGCCGCAGGACAGGCCCAGGGTCTGGAGGTAGCCGTAGAAGGACGAGTCCGGGTCGAAGTCGGTGTCCAGGCGCGGCACGCGCGCCACGGCCACATAGGTGCTCTCCAGGCCGACCCGCTCGTCGTCCGCGAGCAGGATCCGCTCCAGGTGCCACACCGGCTCGCCCCGGGTGAGCCCGGTCTCGGCGGCCAGCGCCTCGGGGCACGGGAAGCGGTCGAGACCGACGAGCGTACGCCCCGGCGTACGGCCCTGACGGCGCACGCCCTCGGTGTAGCTGGCCAGTGACAACGGCTGCTCCAGCTTGGGACCCGCGACGACCGTCCCGCGGCCCCGGCGCCTGAGTTTGCCCTCCAGGAGCAGTTCGCGCAGCGCCTGGCGCACGGTCTCGCGGGCGACGCCGTACTCCTCGGACAGATCGCGTTCGGTGGGGATCGCGCCGCCCTCGCCCAGTTCGCCGATGAGGCGGTCGATCCGCGCCTTCACCGCGTAGTACTTGGGGATCCGGCCGTGCTCCGGGATGCCGGAGCGGACCGGCGCGCCGGGGGCCTGGTCGTTCGGGTAGTCCACCGGGGAATGTTCGCAGACCCGGACGCGTGCTCGGCGCCGCCGCCGGATCCGGGGTGGCTCAAAGTCGCCTCCGGGGGCGACGGGGGGGCGCTCCCGCCGGGGGCGGCCGCCCCCCGCCGGGGGTGGGGCAACTCCCGCCGCCTCCCCGCCTATCCGCCCCCTCGCCCGAACAGCGGCGCCAGCAGCAGCTGCGCCGCGCCCTCCGCGACCCCGCGCGCTCCGGTCGGCGCCCGGCGGACCGGGACCGCGCCCTCCGGCAGCCCGTTGCGCCGGACGCGCGCGGCGACCACCGCGCCCACCCCGGCCTCGAACGCCTCCGGGTCCGCCGCGACCGTACGCCCGCCGAGCAGCACCAGGTCGATGTCCAGGAGCCCCACGAGGTTGGCGGCGCCCGCGCCCAGCACACGCGCCGCCTCCGCCGTGTCCCCGCGCGCGACCGCCGCCAGGCACAGCGCCTCGACGCACCCCCGGTCCCCGCACTCGCACGGCGGCCCGTCCAGCTGGATCACCTGGTGCCCGAACTCGCCCGCGCCGGTGCGCGCGCCCCGGTGCACGCTCCCGCCGACGACCAGCCCGGCCCCCAGCCCCGTACCGAGGTGCAGATAGGCGAAGGAGCCGCCGCGCCCCTCGCCCGCGACCGCGAGCCCGAGCGCCGCCGCGTTGGTGTCCTTGTCCACGACGACCGGCACCCCGAGCCGCCGCTCCAGCGCGTCCCGCAGCGGGAAGCCGTCCCAGCCGGGGAAGCCGGTGACGCGGTGCAGCACCCCGCTTTCATGGTCGAGCGGACCGGGCAGCGCCACCCCTGCCCCGAGCAGCGAGGCGGCGGCCGCCTCCCGGGTGCTCGCCCCGAACGCCTCCGCCACCAGCGCCTCGGTCTGCTCCGCCACCGCCGCCACGACGGCACCCCCCTCCGCCCCCAGGTCCAGCGGCCGGCGGCGCTCGCCGGTCACGGTGCCGTCCAGGTCCACCAGGACGGCCCGCACCTCGTCCCGCTCGACGTGCACGCCCACCGCGCGGCCCGCCTCCGGGACCAGCCGCAGCACCGTGCGCGGCTTGCCCCCGGTGGAGGCCCGGCGCCCCGCCTCGGCCGCCAGCCCGCGGTCCCGCAGCCGCGCCGTGATCTTGCTGACCGCCTGCGGGGTGAGGCCGGTCCGCTCGGCCAGTTCGAGGCGGCTGATCCCGGCCGCGCCCGCCCGGCGCAGCAGGTCGAGCACGAGCGCGGTGTTGTGGCTGCGCAGGGCGAGCAGGTTCGCGCCCGAGCCCACGCCCACACCGTCCTCCCCGCCCGCGCGGGTGCGCGCGCCCGCGCCGGAGCCGCGTACCGTCCCGGCCATCTCCACCCTCGTCGCTCCCCGTCCGTCCGCCCACCGCCGCCCGTGCGGCGCCGTCTTCCCATTCTCCCCCGCGCTTGCACTTAGGCAACAGCGTTGCGAAAGTAGGAGCCATGACTAGCACCCCCCTCCGCGACCTCCGTGTGGGACTCGTCGGTTACGGCCTCGCCGGTTCCGTCTTCCACGCCCCGCTGATCGCCGCCACCGAGGGCCTGGCCCTCGACACGGTCGTCACCTCGAACGAGGAGCGGCAGGCGCAGGCCCGCGCGGAGTTCCCCGACGTCCGCCTCGCGGCCGGCCCCGACGACCTGTTCGCCCGCGCCGGCGAACTGGACCTGATCGTCGTCGCCTCCCCGAACAGGACCCACGTCCCGCTCGCCACCCGGGCGCTGGAGTCGGGCCTGCCGGTGGTCGTGGACAAGCCGGTCGCCGCCACCGCCGCCGAGGCACGCGCTCTCGCCGCCCTCGCCGAGGAGCGCGGCCTGCTGCTCTCCGTCTTCCAGAATCGCCGCTGGGACAACGACTTCCTGACCCTGCGCGACCTGGTCGAACGCGGCGGACTCGGCGACGTCTGGCGCTTCGAGTCCCGCTTCGAGCGCTGGCGTCCGCAGCCCAAGGGCGGCTGGCGCGAGTCCGGCGACCCCGCAGAGATCGGAGGTCTGCTCTACGACCTCGGGAGCCATGTCGTCGACCAGGCCCTGGTCCTCTTCGGCCCGGTCACCCAGGTGTACGCCGAGTCGGTGGTCCGGCGCGCGGGCGCCGAGGCGGACGACGACACGTTCCTCGCGCTGACGCACACCGGCGGGGTCCGCTCCCACCTCTACGTCTCCTCCACGGCCGCCCAACTGGGCCCGCGCTTCCGCGTGCTGGGCTCGCGGGCCGGTTACGTCAAGTACGGCCTCGATCCGCAGGAGGCGGCGCTGCGGGCGGGCGCGCGCCCCGGAAGCGGGGCGGGACCGGAGCGGGGGGCGGGCCCCGGGCCGGTCGGCTGGGGCGTCGAGGAGGAGTCGCTGTGGGGCCGTCTCGGCGCGGGAGAGTCCCCGGTGACCGGCGGCGGCAGCCCCGTACCGACGCGGCCCGGCGACTACCCGGCGTACTACGCGGCCGTGGCCGCCGCGCTGCGCGAGGGCGCCCCGAACCCGGTGACCGCGCACGAGGCCGCCGCCGCGCTGGACGTCCTGGAGGCGGCCCGCCGCTCGGCCCGCGACGGCGTGACGGTGCGGCTGTGACGACCGGACGCGCCGAGAGGACGACGACGGCGACGACGAAGGCGACGGCCGGGGGGCCCGAGCCGGCCGGGGCGAGCGAGAAGACGGCGAGCAAGGAGACGGCGAGCGAGAAGACGGCGAGCGAGCTGATCGGGGAGCTGGAGGCGCAGGAACGTCGGCTGGTCCTCCCCCGGTTCACCCACGAGGACGCCTGGGAGCTCGGCTCGCTCCTGGTCGCTCTGGCGCGGGAGCGGCGGGCCCCGGTCGCCGTCGACATCCACCGCGCCGGGCAGCAGCTGTTCCACGCGGCGCTGCCCGGCTCCACCCCCGACAACGACGCCTGGATCGCCCGCAAACGCCGGGTGGTGGAGCGCTACGGCTGCGCCTCCTACCTGGTCGGCGCCCGGTTCCGGGCCAAGGGGACGACCTTCGAGGACTCCTCCCGCCTGGACCCCGGCACCTACGCGGCCCACGGCGGCTCCTTCCCGATCGCCGTGGAGGGCGCCGGTGTGATCGGCGCGGTGACGGTGTCGGGCCTGCCGCAGGCCGAGGACCACCGGCTCGTGGTGGAGGCGCTGGAGGCGTACCTGGAGCGGTAGCCGGGCCGGTGCCGTACAGACGGAGGGGCGCCGGAGGGGCCGTACGGGCCGAAGGGGTCAGAGGGGCCCGAGGGACCGGAAGGACCGGAAGGACCGGAAGGACCGGAGAGCGGACCCGCCGGGAACCGGGGAATGAGCGGGGCGGCCGGGCCGGTTGGGGTTGGCTGTACGCGAAATGGTCATGCGGGGCAGCGGTGATGCGTGGACGCGGTCACGCGTGACGGACGGAAACCGCCGGAAGGATCGGAACCGAATGAGCGACACGGCAGCCCCACGGGACACCACCGCCCCGCTGAAGGAGGCGGTCGGACGCTACGGCGTCTGGAGCGTCGGCCTCCGCTCGGAGAAGGCGGACCGGCGCGGCGCCATCGCCGAGGCCGCCGCCGAACTGGAGGAGCTGGGCTACGGCACCGCGTGGCTCGGCGGCAGCAGCGCCCCCGCCAACGCCGCGCCCCTGCTCGGCGCGACCCGGACACTCACCGTCGGCACCAGCATCCAGAGCATCTGGCAGCACGACGCCGGATCGAGCGCGGCCGGCTTCGCCGAGCTGGACGCGGCCCACCCCGGCCGCTTCGTGCTGGGCCTCGGGGTGAGCCACGCCAAGCTCGCCGAGCAGTACCGCCGCCCGTACTCGGCGCTGGTCGCCTACCTGGACGAGCTGGACGCCGCCGGGGTGCCCGCCGGGCGCCGGGTCCTGGCCGCGCTCGGCCCCAGGACCCTCGAACTGTCCCGGGACCGGGCCGCGGGCGCGATCCCGTACCTGGTCACCACCGAGCACACCGCGCAGGCCCGCGAGATCCTGGGCGAGGGCCCGCTGCTCGCCCCCGAGCTGAAGGTCGTGCTGGACGAGGACCCCGAGCGGGCCCGCGCCACCGCCCGCGGCTATCTGGCGATGTACCTCCAGCTCCCCAACTACACCAACAACTTCCTCCGGCTCGGTTTCACCGAGGACGACGTCAGGGACGGCGGCAGCGACCGCCTGATCGACGCGGTGTACGCCTGGGGCGACGAGGACCGGATCCGGGCCCGGGTGGAGGAGTTCCTGGCGGCGGGCGCCGACCACTTGGCCCTCCAGGTCGTCACCGGCACGACGGACCCGGACGAACTCCCCAGGGAGGAGTGGCGCCGGCTGGCCTCGCTTCTCGGCTAGAGCCCGCTGGAGAGGGGCCGGGGAACCGCACGGCCGGCCTCGACGCGGGGAACCGCACGGCCGGCCCCCACGCCGGGAACCGCACGGCCGGCCCCCACGGCGCGGCACGCGAAAGCGCGCCGCGGTCCCCGCCCCCGGTGAACGGCGGAGCGCCTACGCGTCCTTCAGCTCCTGCCGCTGCCGCCCCAGCCCCTCGACCTCCAGCTCGACCACGTCGCCGGAGCGCAGATACGGCTTCGGCTCCGGCCGGCCGAGCGCCACCCCGGCGGGGGTACCGGTGTTGATGACGTCACCGGGGTAGAGGGTCATGAAGTGGCTGACGTAGCGCACCACTTCGGCGACCGGGAAGATCTGCTCGGCGGTCGTCCCGTCCTGCTTCAGCTCGCCGTTGACCCACAGCCTCAGGGAGAGGTTCTGCGGGTCGGGCACCTCGTCGGCGGTGACCAGCCAGGGTCCGAGCGGGTTGAACGTCTCGCAGTTCTTCCCCTTGTCCCAGGTGCCGCCGCGCTCGATCTGGAACTCCCGCTCGGAGACGTCGTGCGCCACCGCGTACCCGGCGACGTGCGCGAGGGCGTCCTCGTCGGTCTCCAGATAGCGGGCCGTACGGCCGATGACGACCGCCAGTTCCACCTCCCAGTCGGTCTTGGCGGAGCCGCGCGGCACCAGCACCGTGTCGTTCGGCCCGACGACCGTGTCGGCCGCCTTGAAGAAGACGACGGGCTCGGCGGGCGGCTCGGCGCCGGTCTCGCGGGCGTGGTCGTGGTAGTTCAGGCCGATGCACACCACCTTGCCGATCCGGGCCAGCGGCGGTCCGATCCGCAGGCCGTCCGCGTCCAGCGCGGGCAGCTCGCCCGCGTCGGCGGCGGCCCGGATCCGGCCGAGTGCCGCCTCGTCGGCGAGCAGGGCGCCGTCGATGTCCGCGACGACGCCCGACAGGTCGCGCACGGTGCCCTCGGCGTCCAGCAGTGCGGGCCGCTCAGCCCCGGCCGTACCGACTCGCAGCAGCTTCATGTTCCCAACTCCCTCGATTCGCGGGAAGCCCGTCCGGTGGGACGGCGTCCGGGTGCGGCGGACACAGCCATCGGAGGACTGGTCGATCCTCCAAGGTCCACGTCCACTCCGCAATACCCCGTTCACGTACTGGACCGTAGGGCCGCCGGGCGGGCGCGCGTTCAGCTCTGGAGCACGGCCCGCTCCACGGCGCTCCAGGCGGAGCTGGTCACCACGTACAGCGCGGCCGCCAGCGGTACGACGGCCACGGTGACGAGCGTCGCGAACGACAGGAACGGCATCACCTTGCCCACGGCCGCGAGCCCGGGGACCTGCGCCGCCTCGCCCGCACCGGCGGTCGTGGCCGCTGCCTCGGCCGCTGCCCGCGCCCGCCGGGCGCGCGTGAAGTTGAAGCCGGCGACGGCGGTCACGACCGCGAACAGCGCGACGTACACCAGCCCGGCCGCCCCGAAGACACCGCCGTCCGCGAGGGCGTCGCTCCACCGCCCGCCCAGCGGCGCGGCCAGCAGCCGGTGGCCGAGCAGGCCGTTGGCGCTCCCGCCGAGCGTCGAGCTGGAGAACAGGCGGTAGAGGACGAAGAAGGCGGGCATCTGGAGCAGCCCCGGCAGACAGCCGGACAGCGGCGACACCTTCTCCTCGGCGTGCAGCGCCAGTACGGCCTGCTGGAGGCGCTGCGGATCCCCGCGGTGCTTCCTGCGCAGTTCGGCCAGGCGCGGCTGGAGCGCGGCCCGCGCCCGCTGCCCGCGCGCGGCGGCCCGGGACAGCGGATGGACGAGCAGCCGTACGAGCAGGGTGACCAGGACGATCGCGGCGGCGGCAGCGGAGGCGTGGAACAGCGGCTGGATCAGGTCGGCGAGGCACTCGACCAGAGCGGCGGAGCCGGTGAGGACACCGGAGAAGAAGCCGGAGAAACCGGAGAAGACAGAGAAGGCAGAGAAGACGGACATGATGGAGGAGCCCTTCGGGGTCTCGTCGTGCCGGAAGCGGGACATGGCGGCATGACGACCCGCGGCGCAGGGTCACGGAGTGGACGCGGTGAACGCGGAACCCGGGGCCTCAGGCCCTGAGCGTCGGCAGATGCCGGGCGCCGGGCGGCGGGTCCGGAGATGTGCCCTACGCAGCGGCGGTCGCCGGAAGGGCCCGGCCGGGTGCGCGGGGCCGCCGCCGGCCCGCGGCGTCGGGATCGCGCTGCGGCAGGAAGGCCGTACGCCGGTCGCGGTCCCGGATCGCCGTACGCACCCGCGTGGGCGCCACGGCGGGCGCGCAGCGCGAGCCGAGCAGCGCGCACGCGACGAGCGCGGCACCGGCGGCGACGGTCGCGGCGAGGCTGCCCGAGTCGAGCAGCGACAGCTGGAGGACCAGGACGAGCAGCGACAGCAGCACGGGGACGAGCGGCGCACCGACCCGCTGGCGAACGCGACGGATCACAACCGGCCCCCCTCACCTGCCCTGGCTATGACTTCTCCTCCACGGTTATACAGGACCACCCGTCGGGGCGTCCGGCCCGCGGGTGCCTCACCTTCGTCACGGACCGGCAGTACGGTGTCCCCCATGCGCCCCGACACGCCCGCCGAAAACGCCGCGAACGCCAAAGCCGCCGTGAACGCAGAAGCCGCCGCGAACGTCGAGACCCCGGAACCCACCGGCCCCGCCGGCCGTGCGGGTGCCCCCGGCCCCACCGGCTGGACCGAGAACGCCGACCACACCGCCGAGGCGGCCCGTCTGGAGCGGGCCGCGGGCCTGTACCCGGAGGACGCCGAGGCCCTGCTGCTGCGCGCCGCCGCCCACCTGGAACTGGCCGGCGACCGCCCCGCGGCGACGACGCTCTACGACCGCCTGCTGGCCACCGCGGACGCCCTGGAGAACGCCACGCTGGTGCGCGCCCTGAAGGCGTCGAACCTGTGGGAGTACGGCCACGAGGCCGAGGCGAGGGCGATCATCGACGGCGTCCGCACCGCCGCCCCGCGGGCCCCGGCCCCCTGGGTGATCGTCGCGGAGTCCCTGGAGTCGCACGACGAGCTGGAGGCGGCGCACGAGACGTTCACGGAGGCGGTGACGCTGCTGCTGACCGGCGTCGAGGAGCCCCCGTACGCGACCCGCCCCCTCCTCCTCGGCCGCCACCGCGTCCGCCGCATGCTCGGGGTCTCCCACGACTCCTGGGACGCCCTCGCCGACACCCTCCACTCCTCGTCCGTCTCCCTGGACGAGCTCCACGACCCCAAGCGGGTCTGGTCCCTCGGCTCGGAGAACCCGGCCGAGCTCCAGGCCGAACTGGTCCGCCTGCGCGCGGAGCTGGGCGCCTACCGCGAGGCCCTCTCCCGCCCCTTCCCGGTGGCGGTCCTGCACTGGCCGGCCCCGGAACTGGAGGAACTGGTCGCGGCGTACGCCGGCCTCGCGACGGAGTACCCCTCCCACGAGACCCACCTCGCGACGATAGAGCGCTCCCTGCGCGAACTGGCCGCCTCCGGCACCCCCAACCTCGGCATCGTCACCGGCACGGTCCCCTCCTACGAGGCCTTCGCCGCCTCCGAGGGCACCTCCCCCACCGACACCGCCCTCCTCCCCCAGTACGCGACGACCCTGGCGGCCCGGGGACGCGCGGTGGCGTGGCCCCCGCAGCAGACGGCGACCTGCTGGTGCGACTCGGGCCGGACGTACGGGGAATGCCACGGCGGGACGGCCTGAGCCGCGCGCACATCCGGCGGGGGGTGAGGCGCGGGACGCCTCGCCCCCGCCACCGCTCCTGCCCCGCCCCTGGAGTGACCACCGTGACCACCCCTCCGCTCCCCGTCGAGCCCCCGCACCTCACGGACGAGACCCTCGGCGTCTTCACCCGAGGCTCCTTCGCCCTCTCCGACGGCACCCTCCTGTACGACTCCTCGTACAGCCTCACCCGCGACCTCGGCGGCCGGACCGTCACCCTCCAACTGGCCACCACCGACCCGTCCGAGGCCCACCGCCTCCTCCCCCGCCTCCGTCGCGCGGTCACCCACCACACGGACCTGCACCACCGAGCCGTCACCGCCCTCGTCCACACCCTCAGCGACGGCCCCCCGACCCCCGACGACCTCACCGAGGCCCACACCGACCTCCTCCTCGACACCATCGAGGCCACCAGCCCCACCGACCTGACCCTCCACCTGTCCGACTCCTGCGGCGAACACCTCCTGGACGGCTACTGGCCGGCGGTGCGGTTCGACGGGGAGGACGGGGTGGTGGGGGTGACGATCGAGGCATAGGGGCGGGGCGTGTGACGAGGACCGGGCGTCGGCCGGCGGTTCCCGTCCGGACCCCGTGCGGACGCGCTCGTCCCCATGATGGAATCGGCACAGGGACCGAGACACGATCGTGAGGCACAGCCGTCTTGAGCACAGTGAAGCCGTCGTCGCCCGCCGTCTCGGCGCGTATGAGCAGACAGGCCAGCAAGGACACGGCCGCCGAACTGACGGTCCGGCGTCTGCTGCACGCCGCCGGGCTCCGCTACCGCGTGGAGTATCCGGTCCCCGGCATGGCCCGGCGACGCATCGACGTGGCCTTCACCTCGGTCAAGGTGGCCGTCCTCATCGACGGATGCTTCTGGCACGGCTGCCCCGAACACGCCACGCAGCCCAAGGCGAACGCTCAGTGGTGGCGCCAGAAGCTGGACCGCAACATGGCCCGGGACGCGGAGACCACCGACCACCTCGTCGCCGCCGGGTGGGAGGTCCTGCGCTTCTGGGAGCACGAGCCCGCACCGGACGTCGCCCTGCGCATCGCGGCCGCGGTCGAGCGACGGAGATCGCGACACGGCGCGGAGAGCCGTCGATGACGGGGCTGACCTTCGTCGATGTGTGCTCGGGAGCGGGTGGACTCGCCCTGGGACTGGAGCGTGCCGGCTTCGAGCCCCGCCTGCTGCTCGACGAGGACGCCGACGCCTGCGCGACCCTGCGCGCCAACCGGCCCCATTGGAACGTGCTCCGGACGGACCTGCTGGACTTCGACCCGAGCGAACACCCCGAGAGCCATGACGTCGACCTGCTCTCCGCCGGCCTGCCCCGGGTGAGGTCGGAAGCGACGGCCCGACGCGTGGATTCTGGGCTGGAAGAGCAACTCCTGCGAGCGGCGATCTATCTGGCCCATGGGATCCGCCCTCGGGCGATCCTCATCGAGAACGTCCCGCAACTGGCACATTCCTCGGACCACGAGTCGTTCCGCGAGTTCGCCTTCGCCGAACTGGCCCACCTGGGATACGAGCCCGATTGGTCCGTCGTGAACGCCCTCGACTTCGGTGTGGCGCAGAGCCGTAGGCACGGCGTCCTGGTCGCGGTCGAACGTCGGTGTGCCCCCGCGTTCCGCTTCCCGGCGCCGACCGTGGACGGACCTCGAACGGTCGGTGACGTCCTGAGACCGTCGATGGCGGCGCGCGGCTGGCCGGACGCCTCCCGTTGGGCCGCCCAGGCCGATCAGCCCGCCCCGACACTCGTGGGAGGGTCCAAGAACCGCGGCGGCGCCGACCTCGGGCCGACGAGGGCGAAGCAGAAGTGGGCGACCATGGGCGTGAACGCACACACCCTGGGCGACGAAGTGCCCGGTCCGGACTTCGTCTGGGATCCTGGGCTCGGCAGGAACAACATGGTGAAGATCACAGCCGAGCAGGCGGCACTTCTGCAGGGCTTCCCGACCACGTGGCAGATCACCGGACGCAAGACGGCCCGGTACCGTCAGGTCGGGCACGCGACACCGCCTCCGGTGGCGGAGGCGCTGGGACGAGCGGTCGCCGAAGCTCTGTGCGGGGAGCCGGTGGCCACCGCTGCCGGCTAGACTTCCGCCACATGACCAGCGCGCCTCCCCACCAGTCCATCCTCGACAAGCCCTTTGTCCTGGACCTCTTCGCAGGACCGGGCGGGCTGGACGTGGCCGGACACCGGCTGGGCATCCCGAGTCTGGGGCTCGAATGGGACCGGAGCGCGTGCCTGACGCGGTACGCGGCCGGGCTGGACACCCTCCACTCCGACGTGAGCGCGATCCGCAGAGAGTCCTTCGAGTCGCTCCCCCCGGAGATCAACGTCCTCGCCGGCGGCCCGCCGTGCCAGACCTATTCGGTGGCGGGGAAGGGCGCGGGTCGTGAGGCTCTGGAGGAGGTCAAGAAGTTCATCGAACGGCTCATGGCGGGTGATCCCGACGAGGAGATCGACAAGGAGCTGAAGAAGCTCAGCGACCCGCGCACCGCGTTGGTGCTCGAACCCCTCCGCTACGCGATCCAGGCGACCAGGAGCCCGAACCGGGGGCACCGGCCGTACGACGTCATCGTTCTGGAGCAGGTCCCCGCCGTCGAGGCGCTCTGGCTCCGCTACGCCGAGGTGCTGCAGAAGGTCGGCCTTCCCGACGGCACCAGGTACGAGGTCGTCGTCGACGTCCTGGACACCGAGACGTACGGGGTGCCGCAGACCCGGTCCCGCGCCGTGTTGATCGCCCGCCGTGAGGGGCTGGGCACGCCGACGCTGCCCGAGCCGACCCACCGCGCCTACGAGGCGAAGGGGTGGAATCGCAGGAACGGCGACAGCACGACCCCGGCCGCCCAGCCGACCCTCTGTGGCACGGACGTCCCCGAACCGCGCCCCGCGGCGAACGACGATCTGGAGCACTGGACGTCGATGGGCGATGCCCTCGCCGAGCCGGTCGGCACCCAGCATCACGGGCGCAGGACGCCCTTCTTGGTCAGGTCGAACTACGGCAGCTCCGGAAACCCGGGGCGTCGCGGAGTCCGGACGGACCGACAGCCCGCCGCCACCGTCACCGGCCGCATCTCCCGCTTCGTGGTCTTCGAGCACCTCTCCGACGACATCGTCTACGAGGGGGCGCGGTTCAGCATGAACGAGGCAGGGATGCTACAGAGCTTCCCGCCGGACTACCCGTGGTCGGGCACCGCGAAGGCCCAGCAGGTGGGCAACGCTGTGCCTCCCCTGTTCGGGGCGCACCTCCTGAGTGCCGCGCTCGGTCTTCCCGCTCCGGCCCCGGAGGTGATGAGGGAGCCGTGGATCCCGGCCACGGAGGAGCAGCGGGCCAAGCTGCGCAGCCACGGCTGCGGGACGGCGGACGACTGCACCGCCCGCTGCCCGCGCCCCGAGGAGCAGACACCGCCCCGATCGACCTCGCGCCCGCGCAGGAGAACGCCCCGGCGGCGGTGATGTTCAGGGGCCGCCCGATCAGCCCTCGCTCCTCCTGCCCCTGACCGGAGCGGTCTCGAACAGCTCCGCGAAGTACTCGGTGAGCGCGGTCACGGATTCCTCCGGGGCGGGATCCTCGTCCGGCCCCGCGGGGAGGATGTGACGTGAGACCGGTGGTGCCGTCTCCGCCTCCGCGATCCAGTCGCGCAGACGGACCGGGTCTCTGGGCTCGTCCGGTGCGAGGATGTCGTAGATCAAGGTAGCTCCCGCCGCGTTGACGGCGATGCTCAGCCCATTGACGCCCCGGCCGGTGCTGATCCTTCCCGTCCGCAGGAGGCGGACCAGGGCCTGGGCCGTGGGCCGGTGGTCGATCAAGTCGTTCCGAAGAACGGTGTGGATGAGGTCCTGGTTGCCACAGGCGATCTCGACCGGTCCGTAGTCCGGGCCGTTCCGGAAGAGTTCGGCCGCCCACCACAGGCGGGAGAAGCACTGCCGGTCCGCGGGGCCCCGGAACCGCTCCGCGGCGACGCGCCCCGCCGGCTCCGACAGATGGCGCCACACCACATAGTCCGGGGCCACGGCCAACGCCAGGTGGTTCCACAGCCGTTTGTCCGCCGCCTCCCGCCGCGTCAGACGCAACGTGGCGTGAAGGCGTGGGGCGAGCCAGGCGTCGGCCCGGGTCCGGTCCTTGCCGAACTCGAACATGGCGTCCTCGACCAGGCTGCGGATCGGCTCGACCCACCACCTGGCGTCGTCCTCGGGGAGCGGCTCGACGACCTTGGCGAGGTCTATGCCGCTGTGGACCTGTTCACCGCCGAGCAGCCCCTCGGTGAGGAAGGTGTCGACGGCCGAACCGGAGAGCAGCGCCAGACGCTCCGGTACGTGGTGGGGCTGGGTGATCACGTCTCGCTCTCCCTGTTCGTCCGTTCCAGGCCGCGGATGACGTAGCCCACCGCTCTGGCGGCCTCGGCGCGCCGGACGGCCGCGTAGTGGATGCGGGTCTGGAGTTCGCCCCAACCCGACTCTCCGGTGCGACGACGGTGGACCTGCCGCAGTGCCTCCTCGACATGCACACCGGGGACGACGTCCGGCAGCATCTCCCGCAACACCTCTCCCTGCCAGTCGGTCGGGAAGACCGGGCCACCGCCCGGCTCCACCTCCAGGTCGCCGAGGGCCGCGTGGAACACCGCCGTCCACACGTCCGTGGCCATCTGGGCGACGAGCAGGTCACGTACCTTGCTGTCCACACCGGAGCTGTTGCTGTCCAACAGCCCGACGATCCCGTCGATGTCGGTGTTGACGAACACCGTGGGGACCCGTGCGGTGGTGTCCACGAGCCAGGGCGCGTCGGCGTAGGCACGCAGCCACTCCCTGGAGCTCTTGCCGAACGACGCCTTCCGGACGTCCAGTCGAAGGCCCCTGACCGGCTCGTCGGACACGGTGTCGACGACCCAGCTCCGGTCGGTCTCGGCGATCGACCGGCCCCGCACCCCGTCGACCGTCCCGACGGCATACGCGGCGAGGGAGGCCCGTCCCAGGTGGTCGTCGCGGAGCACTTCCAGGCGGCCCGACCAGTCGTGGCTGTCCTGCGTGTCACGGGTGAGGACCGTCGACGTGCGGACGTTGGTCTCGCCGTCGGTCGCCACGGCGAGGACCCGCAGATCGGACCAGGCCGCGTCCGGTGCGTCGACGCCGGGCGGCAGCGTGGCCGAGAGGCCGATCACGGCGCTCACGCAGTCCGTGCGACCCGCGACCCCGAGGGCGACGACCTGCTCCTGAGCCGAGTAGGCACTGGTGTCCAGTGGCTCACGCGTGCCGTCGGAGAGCTTGAGGGAGACCGACGTCACCCTGAGCACGACCGGACGGGTCAGCCGCTTGTACGGGTAGATCTTCACGTGTCACGCCCCCTTGCCGGCGCGCAGTTCGACGACGAGGCGGGTGAACACGGTCCGCACCGGGTGGCTGGAGACGTCGGTGGCTCCTCGGAACTTCGCGCGACGCGTGCCGGGCGGGAAGTGCAGCGTGCCGTCCTCCACGTCGCAGCCCTCGACGGCCACCAGTTCGGCCCAGTCGAGTCTCGGGCGTCCTCCGGAGCGGACGTCCAGCTGGGCGATCGGCACCATCGGGACGATCTCGTCACCGCGCGGGACGGTCACCTCCGCGGTGACCGTCCACTCCCCCTGATCGCCGATCGTCGCCTCGAGCCCCGCCAGCACCGGGACCACCGGGCCGGAGGGCATCTTGGCCCTGGGTCGGCTCTTGACGGTCAGCGCCTTGCGCAGCGCCTCGCCGCCTTCGCCTCTGCCGCGCCTCGGGCGGGCGACGAGTTCCCTGACCGCGCTGTTGACCTCGGTGGTCAGATTGTTGATCCGTCGGTACGCGGAAGGGGACCAGCGAAGGATCAGTTCCTCCGTCTGCCCCCAACGGTCGTGCTCGGGCGGTTCCGCCGCCCGCAGGAACTCCTCGGCCTCCTTCGCGAAGGGGGCCGAGTCACCGGCGGCCTCGCCCACCAGGAGAACGGCCTGGAAGGGATTGGTGCCCAGCGGCAGGTTCGGGACCGTGGCCTTCTTGACCGTCATACGGTTGCCGCGCAGCGAATGCACCTGGTTCTTGGGTGTGTCCTTGTCACTGGTGGCCTCGGTGACGAGCAGGATCGCCTGATGGGTGCCGAGCGTCCCTCGGGCGCCTCCGGCCAGCGGCAACTTCAGCGGGACTTTCCTGATCGCCACCTGCCCTGCCTCGGTGAGCCGATCCACCGTGGCTCCCTCGTAGTGGGCTCGCAGGGCACGGGTCCGGGAGGGCTGCTCGACGGACGGATCCACCTTCGTCTCCGGAACGACCTCCTCGCCGTTGCGCAGGGCACGGACCGAGACCTCCAGCAGCGGAAGTCGGCCGCCACCACCGATCATGGCGGCCCAGAAGTCGCGGCCCAGGGCCTCGACCAGGCGCTTGTGCATTCTCTCGATGTCGCGTGTGTCCTCGGAACCTTCCTCGTCGTGGGGCTTCTCCTCCTGATCGGACGATTCCCCTTCGAGGCTGGCCACGTCGTGCGCCCCCACGATGAGGAAGGACGTGCCGGGCTCGTCTCCGTCCCGGCTCAGTTGCAGGCGGGTCGCGGTCTCCTCGTCCGCCCACCAGGAACGGGCGACCTCGGCGCCCGGGGAGTCCGGGTCGGGACGGCCGAACCAGGCGGGGCCCGCGTAAGCGCGCCCGTCGACCTCCCGCCAGGGCAGTTCGAGACGACCGATCATCCGTCGTTCGGTACGCCCCTCGTGCGGCACCGACAGGGTGGAGTTGATGAGCACGAGGCCGAGAGCACTGGTCGCCCACAGCGTCGCCTTGCCCAGACCGTACGAACCACCCGCCCCCGGGCCGGACTTCAGGCTCTCGAGCTGGCGTCGGACCACGGCGGCGAACTTGCCGTCCGCGTAGTCGTCGCCGGTGAGTCCGGAGGCGTTGTAGTCGTCGACCCGCAGAAGGACCAGCCGGCCCTTCTCGTACATGTCGCGCACACCGGCGTCGACGACCCGGCCGACCTTCTGATTGCCGGCCAGCTCCGAGACGGCGGAGTAGTGCGGGAAGAGGTCGTTCCAGAGGATGGCCTCGCGGAAGGCGTCCAGGTGTTCACCGGTCAGCTCGTTCAGGGTGTAGCGGACACGGACGGGACGGCCGTTCTCCGTCAACCGCTCGTCGAGGCTGTTCTGGCACGTCTCGCGACCGAGGACCTGGACGTCGGCGTCGAAGGCGAAGGCCGCGGCGTTGCCCAGGTCTCGGCCGCCGTCGGGATAGCCGGGTCGGTGGTACCAGGTGACCGGGAGGCCGGCCTGGGTGTCGGTGGTGCGGGTGTGCACCGTGCCGACGTCCGTGCCGAGCGCCTTGGCGATGTCCGCCATCACGGTCGGACGAGGGGTCGAACGTCCGGCGATCCAGGCGGAGACGGCCGCTCGGGTCAGCTTGAGCTCCTTGGCCAGTTCGGCCTGCGTCTTCCCCGCGAGCCTGAGCTGCCGAGCCAGCCATGGCCCGAACTCCTCACCTGTCTCCACGCGTCACCTGTCTCTTCCTCGGGTCGTACGAGGGAGGCTAATTTGACGATCGCGATCACGTCAACCAATGGTTAACCAGACGAAGGCATCGAGCAGACTTCTCCGCCCGACCGAAACATCCGTTTTGCCCGCCTCGCACCACCTCCCCCATCGCTCCGCCGAAGCGGAACCATGAACTCCTCCCCATCGAACGAAAGTTGGGGTTGCTGATTCCGGCAGACCTCGCTACATTCGGCACGTTGGGAATCCTGACTCGCCAGTGAACCGGAAATCCGGGGGCCGGGCGACAAGGGGAGAAGTGTGTCCACGCACGACCAACGACCGTACTGAGAAACTTTTCTGACAAAAAGCTGGCGACCCGAAGGACCCACCCGATACGTTGATCGACGGGATCGAATCCCACAGCAAAAACATGCACTTCGTAGGGGTGTGAACCGATCATTCCCGTGCGACACCAAGCCATGACTCGACAGGGGCGGGGTCTCATTGAAGAACGAGGACGACTGTTCTCCCTTGCTGCTCAGCCAGCGGGAATGCAGTGCGATGGCTCTGGCCATTTTTTCAGCGAGGAGCAGGGCCGAAGTCACGAACATCCTGGACCGGCACGACCTGTCCGACGACGATTTACTCACGGGATTCCCCGATTTGGTGAAGGTGGTCCAGGAACTGCCGGACGAGAGCTTGCCCGACGCCTGACCCTTCGAGCACCCCACTTCGAACGACCGGCACGACCTGGCAAGACGTTCCGGCCACCAGTACGCCGATGACCCACGGGCCGGCTCACGCACAGCCGGCGGCGAGCCGGCCCGTCACCCAGATCTCCACCCACCCTTGTCACCAGGAGCAGCAGTCGTGCCGTCCTCGTCCTCAGCGGTGATCGAAACCGTCCTCGAACAGTCCTCCCGTGTTCTGCAGACGTATGCGGTGGACCCCGGCCTGGTGGCCGAACATGCCAACGGAGAGCGTCGCATCACGCAGGGGGGATACGGAGACCGTCAGCTTTTCGAGCTCGTCCAGAACGCTGCCGACGAAATCGCCGGCGAATCCGACGGACGCGTCCAGGTGGTCCTCACGGAAACCCATCTGTACTGCGCAAATGAGGGAAACCCCGTCACCCCGGAGGGCGCGGAGACCATTCTTCGCATGAGTATGTCGAAGAAGCGCGGTGGGCAGATCGGCCGATTCGGGGTCGGCGTGAAGTCGGTCCTCGTGGTGACCGACACCCCGGAATTCTTCAGCAGTACGGGGAGCTTCGGATTCGACCGTGCCTGGTCCCACGAGCAGATCAAGGCCGTCCCCGGAGTGACGGAGCGCTACGGCTCGGAGTTCGACGCCCCCGTGCTGCGGATGGCCCGCCCGCTCGACATGCAGGCCGAGCGTGCCTCCGACCCCGTACTGGACAAGCTGTTGACGTGGGCGACGACGGTCGTCCGGCTCCCGCTGCTCCCGAAGGCCGACGACCGGCTGGGAAGGGACATGCACGGCAATCGTGGCAAGGCCCACGGCGAGCCCCGCGACGAATTCCCGGTCGGGTTCCAGCTCTTCTCACCGCACGTCGCCGAGGTCGTCCTGGAGGACCACCGCCCCAGGCCGCCGGCGTGCCGAACGCTGACCGTCCGGCGCTCCGGTGACCTGCACACCGTGACCGAGGAGCGTACGGGGAAGGCCCCCTCCACGGAGCGATGGCGCGTGTTCACGACCACGCACGAGCCGGGTCCTGCCGCCCGCGCGGACGCCGGCGAGCTGCACGACCGGGTGACGCTCGACCTGTCCTGGGCCGTCCCCGCGCTGGAGCCGGACCCCGAGAGCGGCCTGTGTGTCAGCCCCCGTTCGCGCGGTCGCGGCAAGTTCTGGTCCTTCTTCCCCACCAAGTACGAGATGTCCCTGAGCGGCATCCTCAACGGGGCGTGGAAGACCAACGAGGACCGGCAGAACCTGCTCGACTCCTCCCCCTTCAACCAGGAGATGATCAGGGTGTCGGCGAAGCTGGTCGTCGACTCCCTCCCCGGGCTGGCCCCGGCGGAGGACCCGGCCGCCTACCTCCCCCTGCTGCCCGGCCGTGTCAAGGAGTCGATCAGCTGGGCCGACGAGTTCCTGACCCGGGAGATCTGGGCCCGCACCGCCACGTGCCCCTCACTGCCCGACCAGGACGGCGTCCTGCGGCTCCCCGGGCAACTGCGCGTCCACCCGAGGCTGGACAGGGACCTGAAGCAACTGACGCGGTGGCTGCGGATGTGGCACGAGTGCCCCGGTCGCCCCTCCGACTGGCTGCACCCGAGCGTCGAGGCCGACGCCCTGCGCTCCGGCAAGGTCGAGCACATCCTCCTCGCCGCCGGTCACGAACGATCAGGCGTCCGTGACTGGCTGGAGGCCCTCGTCGCGAGCGGCACCGCCGAAGGGTCGGCGGTGGCCGTCCGCATCCTGGCCGACATGATCGAGAACG
This sequence comes from Streptomyces sp. SAT1, assembly GCF_001654495.1. Classification (GTDB taxonomy): domain Bacteria; phylum Actinomycetota; class Actinomycetes; order Streptomycetales; family Streptomycetaceae; genus Streptomyces; species Streptomyces andamanensis. Next base: position 2,651,545 of record NZ_CP015849.1, read on the forward strand.
GCTCCCCCTTCGCCACCGAGGCACGCAAGGCCCATGTCGTGCTCACCGAGGAACACGGCCTGGTCGCCCCTGTCCACGGCAAGGTGTTCCGTCGGGCCGAGCATCAGGACGGACTGCGCGAGTCCATGGTGTACGTCGTCGACGAACTCGCCCAGGACCCCTCGCTGGCGCACGCGCTCGATGTCCTGGGCATCCGCGAGGCCGATGTCGAGGGACGGTTCGCCGGTGTCCTCGACCAGGGCTTCGACCACTACGGGGAGTCGGACTGGGAGCGCTTCTGGGAGCTGTTCCGCCGGGCCGGCGTCCGTCGGCTGGCCCACAAGGTCCTGGAGCGCCTGCCCGATCCGCGCGCGACGCTTCGGGTACGAACCGCCGACAAGCACTTCCGACCCGTCGCGGACTGCATGTTGCCCGGTGTCGTGGTGGACGCCGAGCGCGATCCGAGCGTCGCCGTCGACATGACGTTCCACTCCGACGACACGCCCTTCTTCTCCTTGATCGGCCTACGGGACCGACCGGCCGGTGGCGCGCAGCCCCGGGCGGACGAGCCGTGGTTCGAGGAGTACCGGGCAGCCGTCCACGCCGCCTCGCTGCGCAACCTGGACAGCGGTGCCCCGCGCCCGTCACTGAACCGGATGAAGGTGGAGGGCGCCGCGATCGGTGGTCCGCTCCATCTCTTCCGCGACCTGTCCGAGGAGTCCCGCGCCGCCTTCCTGAAGGCGCTGCCCGACGACGCGGTGGTGGACAACTGGACGCGCCAGTTCGGCGCCCAGACCAGCACTCGCCAGGCGGTGATGTCACCGATCCGATGGATGCTGCGCAAGCACGGCAGGGTCGCCACCTCACAGGGGCTCAAGCCGCTCGCGCAGGCCGTCGGTCCCCAGCTCTCCGCCTACCGCGATGTGCTGCCGGTCGCCGACATCTCCGCCGAGAAGGCCCGCAAACTGCGGCTGCCGACCACCGTCGAGGAGGTGCCCACCGATCGCTGGGACGCGCTCCTGGACGAGGTGTCGCGCAGCGAGGACGACGCCTTCGTCGGCACCACCTACGTGATGCTCACCCGGTTCGGGGCGGACTTCCCCGAGGACTCGCTGACCCGTTGCAGGATCGGTGACACCTGGGGCACCCGTCCCGACGACGAGATCACCCTCGCCGTCGGCACCGCCGAGTACCGGGCCCTGCGTGCCGAACAGCTGCCCGCCCTGCTCGTGCCGACGGCCGAGGACGCCGAGCTGATGGTCGAGAAGTGGGGCATGCTCCGCTACGCCGATGTGATCAGCCGGGAGACCCGCGAGGTGCCCGACGGCGACCCCGTGCCCCTCGTCGAGCTGTTCCCCGCCCTGCGGCAGCGCCTGAACAGCGGGAACCGCAACAGCGTGGTGCAGCGGTGCACCGAGCTGGAGGAGGTCACCCGGACTCCCAACGGCACGCACGCTTCTCCCCTGGACGCCGTGCGCCAGGACAGCATGGTCAAGGTCCGGGTGCCGGTGGAGCCGGAGCCCATGCTGCGGCTGATCGACCGCGAGCTGGGTCTCGGCCTCGGCGCCGCCGGCTGCCGCGCGGTGCTGGAGCACCAGGACCGCATGGCCAAGGACAGCGCGCTGAAAGCGGCGCAGAAGGCCGTACGCGAAGCCGACGACGTCGTGGCCAAGTTGGAACTGCTGATCGGTGCGGACGCTCTCAGGGCCGGTCTGCCCGAAGGGCTGATGGACGCCGAGCTGCAGGCGACCGACGGGGTGGAGCCGTCCGGCCGGCGCGTCGCGCAGATGGCGTTCAACGCGCACGGCGACGGGGTGCTCCAGCAGCACGCCCGGGACATCCAGGCGCGCTTTCCCAACGCCCCCGTGGCGTACGGGGGGTCGTCGGCCGCCGTGGCGTTCGTCTCCGACCTCCGCCTGCCCGCCGCGTTCGCCGGGTCCAGGACTCCCTCGCCGCCGTCCTCCGAGACCGTCGAGGGCCCCCGGGACTTCCCCAGGCTCCATGACTACCAGGAGGACCTGGTCCGGAACATCTCCACCCTGCTCGACCGGCTGGCCCCGCAGCGCGGCATGCTGTCGCTGCCCACCGGTGCCGGCAAGACACGGGTCACCGCCGAGGCCGTGATCCGCTGGGTGAAGCGGGTCGGTGACCTCAAGGGCCCCCTGCTGTGGATCGCGCAGACCGAGGAACTGTGCGAACAGGCCGTGCAGAGCTGGAAGTTCGTCTGGAACAAGGTGGGTGCCGAGCGACCGCTGACCATCAGTCGACTGTGGGGCAGCAACGAGGTCGGCAACGTCGTCGACCACCCCCATCTGGTGATCGCCATGGACGCCAAGCTGGAGCGGTGTCTGGACACCGACCAGTACACGTGGTTGCGCGAGCCCGCGCTCGTGGTCGTGGACGAGGCGCACACCGCCATCTCCAAGCGGTACACGGAGATCCTCGGCCTGCTGGGACTGACCCAGTACGAGACGCGCCGGCATCTGCTCGGCCTGACCGCCACCCCGTTCCGCAACACCAACGAGGACGAGACCCGCCGACTGGTCACCCGCTTCGGCAACCGGCGCCTCGACGAGGGTGTGTTCCCCTCCGGCGACCCGTACCGTGATCTCCAGGAGTGGGGCATGCTCGCCCAGGTCGAGCACCGCACCCTGGAGGGCGGTCGGATCGTACTGAGTCAGGACGAGAAGTCGCACGCCGAGCGCATGGCGATGCTGTCCCGCGCCGCCGAGCAACGACTCGCCGACGACCACGAGCGCAGCCGGCGCATCGTCGAATCGGTGGCCGCCCTGCCGGCGGACTGGCCGACGCTGCTCTTCGCCACCTCCGTCGATCACGCCAAGTACCTGTCGGCCATGTTCAACGACCGGGGAGTCCCATCCGCCGCCGTGGACTCGACGACCAGCGCGCAGGACCGCAGGGCGCGGATCGAGAACTTCCGGAGCGGTCGCCTCCGTGTGCTCACCAACTACGGTGTCCTGACCCAGGGTTTCGACGCGCCGGCCACGCGGGTCGTCGTGGTGGCCCGACCGGTCTACAGCACCAACGTGTACCAGCAGATGATCGGGCGTGGCCTGCGCGGCCCCGGGAACGGCGGCAAGGACACCTGTCTGATCCTCAACGTCGACGACAACATCGCCAACTTCGACACCCGGCTGGCCTTCACCCAGTTCGAGCACCTCTGGAGCCGTACGTGACCGACGTCCACCTCGACAGTCCGCCGCTCACCGACGAGCAGCGGGCCGTCGTCGAGCAGCCCTGGGACGCACGGGTCCTGGTCACCGCCGGGGCCGGCGCGGGAAAGACGCACACGCTGGTGCGCCGCCTCGACGCGCTCTGCGGTCACGAGGACCCGGAGGAGGCGCTGGAGGCCGCCGACATCCTCGTGCTCACGTTCTCCCGGGCGGCGGCCCGCGAGTTGCGTGAGCGCATCACCCGGCACGGGGAGCGGGCTCGCCGTGTACGTGCCCAGACCTTCGACGCCTGGGCGTACGGAGTGCTCCGCCAGGCGCGTCCGGACCAGGACTGGGCCACGGCCTCCTTCGACGAGCGGATCGAGGCCGCGGCGGAAGCCGTCGAGGAGGGCGCGTTGGAGTCCGGCGACTCGGTCCCGCCGTCCCATGTGGTGATCGACGAGGTGCAGGACCTGCTGGGCGACCGTCGGGAACTGGTGGAGGCCCTGCTCGACCGCTACCAGGACAGCTGCGGCTTCACCGTGGTCGGTGACGCCGCCCAGTCCGTGTACGGCTTCCAGATCGAGGACCCGGTGGAACGGAACGACGAGACCGGTCGGTTCTTCGAGTGGCTGCGCAGTTCCTATCCCGACGACCTGGTGGAGCTGCGTCTCACCGAGAACTTCCGGGCCCTCACCCCGGAGGCGCGGATCGCGCTGCCGTACGGTCCCCGCCTCCAGCGGGTCCGGGACGCGGACGAGGCCGGCTCGCTCTACGAGGAACTGCGCGACCTGCTCCTGGATCCGATGAACGCGCTGGCCGATCTCACGGACGAGTACACGCTGCACGGTCTGCGGGACCTCGACGACACCTGCGCCGTCCTCACCCGCGACAACGGGCAGGCCCTGGTGGTCTCCCGGCTGCTCCACGAGAACGGCATCGGCCACCGGCTGCGCCGTCCTCCGGAGGAGCGGCCGGTGCCCTACTGGGTGGCCGAGCTGCTGCGCCGCACCGAGGCGACCGGACTGACCGAGGACCGGTTCCGCTCTCTGTTGGAACAGATCCCACTGCCCCACGAGCCGAACGCGGACGCCCTGTGGACGGTGCTGCGACGCGCCACCCGCTCGCCCGCGCGCTCCACGCTCGACCTGGGCCGACTGCGCCGTCTGGTCGCCGACGGCCGGTTCCCCGACGAGGCGGCCGATCCGGAGAGCGCACAGATCGTCGTCTCCACCGTGCACCGCGCCAAAGGGCTGGAGTTCGATCGGGTGATCGTGCTGACTCCGCCGACCGTCTCCGAACTCCACAAGCGGTACGGGACCGAGACGGACCTCCCCGCGGAGGTCCGCGCGCTGTACGTGGCGATGACCCGCGCCCGCCAGGACCTGTATCACGTCCGCTCCCCCGAGGTGCCGCTCATCAGGAGGGCGGGGAACCGCAGGAACGGTCGACGGTACGTCGGCGGGTGGCGCTCGTACGACAGGTACGGCGTGGTGGCCGAGGCCGGGGACGTCTGCCGCGACAACCCGCCCGGTGACGCGACCGACGCCGCAGCGACCCAGACGTACCTTCTGCGAGAGGTCGGTCCGGGGCAGGAGGTACTGCTGCGCAAGCGCCACGATCTGCCGGCGGGCGAGGCGCAGAGCCCGCCCTACGCCCTGCTGCACCGGGGACGGGAGATAGGCGAGGCGTCGGAGCGGTTCCGGCAGGAGCTGTTCCTGGTGCAGAAGGTGAACCGGACGTGGGACCCGTGGTGGCCCGACGAGATCCACGGTCTGCGGATCGACACCCTGGAGACGGTGACGGGCAGCGTCGCGGCGGCCGCCAACGCCGGCCTCGGCGACCGGGGCGTGTGGATCGCGCCGAGGATCACCGGCATCGGCATGTTTCGGCGGCGGGACCGGGAAGAAGAGGAGCAGGACGCATGACGCACGTGGCAGGTCGGCACTCCGAGCACTATCGGGTGCGGGACGAGGAACTTCTCGTGGGACTGCGCAGGGAACTCTTCGGTCCGGCGGACGGGTCGGCATCGGCGGACCGCGCCGAGATCCTCACCCAGGACGCGCCGATCGACCGATACCTGACCGGTGTGCTGTACCCGCGTGCCTCGCGGGAGCGGAAGGCCGAGAACGCGGCCGAACAGGACGACCCGGACGCCCCTGCCGTCCTCACCCGAGGGGACGCCGAGGAGTCCGGCGCCGCGCAGGAGATCGGTGTCCCGGGCGACAAGCGCCCGTCCTCCATGGGGCTGACCTTCGCGGTCGCCCCGGACATGAGCGGCACGATCGTGGTCTCGGCGCGCGCGGCGGTCTACGAGCCCACCGACCCCGACGGCAAGCCGGTCCCGGCCCGCCGTGCCGAGGCCCGGACCGTCGCGGAGCAGCGGGAGCGGTGGCGGCGCGAGGAACTGCTGCTCCCCGAGCACAGCATCGACGTGACCGTCCCCACTCCGGGTGACCTGATCGACCTCGTTCCGGAGAAGGTCGCCCTGCATGTCATCGTCCGCCGGCGCGACCCGGTCACCGGCACGATCACCGTCACGGTCACGCTCATGAACCGGCAGAAGGTCGGTGAGCGGGACCTCCAGGACGCCTTCGCCCTGTTCCAGTGCGCCCTGGCCGTCCGGGCCGCGAACGGTTCGAGTGCGTTCGTCGAACGCACCGCCCCGTCCGCCGCGCACGATCCGGAGACCGCCACCAGTCGGCTGCTGCACCGCCATGCCCCGACCTTCGCCGTCGGACACGGTTGCGCCGCCGTCTGGGACTGGAACCCGTCGCCGATCGGCGTGACCGACAGCGTCCCGGCCGCGGTCCCCGAGGTGCGCAGCGAGTTCGTGCCCAGCGTGGAGGTGCTGCTGACCGACTCCAACCCGGAGATCGACAGCTCTTCGCTGTCGATGCTGGGTCTGGCCGAGCGGTCCGACGCCGAGATCCTGACCGCCCTGGAGGCGCTGGCCGCCGGATACGAGGACTGGATCGACCGGAAGTCGGCCGAGGCGGCAGCTCTGGTGGGCGGCCCGCACGAGGAGCCGGCACGGGAGCAGGTGGACGCCTGCCGCGAGGCACTCGGTCGGATCCGCGAGGGCATCCGGCTGCTGCGTGGCAAGCCCGACCTGATGCGGGCGTTCCGGCTCGCCAACCGTGCCATGGCCGACCAGCGCGCCCGCAGTGCCTGGGTGAAGGGCGGGCGTGTGGGCGAGCCCGACCCGTCAACCGGTCGCTGGCGGCCCTTCCAGATCGCCTTCGTGCTGCTCTGCGTCGCCGGTATCGACGACCCCGAGCACGACGACCGGAAGGTCTCCGACCTCCTGTGGTTCCCCACCGGTGGCGGCAAGACGGAGGCCTACCTCGGGCTGATCGCCCTGACGTCCTTCCTGCGCCGCATCCGCAGGGGCCCGAGCGGCGGCGGGGTCACCGTCCTCATGCGCTATACGCTCCGGCTGCTCACCCTGCAGCAGTTCGAGCGTGCGGCGATCCTGCTCTGTGCCATGGAGGACATGCGGCGCCGCACGCCCGAGCTGGGCGACGAGCCGTTCTCCGTGGGCATGTGGGTGGGGCGCTCGGCCACCCCCAACACGCTCGCCGAGGCCGCCGTCAGGCTCGACGAGCTGCGCGGCGACCCGGACAAGCGGCTCGCCACCGAGAATCCCGTCCAGTTGCACGCCTGTCCCTGGTGCGCGGTCCGGCTCGACGCACGGAACTACGAGGTCGACGAGGACACCAAGCGGATGTACATCCGCTGTCCCGGTACGGGTTGTGAGTTCGCCGACGGTCTCCCCGTCCATCTGATCGACGAGGCGGTGTACGACGCGCGTCCGACCCTGGTGATCGCCACCGTCGACAAGTTCGCCTCGATGCCGTGGCGGCCGGCGACCTCCGCGCTCTTCAACCAGGACGACCCGGCGGACGACACCCCTGCCCCGGAGCTGATCGTCCAGGACGAACTGCATCTGATCTCCGGCCCGTTGGGCACCCTCACCGGCCTCTACGAGACCGCCGTGGACGCCCTGGCCGGCCGGCCCAAGGTGATCGCCTCCACGGCGACCATCCGCCGTGCCGCCGACCAGGGCCGTCACCTCTTCGCCCGCGAGGTCCGGCAGTTCCCGCCCGCGGGCCTGGACGCGCGCGACTCGTGGTTCGCCGTGGAGACCCCGCGCGAGGAGAAGGCGAGCCGCCGCTACGTCGGCCTGCTGGCTCCCGGCACCAGCCAGTCCACGCTGCTGATCCGCACGTACGCCACCCTGCTGCACCGGGCCATGCACGCGGACACGGACGACAAGGTGCGCGACGCCTACTGGAGCCTCGTCGGCTACTTCAACAGCCTGCGACTGCTGTCCGCGGCCGAACTCCAGGTCCACGACGACGTGGTGGCCTATCTGGAGTTGCTCGCCGAGCGCGAGGGTGTGGCCGTGCGCCCGGTGGCCAACTACTCGGAACTGACCAGCCGGATCGACGCCAGCGAGATCCCCACGCGCCTCAAGGGGATCGAGAAGAGGCTTCCGGACGAGGACACCGTGGACGTCCTGCTGGCCACCAACATGATCGCGGTGGGTGTGGACGTGGACCGGCTCGGACTGATGGCCGTGATGGGCCAGCCCCAGACGACGGCCGAGTACATCCAGGCCACGAGCCGTGTCGGCCGTGCGCACCCCGGCCTGGTCGCGGTCATGCTCAACTCCGCCCGCGCCCGGGACCGTTCGCACTACGAGAACTTCCGGCACTACCACTCGGCTCTCTACCGCGAGGTCGAGTCCACCTCCGTGACCCCGTTCTCCGCCCGCGCGCGGGAACGGGGGCTGCACGCGGTGATCATCGCTCTCGCCCGCGTCCTGATCCCGGCCGCACGCCCGAACGAGGGCGCCGGCCGGGTCTCGTCCTACGAGCACGTCCTGCGGGACCGCATCAGGTGTCTGCTCCTGGACCGCGTCCGCGCGGTCACCCCCTCGGAGACCGAGGCCGTGGCACAGGGCTTCGACGAGTTCGTCGACTGGTGGTGCGAGGAAGCCGACATCCACGGTGAGTTGCTCTTCGAGCCGAAGCGGGGCAGTCGTGCCCCTTCGCTCCTGAAGTCGTACGACGACGAGTCCTCGGACCGCGAAGCGTGGCCCACCCTGTGGAGCCTGCGCGACGTCGACGCCGAGTCCGCCCTGTTCATGGAGGGAACCCGATGACCCCGCCTCCCGCCCGTCGCCGCCGGACCACCGCGAACGGCACCGGCCCGGCCCACAACCTCCTGCGTCGAGGCGCGGTTCGCCGCTCCCAGGTGATCACCACATACGGCGTCGGGTCGCTCATCGCCGTCGATCACGAGTCCTTCGTCGTCTCGGGCCTGGACGAGGCCGACCGGAGCTGGAGCGCGGACGAGTCGAAAGTCGTCCATGAGCGGCGTCTGGCCCGTCTGCTCGGGGTCGGCTGCTTCCGGTTGCCGCCGGCGTCCGAGGACACCAGCACGGACGGCCTTCGGGTCCGCCGCTTCCCGCTGATGCACTCGTGCCCCGAGTGCAACGAACTGCAGCCGCACCGCGACTTCTCGCCCCCGGCCGGTCGAAGCGTCTGCGGCACGTGCGAGGTGGACCTCGTCCCCTCCCGCTTCGTCGTCGCCTGTGAGGCCGGGCACCTCGACGAGTTCCCCTACTGGCAGTGGGTGCACCGCTCACCGGACCGGGACGCCACGAGGCTCGGGAGGTGCGGCGGCAGGCTCAGGATGCGTACGACAGGACGCACCTCCTCGCTGCGCTCCGTCGTCATCTCCTGCACCTGCGGCCAGGTGCCCGAGGTCTCGATGGAGGGCTCCTTCCGCAGGAACGCGCTGAAGGACCTGCGCCTCACCTGCCGGGGCACCCGCCCGTGGCTCGGCCTCTCCGCCACGGACCCGGCGGGGTGCGGGCTCCCCCTGCGCACTCTGCAGCGCGGTTCCTCGTCGGTGTGGCAGCCGGTGCTGAAGTCGGCGCTGTCCATCCCGCCGTGGAGCGACGGTCGCGCGGATCCGCTCGCGGAACACTGGGACACGCTGCGCCAGTTCGACAACCGTGAGCACATCGGCATCTACCTCGAGGGGGCCTTCAGGGGCGAGTGTCCGATTCCGTTGGACGAGGTCATGGCCCTGCTCGCCGCGGAACGCGAGGAGGACCCGGAGGACGGGAGCGCGCCGAGCTTCGACCACCGCTACCGAGCCCTGCGCAACAAGGAGTACGAGCGCCTGCGTTCGGGCAACGACGAGAGCGAGCACACCCGTGCGGAGCAGTTCGTCTGCGAGACACCGCTCGGTGACGCGAACGTGCTCCAGCCGCTCGGGATCACCGGTCCGATGCTGGTCAAGAAGCTCCGCGAGGTGCGGGCCCTGAAGGCGTTCACCCGACTCGTGGACGCCGAGTCGACGACCGACGCGAAGGAGATGCCACTCTCCCGGAACCCCGTGCGCTGGCTGCCGGCCATGGAGGTCCGGGGAGAGGGAGTCTTCCTGCGACTGGACGAGAGCCGACTGGACACCTGGGAGAAGGCCCCGGCCGTGGCGGCCCGTGTCGAGCGCATGCGCACCGCCCACCAGCGGGTGCTCGAACAGCGGGCCGACGACCCGAGCCGAGCCGTACCGTCCCCCGCGACGCCTCGCATGGTGCTGCTGCACACCTTGGCCCATGTCCTCATCAACGAGTGGAGCCTGGAGGCGGGCTATCCGGCCGCCTCCCTGCGGGAGCGCCTGTACGCCGCCGACGACATGGCCGGGGTGCTCGTCTACACGGCGACGAGCGACTCGGCGGGCAGCCTCGGCGGCCTCGTGGCGCAGGGCGAACCGGAACTTCTCGACCACACGGTGCGCTCGGCGATCCGCCGGGCCGAGTGGTGCTCCTCGGACCCGCTCTGCATGGAGGCCGACGCGGCCGGCTCCGCCGGGACGAATCTCGCCGCCTGTCACGCCTGCGTCATGCTCCCGGAGACGAGCTGCGAGCACAACAACATCCTGTTGGACCGCGCGCTGCTGGTGGGGACACCGGAAGAGCCGACTCTGGGGTTCTTCGGGACCGTCCTCGCCCCCTGACGACCGACGTCCGGACGGATCGAGGTACCGATGTCGACGGAAGGAGATCACATGACGAGCGCGGTCCCGTGGCAGCAGCGGTTGTCCACCGGAACGGAGGACATTCAGGACGAGGTGATCCACTGGTATCGACAGAACGCTCACGCCAAGGCGTACGTCCCCCACATGATCTGGGGCACGCTTCAGACGGAGGCGTACGCCTCGGTGATCCTGCGCCGAGTCGTCGACTTCCTGGAGGTCCCGGACGACGTGAGGGCCGGAGTCGCGAAGCGGATGGAACGCCAGCAGGTTCTGTACGACGGAGAGCACCACTACGACGTGATCCTCGGTGAGCAGGCTCTGTACACGAACGTCGGTGGGGCGGAGGTGATGCGCGAGCAGGTGAAGCGGATCCTCAGCGAGATCGACCTGCCGTCGCTCGACCTCGGTATCGTTCCCCGGAGCGTCGAGGTGGGCATCGTTCCCACCCCTGGCTTCCACATCTACGGCGATCAGCGCGCGCACTACGAGCTCGTCTCCTCCGCCGTGGACGTGACCGACCCGGCCGAGATCGCCCTCCATGTGAAGGCATTCGAAGCGCTCAAGAGCGCCGCGTCCTACGGTGCTGGTGCGCAGGCGATCCTCAGGAAGGCCGTGGACTTCTGGACCACCGCTTGACCGGCTCCGACTCGAACACGACGAGTTCGCGCAGAGTCCGCTCCCCGTCCTTCGGCGCCTGCGGCCCCGGGGTCGCCGCAAGGTTTCCGCCGGTGTCGTCTTCGCGATGACCGGGCCGGCCATCGCGAGAGCCGCCGCGGGGTGGGCCGGTGCCGTGCAGGGCCGCTGCGCCGCCGGCCAGGGGCAAGCCGGCGTTCTGCGTCGTGCCGTGCGTACCCCGTCCGGCTGCGGTCCTCCCCGCTTCGGCGGGCCGCTCGGAGGCCGGCCTGACACAGCGGTCGGACATCATCCGCTTGGTGGCCCGCATACGGCTTGACCTGCTGGAGCTACTCGCAGGTGAGCCATGGCGTGCCTGAGTCGCCTCCACGCTGCGGGATCCGTGCCGTCTCCGAGCGTGCAGTGAAGGGTGGGGCGGGCTGTCGGGCCGAGGCGTACGACGGGCGTGTCCGGCAGGGTTTCCTCCACGCGGCTGGGTCCGGTGTCCGCAATGGCGCCGGGGCCGAACGTGAGGGAGACGGGGAGGGCCGGTGGCTCGTAGTGGGCCGGGACCGTGAGGTCCGGGCGGGCCGCTCGTACCTCGGTGACCATGGTGGCCAGGTGGTGTTGAATGGCCAGTTCCTCCGCCAAGTGGGGCAGGTGGTCCAGGGGGACGAGGTTGTCGGCGGTGTGGCCGAAGGCAAGCGTAAAGTGCTCCTCCACGCCCAGGCGGGTGTGAGTCACCCACTGGGTGGCGATGACCGGGATGTCGGGGAGGACGATCGCGGCTCGGTCCGTGAGCATGTCCGCTTCGGTGAGTACGTCATCGCCGACCGCGAGGGCGGGCGCCGGTTCGCCGGAGGCCGCGACCGTGACGACATCGGCGTGGGCGGCGGTCTCGCGAGGCCAGGTGGTGCCGTCGAGCAAGGTGGCCAGGCGTCCGGCTATGGAGGCCGCCGGCCGGGGGGCCTCAGGGACGGCGGAGGCCGCGCGGACCTCCGTCCACCAGACCGGAGTCTCCGTGGCCACCGCAGGGTCCAGTAGTCGTGCCGCCTCCCCGGGGACCTGGATGTAGCGAGGTGCCTCGACCGCGACCACCTGGCGCCCGTCCTCCGTGCACAGTCGCACCACGGCGCCTTGACCCGCCCGGTCGACGCGCAGATCGGGGCCGCCCGCGTGGAGGGCGGCCAGCAGGGACGTGGGGTCCGGCATTCTCGCGGTGAGAGCGAATGCGCTACGGGACATGTGCTGCTTTCTTCAGCGGTGAGGGCAGGGCCGGGGAGTCCCGCGTTCGATCGAGCTCGCGGCTGAGTTCTCGTCAGCGGTCAGAGCTTGTCCGTCAGATCGGGGCCCAGGCCGTCGTCGTAGGCGTCCGGCGTCGAAATACCGTTCCCCATTGCATGACCGAAATAGGTCGCGTCTCCTGTCTCAGGAGTCACACCGAGCACAGAGGAGATTCCCTGCAATGCGTCGGCGAGGCGGGGAGCATTTCGGTTGTAGATTTCGGGGTGCGGATGACCGGAAAAGTCGAACCAGCTCCAGATGTCGTAGTGAACGGCAACCTCCGCAGTCGGCCCAAGGGGGCTGGACGAGACGGACAGCTCGACCAGGCGTGGCTCCTGGCGGTGCGCCCCTTCCGAGGTGATCCACGTACCGGATCCAATCACCCTGAGATCGTCCATCTCGGCGTCAGGAAAGGAGACCGGACGACTCCCCAGCACCCTTTCGGCCAATTTATGGTCGCTCAGCGGCGTTACGGGAATAAGCAAACTACTAGTGACGCCCGTGGGTCCTGCACCAAGCACAAACCAGTCGTACTCAAGCCTTACAGGGTTGAGCAACTCGAACTTTTTCAGCACTTCGGCCATGCAGGCAGCAACCCTCAGCGCTGCCTCAAGTCCTGGCTCATGGACGTCAACGAGGTCCCAGAACCAGGACCCACAAGGCCGTGGCGCGCGCATCAGGGTCGACATGTCTGCTCCTTACGGGAATACGGGACCATCGGCCGGAACCGTGATAGCACCGTCTTCAAAACGGAGGAGATAGGTTGCGTTGGACCTGCCTGCGGCACGCACCACTTCCTCGAAAATTCGCGGCGTAAGATTTCCCATCGTGTCATGTACGTCAAGGACAGCCACTCGATGACTCATCGGGTAATCAAGTTGGCTTGCCGACTTTTTGGCGGCCTTCCTGATTCCTGTGACACTATCGACATCCTTGAGTTGGTACCCGTAGTCCATCGCCCCGTCCGGATACCGCGTATAGACGTCGATGTCGTACGTGGTGCCGGCATCCCCGAGTTCGAACCCCAGACGAGTGTCACCGCGGCTCTGCAATTCTTCGGCATGTATCAGAGCCATGTAAGCCGCCGGGACCATGCTTTCCTTTGGATCTCTTCTGGTCGGCCCCTTTTTGTACATGTCCAAGATTTCTCTATAGTTTTCGACTCCGCGCAGATTTCCACGGTTGATTATCTCCGCGACACCGGCTCCGTAAGGGTCCTTTCGTAGCGAGCGGAGCACCGCCTCCTGATCACGACTGTCCATCTTGGCATGTTTCAGCTCGTCGAGAACTCCAGCCTCCTGCTCCGGCTTGATGGGGCCGGTGTGTGCCTGGGAATGTTCTCCTGACGTGGCGGCATATCTCGCGGGATCTACGTCCGGTACGACACCGTGTGATGCGCCCACATCGCCTGCTACGTCATACGGATCGTTTCCCGGTGCTCCGTCGTGTGGCGCGACTTCATGTGCCGACTCCGTCGATGGGTGACCGGATGAGCTCTGTCCACGGCCGCCCGCGCCGTGAGGACCATCGCCGCCGAGGCCTTGACTTTCCGTGCCGGACCGGCCTAGGTGGTTGTGAACGCCTCCTGCCTCGTCCCCCCGCGGCGCCGCGCCTGCCCCGCGAGGGCCGTCCGGCACGCCGCCACCAGTCTCATGGCTCATGTGCGGGGAAAGACGATCGACCTCTTGAGCGGGGGCTTCCTCCGTCCACCGTCCGGCACCTACGAGTTCTCGGTCGCCTGTTCGCACAGACGGCACGCGGGCGGCCGCGGAAGGCTCCCGTACCGCCGGTGCCGTGTTCGGGGTGCCGTCCGCGTGCAGCGGAACCAGTTTGCCGTCCTTGGCGATCCGGTAGCGGTCGTTCAGGTCGAGGGCGGTGTCGGGGAGGTGGGGCTTCGGGAGCTTGAGGTGGTCGCTGACGCGGGCGAGGACATCGGAGATCTTCGGCAGGTCGGACAGGCCCTCGGCCGCCCTCATGCCACCCGAGACGGGGTCGAGGGCGTCGCCTGCCCTGGCCAGGGCGCCTGCGGTGTCGGCCGCCCGGCCTGCCTTGCCCACCTTGGCGAGGCCACCGGCAGCTCCTCCGAACAGGGTGAGGAGGTTGAAAGCGGTGACGGCGTGGGCGCGCGCCGGGTCCTCGTCCCAGGTGTCGTAGGCGACGAACCCCTTGCCGAACTCGTCGGCGTACGCCTCGCTGTTCCGCTGCCAGTCCGAGAGATGGTCACCCAGGCCGACCGCGTCCATGCCGTAGGCGTACGCCCCGACGACGGTGCGTCTGAGGCCGTCCCAGGTGTCGCCGCGGGCCTGGGCGCCGTTGATGCCCAGGAGGTTGTCCTCAAGGACACCCAGACCGACGAAGCCGCCCCAGACGCTGTCCTTGACGATGCCGTCCCAGGCCCAGCTCTTGGCGCCGTGCTTCCACCAGTCCAGGCTCCACCGCTCGTAGGAGCGGTTCTCCGGGCTGCCCCACGGCAGGTGGTCCATGGATGTCAGCGTGTCGGCGTGGACGCCGTACATGCCTGGCGCGTGGCTGCCGTCGTCGACCACCCAGCTGGGACGGCACGCCCCCGGGCTGATGCGGTCGATCTTGCTCGCGGCGTCGCGCTCCGCGGTCTGGAACCCGTCGACGGCTTCCGCGACACCGTCCATCAGGGCCTTGTGCGCGTCGAACTTGTCCTGGTCCTTGGACCAGTCCTCGTCGCCCCGCACGCTGTCCACGAAGGCCGACGCCTTCTCCCGCAATGCCTTCAAGCGGTCCGCATGCGGCTTCGCCTCCGCTGTGAAGGTCTCCAGCGCGTCGGCCAGGGACTCGATGTGGGCGGCGAACTCGTCCGCCGTGTCCATCACCGGCTGGGTGGAGGAAAAGAGCTGGTCGGCCTCCGGCGCCTTGTAGTAGGCGGCCGTCGCCTGGAAGCGGGAGTGGACGTCCTGGCCGTCGTTGCGGATACCGACCGCGCGGGTCCGGAACTCGGAGACGGCCTTGGACAGCTCGGTGAAGTCACCGGTGTACTGCGGGATTCCTCCCGGATCGATCACCTCGGCCGCTCCCCGTGCCGGTCTGCCTGCTCGACCACCGCCCGCAGGTCGGCGGACGAGGGGGCCTTCGCCGCTTCGCGCTGGGCACGCGCTGCCATGGTCAAATCACCGTCGATGTACGCGGTGGTGGCATCGACGGTTCCGTCCGTCGTCTTCTTGATGCGAGCCGCCATGAGCGTGATCTGCGACCCGGTGTCGGAGACGACATTCGCCACCGCGGCGCCGACCGGACCGACGGGCGCGGAGCCGCAGTACGGACCGCTGATCGTGCCCGCACAGAGGGCGGTTTCCTCGACGCTCTTGCCGTACCCCTTGATGTCCTTGGCCAGGTCTTCGGCCGCGAGACCGACCAACGACAGAATCGACTCCACCCCGCTGGGCCTGACATCCCACCCCGTCATGTCTCTCTCCCCCCGTGGGTTTCCCGCGACGACACGCTCCCTCCGCCGGTCCGGGCAAGTCGTACGGACCGGCGGAGAAGACCCTCCTCCGTATCAGGGCGCTGATCGCCGGAACAACGCACTTCGGTATGGAGGGGGAAGACCCGGCCGGATCATCCCGTTCGGTGCGCGAGCGGGCGGTCGGCACTCAGTTCTGCTCGTCCGAACAGCAGGGCGTAGCCCCGGGGGAGTTGCGTCAGGACGTTCGTCAGGAGGGGTGGGGGCAGGAGGTCCGCCAGGACGGTGAGGACCGTGCTGGTGTCCCAACGGGCCGTTGCGGTCGTGGCGTTGTCGAGGCGGGAGGCCACCGATTCCACGAAGTCGCGGGCCGGGAGGGGGTGGAGGGCCGGGATCTGGGCGGCGATGAGGCCGGCCGCTTCCTCGGGGAGGGCGTGGGCCAGGGACACGCGTTCCTCGCCGGTCACCTGGGAGCCGAGGGCCGAGAGGACGACGCGGGTGCGGTGTTCCGCCTCCGCCGCGGTCCGGTATCCGCCCGCGTTCCGTACGCGTTCGGTCAGTGTGAGCCAGGTGCACGGGGCGGTGGCGCAACGGGCCGTGGCCGTGCGGGGCGTCGTGCGGGGCGTCGTCTTGGTGGGGGCCGCCGTCGCGGTCATCGTGTGGGATCTCCTCCGCGTGGGTCGCGTGGGTGACGTGGGTTCGGTCGCCGGGCGCGTGGGCGCGTCCCGTGAGCGGCCGGTGGCGGCCTTGGGCTCACAGGACGCGTCTCCTACGGGATCTCAGCTGCTCAGCTGCTTGCGGTCGCTGCCGCCGGTGATCTGGATCTTGCGGGGCTTGGCCTGCTCGGCGACCGGGATGCGCAGGGTGAGGACACCGGCCTCGTACGAGGCGTCGATGCGTTCGGTGTCGAGGGTCTCGCCGAGGAACAGCTGCCGGGTGAACGTCCCCGTGGGGCGTTCGGCGACGATCATCTCCGCGCCCTCGGGGGCGGGAGACCTCCGCTCGGCGTGGACGTTCAGCACGTTCCGCTCGACGTCCAGGTCGATGGTCTCCGGGTCGACCCCGGGGAGGTCGAAGTGGACGACGAAGTCGTCTCCCGAGCGATAGGCGTCCATGGGCATGGCGCCGGGCCGGGCGGGGCCGAAGACCTGCTGCGCGAGGCGGTCGAACTCGCGGAAGGGGTCGGAGCGCATGAGCATCACAGGTCACTCCTTTCCTGTGGAACTGGGTGCGATGCCCTACCTCTCTTTATATAGCTCGCGGAATGAAAGCTGACAAGCCCCGACTCAGGTCTGGTCGGCGAGAAACGCCCGCACCGCCTCGTACAGGGCGTCCGGCTGGTCCAGGTGGACGTCATGGCCCGCCGCGGGGAGGGTCAGGAGGCGGGTCGCGGCGGGGCGGCGGGTGTGCATCTCGGCGGACTCCGCCTCGCGCATCGTGCCGTCGGCGCCCCGCACCACCAGCACGGGGCAGGTGATCGCCTGCCACTCCCGCCAGTGGTCGCGCCGGGTCAGTTCGGCGATCGTGGAGACGATGACGTCCCTGTCGGTCCTCGGCCACCAGCCGTCCGCCCGCTGCTCCAGACCCCGCGCCCACGCCTCGTGGCCGAGGAAGCGGGCCGCCGCCTCGGCGGTGGGGAACGGGACCGGCCAGGAGTCCAGCCAGGCTCCGATCCGGGCGGGGAGGTCCGGGGGCGCGATCGAGGG
This sequence comes from Streptomyces sp. SAT1, assembly GCF_001654495.1. Lineage (GTDB taxonomy): Bacteria > Actinomycetota > Actinomycetes > Streptomycetales > Streptomycetaceae > Streptomyces > Streptomyces andamanensis. The sequence goes on from NZ_CP015849.1 coordinate 2,668,788, forward strand.
GCCCGCCTCGACGAGGATCAGGGACCGCACCAGGTCGGGGCGGGCGGCGGCCAGCAGGAGGGCGGTGTGGCCGCCGAAGGACTGGCCCACGACCACGGCCGGGGCGAGGGCCAGTTCGTCCGCCAGGGCCGCCGCGTCCGCGACATGTGCCTCGCGGGTCACGTCCCCGGGGCGGCGGGTGCTCCCGCCGTGGCCCCGGGCGTCGTACGCCACCACCCGGTGGCCGTCCGCCCGCAGCCGCGCGGCCAGGTCGTCCCACTCGCCCCGGTGGCCCGCCAGTCCGTGCAGGAGCAGGACGGACGGGCGCGAGGGCGTGGGGGGCGAGGGCAGGGGCGGGGGCGCGTGGTCCTCGTAGGCGAGGTGTGTGCCGTCCGGGCGGGGCAGCCGGCCCGGACGGGTGCGCGGGGCGGCGGGGGTCGTGTCCGGTCGTCCGTCGGGCATCGTCCGTTCGTCCCCCAGCGCGTGGTCACTGCTGCCGTTCGGTCCGGCGTCAGCCTAGCCAGGGGGTCCTGGGCCAGGACACATCCCTCCGCCTGCGCCCCGAGGGTCTCCTTCGCCTGCCTCCCCGAGGTCCCTCGTCCCCCCGGGGCGCGGGACCGGTCAGCCGAACATGCCCGGCCGGTAGTCGCCCGCGGGCTGCCGGACGATGACGTTCAGGCGGTTGTAGGCGTTGATCAGGGCGATCAGGCTCACGAGGGCGGCGAGTTGGTCCTCGTCGTAGTGCTTGGCGGCGTTCTCCCACGCCTCGTCGGTGACGCCGCCGGACGCGTCCGCGATACGGGTGCCCTGTTCCGTCAGTTCCAGGGCGGCGCGCTCGGCCTCGGTGAAGACCTTCGCCTCCCGCCACACCGCGACCAGGTTCAGGCGGTCGGCGGTCTCACCGGCGGCCGTGGCGTCCTTGGTGTGCATGTCGGTGCAGAAACCGCAGCCGTTGATCTGGCTGGCGCGGATCTTCACCAGTTCCTGGGTCGCGGCCGGGAGCGTCGAGTCCGTGAGGACCTTGCCCGCGGAGTTGACGTGGCGCATGAACTTGCCGGCGACGGGGTTGCCGAAAAGGCTGAGGCGGGCTTCCATCATGGGCTCCTTGGTCTTGGTGCTGGTGCTGGTGCTCGTCGTTCGCTCGCTCGGTTGCACAGACATGACGGGGCGCGGGAGCCATATGTGACGGGTCCGGAGATGTTTGTGGTGTGAGCTGGGTCTCACCCGCGTGCCCCGCGTGCCCCGCGCTTCCGGGTGCCGCGCATGCGGGGGTTAGCCTCGGTCCGTTCGGCGTCCGCACCCGGACGTCCGCAGGTCATCGGGGAGACAGGGAGACAGTGATGGCGAGGATTCCTACGGCGGCGGTCGCCGCGACCGGGCTCGTCGGCGGGTACGGGGTGGCCCGCTGGACCAAGAAGCGGCAGCTCGGCGGGGCCGTGCTGGCCGTCGCCGGTGCCGCCGCCGCGCAGCAGTGGCGGCGGCAGGCGGGCGGCCGGGCGGCGGGCGCCCTCACGGCGGCCTATGTCGCCGCGTTCGCCGGGTCGCACCCGCTGGCCAAGAAGGTGGGCGCCTGGCCGTCCGTGTTCGGCGTGGCCGGCGCGGTCGCCCTCGCCTCCTGGGCCGTCGCCGACCGGCGCGCCGCGTAGGCGAGCCGGGTGCCGCGTGCGCGAGCCGCGTACGGCGTGAGTAAGTTGCGTACAGCGTGAGCGAGCCGCGTACGGCGTGAGCGAGTCACGCGCGCCGCGCGACCCATCTCGCGCCGCGCGCGACCCGCGCCCACACAAGCGATCCGCGCGCCCACGCAGGCGACCCGCGCGCCACGCGAGCGACCGCCCCCGACACCCGCGCCTCGGGAGGAGGGCGGGCGACGCCTCACGCAGGGCTCGACGACGGCGGTGTGACGTCGGGGCGGCCGTTCTGCGCGGCCGGGCCCGGCTTGCCCGTCACCGCCGTCAGCGGGGTGGCGATGTCCTCCAGGGACCGCCGCTCGGCGTTCACCGCGAGGAACGCCGCGACCAGGCCCGCCGCGCACATCAGCGCCGCCCCGATGCAGAACGCGAGGACCGTGTCGCCGACCTCGCCGGTGCCGGTGAGGTCGGCGAAGAGCAGCGGGCCGCTGATGCCGCCGGCCGCGGTGCCCAGGGCGTAGAAGAAGGCGATGGACATCGCCCTGGTCTCCATCGGGAAGATCTCGGAGACGGTCAGATAGGCGCTGGAGGCGCCCGCGGAGGCGAAGAACAGCACCGCGCACCAGCAGGCGGTGAGCGTGGTCGCGTCCAGCGTGCCCCGGTCGAACAGCCACGCCGTGCCGAACAGCAGCAGCCCCGACAGCAGATACGTGGACGAGATCATCACCCGGCGCCCGACCGTGTCGAAGAGCCGGCCGAGCAGCAGCGGGCCCAGGAAGTTGCCGGCCGCGATGACGGCGAAGTAGTAGCCGGTGTGGTCGGAGGGGACCTGGAAGAACGTGGTCAGGATGGCGCCGAAGCCGAAGGTGATGGCGTTGTAGAGGAAGGCCTGGCCGATGAAGAGGGAGAAGCCGAGGACGGCCCGCTTGGGATAGCGGGCGAAGACGGTGCGGCCGATCTCCGCGAAGGAGACGGTACGGCGCTGGTGGATGGTGATCTCCCCGTGCGGCGCGGGCAGCGGTGCGCCCTTCTCGGCCACGATCCGCTCCTCGATCCCGGCCACCACCTCCTCGGCCTCGCGGTCCCTGCCGTGGATCAGCAGCCAGCGCGGGCTCTCCGGGACGTGCCGCCGTACGAGGAGGATCACCAGGGCGAGGACGGCGCCGAGCGCGAACGTCAGCCGCCAGCCCAGGTCGGCGGCGAGCAGATCGGTGTTGAGGGCGAGGATCGACAGCAGCGAGCCGCCGACCGCGCCCACCCAGAAACTGCCGTTGATGATCAGGTCGACCCGGCCTCGGTAGTCCGAGGGGATCAGTTCGTCGATGGCGGAGTTGATGGCCGCGTACTCGCCCCCGATGCCGAAGCCGGTCAGGAAGCGGAAGAGGAAGAACCACCAGGCCTGGAAGGAGAAGGCGGTCAGGGCGGTGGCCGCGAGGTACACCGCCAGGGTGATCATGAACAGCTTCCGGCGGCCGTAGCGGTCGGTCAGCCGCCCCCAGAACAGGGCACCGACGCAGGCGCCCGCCACATACAGCGCGGCGGCCACACCGGTCACCTGCCCGGAGCTGATCGCCAGGCCGCTGCCCGGCTCCGACAGCCGGCTGGCGATGTTGCCGACGACGGTCACTTCCAGGCCGTCGAGGATCCACACCGTGCCGAGCCCGACGACGATGGTCCAGTGCCAGCGCGACCACGGCAGGCGGTCGAGTCTGGCGGGGATGTCGGTGGTCACGGTGCGGCCGGTCCCGGCACCCGCGGTCTCAGCGCTGGCCATGGGCTCCCTCCTCGACGAGCGGAACGCCCTGCGAGTGCCCCCGAAGCGGGGACGTCACGCACGGCGGCGGTCCGCCTACGCTCCGAGGAGACGCGACGCCGTGTAGATCAGCAACCCGGCCAGCGAGCCGACCACCGTGCCGTTGATGCGGATGAACTGGAGGTCGCGGCCGATGTGGGCCTCGATCTTGCGGGTGGTGTGCTCGGCGTCCCAGCCCGCCACCGTGTCGGTGATCAGCGAGGTGATCTCCTTGCGGTACGTCGTCACCACGTACACCGCGGCGCCCTCCACCCAGCGGTCCACCTTGCTCCGCGCCCCCGGGTCCTCGGCCATCCGGTGGCCCAGGGAGAGCAGCGAGGCCCGCACCCGCAGGCGCAGCTCGCTGTGCTCGTCCTCCGCCGCGGAGACGATCATGGACCGTACGGCCGTCCAGGCGGAGGCGATCAGGTCCTGGACCTCGCCCCGGCCGAGGACCTCGCTCTTGAGGCGTTCGATCCGGGCCCGGGTCTCGCTGTCGGACTGGAGGTCGGAGGCGAAGTCGCCGAGGAACCGGTCCAGCGCCCCGCGCGCGGGGTGGCCGGGCATGTCGCGCATCTCGGTGACGAAGCGGAGCAGTTCCTTGTAGACGCGCTCGCCGACCTTGCGGTCCACGAACCTCGGCGTCCAGCCGGGCGCGCCGCCCTGCACCGCGTCCATCACGGAGTCGCCGTGCAGCACCAGCCAGTCGTGCGCCCGGGTGACGACCAGGTCGACGACGCGCCGGTGACCGCCGTCGGCGACGATCTTCTCCAGCATCTTGCCGAGGCCGGGCGCGATCTCCTGCACGGCGGCCCGGCGGGTGATCGCCTCCCCCACCACCGCCTGCACATCGGAGTCGCGCAGCACGGTCAGCGCGCCGCGCAGCGCGGTGGCCAGTTCGGCGGTCACCCGGTCGGCGTGCTCCGGCCGGGCGAGCCAGGTCCCCAGCCGGCCGCCGATGCCGACGGCGCGCAGCCGCTGGCGTACGACGTCCTCGGAGAGGAAGTTCTCGCCGACGAACTCGCCCAGCGAGACACCGAGCTGGTCCTTCTTGGTGGGGATGATCGCGGTGTGCGGGATGGGCAGGCCGAGCGGGTGGCGGAAGAGGGCGGTGACCGCGAACCAGTCGGCGAGCGCGCCGACCATGCCCGCCTCCGCCGCGGCCGCGACATAACCTGCCCAGGCGCCCGCGCCGCTGTGCCCGGCCCACTTGGCCAGGACGTACACCACCGCGACGAACAGCAGCAGCCCGGTCGCGGTCAGTTTCATCCGGCGCACCCCGCGCCGGCGCTCCTCGTCGGCGGGGCTGAACACGGTCATCGTGCGGCGGGCCGTGGCGGGCTCCGCCGCCGGGTCCGCCGCCGCGGGGTCCGCCTGAGGCTCGGCCTCCGTCGTTCGTTCCATCCGCTCCACCCGTTCCGTGTTCCCGTACGCGCCGCGCCGCTGAGGTGAGCGGTCCGTACGGGCGGCGCGCACCCGGCGCACATCCCGTACCCGATTGTCCCCTCTGACCTACTCCCGGAGCGGACCAGGAGTTCCCGCGGGGACGGGCCGCAGGCGTCCGGGGCGGGTCCCCGGCCCCGGACGCCTGCGGCCCGGGGCGGGTCCCCGGCCCCGCGAAGTGTCCGTGACCCTGCCGCAAGCCGCCGGTGGCCCCGGCCGCACCGCGCTGACGGACCCGGCCAGGACCCGGCCCGGACCTGGCCTGACCCGGCCTGCCCCGGCCCAGTCCTGGTCCTAGTAGTCCCAGTCCCGGCGCCCGCGCCGGTCCCGGCGCTGCTCCCGGCGCTCGCGGTGCTGCTCCCAGCGCTCCTCGTGGCGCTGCCGGTGCTGCTCCACGCGCTCCTCCTGGCGGTCCCAGTGCCGCTCCCAGCGGTCGCGCAGCTCCTCGTGCCGGGAGGACTGCAGCTCGCGGCGCTCCGTCCGGCGGTCCAGCTTCTCCTGGCGGCGCTGCTCCTTCTGGAGCAGCCGCTCGGCCTTGGTGAGCTTGCGTTCGACGGCCACCCCGCCCCAGAAGGCGAACCCGGTGACGATCACGCGCGGGGCGCCCGGCTCTCCCGGCACGCCCTCCTCGCGGTGGTCGAAGCCGCCCATGATGCCGATGCCGCGGACGACGACCTCGACGCCGGGCGGCACGATCACCTGCGCGCCGCCCATGATCGCGATGCAGTTGATCTCCACCTCGCGGTCGGCGAAGTTCGCCTCCCGCAGGTCGATCTCGCCGCCGCCCCAGAAGGAGAAGCAGCTGAACCGCTTCGGGACCGTCCACCGCCCCTTGCGCTGGAAGCCCGACATCACGGCCACCGCCCACGACGACGAGCCCTCGCCGCCGGTGATCCGCGACGCCCAGCTGCCCGGCTCGGCCGGTTCCTTGTGCAGGGACACCGCGGGCGCCGCCGGGCCGCCCCCCGCGACGGGCAGGTCACGGGTGATCGGCGCCAACTCGCCGTACGTGCGCGCCTTGTAGGTGGCGTCCAGCCGTTCCTCGAACTCCGCCATGTCCAGGCGGCCTTCGGCGAGGGCGTCCCGCAGGGTCTCGGCGACCCGTTCGCGATCGGCGTCTGAGGCGCGCAGTTCGGGGGCATCGTCGGTCATGTGGAGCAGCCTACGAAATCCCCGCGCCGCAGGCTATGAGAGCGCGCGTTCCACGCCGTCCACGCCGTCCGCACCGTCCCCGTCGGCCGCGCCGACCGCGCCCGCGACAGTGGCGCCCGCCGCGTACATCTCGGCGATCACCGCCTCGATGTCCGGTTCGCGCACCGACAGGTCCACCAGCGGGTAGCGGTCCGCGACCCGGGCCAACAGCGGCGCCGCCGATTCGCCCGCCGGGAAGGACAGCCACTGCCGCGGCCCCTCCACCCGCACCACGCGCGCGCCCGGCACCTCAAGCGGCGGCAGCTCCCGCTCCAGGTCCACCACCAGGGTGCGTTCGCCCTGGGCCGCCTCGTGCAGGCCGGGCAGCGAGCCGTCGTACATCAGCCGCCCGTGGTCGATCACCATCACCCGCGAGCACAACTGCTCGATGTCCTGGAGGTCGTGGGTGGTCAGCAGCACCGTCGTGCCCTGCTCGGCGTTCAGGTCGCGCAGGAAGGAGCGGACCCGGGACTTGCTGATCACGTCCAGGCCGATGGTCGGCTCGTCCAGGTACAGCACCTCCGGGTCGTGCAGCAGCGCCGCCGCGATGTCACCGCGCATGCGCTGGCCCAGCGAGAGCTGGCGCACCGGGACGTCCAGCAGCTCGGCCAGTTCGAGGAGTTCGACGCAGCGGTCGAGGTTCTCCCGGTAACGGGCGTCGGGGATCCGGTACATGCGGTGCATCAACCGGTAGGAGTCGATCAGCGGCAGGTCCCACCACAAGGTCGTGCGCTGTCCGAACACCACCCCGATACGTTGCGCGAGCCGGGTGCGCTCGCGCGAGGGGTCGATGCCGGCCACCCGCAGCCGGCCGCCGCTCGGGGTGAGGATGCCCGTGAGCATCTTGATCGTCGTCGACTTGCCCGCGCCGTTCGGGCCGATGTAGCCGACCATCTCGCCGCGCGCCACGGTGAAGGAGATCGCGTCGACCGCCCGCACCTGCCGCCGCTCCCGCTTGAGGAACCCGGTCTTCTTGCGTACGTCGAAGACCTTCTCGACCCGGTCGAGTTCGATGAACGCCCCGTTCGCCCCGCCCGTCTTGTCCGCCCTATCCGCCCCGCCCGTCCTGTCCGGCCCGCGCGTCCCCTCCGGTCCGCCCGGTCCGTGCGCTCCGCCCGTCACCATGCCGTCCTCCGTGTCCCTTCAGCTTCCCGTGCTCCGGTACGACCTGAGGCCCACCCGCCAGGCCAGCCCCGCCAGCGCGCAGCAGACCAACGCCACCAGCGGCGAGAGGAACCCCGTCCAGTGCGGCAGCCCGAGCGGGTACGGCCGCTCCAGCACATAGGCGGCGGGCAGCCAGTTGACGAAGGCCAGCGGCAGCACGAACGTCACCCCGCGCACCAGCTCCTTGCCGAACACCGTCGGCGGGTACTGGAGCAGCGTGGTGCCGCCGTAGGTGAACGCGTTCTGCACCTCGGAGGCGTCCTGCGCCGCGAACTGGAAGGCGGCGCCCGCCACGAACACCGCGCCGAAGATCGCGCAGCCGCTCACCACCATCACCGGCAGCAGCACCACCTTGAGCACCGTCCAGTGCACGTCCAGCGTGGCCAGCGCGTACCCGAGGACCAGCAGCCCCTGCGTCACCCGGCCGAGGCGGCGCAGCGCGAACCGGTCGGCGGCGACCTGCGCGAGCACCGGCACCGGGCGGACCAGCAGCGTGTCCAGCGTGCCGTCGCGCACCCGCCGCCCCAGCCGGTCCATCGAGCCGATCGCCAGGTCCGCCAGGCCGAAGGAGGTGCCCGACAGCCCGTACAGCAGGGCGATCTCCCCCAGCGAGTAGCCGCCCAGCGCGTCCACCCGGGAGAACATGAGCAGGATCGCGACGAAGTCCAGCGCGGTCACCGCGAAGTTGCCCAGCGTCGTCATCACGAAGGACGCCCGGTAGGCCATCGTGGAGCGCAGCCACATCCCGGCGATCATGCGGTAGGCGCGCAGCCCGTCCGCCAGCCGGCCGCGCGCGCCGCCCCGCCCGCCGTGCTCCGCGCGGAAGCCGGCCCCGGCCGTCGTACCAGCCGCCGCACCGGCCGTCGTACCGGCCGCCGCTGCCCCGGTGGACCGCTCAGCCACCCTGGACCACCACCCGCCGGGTCGCCACCGTCTGGAGCAGCCGTCCGGCCGCCAGCAGCGCCACCGCCCACGCCCCCTGGAGGGCGTACGTGCCCAGCGGCCGCGCCTGCCCCATCAGGACGTCGGCGGGGGCCTGGAGCAGCGACGCCCACGGCAGCGCCCGGACGACCTCGCCGAGGGCGCCCGGGAAGACGTTCAGCGGCAGCAGCATCCCCGAGCAGAACACTCCGGCCAGCCAGGCGATCTGGGTCACGCCCGACCCGTCGAGCAGCCAGAACGCGCTCAGCGCCACCAGGAAGCGGATCCCGAAGCTCACCAGCATCGCCAGCAGCACGGCGCCGAGGAACGCCGCCCAGGTCACCGGGTCCGTGGGCAGCGCCACCGGGAAGAACAGCGCCCCGAACACGAACGGCACCACCCCGCGGCCCAGCAGCTGGAACGTCGCCCGGCCCACGTCCGCCGCCAGCCACCACAGCTGGAGGTCGGCCGGGCGGTGCAGATCGGTCGCGATGTCCCCCGTACGGATGCGCTCCATCAGCTCTTCCTCGGCCCCGCCGCCCCCGATGGCGAGGGTCGCCAGGAACGCCTGCCCCAGCCATACGTACGTCACCGCCTGGGAGCGGTCGTAGCCGCCCAGATGCGGCCGGATGTCCCACAGGGCGAGATACGTGTACACGAGGATCAGCCCGAAGACCGTGTTGGTGAACACCCCGGCCGCGGTGGCCGCCCGATACGTCGCGTACCGTCTGAATCCGCCCGCCGCGACGGCCGCGTACAACCGCCCAGCGCCCACGCCACGCCCCTCCCGCCAAGCCGACACCGAAGCGCAGGAGCCTAGTACGCGCCGGACGTGATGTGCCACGCATTTTCCGTGGACGAGAAGTTCCCGGGCGTGGGAACGGAACGCTTGGTGCGAGAGTCTTCATCGAGGGGCGCAGAAGGCGCATGAGGGCGTACGCGAACGTATGCCGCGAAACGTGAACACGCGAAACGGAGTCCGTGCACGAGATGAGCGACGAGCCGCAGCCGAAGGCCGAGGCACCGCGTCCCGCCGGGGAACCGGAGGGGAAGCCGGGGGCGCAGTCGGGAGCGCGACCCGGCGCGGGACCGGAGACGGGCCCGGCTGCCGGCCCCGGAGCCGGCCGGAAGGCCGGTCCGGCCGCCGAGCGGCGGGGCGCCGCAGCGGACGCGGCCTCGGACGGGGACTCGGGCCGGGACTCGGGCCGGGATTCGTCGGAGACCGACGCGGGGGGCGCGGCGGACCGCCGTACGACGACGCCCGCCTGGGCCGCGAAGGAGACCGGCTCCGACACCGGCTCCGGCACCGGCACCGACGCGCGCCGGGGACCGCGCTCCGGCGCGGCGCCGACGCCTCCCGGTACCCCGGGCCGCCGGGAGACCACGGCCGGAGCCGCGGCCCCCCGCACCGCCACGCCCTCCCCCGCCCCGGGCCGGGGCCAGAGCGAGGGCCGGAGCCAGGGTGGCGCGGGCCGTGCCGACCGCGACGTCACCACCGCCTCCGCCGCCACGGCAGGCGGGGGCGGCAAGGGCAAGAAGCCCCGGCGCAAGCGGACCGGATGGCGGCGGCTGTTCCCCACCTGGCGGATGACGCTCGGCGGGTTCCTCACCCTGGTCCTCGTCGGCGTCGGCCTGTTCTTCCTCGGCTACTCCCTCGTGAAGATCCCCGACGCCAACGCCCTCGCCGTCAAACAGGCCAACATCTACCTCTACGCCGACGGCACCGAGATCGCCCGCGACGGCGAGGTCAACCGCGAGAACGTCCCGCTGGACCAGGTCTCCCAGGCCGCCCAGCACGCCGTGCTCGCCGCCGAGGACCGCGACTTCTACAGCGAGTCCGCCATCGACCCCAAGGCCGTGCTCCGCGGCGGCTGGCGCACCGTCACCGGCAAGGGCAAGCAGTCCGGTTCCACCATCACCCAGCAGTACGTGAAGAACTACTACCTCGGCCAGGAGCAGACCGTCACCCGCAAGGTGAAGGAGTTCTTCATCTCGATCAAGCTGGACCGCAACGAGTCCAAGGACAAGATCCTGGAGGGCTACCTCAACACCAGCTTCTTCGGCCGCAACGCCTACGGCATCCAGGCCGCCGCCCAGGCGTACTACGGCGTCAACGCCAAGGACCTCGACCCGGCCCGCGCCGCCTACCTCGCCGCCCTCGTCAACGCGCCCAGCGAGTACGACGTCAGCGCCCACCCGGAGAACCGGCACGCCGCCGAGGCCCGCTGGAACTACGTGCTGGACGGCATGGTCAAGAAGGGCTGGCTCAGCGCCTCCGAACGGACCGGGCTCAAGTTCCCCGCGCCCAGGTCCGCCACCGTGCCCACCGGCATGTCCGGCCAGCGCGGCTACCTCGTGCGCGCGGTCAAGGACTACCTCGCCAAGAACAAGATCCTCGACGAGGACGAGCTGTCCGCGGGCGGCTACCGCATCACCACCACGCTCCAGAAGAGCAAGCAGGACGCCTTCGTCAAGGCCGTCGACGAACAGCTGATCGACAAGCTGGACAAGAAGAACAACAAGACCGACCGCTACGTCCGCGCGGGCGGCGCCTCCGTCGACCCGAAGACCGGCGAGGTCGTCGCCATGTACGGCGGCATCGACTACGTCAAGCAGTACACGAACAACGCCACCCGCCGGGACTTCCAGGTCGGCTCCACCTTCAAGCCCTTCGTGCTCACCTCCGCCGTCCAGAACGAGTCCACCACCCAGGACTCCCGCACCATCACCCCGAACACCCTCTACGACGGCACCAACAAGCGGCCGGTCCAGGGCTGGAACGGCGGCCACTACGCCCCCGAGAACGAGGACCAGCAGTCCTACGGCGACATCACCGTCCGCGAGGCCACCGACAAGTCCGTCAACGCCGTGTACGCGCAGATGGCCGTCGACGTCGGCTCGGACAAGGTCAAGGAGACCGCGCTCGCCCTCGGCCTGCCGGCCGACACCCCCGAGCTGATCGGCTCCCCGTCCATCGCGCTCGGCGTGGCCCAGGCCAGCGTCCTCGACATGGCCCAGGCGTACGCGACCCTCGCCAACCACGGCAAGCACGGCACCTACACGATCATCAAGAAGATCACCAAGGACGGCGCCAACGCGGTGGCCCTGCCCGGCCACGGCAGCACCGCGTCGCAGGCCGTCAGCCGCGAGGCCGCCGACACCACCACCGCCGTCCTGCAGAGCGTCGTGCAGAACGGCACCGGCGCCCCGGCCCAGGCCATCGACCGCCCCGCCGCGGCCAAGACCGGCACCGCCGAGAACGACCAGGCCGCCTGGTTCGCCGGCTACACGCCCGACCTCGCCACCGTCGTCTCCGTCATGGGCCAGGACCCCGACACCGCCGCGCACAAGCCGCTCTACGGCGCCCTCGGCCTGCCCCGCATCAACGGCAGCGGCGCGCCCGGCAGCATCTGGGCGCAGTACATGGGCGACGCGCTCAAGGGCACCCCGGTCAGCGACTTCGACCTCAAGCTCCAGCCCGGCGCCGACGAGTCCCAGGCACCGCCCAGCGGCTCGGCCCAGAGCCCCGGCACCGGCGACGACACCGGCGCAAGCCCCGGGACCGGCGACGACGGCCAGGACACCCGCGGGCAGAGCACCCACGGCCAGAGCCAGGACCCCGGACAGAGCACCGGGACGCCGGGCGACTCCACCGGCGGCACCCCCACGGACGGCGGCACCGGCGGCGGCACCCCGGGCGGTCCCGGCGGCGACACCGGCGCCACGGACGGCACCGGCGGCACCCCGCCCACCGGCGGCACCACCGAGGGCGGCGGCACACCCGGCGGGGGCGGCACCCCCACCACGGGCGGACCCGGCGGCGGGGGCGCGGGCGCCGACGGCGGCACCGGCACGGGACCGGCCGCGGGCGGCACCGGCACGAACACCGGGACGAACACCGGCACCGGCCAGTGAGGACACCGGGTGACGCCTGCCGCTAGTGCCCCGAGGTGACCTTCAGGCCCACCACGGACACCAGCAGCAGACAGACGAAGAAGATCCGGGCGGCGGTCGCCGGCTCCCCCAGCACCACCATGCCGAGCACCGCCGCACCGGCCGCGCCGATGCCCACCCACACGCCGTAGGCGGTACCGATCGGCAGGGAACGGGCGGCGTAGGACAGCAGCAGCATGCTCACGACGATCCCCGCGCCGGTCAGGACGCTGGGCACCGGCCGGGTGAAACCCTCGCTGTACTTCATCCCGATCGACCAGCCGACCTCCAGCAGACCGGCGACGACAAGCAGAACCCAGGCCACGACGGGCACCTCCGAGACAACGGCAACGCCTGCCCCACGGCCGGGCGTTGCGACGGACACCAGGTGCGTCGTCTTTGCCTTCGTCCCGGTACGGCGCGTCTCGTCGGGTTCCCCACCGAGGCTAGCAAAGGAACGCCGAAGGGGCCGGTGACCCTGGTCACCGGCCCCTTCGGGAAGCAGCTCACTCCGTCACAGGTACAGACCTGTGGAGTCCTCCGAGCCCTCGAACCGGTCCGCGGCCACGGCGTGCAGATCGCGCTCGCGCATCAGCACGTACGCGGTGCCCCGCACCTCGACCTCCGCCCGGTCCTCCGGGTCGAACAGCACCCGGTCACCCGGCTCCACGGTCCGTACGTTCTGCCCGACCGCGACGACCTCCGCCCAGGCCAGCCGGCGGCCCACCGCGGCCGTCGCGGGGATCAGGATCCCGCCGCCCGACCGCCGCTCGCCCTCGCTCGTGTCCTGCCGGACGAGCACCCGGTCGTGCAGCATGCGGATGGGCAGCTTGTCCTGATGGGTGCTGTGCTCGTTTCTGTTGGCGCTCACGCCTGAAACCTACCTGCCTCGACCGATGTCCCTGCTCGGCGGGTCAGCGCCGGCGCCTGCGCCCGCTCACGGCGAGCAGGCCCACGACACCCACGGCGACGAGCGCGACCGGCACGATCCGCTCCAGCCGGGGGGCGCCCGCCTCGTCCGTGAACTGCGCCCGCACCTCGCTCACCACCCGGTTCACCTGCACGTACGCCCGCCCGAGGGTGTGGTCGACGTTCGAGGCGACCTTGGCCTTGGCGTCCCCCACGAGCGTCTTCGGGTGCACGCGCACCCCGATCTCGTCGAGGGTCTCGGCCAGCACCGCGCGGCGACGCCTGATGTCCGCCTCGATCTCAGCCGGGGTTCTGGTGTCCGCCGTGTCCGCCACCGTAGCGCCTCCGAAGTCAACTGATGCCTGTCCAGCACAGTCTGTCAGCTCTCACCGCGACCGCACCGTCGGCACCCCCGGTTACCCTCGGACCGACACGGTATTGGCCCCCACGAGGACACGCACGAGGAGAGCACCTTCGATGAGCGAGCGACTCCAGCCCGGGGACACGGCTCCCGCCTTCACCCTCCCCGACGCCGACGGCAACGAGGTGTCGCTGGCCGGCCACCAGGGCCGCAAGGTCATCGTCTACTTCTACCCGGCCGCCCTCACCCCCGGCTGCACCAAGCAGGCCTGCGACTTCACCGACAACCTCGACGTGCTGGCCGGCGCGGGCTACGACGTCATCGGCATCTCCCCCGACAAGCCCGAGAAACTCGCCAAGTTCCGCGACACCGAGTCCCTCAGGGTCACGCTGCTCGCCGACCCCGACAAGAAGGTCCTGGAGGCGTACGGCGCCTTCGGCGAGAAGAAGCTCTACGGCAAGACGGTCACCGGCGTCATCCGCTCCACCGTCGTCGTCGACGAGCACGGCAAGGTCGAACGCGCCCTCTACAACGTCAAGGCCACCGGCCACGTCGCCAAGATCATCCGCGACCTGGGCATCTGACCCGGCCCTCGCCCCACCCCTCCCTTCCCGAACGGCCCGTCCCGGCACCCCCGGCACGGGCCGTTCCCCTGCGGTGTGCCGTGCGTGACCGACCGGCATCCGGTTCGTTGCTCCGTACGGGCGAAGAACACACGCCCGGCACCGGACCGGAGGGGACTCGATGGGGGCCAGTGCGTACACCAGGGACCGCCTGGAGGAAGCGGCACGCGGCGCGCGGACGCTGTCGGAGGCGCTGGAGAGACTGGGGGTGGATCCGCGAAGCGGGAGACGGGACTACATCCGGCAGCGGATGAAGAAGCTCGGCGTCGACACGTCCCACTTCGAGCGGGAGGGGGTGAAATGGACGCGGGAAGTCCTGCAGGCTGCGGTTTCGGCCTCGACCAGCGTGTTCGACGTACTGCGGCATCTGGGGCTGGAACCTGTCGGCGGCCATCACGCCCATATCAGCAGCAAGATCAAGGCGTACGGCATCGACACCTCCCATTTCACGCCATCGGTCCGCACGGAGAGGATGCGGCACAACCAACGACGCCGCACTGCCGGGGAGATCCTCGTGGAGGACACCTCGGCACACACGACCCGGGTCCCAGGCATCCGGCTCAAGAGGGCCATGGCCGAACTCGGCATTGAGGAGCACTGTGCCCTGTGCGGGACGGGCCCCGTCTGGCTCGGGGAACCGCTCCCGTTGGAGGTCGACCACATCGACGGGAACTGGCGTGACAACCGCATCGAGAACCTGCGCCTGCTCTGCCCCAACTGCCATTCCACGACGGACACTTATCGAGGACGCGGCACGGGACGCACGCGAAGGGAATGCCGGTGAGCGTCCGGAGGAGCCGTACCTGCGAGGAGCAGTTGCGTGCGGCGGTCGCCGAGTCGGACTCCCTTGCGGAAGTGCTCCGCAGACTCGGACGGCCGGACAACGGCGGACAACGCGCGATGCTGCGGAAGCGGATCGCCGAGGAGGGCCTCGCGACGGCTCACTTCCTCGGGCAGGCACACCAGCAGGGGAAACGGAGCGCGAACGCCAAGAGTGCGGAGGAAGTGCTGGTCCGCCATACCGGCACGCACCGGATCAAGACCTGGCGTCTGCGTCGAGCACTCCACGAGATGGGCGTACCCGAGCGGTGCGCACGATGCGGGCTCCGCCCCGAGTGGCTCGGGAAGCCCATGACGTTGGAGATCGACCACATCAACGGCGACTGGCGCGACAATCGGCGGGAGAACCTGCGCCTGCTCTGCCCCAACTGCCATGCGGTCACCAGTACCTGGTGCAGGGGAGGTCGGCGAAGCAGCCCCGGGGTTCAGTAGAGTAGGACCGCTGCGGGCCCGTACCCCAGCTGGCAAGAGGGCGCCGGTTTAGGTCCGGTGTGTCGTGGGTTCGAGTCCCACCGGGCCCACAGGGAAATGCGACCCCACACCTTGGTTTCACAGGTGCGGGGTCGCTTCCGTCGGCTCAGCCCAGCAACTCCCGCACCACCGGTACCAGCGCGCGGAACGCCTTGCCGCGGTGGCTGATGGCGTTCTTCTCGGCGGGGGTCAGTTCCGCGCAGGTGCGGGTGTCGCCGTCGGGCTGGAGGATCGGGTCGTAGCCGAAGCCGCCGGAGCCGGCGGGGGTGTGGCGGAGGGTGCCGCGGAGCTGGCCCTCGACGACGCGTTCCGTGCCGTCGGGGAGGGCGAGGGCGGCGGCGCAGGCGAAGTGGGCGGCGCGGTGGCCGTCGGCGATGTCGGAGAGCTGGGCGAGGAGCAGGTCCAGGTTGGCCTGGTCGTCGCCGTGGCGCCCGGACCAGCGGGCGGAGAAGATGCCGGGCGCGCCGCCGAGGACGTCGACGCAGAGGCCGGAGTCGTCGGCGACGGCGGGCAGGCCGGTGGCGCGGGCCAGGGCGTGTGCCTTGAGCAGCGCGTTCTCGGCGAAGGTGACGCCGGTCTCCTTGACGTCGGGGATCTCCGGGTAGGCGTCGGTGCCGACGAGTTCGTGGGGCAGGTCCGCGTCGGTGAGGATCGCCCGGAGTTCGGTGATCTTTCCGGGGTTGCGGGTGGCGAGGATCAGGCGGGTCATGGTCACCAGTATCGCGGGCGGGTCAGGGGGTGCAGACCTTGGTGAGTTCGCCGGCGGCGTCGGTGACGGGGGTGAGGTCGGGGGTGTGGTCGCCGTTCTTGACGGCGGTGCGGACGTTGCCGACGGCTCTGTCGAGGTCGTCGACGGCCTTGTTGACGTCGGTGTCGTCCGTCTTGTCGCCGATCTTGTCCAGCTTGTCCTCGATCGCGCGGAGGGCGTCGTCGGTCTTGCCGGGGTCGTCGGCGGCGTTCTGCACGGCCTGCTGGAGGTCGGTGACGCTGTCGGCGATGGCGTCGGCGGTCTGTACGCAGTCCAGGGCCTTGCCGACCGCGTCGCAGCCGGTGAGGGCGGCGGTGGCGAGTGCGATGGCGGCCGTGGTGGCGGCGATGGCGGTGGTGCGGCCCGGTCGTCGGCGTCGGCTCGCGGCCATGGCTGGGTTCCCTCCCCGGTCGGTGGCCGGGCGTGCGGCTGTCGTGCCGTACGCCCGTACCGGTAGGGACGCCGGGTGTGCGGTGCGGGTTGCGCCCCGGCGGCCCCTTCCTTGGTCTGCTCTTTACTTTCGGTCTGCTCTCTACTTCTCGTGGTGCTGGTCGAGTGCGGCGCGCTGGATCGCGGCGAGGTCGGTGCAGCCGGCCCCGGCGAGGTCGAGCAGGGCGTTCAGTTCGTCGCGGGCGAAGGGTTCGGCCTCGGCGGTGCCCTGGACCTCGACGAAGCGGCCGTCGCCGGTGCAGACGACGTTCATGTCGGTGTCGGCGCGGACGTCCTCCTCGTAGCAGAGGTCGAGGAGGGGGACGCCGCCGACGATGCCGACGGAGACGGCGCTGACGGTGCCGGTCAGGGGCTGTCGGCCGGCCTTGACGAGTTTGCGGCCCTGGGCCCAGGTGATGGCGTCGGCGAGGGCGACGTAGGCGCCGGTGATGGCGGCGGTGCGGGTGCCGCCGTCGGCCTGGAGGACGTCGCAGTCCAGGACGACGGTGTTCTCGCCGAGAGCCTTGTAGTCGACGACGGCGCGCAGCGAGCGGCCGATGAGGCGGCTGATCTCGTGGGTGCGGCCGCCGATGCGGCCCTTGACGGACTCGCGGTCGCCGCGGGTGTTGGTGGCGCGGGGCAGCATGGAGTATTCGGCGGTGACCCAGCCCTCGCCGCTGCCCTTGCGCCAGCGCGGGACGCCTTCGGTGACGGAGGCGGTGCAGAGGACCCGGGTGTCGCCGAAGGAGACGAGGACGGAGCCTTCGGCGTGCTTGCTCCAGCCGCGTTCGATGGTGACCGGGCGGAGCTGTTCGGCGGTGCGGCCGTCGGTTCGAGACATGGGGTCGAGCGTAGTGCCCCATGGTCAAGGGGCTCCTCCCGCGTCGGGAAGAGCCCCTTGGGGGGTGAATCGCGGTCCCGTGGGACCGGTGGTTCACATCATGTCTTCGATGTCCGCGGCGATCGGGTCGGCGTCAGTGCCGATGACGACCTGGATGGCGGTGCCCATCTTGACGACGCCGTGGGCGCCGGCGGCCTTGAGGGCGGCCTCGTCGACCTTGCTGGGGTCGATGACCTCGGTGCGGAGGCGGGTGATGCAGCCCTCGACCTCTTCGATGTTCTCGATGCCGCCGAGACCGGCAACGATCTTCTCAGCCTTGCTGGCCATGTTCTGTCTCCCTGATCCGAACCGCTTTGTCGCAGTAACCCACAGTTGGCCCATCTTCGCGAGCGGTCGTGCCGTGGGTGGCCGATGATGGCGTTCACGACAGCGGAACCGTCCGTCAACTGGTCTACACCACCGTTGGCGCGGTGGCCAAACGCGGTGCCGCACGACGGAGCGGAGCCTCGGGAGGACGCCATGAGTGCCGACAGCGCGGGCGGTGCGGGGACGGGGGCCTCGCCGCTGCGGGAGCACTGGAACAGCCTGTTCCAGGGGTTGCAGAAGATGGGCCGCAGTCTTCAGTTGCCGATCGCGGTGCTCCCGGCGGCGGGGATCCTGAACCGGCTGGGGCAGCCGGATGTGTTCGGCAAGGACGGGCTGGGCTGGATCGACGTCTCGAAGGTGATGGCGGGGGCGGGCGGCGCGCTGCTCGACGGCTCGCTGGGGCTGCCGCTGCTGTTCTGTGTCGGGGTGGCCATCGGCATGGCGAAGAAGGCGGACGGTTCGACGGCGCTGGCGGCGGTGGCGGGCTTCCTCGTCTACTACAACGTGCTGCACCAGTTCCCGGTGGGCTGCGGGGCGGGTGCGGTGGCGACGGCGGCCGGGTGCCGGGCGGCCGACGGGACGGTGACGGCGTTCGCCTTCCAGAATCCGGGAATCTTCGGCGGGATCGTGATGGGGCTGCTGTCGGCCTTCTTCTGGCGGCGGTTCCACCGGACGAGGCTGGTGGACTGGCTGGGTTTCTTCAACGGGCGCCGGCTGGTGCCGATCATCATGGCGTTCGTGGCGATCCTGTTCGCGGCGCTGTGCCTGTGGGTGTGGCCGCCGGTCGGGCGGGGGCTGGAAAGTTTCAGCGACTGGCTGAGCGACGCGGGCGCGTGGGGCGCGGGGGTGTTCGGGCTGGCGAACCGGGCGCTGCTGGTGATCGGGCTGCACCAGTTCCTGAACGTGCCCATCTGGTTCCAGTTCGGCAGTTACACCAAGCCGGACGGGACGGTGGTGCACGGCGACATCAACATGTTCCTGGCGGGCGATCCGCACGCGGGGCAGTTCACCTCGGGTTTCTTCCCGATCATGATGTTCGCGCTGCCGGCGGCGGCGCTGGCGATCACGCACACGGCGCGGCCGGCGCGGCGCAAGGAGGTCGGCGGGCTGATGCTGTCGGTGGCGCTGACGTCGTTCGTCACGGGGATCACGGAGCCGCTGGAGTACTCGTTCCTGTTCATCGCGCCGGTGCTGTACGCGGTGCACGCGGTGCTGACGGGGGTGTCGATGGCGGTGACGTGGGCGCTGGGGGTGCACGACGGGTTCAGCTTCTCGGCGGGGCTGATCGACTACGTGATCAACTGGAATCTGGCGACCCGGCCGTGGGCGATCATCCCGATCGGGTTGTGCTTCGCCGCCGTCTATTACACGGTCTTCCGATTTGCCATCACGAAGTTCGACCTGAAGACTCCGGGGCGGGAGCCCGCGGACGAGGTCGAGGACACCACGAAGCCCTGACGTCCGCGGCGGGTGGCGGGCCTTCCGCCGGGCTCTCGGCGGGATGCGCACAGCTCTCGAACAGGGCTGATATCGGTCTGAGACCGGCGTGAAATCGGCTTGTCACCGGCGGTCGGAGTCCGCACGGCGTGTAGCGGTTCGGTCGCGTTTTCGCGGGTTCCTTACGCCACCTTCATCGTGCTACAACAGGTCTACACCACTGAGTGGTGTAGACCACCACCCGATGGAGGACGGACGTATGAGCACCGCCACCGCCGAATCGACGGCGGCACCCGCGAAGAAGCGGGGATCTGGCCTTTTCCAGGGCCTGCAGAAGGTCGGCCGAAGCCTGCAGCTCCCGATCGCCGTGCTGCCGGCGGCGGGCATTCTGCTGCGTCTGGGGCAGTCGGACGTGCACGACAAGTTCAACCTGCCCGACAAGGTCACGGCAGTGTTCGCAACGGCCGGTGGCGCGATCTTCGACAATCTGCCGCTGCTCTTCTGCATCGGTGTCGCCATCGGCTTCGCCAAGAAGTCGGACGGTTCCACCGCCCTGGCCGCTCTGGTCGGCTTCCTGGTGTACAGCAACGTCCTCAAGGCGTTCCCCGTCACCGAGGCGAAGGTCCAGGCAGGCGCGGACATAGCCGCCACCTACAACAATCCCGGTGTTCTCGGCGGCATCCTGATGGGTCTGCTGTCGGCCACGCTGTGGCAGCGCTTCCACCGCAAGAAGCTGGTGGACTGGCTCGGCTTCTTCAACGGCCGCCGCCTGGTCCCGATCATCATGGCCTTCGTCGGCACCGCGATGGGTGTCCTCTTCGGGCTGATCTGGAAGCCGATCGGCGAGGGCATCTCCGACTTCGGCGAGTGGATCACCGGTCTGGGCGCGGGCGGTGCCGGCCTCTTCGGCCTGATCAACCGTGGTCTGCTGCCGGTCGGCATGCACCAGTTCGTCAACACCGTCTCCTGGTTCCAGATCGGCGACTTCAAGAACGCGGCCGGCGATGTCGTGCACGGCGACCTCAACCGCTTCTTCGCGGGTGACCCCACCGCCGGTCAGTTCATGTCCGGCTTCTTCCCGATCATGATGTTCGGCCTGCCGGCCGCCGCCATCGCCATCGCGCACTCCGCTCACCCCGATCGCCGCAAGGCCGTGATGGGCATGATGATCTCGCTGGCCCTGACCTCGTTCGTCACCGGTGTGACGGAGCCGATCGAGTTCGCGTTCATGTTCATCGCCCCGCTGCTGTACGTGATCCACGCGGTGCTGACCGCCGTGTCCATGGCGGTCACCTGGGCGCTCGGTGTGCACGCCGGCTTCACCTTCTCCGCCGGCTTCATCGACTACGCCCTGAATTGGAACCTGGCGACCAAGCCCTGGCTGATCATCCCGATCGGACTGGTCTTCGCGGCGATCTACTACGTGACCTTCCGCTTCGCCATCACCAAGTTCAACCTCCCCACCCCGGGCCGCGAGCCCGAGGAGGAGGTCGAGGACCTCACCAAGGCGTGAGTGTCCGCAGGACGTGAGGAGGCCCCCCGAGCCGTCAGGCCGGGGGGCCTCCTTCTCATGTCCGTCTTCTCATGTCCGTCAGATCATGCTTCTCATGTCCGTCAGATCTCGTACACCGCTCCCGGCGCCGCCAGTTCCACCGGCCCGTCGTAGACCGCGCGGGCGTCGGCGAGGTTGATCTGCGGGTCGGTCCACGGGGGGACGTGGGTGAGGACCAGGCGGCGGGCGCCGGCGCGGGTGGCGGACTCGCCGGCCTCGCGGCCGTTGAGGTGGAGGTCGGGGATGTTCTCCTTGCCGTCCGTGAAGGCGGCCTCGCACAGGAACAGGTCGGCGTCCCGGGCCAGTTCGTCCAGGGCCTCGCTGACGCCGGTGTCACCGGAGTACGTGAGGGACCGGCCGCCGTGCTCCAGGCGGATGGCGTACGCCTCCACCGGGTGGGCCACCCGCTCGGTGTGCACGGTGAAGGGGCCGATCTCGGACGTGCCCGGCTTGACCGTGTGGAAGTCGAAGACCTCGCTCATGGAGGAGGCCGAGGGGGTGTCGGCGTAGGCCGTGGTCAGCCGGTGCTCGGTGCCCTCGGGGCCGTGGACCGGCAGCGGGGCGCAGCGTCCGCCGTCGTACCGGTAGTAGCGGGCCACGAAGTAGGCGCACATGTCGATGCAGTGGTCGGCGTGCAGATGGCTCAGGAAGATCGCGTCGAGGTCGTAGAGACCGCAGTGGCGCTGCAGTTCGCCGAGGGCGCCGTTGCCCATGTCGAGGAGCAGCCGGAAGCCGTCGGCCTCTACGAGGTAGCTCGAACAGGCCGATTCCGCGGACGGGAACGACCCCGAGCAGCCGACGACGGTGAGCTTCATGGAGCAGAAACCTCCGCTGGCGGGTGGATACAGAAGGTGACGGGGGTCGTGCGGTCCGTCGAGAGTACGGCGCGCGACGGCCGGTCGCTCCTTTGCACAGGTGGGTTGTGGGCGAACTCACCTGTGGTGTCACCGGTTCGGCTGGACGTGGGGCGCACGAGGTGTGGAAGAGGGCGCGCAGGGACGCTCGCGCGCCGGTAACGTCGTTCTCATGGACACGTCCTGGTGGCTGGCGCTCGCGGCGGTGGTGCTGCTCGCGCTCGTCGCCACGCTCGTCGACGGGTGGGGCCGGGGGCGCCGGCCCGCGGGGCGCAGGTCGCGTCCGCCGGCGCGGCCGAGGGGCCGGGAGGACCGGGGTGCGCCCGCGCGTCCGCGCCCGGCGGAGATCTGGTGGGCGAACGTGCCCTACGAGGACGGCCCCGGGGCGAAGGACCGGCCCTGCCTGGTGCTGTCCGTGCACGGCAAGCGCGCCCGGGTCGCCAAGATCACCAGCCGGTACCACGAGGAGCGGGCCGGGGTGATCCCGCTGCCGCCCGGTTCGGTGGGGGACGCGCGGGGCCGTACCAGCTTCCTGGAGACCGACGAGGTGCGGGAGGTGCCGGTGTGGGACTTCCGGCGCCGGGTGGGGGTCGTGGATCCGGTGCTCTGGGACCAGGTGCGCTACCTGGCCGGGTGAGCCGCGGGCCGGGGCCCGGAACCGGCGCCGTGCGGAACGCTGTCACGGCCGGGTCACCCGTACGGTGACCGTCCATTGCGCGATGCCCTGGCAGGCCATGGTGCCGGGCGAGTTCGCGCACAAGCGGCGCGAGGACGTCAGGCGGGCCGTGCCGGGGGCGGTGGCGGTGTAGGCGGCGAGCGCGTCGCCCGGCAGGATCACGATGCCGGCGTCGGCGCCCTTGAGGACGCCACCGCCACCGCTGAGCGTCACGGGTGTCCAGGGGCGGTCCTCGGTGCCGTCCAGGGTGAGCCGCAGATAGCCGCCGACGGTGAGGCAGACGGTGCGGCCGCCGTCGGCGGCGGTGAGGTCGGCGTGGCCGGTGCAGCCGGGCGGGGTCGGCGCGGAGGCGGAGGCCGGCGGGGAGGCCGGGGCGGAGGGCGCGGTGCTCCCGCCGCTCGCGGAGACCGTGGGGGTCGCGGGGGTCCTGGGGTTCGTGGGGGCTGTCGCGGCCGGTGCGGAGGCGGGGGCCGTGGTGCCCGGGGATCCGCCGCCGCCCTTGCCGTCCTGCGGTGTGCCGCAGGACGCGAGGAGCAGGGCCGTCGCCGTCGCGGCGGTGGCGAGGGTGGTGCGGTGGAGCGTCGTACGGCGCATGGGGGCCGCCTTTCTGCTGTCCCGTTCCCGGTGGCCGGTGCCCTGGTGCCGATGTGACGTTTCTCCAGCACATCAGGATCCCCGGCCCCGCGCACGCCGGGACCCCGGCCGGTGGCTCCGGCCGGGGACGCGGTGTGCGGGTCCGTGACCAGCAGGTGTACGGACGCGCGTGACCAGCAGGTGTACGGACGCGTGATCAGCGGTGTGCCGGTGGGTGACCGGCTGTGTGCCGGTGCGTGGCGGGCGGGGCGGTCAGCCGGTCGTCAGGGCCGCGTCGTCGACGACGAAGCTGGTCTGCAGGGAGCCGTCCTCGGCGCCGCTGAACTTCAGCGTGGCGCTGGAGCCCGCCAGCGACGACAGGTCGACGGTCTTCTGCGCGTAGCCGGTGGCCGCGTCCAGGTTGGAGTAGGTGGCCAGGGTCTTGCCGCCCGCGGTCACCGTCAGCTTGTCGTAGGCGGTGGTGCGGGTGGTCTCCGCCGTGTCGACGTGCAGGTAGTAGGTGAGGGTGGCCTTGCAGCCCGCCGGGATCGTCACCGTCTGGGACAGGGTGTCGGTGTGCGTGGTGCCGTAGCCGTCGAGCCATGCCTTGTACGAGCCGCCGTGGGCGGCCTCACCGCTGTCGGTGGTGATGACGCCGCTGGAGGCGGTCCAGGAGGAGCCGCCCGACTCGAAGCCGGGGTTGCCGAGCAGCTGGGCGGCGGTGCAGGTGCCGCCCCCGCCGGTGCCGACGGTCCAGGTGAAGGAGGCGGAGCCGGTGGCGCCGGTGGAGTCCTTCGCGGTGACCGTGACCTGGTAGGTCCCGGCGGTGGAGGCGGTGCCGGTGATCAGGCCGGTGGAGCCGTTGACGGACAGGCCGGCCGGCAGGCCGGTGGCGGTGTAGGTGAGGGCCGCGCCCGCGCTGTCGGTGGCGTGTATCTGGAGGCTGACGGAGCCGCCGACGGTGGTGGACTGGCTGCCGGGGTCGGTGACGGTGACCGTGTTGCCGGTGGAGCCGCCCGCGGTGAAGGCGGCGGTGCCGCTGGGGGTGCCCCAGCCGGTCGGGCCGTCGTAGCCGGCGGCCGCCCGGCAGAAGTAGGCGGTGGAGCAGGAGCCGTTGGAGCCGCTGGTCACGTCGTTCAGGTTGCCGGTGTGGCCGTAGGGATACTTCGCCGGGTAGTCGCCCGCGCCCGGGGTGCCCGCCAGGGCGTAGACGCCGGCGATGATCGGCGCGGAGGCGCTGGTGCCGCCGTAGACGGCCCAGCCGCTGCCGCCGTAGGTGTCGTAGACGGCGACGCCGGTGGCCGGGTCGGCGACCGCGGAGACGTCGGCCTCCATGCGCTTGGCGCAGCCGGTGTCGGTCTGCCAGCTCGGCTTCGGGTCGTAGGCGGAGCAGCCGGAGCCGGTGCCCTCGGTGGAGTTGGTGTTCCAGACCGTCTCGTTCCAGCCGCGGGAGTTGGACGCGGTGGTGAGCGCGGTGCCGCCGACGGCGGTCACGTACTGGGAGGTCGCCGGGTACTCGGCGCCGTAGCCGGAGTCGCCCGAGGAGACGGTGATCGCGACGCCCGGGTGCTTGAAGTACTGGCTGTCCAGGCTGGTCTGCGAGGACTCCTCGTCGCCGCCCCAGCTGTTGGAGACGAACTTGGCGCCGAGCGCGACGGCCTCGTTCTCGGCGGTGCCGAGGTCGGCGTCGGTGGGCGAGTCGGCCTCCACCAGGATGATGTTGCAGTTGGGGCAGACCGCGCTGACCATGTCGATGTCGAGCGCCTCCTCACCGGCCCAGCCGCTGTCGTTGGTCGGCAGGGAGGTGGTGGAGCCGGTCTGGCTGACCTGCTTGAAGCAGCCGTTGGCCTTGGTGCAGGCGGACAGGCCGAACTGCGAGCGGTAGGTGGCCAGGTCGGACTCGGCGTTGGGGTCGTTGTAGGCGTCGACCACCGCGACCGTCAGGCCGGAGCCGCCCGAGGAGGGCAGGTTGTAGGCGCTGTGCAGGTTGGCCGGGGAGAGGCCGGAGGGCGCGGCGGCGAGCGCCGAGGCCAGCCGCTGCTGGATGTCGGTGCGGCGCTGGGCGAAGCAGCTGGCCTCGCCGGGCCGGGCGTCGGCGCACAGCCGGGTCGTGGGGACCTTCTGTCCGGCCGTGCCGGTGCTGTGCAGGACCTGCCGCTCGGGGGCGGTGAGGGCGTGCGCGTTCTGGGCGGCCCTGCCGGTGTCCGGGTGCGCGGCGGCGGGCTGGGCCGCCCCTGCGGTCGGTGCCGCGACGAACCCGGTGACCGTGAGGGCGAGGGCGGGGAAGGCGACGGCGAGGAGTCGGCGCGGACTCCGTCTCCGGCTGCTCGGGCGTGACTCACGCATGGGGGTACTGCCTCCGTTGACGTGGGGATCGCACTGGTCGGGCAGCCCGTGACGCGCGTGGCGGCGGCAGCCGCGCAGTCATGAGCATGACACTCCACACCCTGTACGCCGCGTGATCGTGACATGACAGGGTGCGCCAGGAACGTAGCCCCGGGCCGCCGGGGGACGGCAGTACCGGAGGGATTTCTTTGCCCCTCCATAGGATGAGATTGGCCCCCTCGTGGGAGGGGGCTGGGACGTGCTTGAGACGGGCCGGGCCCGGTCCGGACCGGCCTCACGACCCTTCCGGGACCGCTCCCACGATGCTTCCGGGACCGGCCTCACGGCTCCCGCGGGCGGGGTGCCGGCGCGGTGGTCAGGCCCAGAGCTGGCCCTGGAGCGTCTCGATGGCCTCTTGTGTGGTGGCCGCCGTGTAGACGCCGGTGGACAGGTACTTCCAGCCGCCGTCGGCGACGACGAAGACGATGTCGGCGCTCTCCCCCGCCGCGACCGCCTTGCGGCCCACGCCGATCGCGGCGTGCAGCGCGGCGCCGGTGGAGACGCCCGCGAAGATCCCCTCCTGCTGGAGCAGTTCCCGGGTACGGGTGACGGCGTCGGCGGAGCCGACCGAGAAGCGGGTGGTCAGCACGGAGGCGTCGTACAGCTCGGGGACGAAGCCCTCGTCGAGGTTGCGCAGGCCGTACACCAGGTCGTCGTAGCGCGGCTCGGCGGCGACGATCCGCACGTCCGGCTTGTGCTCGCGCAGATAGCGGCCGACGCCCATCAGGGTGCCGGTGGTGCCCAGGCCCGCCACGAAGTGGGTGACGGAGGGCAGGTCGGCCAGGATCTCCGGGCCGGTGGTCGCGTAGTGGGCGCCGGCGTTGTCCGGGTTGCCGTACTGGTAGAGCATCACCCAGTCCGGGTGCTCGGCGGACAGCTCCTTGGCGACGCGCACGGCGGTGTTGGAGCCGCCCGCCGCCGGGGAGGAGATGATCTCCGCCCCCCACATGCCGAGCAGGTCGCGGCGCTCCTGGGAGGTGTTCTCGGGCATCACGCACACCATGCGGTAGCCCTTGAGCTTCGCCGCCATGGCCAGCGAGATGCCGGTGTTGCCCGAGGTGGGTTCGAGGATCGTGCAGCCCGGGGTGAGCCGGCCGTCCTTCTCCGCCCGCTCGATCATGTGCAGGGCGGGACGGTCCTTGACCGAGCCGGTCGGGTTGCGGTCCTCCAGCTTCGCCCAGATGCGGACGTCGGCGGACGGCGAGAGCCGCGGCAGGCGCACCAGAGGGGTGTTGCCCACCGCGGCCAGCGGGGAGTCGTAGCGCATCGCTGCTCAGCGGCCGTTCAGCGCATGCCGCCGGCGACCGCCGGCAGGATCGTCACGTTGTCGCCGTCGGCGAGCTTGGTGCTGATGCCGTCCAGGAAGCGGACGTCCTCGTCGTTCAGGTAGACGTTGACGAAGCGGCGCAGCTGCTCGCCGTCCACGATGCGCGCCTGGATGCCCGGGTGCCGGACCTCCAGGTCGGCGAAGAGCGCGGCGATGGTCTCCCCGTTGCCCTCCACGGCCTTCTGCCCGTCGGTGTAGGTGCGGAGGATGGTCGGGATGCGGACCTCGATGGCCATGGGTGCGGGCTCCTGTCAGGAAGATGTCGTCGGATCGGGGGGCGCGCGAGAAAGGGCCCCCGGGCGTTCGGCCCCCGGGGAGCGCCGCGGCTCACGGCCGTACGGCGGCGGCAGGGAACGTCAACAGATGGCGCTGTTCAACCTGCACAGGTCGACGTGCAGCCGCGCCACGAGCAGCGTGCCCGGGATCTCGTCGCTCACGTCGTGGAGAACCATGGGCTCATCGTATCGATTCCCGGTCCGCACCCTGGAATGTGATCTCACCCTGCGGACGCCCGGCATCCGCGGTGCGAGACGCGCCCTGTCAGTACGCCGCCACGACCGTCACCTCCTCCTCGGTGACCTCGCCCTCCACGATGCGGAACGAGCGGAACTGGAACGGGCCCGCCTCGTCGGTGTCGGCGGTGGACACCAGGACGTAGTGGGCGCCGGGCTCGTTGGCGTAGGAGATGTCGGTGCGCGAGGGGTACGCCTCGGTCGCGGTGTGGGAGTGGTAGATGATCACCGGCTCCTCGTCGCGGTCGTCCATCTCGCGGTAGAGCTTGAGCAGGTCCTGCGAGTCGAACTCGTAGAAGGTGGGCGAGCGGGCCGCGTTCAGCATCGGGACGAACCGCTCGGGGCGTCCGGTGCCGACGGGTCCGGCGACCACTCCGCACGCCTCGTCGGGGTGGTCCGCGCGGGCGTGGGCGACGATCTGGTCGTGGAGCGACTGGGTGATGGTCAGCATGGGCCACAGGATAAGCAGGAAAGCAGAACGGCCCGCGGCGCGCCGGTCACGCCCGGCGGAAGGCGGACGGGCCGCCCCGTACCGGTGAGTGGTACGGGACGGCCCATATGCCGGACGCCCTGAGCGGCGGCCGGAGCGGTTCCCACGAGCGGCCGCTCCGGCCGGACGTCCTGCGGGAGGAGGTCAGCGCCTGCTGAAGGCGGCGGCCTCCGGGTTGCGGCGCTTGAGCACCAGGTAGGCGACGGCGAGGACCAGGCCCCACGCCGGCGCGCAGTACAGCGAGACCCGGGCGTCCTTGTCGATGCCCATCAGCACGATCACCATGCCGATGAAGGCGAGCGCGAACACGCTGGCCCAGACGCCGCCGGGGGCACGGAACTCCGAGACGGGCAGCTCGCCGCGGTCGGACTTGCGGCGGTAGCGGATCTGGCAGACCAGGATGACGATCCAGGCCCACATGCCGGAGATGGTCGCGAAGGACACCACGTAGTCGAACGCCTTGCCCGGCCACTGGTAGTTGATCCAGACGCCCACCAGCATCAGCGCGGCGGAGAACGTCGTGCCGATCAGCGGGGTGCCGCTGCTGGTCAGCCTGGTGAAGAAGCGCGGTCCCTGGCTGTTGAGCGCGAGGTCGCGCAGCATGCGGCCGGTGGAGTACATGCCCGAGTTGCAGGAGGACAGGGCGGCGGTGAGCACCACGAAGTTCACGATGCCGGCGCCGGCGGGCAGGCCCATCTTCTGGAAGGCGACCACGAAGGGGCTCTCGCCGGCGTGGAAGGCGGTCCACGGCACGACCGACAGGATCATGATCAGCGCGCCGACGTAGAAGACGGCGATGCGCCACGGCACGGTGTTGATCGCCCGGGGCAGCACGGTCCTGGGGTCCTTGGACTCACCCGCCGTCACACCGACCAGCTCGACGGCGAGGAAGGCGAACATCACCATCTGGAGGGTCATCAGCGTGTTGCCGACGCCGTGCGGGAAGAAGCCGCCCTCGTTCCACAGGTGCGAGACGGAGGCGGTGTCGCCCGCGTCGGAGAAGCCGATCGTGAGGACGCCCACGCAGATCAGGATCATGCCGATGATGGCGGTGACCTTGACCATGGAGAACCAGAACTCCAGCTCGCCGAAGAGCTTCACGGAGATCAGGTTGGCGCCGTAGAGCACGACGGTGAAGACCAGCGCCGAGACCCACTGCGGGATCTCGAACCAGTACGTCATGTACGCCGCCGCCGCGGTGACCTCGGTGATGCCGGTGACGACCCAGAACAGCCAGTAGGTCCAGCCGGTCACGAAGCCCGCGAAGGGGCCGATGAACTGGCGCGCGTACTCCGAGAAGGAACCGGAGACCGGGCGGTACATCAGCAGCTCGCCGAGCGCCCGCATGATGAGGAAGATGACGAAGCCGGCGACCGCGTACGCCAGGATGATGCTGGGTCCGGCCTTGGAGATGCTCTTGCCCGCACCGAGGAACAGACCGGTGCCGATGGCACCGCCGATGGCGATCATCTGGATCTGCCGGGCACCGAGCCCGCGCTGATACCCCTCGCCGTCCGGCACGGCCTCCGTGCCGGCGCGTTCTTTCTCGACCCGCGCTGAGGTCATGTGTCGTGCGCCTTTCTCCATGCCGACCCGGGCCGTCTGTCGGCCGCGGATCGGGTCGCGATCCCCCCGGACTGAAATGGAGTTGTGCCTGGCCGCTGGTGGGCAGCTCGGTGGCGCACCCGGGCGAACGTGGGTGGTGTTCGCCGGGCGGTCGTGAAGATTTATCACGCTCGAACCACTGATCGCAGGACGTACGTGTGGTTCACGACACCAGGAGAACCAGGAAAAGCGGACAAAACACTCGCGACCGGCCGATATGAGCCGGTCGCGGTGACGCGATCGTTATCCGGATTTGAGCATCCTCTGAGCGGACGGCGAATCTGCCCGGAACAGGACGATCCGGGCAGGCGGGGGAAGAGCGCCCAGGACACCTCGGGGCACCCGGGGCGCCTCGGGGCACCTCAGGGCATGAAGGTGGAGACCAGTCAGGGCATGAAGGTGGAGACCAGGGTCTCCTGGAGGCCGCCCAGCCACAGGTACGCCATCACCATCGGCTTGCGCGGGTCCTCGTCCGGCAGCCGGTAGAGGTCGTCGGCGTCGTCCTCGTCGCCGATCTCCAGCCGGGAGGCGATGGCCAGGCGCAGGTCGTTCAGGGCACCGAGCCAGCGCCGGGACTCCTCCGGGGACAGCTTCAGCACCGCGCCGCCCTCACCGGAGGCGGCGAGGGCGTTGAGCGAGTGGATCACCGCGAGGGCGTTCTCGCGCTTGCCGGCCCGCAGGTCGTTCTCGGTGAAGCGGCGGAACTCGGCCGCGTGCGCACGCTGCTCGGCGGCCTCCTCGGCGCTGGCCGGCGGCTGCCCGGGGTCGCCGTAGGCGTCCGGGAAGAGCCTTCTGAGCACCGGGTCGGCGGGCGGCTCGCTCGGGCCCTCGGCGAACAGCTCGGCGAGCGGGTCGCCGCCCTCGTCCTCGGCGGGCCCGGGGCCGATCAGCTCCAGGAGCTGGATCGCCAGCGAACGGATGATGGAGATCTCGACGTCGTCGAGGGCGACGGCCGCGCCGCCGCCGGGGAGCGGTTCGAAGTGTCCGGGCATGGAGGGGATTCGCTGCTTCCGGTCCGGGCCGTCGTCGGCGCGTGCGCCACCGGCCGCTTGGCTACTTGCGGTCCTGCTGGAGGGTGGCCCACAGGCCGTAGCCGTGCATGGCCTGAACGTCCCGCTCCATCTCCTCGCGGGTGCCGCTGGAGACGACCGCCCGGCCCTTGTGGTGGACGTCGAGCATGAGCTTGGTCGCCTTGTCCTTCGAGTACCCGAAGTACGTCTGGAAGACATAGGTGACGTAGCTCATCAGATTGACGGGATCGTTGTGCACGATCGTCACCCAGGGGACGTCGGGCTCGGGTACGGCGAAGACCTCCTGTGCCGACTCGGTCTTCTCGATCTCGATGGGTGCGGCTGACGTCACAAGGCCCATGCTGCCACTACCGGGGCGCGGGAGCACAAACGAGCTGGCCGCATCCCTAAATCGTCAGACTGACGAAATGGGAGTACGCTTCTCGGTCATGAACACAGCGGACCTTGGGCTGCCGGTGGATGTTCCCTCTACGGCGCTCTTCACCGACCACTACGAGCTGACGATGCTGCGGGCCGCCCTGAAGGCCGGGACGGCCGAGCGGCGCAGCGTCTTCGAGGTCTTCACCCGGCGGCTGCCCGAGGGCCGCCGCTACGGCGTCGTGGCCGGAACCGGCCGGGTGCTGGACGCGGTGGAGAACTTCCGCTTCGACCCGGACGTCCTCGGCTATCTGCGCGAGAAGCGGGTCGTGGACGAGCCGACGCTCCAGTGGCTGGCCGACTACCGGTTCAGCGGCGACATCTGGGGCTACCCCGAGGGCGAGGTCTACTTCCCGGGCTCCCCCGTCATGCGGGTGGAGGGCTCCTTCGGCGAGTGCGTGCTGCTGGAGACCGTGATCCTGTCGATCCTCAACCACGACTCCGCCATCGCGGCCGCCGCCTCCCGGATGTCCTCGGCGGCCGGGGAGCGGCCGCTGATCGAGATGGGCGCCCGGCGCACCCACGAGCTGGCCGCGGTCGCCGCCTCCCGCGCCGCCTACGTCGGCGGCTTCGCCTCCACCTCCGACCTGGCCGCGGGCTTCCGCTACAACATCCCCACCGTCGGCACCTCCGCCCACGCCTTCACCCTGGTCCACGACAACGAGCGGGACGCCTTCCGCGCCCAGGTGGAGTCGCTGGGCCGGGACACGACGCTGCTGGTGGACACCTACGACGTGACCGAGGCCGTGCGCACGGCCGTGGAGGTGGCCGGGCCCGAGCTGGGCGCGGTGCGCATCGACTCCGGCGACCTGCTGCTGGTCGCGCACCGGGTGCGCCAGCAGCTCGACGAGCTGGGCGCCCGCGACACGCGGATCGTCGTCACCTCCGACCTGGACGAGTACGCCATCGCCTCGCTGGCCGCCGCGCCCGTGGACGCCTACGGCGTCGGCACCCAGCTGGTCACCGGCTCCGGCCACCCGACCTGCTCCATGGTCTACAAGCTGGTCGCCCGCGCCGAGTCCGCCGACCCGAATGCGCCGCTGAAGCCGGTGGCGAAACGGTCCAGCGGCGGCAAGACCTCCATCGGCGGCCGCAAGTGGGCGGCCCGGCGCCTGGACGCGTACGGCGTCGCCGAGGCCGAGGTGGTGGGCACCGGGCCGGTCCCCGTCGAGCTGGCCGACCGGCAGCTCCAGGTCGAGCTGGTCAAGGGCGGCGAGGTGGTCCGCCGCGAGCCGCTGGACGCCGTACGGGACCGGCATGTGGCGGCCCGCGCGGGGCTGCCGCTGTCGGCCACCCAGCTCTCGCGCGGGGAACCCGTCCTTCCGACGGAGTACGCCACCGGAGCGTCGGGTAGCTAGAGCGCATGACCGCCTCTGCCCCGACCAGGCCCCTCAGGCCCCGCCCAGCCCGCTGATCCCCGGAACCGAAGGACACCCGACATGCGCCGCGCCCTGATCGTCGTCGATGTGCAGAACGACTTCTGCGAGGGAGGCAGCCTCGCGGTGGCCGGCGGCGCCGACGTGGCCGCCGCGATCACCGAACTGATCGGGCAGGCCCCCGCCGGGTACCGGCACGTGGTGGCGACCCGCGACCACCACATCGCGCCCGGCGGCCACTTCTCGGACCACCCCGACTACGTCGACTCCTGGCCCCCGCACTGCGTGGCGGGCACGGAGGGCGTGGGCTTCCACCCGAACTTCGCGCCCGCCGTCGCCTCCGGCGCGGTCGACGCCGTCTTCGACAAGGGCGCCTACTCGGCCGCCTACAGCGGCTTCGAGGGCTTCGACGAGAACGGCGTGTCCCTGGCCGACTGGCTGCGGGCCAGGGAGGTCGAGGAGGTCGACGTGGTCGGGATCGCCACCGACCACTGTGTGCGCGCCACCGCCCTGGACGCGGCGCGCGAGGGCTTTCGCACCCATGTGCTGCTGGACCTCACCGCGGCCGTGGCCGGGCAGACCACCGAGCGGGCCCTGGAGGAGCTGCGCCGGGCGGGCGTCGAGCTGACCGGCAAGCCCGTCGTCGCCTAGGACGGTGATGCGGGGCGGGCGAGCGGCTCCGGGCGCGCTCAGACCTGGGCGGGGCTCACGCCCGCTCCGGGGGTGCGCGGGCGCAGCAGGGCCCTGATCGGGTGCCACAGCTCCGGGGGGCCGGCGGGGGCGCCGCCGGCGGGCGAGGTGCGCCAGATGAGGCCGTCGGGGTGGTGCAGCACCGCGGTGATCTCGTCCGGGGTGGGCGGGGCGGCGTTGCCCCGCAGGTAGACGGCGCGCAGACCGAGGTTGCGCAGCCGGGTCAGGGCGCGGGCGCGGTTGCGGGCGAGCACGAGCACCCGGACGCCGCCGGTGCCCCCGGGGGCGGGACTGGGCAGGTTGAGGGCGACCACGACGGTGCCGTTCGGCAGTTTGCTGAAGCCTCCTGCGGCCATGCGGTCACTTCCCCGTTCCGGTCGGTGTCAATAAGAGAGCCACAGCAGGCACCTAAACACGATCGGCGGCAACCCGCCAGGGGGTTGCCGCCGATACGCTTTTGACCTGGGTTTTTTACCTTTACTTCACCGCGCGGCCGACTTCCAGCTCGATCGTGGAGCCGTCGTGGGCCTCCTTGGTGATCTGGATCCGGGTGTTGGTGTCAGTGATCTTGACACCGCCGGTCGGGTTCGAGGCGTCGTAGTAGGTGCTGGTGTGGTCGTTGAAGACCGGCACCCCCTTCGACGACTTGATCTTGGTCTTGACGTCCGCCTTGTGCAGGGTGATGCCGTCCGTGCGGTACAGGCTGAACGGCGAGTCGTACGCCTGGACGCGGTTGCGCAGCAGGGTGCCGTCCGACCAGCGCAGGGCCGTCGGGTGCGAGTCGACCGGAAGGATCAGACCGGTGCCCGGGTGGACGCTGGTGTTGTTGTCCGCCTGGGAGGTGTCGTACTTCCAGATCAGCAGACCGTTCTGGTACGGGTAGTGCTCGACCCAGTCGGGGCGCTTGGCCGAACCGAAGTTGTACGGACCGGTCTTCAGCGTGGTGTCGTACGAGACGTACTGGCGGTTCTCCGCGATGTAGTACTGCTCGTAGTCCTTGGTGAAGGACGCGCCGATGCGGGAGAAGCCCTTCGCCGTCCAGGCGGCGTCCTCGGTCTCGGCGTTGTCGGAGAAGAGCGCCGTGCCGTCCGCGGTCACCGCGATCTCGTCGGCCGCGAAGCCCTTGAGCGCGGCGCCGCCGTCCGTCTGGTAGCGGAAGCGGAGCTGGATCTTCTGGCCCGCGTAGGCGTCCAGCGGGTACGCCAGCTTCTTGTACGCGTCGACCGAACCGGTCAGGGCCGGCTTGTCGCTGCCGTCACGCGGGATGGCCTGGCCGTCCACGGTGCCGTCCAGGGCGGTCCAGTTGGCGCCGCCGTCGGTCGAGACCTCGGTGTAGAGGAAGTCGTAGTTGGCCTCGATGTCGTACCAGCCGTCGAGGCTGAGAGTGGCCGACTTCTTGCCGGTCAGGTCGACGGACCGGGTCAGGGTGTTCTTCAGGTCGTCGCCGCTGCCGCTCCACCACTGGGTGGCGCCCTGCGCGGGCTTGACGACCTCGGTGGTGACCGCCTTGTCGGGCAGCGAGACCACCACGGCCTGCCGGTACTTGGTGTTGAACTCGGAGACGCCCAGCTTGTGCCAGGACTTCACACCGGCCTTGGCGGTGTCGAAGTTCAGCCAGCCAAGACGCAGCTTGTCCCAGGCGTTCATGTCGCCGGGCAGGTCGCCGATGGCGTCCTCGCCCCGGCCCAGCCAGGAACCGGAGGACATCAGCGTCCAGAAGCCGGTGGAGTTGTCACCGCCCGCGGTGTCGTACTCGTCGGGCAGGCCGAGGTCGTGGCCGTACTCGTGCGCGTAGACGCCGAGTCCGCCGTTCTCCGGCTGGATGGTGTAGTCGCCGACCCAGACGCCGGTGTCACCGATCTGCGCGCCGCCGAGCTTGTTGTCCGACGGACCGGTGGAACCGGCGTCGGTGCCGTACGCGTACCAGCGGTGCGCCCAGATCGCGTCGGTGCCCTGGACGCCGCCGCCCGCGGACTCGTCCTCGCCCGCGTGCACGATCTGGAAGTGGTCGATGTAGCCGTCCGGCTCGTTGAAGTTGCCGTCGCCGTCGTAGTCGTAGCGGTCCCACTGGTCGTACTTGGCCAGGTCCGCCTTGATCGCGGCGTCCGACTTGCCGGCCGCCTTCTGCTGCGCCACCCAGGCGTTGACGCCGTCGCTGACGACGTTCCACACGCTGGAGCAGTTGGTGGAGCCGCAGTAGTTCGAGCCGTAACGGGCCTCGTTGTAGGGGACCTTGACCCAGTCCGAGACCTCGCCGTCCACCGAGTAGCGGCCCGAGGACTGCTTCTCGTAGTACTTCTTGACCGACTCGGTGTTCTTGCCGGTGCCGAAGTACAGGTCCTGGAAGTGCTTCTGGTTGTAGTCCTTCTGCCAGGCCGTGGAGTTGTCCTTCTTGCGGTCCGGCGCGGCTATCTGGTTGTGCAGCGGCCCGGCGGTGTCGCCGTACTTCGGGTCGGTCTGGTCGCCGAACTCGACCAGGATGGTGAAGATCTTGTCGGTCTTCTCCCGGCCCAGCTCGACGTACTTGGTGTCGCCCTTCTTGCTCTTGAGGCCGACGACCTTGGAACCGTTGCGGTTCTGGACCTTGGCCTTGCCGGAGATGACCTGGCTGAGGGCCTCCTGGCGCTGGGCCTCCTGGGTCTTGCTCAGCGGTCCGTCGAGGTTGTGCTCGTGCTGCCCGACCGGCTGCGGGTCGTGCCGGTTCACGGCGGCGGGAGAGCCGGCCGTGGTGGCGGCCTCCGCGACGGCGTACGTCGAGAACGTCGCGGCGGCCGCCGCGAGCGAGACGCCGATCGCGGCAGCTCTGAAAGTCCAGGGTCTACTGGTCACTTGCTGTCCTCCCCTGACGCGTCCGTACGCGCGGAAGGGGGGTCTCTGAGGCACGAGAAAGTCCGCGCGCGATCAACGCGTGTTAGTCAAGTGACGACATTTGACTAGAGGTTTACGAGAAAAGACAGACCTTGACTTGGACAGTTCAAGTGCACTATGCGGAGCGTTCGTTCGCTTTACGGACGGTCAGGGGTGCGCCGCGGGTGGCCCGGACGCGGCCGGGACGCGGGCCCGTGACCGTCCCGGCGCGTGGAACGGGCCCGGGAGGGCGCACCGTGAATCCGTGCGCCCCCTGTGCACCGGCACCGTGGGTTAGGTCACGCTTACCGGCCGTTCCGCGGGGGCATCCAGGAGATTACAGTCGATGTGGCGGAACGCCCGGAAGTCGGCGGACGGGACGCCAGGCCGGCCCCCGTCGCACCCCCCAATCCTTCCGAGGACACGATTGCCATGCCTCGTCCGACCGCCGCACAGCTCGCCTACGGCTCCTGCACCGTGATCTGCTCGACGCTCGCCATGCTGCTGCTGTCGCAGACGAGTTCGGGGGTGGGCATCGCCGTCATCGCCCTCGCGGCGCTCGCGCTGGGGCTCCTGGTCGCCATGACGGTGCCGCTGCCGAAGTCACGCGCGTCGGCCGCCGCCGGCAGCGCCGCGGCCGGTGCCCCGGCGGTGCCGGGCTCCGGCGCGGTGGCCGCCGCCGCGGCGGCTCGGACCACCGGACGCTCCCGGACACCGGCCCGCCGCTAGCAGCCGTCGTCGGGGCCGTCGGACCGGACCGCCGCCCTCTCGCGCGTCCCTGACGCCGCGCCGGCTCACCGGTCCGTGCCGACCACCACCGTCTTGGCCGCCTTGTCGTGCAGGCCCTGCTTGTAGGGCCGGTCGAAGTAGCTCCAGCCACCGCACACCGCGAGCCAGACGCAGGCGCAGCAGAACCAGAACGGCACCCAGAGCACCGCCGAGCGCCCCAGCGCGGTGGCCGCGGACGGCGTCGACCCGTCGCTCAGGTTCGCCACCCGCATGCCCAGCCACTTCTTGCCCAGCGTCTGCCCCGACCGGGAAATCATGAAGGTGTCGTAGGCGACGTAGAGCACGACGCCGACGACCGACTGCGCGATGGACGTACCGACCTCGACCTGATCGGCGTTCATCGTCGTCTCGTTGACGCGCAGCGCCCAGGTGATCACCCAGGTGACGATGCCGACCAGGACCAGGTCGATGATCCGGGCGAGGGTGCGCCTGCCGCTCTCCGCCAGCGGCGGCATCCCCGCGAGCGGGCCTCCGGGGGGCGGGCCACCGCCGTACGGATCGCCGCCGTAGGGCCCACCGCCGTACGGCCCGCCGGCACCGCCGTACGGGCCGCCTCCGCCACCGTAGGGGCCGCCGCCCTCGTGGGCGCCGCCGCCCTCGTACGGGCCGCCTCCCCCGCTGTACGGATTGCCGCCGCCGCTGTACGGGTTGCCGCTTCCCGGGGGCGGGGGTCCGGAGCCCGCGGGCGGTTCGGAGCCGGGGGGCGGCGGTTCGGTGCTCATGCGCCGAGTGGAACCCGAACGCGGGCGGGGCGCATCCGGCGAGCATCCGTACGGATGACGGACGACAGGTGACGGATGGCAGGTGGCAGGTGGCGGACGGCAGGGGGCAGGCGGCGGACGGCAGGGGACAGGGGGCAGGCGGCAAGCGGCGGGCGCACGGCCGTGGGCGCCCCGGCCCGCAGCCGGCTCAGTCCGCCACGAAGGTGTGCGCCGCCTTGTCGTGCCAGCACTGGTGCCACGGCCGGTCGAACAGGCACCACAGGACGCCCACGATCCCCACGCCCAGGAGTCCGGGCACGCTGTACACCAGCCAGCGGCGCAGCGCCGGGCCGAACGACGGCGGCTCGTGGCCCTCGATGTCCCGCACCTGGAGTCCGCAGAGCTTCTTGCCGAGCGTGCGGCCCCACTTGGCGGTGGGCAGCACCTCGTAGAGGACCCCGGCGAGCAGCAGGACGGCGAGGACGACACCGAGGTACGCCGCCGTCGTGCCGTCCAGCAGCCAGACGGTGACCGTGCGCCCGGTGAGCTTGGCCGCGTCGATCTTCGCGTCGACATGGTCGACGGCCCGGGTGCCGAGCGGCACGGCGGCCACGGCGGTGACGCCCGCGAGCAGCACGGTGTCGACCAGGCGGGCGGCCAGCCGCTTGCCGAGGCCCGCCGGCCGGGCCGCCGCCTGCCGCCGCGCCGCGGCCTGGAACACGTCCTCCACCGGCGGCTTCCAGGGCGCCACGGGCTGCTCCTCGGCCGCCGCGCCGGGGCCCGCTCCGGCCCCGGCTCCCGCGAGCTGGTGCACCTGCTGCGCCCAGGACGCCTGGCCGCCGCCGGGGCCGCCGGCCACCGGGGAGGGGAGGGAGCCGGGCACCGCGGCGGCGTGCGGGGGCGCTGCGGCCTGGTGGGGCAGCGGCGCCACGGGGGCGACGGGCGCGGCCGGCGCGGGGGCGGGCGACGCGGGAGCGGGTACGTGCGCCGGGGCGGGCACTGCTGCCTGGGCGGGGCCGTGGGGCTGCGGGTGTCCCTGTGCCGGGCTCGGGGGCTGGGCGCGCACCGGGCCTTGCTGCTGGGCCGGACCCTGCGGCTGCGGCTGGACCTGTGCCTGTGCGGGGGCCGGGCTGTGGGCGCCCTGGGCGGGCACGGAGGGCTGCCCGGACGCGGCCTGAGGCGGGGCGGAGCGCGGGACGGGCCGGAAGGTCATGGTGCCGTCGTCCACGGGACCGCCCGGCCCGGGGATGCCGGGACCGGCGGGAGCAGCGGGGGCGGCAGCGTTGGCCGGGGCGTCGGCGGCGGTCGGCCGCCGGAACACGAACGTACCGGCGGATCCGCCGCCGTCCTGGGCCGGAGCGGCGCCACCGCCCTGCACCTGGCCCTGCACCTGACCCTGGCCCTGGCCCTGGCCCCGATCGCCCTCCCCCGCCGGGGAGTTCGCGTGGGCCACCCGGGGGTCGGGACCGGCCGGTGCGGTCCACGGGGTGTGCGGATCCGGGTCGCCGGACCACGGCGCGGCCGCCGGTTCCGGGCGGGCGGCCGCCGGGGGCGGGTCCTCGTCGAAGAAGTGCGGGCCCGTCTCCTCGACCGCAGGGGTCGCGGACGCGGCGGGCCGCGCGCCGGGCGGCGGGCTGAGCGGCTCGCCGTCGGCGGGGGCCGGACGGCTGGTGCCCGGCACCCAGGAGGAACCGTTCCAGTACCGGACGTATCCGGGGATGGACGGGTCCGGGTAGTACCCCTCGCGGGGCCTGTCGTCGCCTGGTGCGGGGGTTGGGGCGCTCATGTCCGTCGTCCCGTATCTGCTCGGGGGCCGTCTTGGGGGCCTCCACATCTATCAGACCGGCGCACCCGGCACGGCCCGTCCCGCCGGACCCACCCCTTTCCGGGCACTCCCTCGTACATGTGCGTCACCTCCCGGACACGAGCGCCGCTGCCCGGACCGGTGCGGAAAAAGTTCCGCGGACCCGCGTAATGCCCGGCGTCCGGGCGCCTCTCCCCCTGTGCGGGCCCGCACCCGGGGCCGTACGCGACACGCGTCATGAGTCACGCGTCATGAGTGGAGAGGACGAGAACCATGCGACACACCGTGGTGGAACGTGAACTGGAGCTGAGGCTGATCCTGTCGCCCGAGCGGGGGATCCCCGTACCGGCCCGGCTCTCCTACCGCACCGCCGACCCGTACGCCGTGCACATCGACTTCCATGTCGACTCCGGTCAGCCGGTGCACTGGGCGTTCGCCCGGGATCTGCTGGTGGAGGGGGTGTTCCGGCCGTGCGGCCACGGCGACGTACGGGTGTGGCCGTCGAAGACGGAGGGCCGCAGCGTGGTGCTGATGGCGCTCAGCTCGCCGTCCGGTACGGCGCTGCTGGAGGCACCTTCCGCGCAGGTGTCGTCCTGGCTGGAGCGCACCCTGCGGGTGGTGCCGCCGGGCAGCGAGGGCGAGCAGCTCGGCATCGACGCGGGGCTGGCCGGACTGCTCGCTCAGTGAGCCGGAGGGGCAGGAAGAGCGGGCGAGGCGGACGGGGACCGGGCGGCGGTCAGAACAGCTTGCCGGGGTTGAGGAGGTTCAGCGGGTCGAAGACCTGTTTGACGGCCCGCTGCATCTCCACCCCGACCGGCCCGATCTCGCGCGCCAGCCACTCCTTCTTCAGGACGCCCACGCCGTGCTCCCCGGTGATGGTGCCGCCCAGCCGCAGCCCGAGGGCCATGATCTCGTCGAAGGACTCGCGGGCGCGCCGCGACTCCTCCGGGTCCTGGGCGTCGAAGCAGACGGTCGGGTGGGTGTTGCCGTCACCGGCGTGCGCGCAGACGCCGATGGTGAGCCCGTACTTCGCGGCGATCCGCTCGACCCCGTCGAGCATCTCGCCGAGCCGGGAGCGGGGCACGCACACGTCGTCGATCATCGTCGTGCCCTTGACCGCCTCCAGCGCGGTCAGCGACATCCGGCGGGCCTGGAGCAGCAGTTCGGACTCGGCGGCGTCGTCGGCGGGGACGACCTGGGTGGCGCCGGCCGCCTCGCACAGCGCGGCGACGGCGGCGAGGTCGGCGGCCGGGTCGGGCGTGTCGAACGCGGCGAGCAGCAGCGCCTCGGTGGTCTCCGGCAGGCCCATGCGGGCGAGGTCGTTCACGGCCTTGACCGTCGTACGGTCCATCAGTTCGAGCAGGGAGGGCACATGGCCGCCCTCCATGATCCGGCACACCGCGTCGCAGGCGGCACTCGCGGAGGAGAACTCGGCGGCCAGCACGAGTTGCTGCGGCGGCTGCGGCTTGAGCGCGAGGACGGCCCGCACGACGATGCCGAGCGAGCCCTCGGAGCCGACGAAGAGCCGGGTGAGGTCGTACCCGGCGACGCCCTTGGCGGTGCGGCGGCCGGTGGACAGCAGGCGGCCGTCGGCGAGCACCACGTCCAGGCCGAGGACGTACTCGGCGGTGACCCCGTACTTCACGCAGCACAGGCCGCCGGAGGCGGTGCCGATGTTGCCGCCGATGGTGCACATCTCCCAGCTGGAGGGGTCCGGCGGGTAGGACAGGCCGTGTTCGTTGACCGCGCGGGAGAGGGTGGCGTTGACGACGCCGGGCTCAACGACCGCGATCCGGTCGACGGGGTTGATCTCCAGGATGCGGTCCATCTTGGTCAGGGAGAGGACGATGCAGCCGTCAGAGGCGTTGGCCGCGCCGGACAGGCCGGTGCGGGCGCCCTGCGGGACGACCGGGACGCGCAGCTCGGTGGCGGTCCGCATGACGTGCTGGACCTGTTCCACGGTGCGCGGCAGGACGACCACGGCCGGGGCGCCGGACGGGCAGAAGCTCGCCATGTCCTGGGCGTAGGCGGCGGTGACGTCGGGATCGGTGAGGACCGCCTCGGCCGGCAGGCCCGCGAGGAGCCGGTCGGTGAGGTTGGCCTCCACTGCGTCGGGTGCGGCTTGGATACGGCTC
This sequence comes from Streptomyces sp. SAT1, assembly GCF_001654495.1. GTDB lineage: Bacteria > Actinomycetota > Actinomycetes > Streptomycetales > Streptomycetaceae > Streptomyces > Streptomyces andamanensis. Next base: position 2,709,628 of record NZ_CP015849.1, read on the forward strand.
ATGATCACAGCGTGACACCCGCGGCGACCGGTGGGAACCCCGCGGACGTGATCCCTCCGCCCGCCGGGTGGCCTGCCTGGTGGTCCTGTCGGTTAGTCCTGTCGGGCGGCCCGGCGGGGTGGCCTGTCCGGTGGCCCTATCGGGTGGCCCGGCGGGGGCCTACCCGGTACCCCTACCCGGTGGCCCGGCGGGACGGGCTGTCCGGTGCCCCTGCCCGGTGGCGGCCGGGTTGCGTCCGCCGGGTGGCCCTCGGCGCCGCCACCGGGTCGCGCCGGGCGGGCGCGGGCGCGACGGCGCACAGTGTGCGCCATGGAGAAGCCTGCATGGACCCCGGAACCCGCCCCGGCCCCGGACCGGACCCCGGAACCCGGACCGGCCCCGGACCGGACCCCGGAACCGGCCTCGGACTCGGCCATGCGCCCGGCGCGCGGGGGACGCCCGACGCGCCGGACGGCGGCGCGGATCCTCGTCGCGCTGGCCGTGCTGGGCGGTGCGGCGGGCGCGGTCCTGCTCGCGCGGCCCGCTGAGCGCTCCGCGGTGCGCCCGGCCACGCCCGGGGCGCCGGGCGAGGCGCGGACGGCCCGCCTGGCGGGGGCGCTGGACGCGGTCACGGCCGGGGTCCCGGCCGCACTGCCCGCTCTGACGGAGCTGATCGCCGACCGGGAGCGGCGGGTGCGGGCGCACCCGGGGGACGCGCGGGCGTGGGCGGTGCTGGGTGCGGCGTACGTCGAGCGGGCGCGGCGCACGGCGGACCCGGGCGGCTTCCCGGCGGCCGAGCGGGCGCTGCGCACTTCGCTGCGGCTGAGCCCGGAGCACAACGCGGACGCGACAGCCGCCCTGGCGGCGCTGGCCCTTGGGCGGCGGGACTTCCCCACGGCGCGCACCTGGGCCCAGCAGGCGCTCGCGTCGGCGCCGGGGCGCGGGGCGGCGTACGCGCTGCTCATCGCCGCCTGCACCGGGACCGGTGACCACAAGGCCGTCGGCCGCTATCTGGAGCAGTTGCTGAAGGCGGACCACTCCCCCGCCGCGCGGGCGCGGGCCGCGGCCGTCTACCGGGACCGCGGCTGGCGCGAGGACGCGGCGGCCCAGCTCACGGACGCGGTGGCGGCCGCGACCGGACCGGCGGAACGGGCCGCGTACCTGGAGCAGTCCGGGCGCTACGCCTGGGAGCGCGGCGATCTCGACGAGGCACAGCGCTCCTTCACGGCGGCGCTGCGCCTGGACCCGGCCCGGCGGGACGCCCTGGCGGGGCGGGCCCGGACGCTGGTCTCGCTGGGCCGGTCCGAGGAGGCCGTGGCCGCCTACCGGCGGGCGCTGGGCGACCGGCCGCGCCCGGAACACCTGCTGGAACTGGGCGAGCTGTACGAGTCGCTGGGGCAGGACGGACCGGCCGGGGCGCAGTTCGAGCGGGTGCGGGAGCGGGCCGGGCAGGAGCAGGCGGCCGGGGTGGACACCGCGCTGGTCCTCGGGCGGCTGGAGGCGGACCACGGGGACCCCGAGGAGGCGGTGCGCGGGCTGCGCGAGGAGTGGCGGCGCCAGCCGGGCACGGCGGTGGCCGACGCGCTGGGCTGGGCGCTGCACCGGGCGGGGCAGGACCAGGAGGCGCTGGAGTTCGCGACGACGGCGACGGAGGAGGCGCAAGGCGGCGGGGTGCGCGACGCGCTGTACGAGTTCCACCGGGGGGCGGTCGAGGTGGAGCTGGGGCTGAGCGGACCGGCCCGCCGCCATCTGGAGCAGGCGCTGCGCACCGCCCCGGCCTTCTCCCCGCTCTGGGCGCCGGAGGCCGGCCGGGCGCTGGCGGAACTGGGCGAGCCGGTGCCGGCGGAGGCGCCCGCGGGGATCGAGGTGGCGGCGGACGCCACCGGATAGGCCCGCAACGGCGAGGCCCGGCCGCCGCTGGGACGGGCGGCCGGGCCTGCGGTGCGGTGCAGCGCTGCGCACCGCGGTGCGGTGCGGTCAGGTGCGGTGCGGTCAGAGGTTGCCGCGGCGCTCCTGCTCGCGCTCGATCGCCTCGAACAGGGCCTTGAAGTTGCCCTTGCCGAAGCCCATGGAGCCGTGCCGCTCGATGATCTCGAAGAACACCGTCGGGCGGTCCTGGACCGGCTTGGTGAAGATCTGGAGCAGGTAGCCGTCCTCGTCGCGGTCGGCGAGGATCTTCAGCTCGCGCAGGGTGTCGATGGGCACCCGGGTGTCGCCGACCCACTCGCCGAGGGTGTCGTAGTACGAGTCCGGGGTGTCCAGGAAGCGGACTCCGGCGTCGCGCATCTGGCGGACCGTGTGCACGATGTCGTTGGTGTTCAGCGCGATGTGCTGGACGCCGGCGCCGCCGTAGAACTCCAGGTACTCGTCGATCTGGGACTTCTTCTTGGCGATGGCGGGCTCGTTGATCGGGAACTTGACCTTGAGCGTGCCGTCGGCCACCACCTTCGACATCAGCGCGCTGTACTCGGTGGCGATGTCGTCGCCCACGAACTCCTTCATGTTCGTGAAGCCCATGACCTTGTTGTAGAACTCGACCCACTCGTTCATCCGGCCGAGTTCGACGTTGCCGACGCAGTGGTCGACCGCCTGGAAGGAGCGCTGGGCGGGCGGCGCCACGATGGGCTCGGCGGAGGTGAAGCCCGGCAGGTAGGGGCCGTCGTAGCCCTTCCGCTCGACCAGGGTGTGCCGGGTCTCGCCGTAGGTGGCGATGGCGGCGAGGACGACCGTGCCGTGCTCGTCCTTCAGCTCGTACGGCTCGGTCACCGAGCGCGCGCCGTGCTCGACGGCGTAGGTGTACGCGGCCCGCGCGTCCGGGACCTCGATGGCGAGGTCGACGACGCCGTCGCCGTGGTCGGCCACGTGCTGGGCGAGGAAGTGGCCCCAGGGGGTGGAGGGCTTGATCACGGAGGTGAACACGAACCGGGCGGAGCCGCTCTCCAGGACGTAGCTCGCGGTCTCGCGGCTGCCGTTCTCCGGTCCGGAGTAGGCGACCAGGGTCATGCCGAAGGCGGTGGAATAGTAGTGCGCCGCCTGCTTGGCGTTGCCCACGGCGAAGACGACCGCGTCCATTCCCTTGACCGGGAAGGGGTCGGCCTGCCGTGCGGTCGCGTCGGGAGTGTGCTGTGTGGTCTGCGTCATAGGCGAAGCGTCACCCGGCTCCGCAAGGTGCGCAATAGTTCGCACAATCGCTGGGCAAGGTGTCCAGTGAACGCCCGGTGACGTCGGGCTTTCTGTACAGGATGACCACCGGGAGGCGGGCTGATGGCGATCGATCATCTGGACGGCCGCATCATCGTGCTGCTGGCGCGCGAGCCGCGGATCGGTGTGCTGGAGATGTCCCGGCGGCTGGGGGTGGCGCGCGGGACGGCGCAGGCCCGGCTCGACCGGCTCCGCTCGGGCGGCGTCATCCGCGGCTTCGGTCCCGAGGTGGATCCGGCGGCGCTCGGCTATCCGGTCACCGCCTTCGCCACGCTCCAGATCCGGCAGGGGCAGGGCGCGGGGGTGCGGGCGCATCTGGCGACCGTGCCGGAGGTGCTGGAGCTGCACACCACCACCGGCACCGGCGACATGCTGTGCCGTCTCGTGGCCCGCTCCAACGCCGACCTCCAGCGGGTGATCGACCGGGTGGTGGGCATCGAGGGCATCGTCCGCGCCTCCACGGCGATCGTGATGGAGAACCCGGTGCCGATGCGGATCATCCCGCTGGTGGAGCAGGCGGCGGAGGAGTGACCCGGCGGGGGTCCCGCGCTCACGGAGGCCCCCGAGGCCGCATACGAAGACTTAGTTGCAAAGAAGCCCTTGCAAGGATTCCTTTGCAAGGCTACCTTTGCATGCATGGCCGAACCTGGACTGCCCGAATCCGAACTGCCCGAATCCGCACTGCCGCCCGAATCCGAACTGCCCGAGCCCGAACTGCCCGAGGTCCGCCGCCTCGACGCCCGGACGCTCCGCGGGCTGGCCCACCCCCTGCGGATGCAGCTGCTCACCGCGCTGCGCCAGGGCGGCCCCGCCACCGCCTCCCAACTCGCCGCGGGCCTGGGCGAGTCCAGCGGCGCCACCAGCTACCACCTGCGCCAGCTCGCCGCGCACGGCTTCATCGAGGACGCGCCCGAGCACGGCAAGGGCCGCGAGCGCTGGTGGCGGGCCGCGCACGACGGCGTGAGCTTCGACGAACAGCTCCTCAAGGACCCCGACCCGGCCGTGCGCGGTGCCGCCGACCTGTTCCTGCACGGGATCGCCAACCACCACACCCAGGAACTGGCGACCTGGCTCGCCACCAGGAACGACTGGGGCGAGGGCTGGAGCAGGGCCTCGGACATGAGCGACTGGACGCTGCGCCTGACGCCCGACCTCGCCCGCGACCTCGTCGAGAAGATGCACGCGCTCCTGAACAGCTACCGGGCCCTGGCCCCGGAGGAGAACACCCCGGGCAGCGAGCAGGTCCGCATCCACACGCACGTCCTCCCCACCCGTACGGCCTGAGAGGCAGCCCGATGCACTCCGAGATCCATCTCGCCCTGCACCACGACCGCGCCGCCGCACTCCGCGCGGAGGCCGACGCCGACCGCCTGGCGGACGGCGCACGGCAGCGGCAGCCCCGTGACCTGAGGGGCCGGCTCGGCTGGACCCTGGTGGAGGTCGGCCTGCGGCTGGCCACGGCCGCCCCCGCCGCCCCGCGCGCCGTGACGGCCCGACAGCTCGGTACGGCCGCCTAACAGCTCGGTACGGCGGACTCCTTGCCCTCGCGCAGGGCGGTCAGGGCGGTGATCGCGCCCTTCAGCGTGGTCACCGGGACCAGGCGCAGCCCCGCGGGCAGTTCCGCCCCGGCGTCCTTGCACTCGGCCCTGGGCACCAGGAAGACCGTGGCGCCGTCCCGCCGCGCGGCCTGCGTCTTGAGGCCGACCCCGCCGACCGCGCCCACCGTGCCGTCGGGGGTGATCGTGCCGGTGCCCGCGATCGTCCGGCCGCCGGTGAGATCGGCGCCGCCGCCGGCGCCGTGCAGCTTGTCGACGATGCCCAGGGAGAGCAGCAGCCCCGCGCTGGGACCGCCGACGTTGGCGAGATCGAGCTTGACGTCGATCTTCTCGCCGGACCTGCCGAGGTACTTCAGCGCCGCCTGGGTCGCCGAGTCCTGCGACTCCTTCATCTGCGCGGCGTTGTGCTGCTCGATCTGCCGTACGGTGTCGCCGCTCGGGTAGACCGCGTCGCGCGGCATGACCGCGCGGTCGGTCGCGAACCAGCCGTCGATCACGTCGCTCAGCGAGATGCGCGCGTCCGGGCCGGTCGCCTCGATCGTCGTCATCCGCAGCTGTCCGGTCGTGCTCCGCACGGGTGCCCCGGAGATGGTGATCACCTGGTTGCCCTTGAAACTGCCGAGCACGTCCGCCGTCGACCCCGGCTGCGCCACCGAGAACGGCAGCGGCGCGAAGACCGCCGTGGCGATCAGGGCCACGACGGGCAACGCGCAGACGGTGAGGGCCTGGGGACGTGTGAGGCGAGAGAGCACGGAATCAATCTACGCGACCGCGCTGCACCCTCATCTGAGTGCCTCGGCCACCTCACGGGCCGCGTCCACCACCCGCGGCCCCACCCGCTCGGGCACCGCGTCGGCGAGCATCACCACCCCCACACTGCCCTCGACGCCGGTCACCCCGAGCAGCGGCGCGGCGGCACCGCAGGCGCCCGCCTCCAGTTCGCCGTGGGTGAGGATGTAGCCGGGTTCGGCCGACGGCTGGCGGCGGGCGGTCAGTATCGCCTTGCCCGCGGCGCCCCGCTCCAGGGAGTGGCGGAAACCGGCCCGGTAGGCCACGTGGTAGTCGGTCCAGGTCGGCTCGACCACGGCGACCGCGAGCGCCTCCGCGCCGTCCACCAGCGTCAGATGCGCGGTCGCCCCGATGTCCTCGGCCAGCGACCGCAGCGCGGGCAGTGCCGCCTCGCGCACCAGCGGGTGCACCTGGCGGCCCAGCCGCAGCACCCCGAGCCCGACCCGGGCCCGGCCGCCCAGGTCGCGGCGGACCAGCGCGTGCTGTTCGAGAGTGGCGAGCAGGCGGTAGACGACGGTCCGGTTCACGCCCAGTCTCTGGGACAGCTCGGTGACGGTCAGTCCGTGGTCCGTGTCGGCCAGCAGTTTGAGGACCCGCAGTCCCCGGTCGAGCGTCTGGGATGTCTCCGCGGTCACGACGCCCACTCCTTCAGTGGTGAGGTCGGCGGCGCTCATCGCGGCGGGGCGTCACCGAGTCCCGTCAGTGACGCGCGACAGAGGCCGCCGATCGGCCGGCGGGTCCGGGGGCGGTCCCGGACCCGGTCGCTTCACGGCTGCGCTCCGCGGCGGCGCTGCCACGGGGCGTGTGCGTAGCGGGACAGTAGCGAAGCCGGTTCGCTGAGCGGAAGGCTCCGTCCAGAATCCGGTCAACGACCGAAAGGAACTGCTCGCGTTCGTCCCGATACGTACCGCACCCGCCTGCACACATCCCTCACAGGCCCCCGGGGCCCCACGACCGCCTTCCGGCCGCCGCGCACCCGTGCCGTCAGCGCATCCGGGTCGCCCACTCCTGCACCTTGGCGATGCGCTGGCGCAGCTGTCCGGCGGTGGCCTCCGCGCTCGGCGGACCGCCGCACACCCGGCGCAGCTCGGTGTGGATCACGCCGTGCGGTTTGCCGCTCTGGTGGACGTAGGCGCCGACCATGGTGTTGAGCTGCTTGCGCAGCTCCATCAGCTCCTTGTGGGTCACCACCGGGCGCCGCTCGGCGGGCAGTTCGAGCAGATCCGCCTCGTCGTCCGGCTTCTTGCGGCTGTGCGCGATCTGCCGCGCCTGCCGCTTCTGGAGCAGCATCTGCACCTGCTCGGGCTCCAGCAGCCCCGGGATGCCGAGGTAGTCCTGCTCCTCCTCGCTGCCCGGGTGGGCCTGCATGCCGAACTCGGCGCCGTCGTAGAGGACCCGGTCGAAGACGGCGTCGGACTCCAGCGCCTCGAAGGGCAGCATGTCCTGCTCGCCGGTGTCCTCGTCCTGCTCCTTGTTCGCCTCGTCCATCTCCTTCTCGGACTCGGCGTAGGGGTCCTCCTCGCCCTCCTTCTTCGGCTTGTCGAGGGCGTGGTCGCGCTCGACCTCCATCTCGTTGGCGAAGGTCAGCAGGTCGGGGATGGTCGGCAGGAACACGGACGCGGTCTCGCCGCGCCGCCTGGACCGTACGAAACGGCCGACGGCCTGGGCGAAGAAGAGCGGGGTGGAGATCGTCGTCGCGTACACCCCGACCGCGAGCCGGGGCACGTCGACGCCCTCGGACACCATGCGCACGGCGACCATCCAGCGGTCGTCGCCGTGGCTGAAGTCGTCGATGCGCTGCGAGGCGCCGGTGTCGTCGGACAGGACGACGGTGGCGCCCTCGCCGGTGATCTCGCGGATCAGCTTGGCGTAGGCGCGCGCGGAGTCCTGGTCGGAGGCGATGACCAGCGCACCGGCGTCCGGGATGGCCTTGCGGACCTCGGTGAGCCGCTGGTCGGCGGCGCGCAGCACGGACGGCATCCACTCGCCGCGCGGATCGAGCGCGGTGCGCCACGCCTGGCTGACGGCGTCCTTGGTCATCGGCTCGCCGAGCCGGGCCTCGATCTCGTCGCCCGCCTTGGTGCGCCAGCGCATGTTGCCGCTGTAGGAGAGGAAGATGACCGGCCGGACGACGCCGTCGCCCAGCGCCGAACCGTAGCCGTAGGTGTAGTCGGCGGACGAGCGGCGGATGCCGTCGTCGCCCTCCTCGTACGTGACGAAGGGGATGGGGTTGGTGTCGGAGCGGAACGGCGTACCGGTCAGCGCGAGCCGCCGGGTGGCCGGCTCGAACGCCTCCAGGCAGGCCTCGCCCCACGACTTGGAGTCACCGGCGTGGTGGATCTCGTCGAGGATGACGAGGGTCTTGCGCTGCTCGACGCGGTTGCGGTGCAGCATGGGGCGGACGCCGACACCGGCGTAGGTGACGGCCACTCCGTGGTACTCGCGGCCCAGCGGGCCCGCGCTGTACTCGGGGTCCAGCTTGATGCCTACGCGTGCGGCGGCCTCCGCCCACTGCTTCTTCAGGTGCTCGGTGGGCGCGACCACGGTCACCTGCTGGACGACGTGGTGGTGCAGCAGCCAGGAGGCGAGCGTCAGCGCGAAGGTGGTCTTGCCGGCGCCGGGGGTGGCGACGGCGAGGAAGTCGCGCGGCTGTTCCTGGATGTACTTCTCCATCGCGCCCTGCTGCCAGGCACGCAGCTTGCTGGCGGTTCCCCACGGAGCACGGCCGGGGAAGGCGGGCGAGAGGTGATGGGAGGCGGCGGCGGCGGTGGTAGTCACGGTCTCCGGTTCGCTGTGCTGGGGGGCTCGGCTACGTATGACAACCGGGCCACCCTACCGGTGCCCTCACCCCTGCCCTGAGCCGACGACACCCCACCGGGGGCGGGTGCGACACGGGTCACAGATCATCCGTGACGTCTTCCGTGAGATCGCCCGTGATGGGGTGTCCGTCCGTGCCGTCGGGGGTCCGGAGCCGCCGCGTCACCCACGCGCCCGCGAGCGCCACCCCCGCCATCGGCAGGAAGACCGCCGCGAAGGCGGCGGGATGGGCGGCGGTGCCGGTGGACGCCGCCGTGGTGTGGGCCGCCGTGCCGCCGCCCAGCGCGGCGAAGGCGGCGCCGCCCGCGGCGAGCAGAAGCACGTTGGAGAGGGCGTCGGACAGTTGGAGGGCGGCGGAGTTGGCGCCCGCCTCCTCGGGGGCGGACAGCTTCAGCAGGAGCACGCTGGTGGAGGAGATCACCAGGCCCATGCCGAAGCAGCCGAAGCCCCAGGCGACGGCGACCGTCCACACCGGGACGGACTGGATCAGCACGCTCGGCGCGGCGGCGATGGCCGCCGCGACCAGCACCATGCCGAGCGTCATCAGCCGCTCCCGGTACGCCGCCGGGCCCGGCCGGGACTGCACCCACGAGCCCAGCGCCCAGGTGGCCCCGCCCGCGGCGAGCGAGAAACCGGCCAGGGTCGGGGACAGACCGCGCTGGGTGACGAGCATCAGCGGGACGAAGGACTCGGCGGCGATGAACGACCCGGCGGCCACGCCGCGCAGCAGCACCACGGAGGGCAGGCCGCGCGCCGCCCGCCAGGTGCCGTGCGGCAGCAGCCCGCGCACGGCCGGCACCAGCAGCGCGGCGCCCGCCGCACCCGGGAGCAGCGAGATCCAGCGCAGATCCTGGGCCGCGTACTGGAGGAGCCCCGCGCCGAGGGAGAGGACGAGGGCCAGCCGGATGCGGCGGGCGTCGAAGGCCGGCACGGCACCCCCGCCCCCGGCCCCGCCCTCGTTCACCGGGCCCGAGGCCCGGCGGCGTATCTGCGGCAGGGCCATCGCCAGCGGGAGCACCACCAGGACGGGGATGCCGATGAACACCCAGCGCCAGCCCAGGTGTTCGGTCACCGCGCCGGAGGCGAGCGGCCCGACGATCGAGGGGACCACCCAGCCCGCCGCGAACGCCGCCATGATCGCCGGACGCAGCCGCTCGGGGTAGGCCCGGCCGACGACCACGTACAGCGCGACGATCACCAGTCCGCCGCCCAGGCCCTGGACGGCCCGGCCCAGGATGAACACCCACATCGTGCCCGCGGTGCCGGCGAGCAGCAGCCCGGCGGCGAACGCCCCGATGCCCGTGGTGAGCGCGGCCAGCGGACCGCGCCGGTCCGCCCACTGCCCGGCGAGCACCATCCCGAACAGGCTGGTGGTGAAGTACCCCGAGAACGCGAACGCGTACAGCGGCACCCCGTGCAGTTCCCGCGCCGCGACCGGCATGGCCGTGCCCACGGCGGTCGCCTCGAAGGCGATCAGCAGCACGACGGAGACGATCCCGATACTGAGCGCCCGGTGCGCCCGGCCCAGCACCGACCCTTGTGCCGCCTCCCGGACGGGCGGCGGAGCAGGCGTCTGGGATCTGCCAGGGGTGTCGGCGACATCGGCGTCGCGTGGTTCGAGGGCGGTCATGGTCGCCAGCGTAAGGTGCACAGCCCGCCGTGACCCCTGTCCGGAGTCGCCCTCGCGACGGGACCTTGGTCGTACGACCCCGCGCGCCGCCCTCCCCCCCCCCGTTCATGAACGCCGTATGGCAGTCCCGTTGCACCCCCGCCTCTCCCCTTGAGTCCCCCGCCCCACCCGCCCTACGGTCATCACACCGACACGGCGGCCCGCCTCACGGCCCCGCCGACCCGGCCGTGTGCCCGAGTGGTTGAGGGACTCGCCTGCAAAGCGAGTTACGCGGGTTCGATTCCCGCCACGGCCTCTGACCGCCTGACCAGGTAGAGGCAAGGGCGGCACCTCGGTGAGGTGCCGCCCTTCCGGCTGTCCGTCTCAGTTCCCGTCTCGGCTCACGGATACGAGCGAGGAATGTGTGGTGCCCGGCGCCGCAGGTCCCGTTCGTCAGTCGGTGTCGCCCTCGGGCTTCGGCCACGCCTGGAGGGCGATACGGGCAAGCCACAAGGTGCGCAGCTGAATCCGGCCCTCGTCCCAGCATTCGGCCCACTGCTCGTTGCTCCACTTGTCCCGGAGCTCCTCCGGTGCGGAGAGCACTGACGAGGTCGTCAGCCGCAAAAGGCTGTGGGCACTCAGGCTGTCCTTCTTATGAGGCCATTCCCGGTTGCTCAACGACGGGTTGAGCTTCGTGGTGGTGAGCGTGAGATTGCCGAGCTGATGCACCGCCTCATGTCGCTTCTTCAGGCTTTCCTCGCTGTCACCGTCGTTCAGCGGCCAGTGCGTCTCCCATTTCTGCGGCAGAACATGCTCGATGTTCAGCCGGGGGTCCGCACTGGAGAGTGCCGGCGCGTGCTCGGTCTTCGGCGTCCGCAGGTGATTCTCCAGTCCGACCAGCAGGGCCTTCAACCGGGCACGGTAGGAACGACGGTAGAGATCGTCCGCCATCAGGGCGGCAAAGAACGTCCGGTCGTCAGGCCACAGCCGGGCGTCGGCCGTTTGGTTCCACAGGCTGCGCACGACGGCGTCACCTGCCCGAGCGGGATCGCTCTGCTGAACGTCGGCCAGTACCTGGACGAAGAGTCGGTTGTAGTCCTTCGTCGTCATCAGGCACACGGCTCGCCGCATGAGAAAAGAGTCGATGGCGCGGGCCGCGGTCGCCCGCTGATCGCTCGGTACGCCGTCTGTCGCGTGCAGATAGAGCAGCACCGGCCACGGCGTCGTCGTCATGGTCTGCATTCGGTCGAGCAACCGGCCGGTGGGATCGGTCAGCGGCAGCCCTCGAACCCGCTGGTACGTCTCGGCGTAGTGCCTGATGTCCCGGATCACGTCCGAAGCCTGTCGGCCGCTTTCCGGCAGCCACTTCTTGAAGTCGGCGAACAGATGGTCCACCAGGACGTCTTGACGCTTTTGAACGGTCAGCCAGTAGGCCAGGAGCAGGTCGATCAGGGCACGTCTGATGCGTCCGGTGGTGACCTGACCGCGCCAGGGTTCGGCATCCAGCGGCAGCCAGGCGTTCATCAGCAGCTCTTCGGAGTGCTGGTGCTCCCCCTGCGACTCGACGGTCTGGAAAAGGAGGTTCTTCACGAGGTCCGCGGCGTCGAGGCGCACTCCACGGTGGTTCAGCGCCTCGAAGATCACCTGCGGGTCGTCACCCGCGTCCAGGACGATCTCGACGAGCTGCATGCGCTCCTGAAGCGTGTAGAACAGGTCGTCGAGCCGCTGGGCCGGGTTGGGCGCGGCCTTGGCCCAGTCGCCGATCTCCTGCTCGAACCACACGCGGGCTCGGACCAGCCGGTGGTCGGGTGCGGGTGCCGTACCGTCGTCGCCGCCCCCGCGTACGGCCCAGAGGAATGCCGCACGGTCCTGAGGCAGCGGCCAGACCTTGTAGCGGTCGTCCGGGAACGCCTCGTGAACCGTCTCCGCCCGGTTCTCCAGCAGACTCGTGAAACGCCCGACGACGCTGTCGGCGGCAATGCCGTGGGCGACAGCCCGAGCTGCCGCGAAGAGGACCTGCAGCGTGGTCATACGCTGCTGACCGTCGATGATGTGGGACGAACCGAGGCGCCGGGGCGGCCGGTAGCGCTCCTGTACGACCACGGCGCCCAGGAAGTAGGTGCGCGGCTTCGACTGCCCCGTACCACTCTGGGACTCTGTCTCCGCCTCCACTTCCTCCGCCGCCGTCCGGACGTCCGTCCACAAGGGTTCCCAGTTGCTCTCCTGGTCCCATACATAGGGCCTCTGGAAGATCGGGATCACGCTCTGGTGGTCGTTCGCGAAAACCTTCCCCAGCTTGACGTCGCCGGCCTGCATCGCCCCTCCGGTCCCCCAGCACCTGCATGGTCATCGCAGCGTATCGGCGCGGCGCCGGATCCGGACGCCCTTCCTGTGAACGTCCGCACTCGTGACGCCGAGTGAGCTGGCGGCCCTCGGACTGGCATCATGAGCGGTTCGCCCTGACGTCCGAGAGGGCAGAGGAGGGCCCCCGGCCGTGCAGAGCGCTACCAGGCTCTTCTCCGGCTGACCGCGTCCCTGAAAGAGCAGGCGCGTGCCCTGGAGACGACCGCACCCGCCCCGGCCGAGCCCCGTGCGGTACCCGACTGGTTCGCCTTGTCTCCGGCCGAGTTCGAGTACGCCGTCGCCGAGTTGTGCCGCGAGGACGGCTGTACCCGGGTGCAGGCCGTCGGCGGGGCCGGGGACCTTGGGGCGGACGTCGTCGCCTACACCCCTGACGGGAGCAAGGTGGTGGTCCAGTGCAAGCAGTACCGGAGCAAAGTCACCAGCCCCGATCTGCAGAGGTTCGCCGGAACCGTGTTCGACATCCACCGTGCCGACGTGGCGGTGCTGTTGACCACCGGAACCGTCACCACCCCCGCGGCTCGCCTGACCAAGGCTGCGGGCATCGAGATCGTGCACGCCGACCGGCTCGACCGGTGGGCCGACGGAAGAGACCGGCCGCCCTGGCATCAGAGCCGCGCTCCGCTGCCGACCGAAGGCGGACCCTGACCGGGGCCGCACAACCTGTTCGGAGCTCCGTCAGACGCGGCGACGCGGCGACGCGGTGCGGGCCGGTGCGCCGCGCAAACGGCCGCCCTGCCCTTTCGCCTCTGCCCGGCCATAACCTGGTCTCCGCACAGCATGGGGGGATCGATGCCAAAGGTGCCGGAGAGCCGGCGTATCGGACGCATGGCAGTCAATGAGCTGCGTGCGCTGTTGGAGCGGCACGGCCACATCGTGCAGGAGATCGACGGCGGCAACGACCACGGCGAGGATCTGCACGTCACCTTCGTCCAGGACGGGCAGCGGACGGAGGACTCGGTAGCCGTGCAGGTGAAGGGGGGAGTTTCGACCCGCACCCGACGCGGGCACCGCGTCCCGGTCGGCGATCACGGGGACAACTGGCGCGACGGCAGCCTCCCTGTGCTCTGCGTGGTCCACGACCCCGATCGCGGAGGTCTGTTCTGGGCCAATGCGACCCGTCAGCTTCGTCGGGCCAGGGCGCTGCGCAGAGCGGCGAAATCCATCGTCGTCTCCAGGGAGTCTGTACTGGACGACGTGAGCCTCCATGCGTTCGTACAAGGCATGCGGCACTACCTGGCCCGGGAACGCGAGGGAGTCGGCAGGTGGGGGGATATGGCAGATGTCGAATTCGCCCCGGACGACATCGTCAAACCCTTCGAGAACGAGGTTTTCGAGCCCATGGTCTTCTGGCAGCGCCGCGGTCAGCCGTATGCGGTCCTGCTCCACCACGACCTCGACTGGGAGCCCAGGATCGTACAGGAGTCGATGCTCCGCTTCCGACCGATCCCTTCGGTCGGCGATGTCATCCTCGACATCGCCGAAGCCCACTGGCTGATGGGCTGCTTCAAGTCCACCGAGTGGTGGCGCCGGCCGATCGAGCGGCATGACCCCGTCTGACTTCCACCGGGCCTCCGCAGGAGATTCCCAGGGCTGATCGCCGCACGGCCTCCGGATGAGGGCGGGGCAGGTGTGGGGTCACAGGACTCCGCCTGCCTCGTCCTGGAACATTTCTGTCCAGTAGTGCCAGTCGGTGTCCGGGGCGGTGCCCGTCGGGTCGATGGATGTGAGGGCCTGGATCATGAGCATCGCGAGCTGGTCGTAGGCGTCGGTGGTGAGTTCGGCGTCGAGGTCGGCGTCGATCTGCTTCTCGCGGTGCAGGAGCCAGAGGGTGTAGGCGAGGGTGGAGACGTCTGTGTTGAGAGGGCGGAGCAGGGCTTCCTGTTCGCTCCAGTCCCAGACCGTGCCCGTGGCGCCGTCGACGACCAGGCTGTTGTCGGCGACGAGGTGGCCGAGGCGTATCAGGCGGTCGGCGGGGACCGGGAGTCCGGTGGGCGGCAGGGGCGGCCGGCCGGCGTCGGTGTGGTGCTCGGTGAGGGTGGGCAGGGGGACGTCGGTGTCCAGCTGGAAGAGGATGCCGTCCTCGGGGAGGCCCGTCTCGCGCAGGAAGCGGCGGGTCGGCTCGTGGGTGAGGGCGGCGGGGAAGTCGACGTCCTCGAAGCGGGCGACGCGGCCGGGGCCGAACTCCGTCTCCAGGAGGCGGGCGGGCAGGTCGAGGGCGAGGCCCGAGCGGGTGCCGGGGCCCGCGATCAGGGCCAGGGGGCGGATGAGGGCGGCGGCCTTCCAGAACGGCGGCACCTCGCCGTCCGTGCCCTCCTCGAACACGGCCAGGAGCTGACGGGACGCCTCCGCCACCGCCTCCGGGCCGTACCGTCCGGCGTAGGAGGCGAACTGGCCGCGCAGGCCCGCCAGTTCCTCCGTGACCGCGGCGAAGCGGACCAGGGCGTCCAGGGACGGCGCCAGCGGGCTGGCGTCCATCAGGTCGGGGCGGTCGTGCAGGAAGTACGTCGTGGAGACCTCGCCGGTGCCGCCGTCCAGCAGCAGCGTGTCCGTCTCCAGACCGCCGGGGCCCAGCAGACCGCCTATCACCAGCTGGTCGCGCAGCTCGGCGTCGAGCCCGCCGGGGTCACCGGTGGAGTCGGCCACCGTGCGCAGGCCGTCGCGGCGCAGCGGAGCGAACGTCAGGTAGGCGCTGTCGGCCGGCAGGCCGGGGCCGGTCAGCCGGCGGCGGGTCGGCGCGTGTGTGACGTACGGGTCGAGGGCGGCCTCGGGCAGGGTGATCACCGCGGTGGCGGCGCCGGTCGTGCTCATGTGTCCCCCGTGTCCCGTGTTTCCGTGCATCCCGGTGCGGGTCGGATCGCCGAAGCCGTCCTCCCCACTGCCCAGCACACTACGCCGCACCACTGACAACGCCCCCGACCTGGGGAAACACCCGGGGAACGGGTGGTCACCCGCCGGTGACGACCGCGGCCTGGGGGCGGATCGGCAGGCGGTTGACCGGGCGGCCGGTGGCGGCGCGCACGGCGGAGGCGATCGCCGCCGGGGAGGTGACGACCGGGACCGCGCTGACCGCCTTGGCGCCGAAGGGGGCCACGACGTCCCGTTCCTCGACCAGGCGCACGATCTGGATGTCGGGCGTGTCCAGGGAGGTGGGCAGGGCGTAGCCCGTGAGGTCGGGGTGGCGGAGCAGGCCGCGCGGGGCGCGCAGGTTCTCCGTGAGGGCGATGCCCACGCCCTGGGTGACGCCCGCCTCGATCCGGGCGGCCAGCTGCGCGGGGTTGAGGACGCGTCCGACGTCCTGGGCCACGGCCAGCTCCACCACCCGCACCGAGCCCAGTTCGATGTCCACGTCCACCACCGCGCGGATCGCGCAGAAGGCGAGGCCGACGAAGGCGTCGCCCTGGCCCGACTCGTCCAGCGGCTCCGTGGGGTGCGGCCGGCACTGCGCGGTGGCCCACAGCTCCTTGCCCTCCATCGCCTCGGTGACCGTGGTCGACAGCACGCCGTCGTAGGAGGTGATCTTGCCGTCGGCGATCTGGAGGAGTTCGGTGGACATGCCGAACTTGTGCGCCAGCGGTTGCAGGAGCTGGGTGCGGACCATCTTCGCCGCCCGTTCCACCGCGCCGCCCGACACCCAGGTGTGGCGGCCTCGGCAGCCCGCGCCGGCCGAGGGCTGGTCGGTGTCGACCGGGGCCACGCGCACCTCGTCGACGCCCAGGGTCTCCTGGACGATCTGCCGGGCGAGCGTGGTGAATCCCTGGCCGGTCTCGACGGCCGCGCAGAGCACGGTCGCGACGCCGTCGTGGACCTTCACGGTGGCCGTGGACACCTCGTCGGCGCCCTCCGCGCCGAGCATGTGGACCATGCCCAGGCCGTAGCCCACGCCCCGGCGCACCGCGCCCGGATCGCCCGCGCCCTCAGGACCGCCGGGCAGCAGCCACTCGTCCTCGGGGGTGTCCTTGGGCAGCGGCGGCAGTGGCTGGTCCCGTACGGCCTGGAGCAGTTCGGCGACCGGTGCCGGACAGGTCACCGTCTGGCCGGTGGGCAGCACGTCGCCGGTGGCCAGCACGTTGCGCAGGCGCAGTTCGGCCGGGTCGACGCCGAGTCTCCTGGCCAGTTTGTCCATCTGCGCCTCGTAGGCGGCGCACACCTGGAGGGCGCCCTCGCCGCGCACATGGCCCGAGGGCGGGTTGTTGGTGCGTACCGCCCAGCCCTCGATGAAGGCGTGCGGGACGACGTACGGGCCGCAGGCGAAGGACACGGCGGCGGCCAGGGCCTCGGCGGAGGTGTCGGCGTAGGCGCCCGCGTCCAGCAGGATCTGTGCCTCGACCTTCACCAGCCGCCCCTCGGCGTCGGCGTGGTGGCGGTAGCGCAGCAGGGTGGGGTGGCGGTGGACGTGGCCGAGGAAGGACTCCTCGCGGGTCGCCGTCAGCTTCACCGGGCAGCCGGTGCGCAGCGCCAGCAGGCCCAGCGGGAGCTGGAAGCCCTGGTCCTCGCGGTCGGCCGTCGCGCCGGGCACCCCGGTGACGACGATCTTGACGCGGTCGGGCGCGAGGCCGTAGCAGGCGGCGAGCGTGTCCCGGTCGGCGTGCGGGTCGGTGGAGGCCACGTACAGCTCGACGCCGCCGTCCGGGCGGGGCACCGCGAGCCCGGCCTCGGCGCCGATGGGCGCCGGGTCCTGGCGGCCGATGCGGTACAGGCCCTCGACGACGACCTCTCCGGCCGCCTCCGGGTCGCCGTGGCGCAGCGGGATGTGCCGGATCAGATTGCCGTCGGGGTGCAGTGGTTCGGCCTCGAACGCCTGCTCGGGGTCGGTGACCGGGTCGAGCACCTCGTACTCGACGATGACGGCGGCGGCGGCCATCCGCGCGGTGTCCGGGTGGTCGGCGGCGACGGCGGCGATGGGCTCGCCGTGGTGGCGTACGACGTCGGAGGCGAACACCGGCCGGTCGGCCCGGCCCCGGCCGTACAGAGGGCTGCCGGGCACGTCCTCGTGGGTGACGACGGCGCGGACACCGGGCATCTCGCGCGCGTGGCGGGTGTCGATGGACACGATGCGCGCGTGCGGGTGCGGTGAGCGCAGCACGGCCGCCCACAGCAGGCCCTCGGCCCACAGGTCGGCCGCGTACGGGAAGGTGCCCTCCGTCTTGGCGCGGGCGTCGGCGGGCGGCAGCGAGGACCCGATCCCGTGCGGCAGCGGCTCCGGCGCGGGCGTGGTCTCCGCGGCGGAAGCGGTGGCAGCGGTGGCAGCGGTGCCGGCTTCGTTGCTCACGCCTGGCCTCCGTCCTGGCCGTAGGGGTCGTGCGGGTGGTGCGGATCGTGCGTGTCGCGCGGTGGTTCGTGCGGGGTGTGCGCCTCGCCGTGGCCCTGCGGATCCGGGTGCGGGTGCGGGTGTCCGTGCGCGTCGGGCGTGTCGGGCGTGTCGAAGGCGGACGGGTGGACGCCGCCCGCTCCGGGGCCCGCCTGGTGCGGGATACGGGGCTCGTCGGCGTCCGGGGCGCCGCCGCCGTCGGCGGGGTGCCGCGCGGTGCGGTGGTCCGCGCCCGCGGATTCGGCCGCCGCGTGCTCCGCTGCGGCCTGTGCCTCGCGTTCGGCGACGACCTCCTCGACGGCCCGCAGGACGCCCTTGTAGCCCGAGCAGCGGCACAGGTTGCCGCACAGGGCCTGCCGGGCCTCGCGCTCGCTCGGGGCCGGGTTGCCCTCCAGCAGGTCGTGCACGGTCATCGCCATGCCGGGCACGCAGAAGCCGCACTGCACCGCGCCGCAGCGCGCGAGCGCCCGCTGCACGTCCGAGGGCCGCCCGTCGGCGGCCAGGCCCTCGACGGTACGGACCTCGCTGCCGGCCGTGGTGACGGCGGGCACCAGGCAGGAGGCGACGAGGCGGCCGTCCACCTGTACGTTGCAGGCGCCGCACTCACCCTGCGAGCAGCCGTCCTTGGCGCCCGCGAGGCCGAGCCGCTCGCGCAGCACGTAGAG
Source organism: Streptomyces sp. SAT1 (assembly GCF_001654495.1). Taxonomy (GTDB): domain Bacteria; phylum Actinomycetota; class Actinomycetes; order Streptomycetales; family Streptomycetaceae; genus Streptomyces; species Streptomyces andamanensis. The sequence goes on from NZ_CP015849.1 coordinate 2,727,916, forward strand.
CAGCGACTCGCCGATCCAGGCGTCGGTGACGGGGCGGTCCACGCCGTTGACGCGCAGCACGTAGGAGGCGAGCGGGTGTTCGTCCTGCGGTGGCACGGGAGGCGGGCCCTGGGGGTCCGGTGCGGCCGCCGTCCCGGGGTGGGGGGTGTCGGTGCCGGTGCCGTCCTCGGGCGCGGCGGCTTCGGCGACCGCCTCCGTGGTCGCGGACGCGGCCGCGACCACGTCCGGCTCGGCCGATTCGGTCGTCCCTGCCGGTCCGGTCGTCCCCGCCGGTCCGGTCGCTTCGGTCGGTCCGGTGTCCGTGTCGTCCGTGGCCGTGTCGGGACCGGGGGCGGGTCCGGCCGCCGGGGCGGGGGTGTCCTCCGGGGCCGTGGGCGGCTCCTGGGCGGCCTGGGACGCGGCGGAGGCACCCTCGGCCGGGGCGGGGTCCGCGGGCGGCTCGGTGGCGCCCTCGGCGGCCTCCACGGGGTCTTCGCCGTCCTCCGCCGGGGTCTCCTCGGGGAGTTGTCCGGCGGCGGGCTCGGCCGGGTGGCCTGCTTCCGTGGGCTGCGCGGGCCGCGTGGCCTCCGGCGCCTCGGCGGACTCCTCCGCCGGTGCCTCCGGCGCCTCCGGTACGGCCGCCTCAGTCGGCGCAGGGTGCCCCGGACGCCCGGAAGCGGCCCCCGGGTGGTCGGGCGTCGGGTGCTCCGGCGCCGGGGCCGGCAGACCGGCTCCGTACGAGTGCCCGGACGGGTCGCTCCCGTACGCCTGCTCGCCCGCGTACGCCTGGTCACCCTCGTACGGCCGGTCACCCTCGTACGGCCGGTCGATCCTGTAGGGCCGGCCGTCGCTCGCGTACGGCTCCGCCGGGGCGGGTTCCTGGGCGGTCCGGCCCCACGGCTGGCCGGCGCCCTCCGTGGCCCACGGGGCGGGGGCACCGCCGGGCAGGGTGGCCGGCGGGGTGCCGCCCCACTGCTCGATGAGGGCCGACGTGGTGAACTCGCCGGATTCGTCCGGGATGTCACCCCCGGCCACGGGGATCGACCACTGCCCGGTCACATCGTGTCCGGGCACCGCTCCCCGCACCGCCGCCTCCTGGTGGTGGCCCGGGTGTTCCTGATGCCCGTGGACCTCCTGGAAGTTCCACTGCTGGGTCGCGTCCGGCCGGTAGGCGTACGGGTCGCCCGCGCCCGGGGCGCCGCCGGTGCCCTCGTCCTGCCGGGGCACCGCGTTCGGGTCGGGCCAGCCCGTTCCCGGGGCGGGGGCGGCGGGCACGCCGGGCACCGCCCAGGTGCCGGTGGCCGCCGGGTCGGTGGCCTCGGCCGGGGCGGCGGCGACCGTTATCTGCGGCGGCACATAGCCGTGGCCGGGCGCGGCGAGCGGGCTGTCGGCGGCCAGCAGGGCGTCGACACCGCCCTCGGGGAGCTGCACGAACGCGGTGGCGCCGTCGTCGTAGTCGCCCTGCGGCAGCGGGTCCCACCGGCCGCCGCCGTGAGGCGTGCCCTGTCCGTGCTGGTCGTCGGTCACGACAGCGCCCTCCCCAGTGCTCGTCGGGCCAGTGCGGCGACGGTCCGCCGCAGGTGCAGTACGGCGGGCGGAAGTTGCTGCACCGAGCCGTCCTCGGCCGGAACCGGGTCGGGGATGCAGGCCGCGGCCACGTACTCGCCGAAGGCGTCCAGCGCCTCCGGGACGATCGCGCGGCCGTTGTCCCAGTCGATGAGCGAGGCCACCCACTGCTCGGCGTCCAGCGGCCTGAGCGGCATCGGCGCTATGGCGCCCACCGCGCAGCGCACCCCGCGCCGGGCCGGGTCGAGGACCAGCGCCACGGACGCGACCGCGCGGCCGGGGCCGGTGCGGCCGGTCGCCTTGAGGAAGACCTGCGGCGCGTGCAGCAGCGGGACGCGTACGTAGCCGATGAGTTCGCCGCCGCGGAGCATCTCCACGCCGGCCAGCAGGTGCGAGACCGGCAGTTCGCGGCGGGCGCCGTCCGGGCCCGCGACGATCAGGGTCGCCTCCAGGGCGGCCAGCACCGGCAGCGCGTCCCCGGTGGGGGCGGCCGAGGCGATGTTGCCGCCCAGGGTGCCGGCGTTGCGGATGTGCGGTGGTCCGGCGGCGCGGGCGGCGGCGGCGAGCGCCGGGATCAGGGCGGCGAAGTCGGGGCGGCCCATCCGGGCGTGGGTGAGACCGGCGCCGAGCAGCGCGTGCCCGTCCTGGTACTGCCAGCCGCGGATCTCGCTGATCCGGCCGAGGCCGACCAGCGCGGCGGGCCTGAGCTGCCCGGAGTTGACGGCGGCCATGAGGTCGGTGCCGCCGGCCACGGGCACGGCGGCGGGCATGGCCGCGAGTGCCGCCACGGCCTCGTCGAGTGTCGTGGGCAGCGTGACGGCCTGCGCCGCCTGTGGTGCGTGCGTGGTCAAACCGGCTGCCCCTTCCCGCTGCCCCACTGGTCCCACCCGTGCTGCCGTACGGTACGGCCTGACAGGGCGGACGTGGCAACTCTGGCACATCTTCGCAGGGCTCGCGGACACGGGTCCGCGCGGAGGCGTTCGCCCACCTCATCGGGGGCCCGGTCCGTTTTGGCGCGGGATCACCGATGCGAGCGAATTACCGGCGTTCGCTGACTCTTGCGGTGTTTTTCCGCCGCCAGTTCGAGACAGCCGGGTGGCACGGACGGTGCGGCGACACGGCGGTGCGGCGCGGACGGCCACGCCGCCCGCACCGCACCCTCACTCGCTCTCCCCCGGGGAGGGGCCGCCCGCTACCTGACCGGCGGCGGGCCGTCGATCGGCCGCCCCAGGACGCCGGGCCTGCGCTGCCAGGGATGCGGTCCGGCGGGCGGCCGGTAGCCGACCCCCAGCGCGTCCAGACGCCGGTAGTGGGCCGTCATCCGCTCCTCGAAACCGGCGAAGTCCCGCTGCTCGGGCGCGGGCAGGGCGCTCCAGGCGACCTCCGCGAAGGCGGCCAGCCGGGGGAAGGCCTGGTAGTCCACGCGCGCGGGGTTCTCCATCACCTCGCTCCACAGGTTGGCCTGGGTGCCCAGCACATGGCCGGTGAACTCCGGTTCCAGACCGGCCGGAACCGGCTCGAACCGGTAGACGTCCTCCAGGGTGCGGACGAAGCCGATCGGTACGGGTTCGTCGGCGCCGCCGTCCTGTCGGTGGTCCAGGTACACATGCTGCTCGGGACACATGACGACGTCGTGTCCCGCGCGCGCGGCGGCGAGTCCGCCCGCGTAGCCGCGCCAGGACGCGACGGCCGCGCCCTCGGCGAGGCCGCCCTCCAGGATCTCGTCCCAGCCGATGAGCCGGCGTCCGCGCGCGGCGAGCCAGGTGTCGAAGTGGCGGATGAACCAGGACTGCAGCTCGTCCTCGTCGGCCAGGCCGAGCTCCTTGATCCGGGCCTGCGCGGTGGCCGAGGCGCGCCACTGCTCCTTGGGGCACTCGTCGCCGCCGATGTGGAAGAAGTCCGAGAACGGCGCGGCGTCCGGCGGGAAGAGGTCGAGCAGTTCCTCGAAGACGCCCTCGTAGAAACGCACGGTGGCGTCGGTCGGGGCGAGCACGTTCTTGCTGACGCCCCAGTCGTCCCAGACGCCGAGGGCGGCGGTGTCGACCACGTCGGTGTTGCCGAGTTCCGGGTAGGCGGCGATGGCGGCCTGGGAGTGCCCCGGTACGTCCACCTCGGGGACGACGGTGATGTGCCGTTCGGCGGCGTAGGCGACGATCTCCCGGATGTCGTCCTGGGTGTAGTGGCCGCCGTGCGGCTTGTCCTCCCACAGCGGGGAGGCCCGGTGGCCGTACTTCGTGCGGGGGCGCCAGGAGCCGGTCCCGGTCAGCTTCGGGTAGCGCTTGATCTCGACGCGCCAGCCCTGGTCGTCCGTCAGGTGGAAGTGGAGGACGTTGAGTTTGTGGGCGGCCATCAGGTCGAGGTAGCGCAGGACGCCGTCCTTGGGCATGAAGTGCCGGGCGACGTCCAGCATCACGCCGCGCCAGCGGAAGCGCGGGGTGTCCTCGATCTCGGTGAGCGGCAGCCGCCAGCGGCCACCGGGCAGCGGCGCGCGCCGGAAGGCGGCCGGGCCGAGGAGCTGGCGCAGCGTCTGGGCGCCCCAGAAGAGCCCGGCGGGGCCGCCGCCCGCGAGGTCGGCGCCCCGCGGGGTGACCGTCAGGCGGTAGCCCTCGGGCCCGAGGTCGCGGGCGACGGTGTCGTCCAGGCGCAGGCGCAGGGTGCCGTCGTCGCCGGCCGGGGCGGGGGCCAGCGGCAGTCCGGTGGCGGCACCGAGGGCGGTGCGCAGCCAGCGTTCGGTGCGCCCGGTGCCCTCGCCCGCCGACACCGTGGTGTCCGGGCCCAGTTCGAGGAAGCGTTCCTCGTCGGCCGTCGCACGCCCTGGCTGGGGGATCACGTCCATCACGTCAGTCCTTTACCGCTCCGCCGAGGCCGGAGACGAGTCGTCGTTGTACGAGTACGAAGAAGATCAGTACCGGGATCGTCATCACTGTGGACGCCGCCATCACCCCGCCCCAGTCGGGGTCGTCGGGCTTGTAGAAGACCAGCAGCGCCATCGGCAGCGTCGACTGGGAGGTGTCGCTGATGATGAAGGACTTCGCGAACAGGAAGTCGTTCCAGGTCGAGATGAAGGAGAACACACTGGTCGCCACGAGTCCGGGGAAGACCAGCGGGAAGAGGATCTGCCACAGGAAGCGCGCCCGGCCGGCGCCGTCGAGGTAGGCGGCCTCCTCCAGGGCCTCGGGTACGGCTTTGACGAAGCCGCGCAGCATCCAGATCGCGAACGGCAGCGAGAAGGCGATGTGCGGCAGGATCAGCGAGCCCAGGGTGTTGAGCTGGCCGAAGTCCCGCATCAGGAAGAACAGCGGGATGGTGAGCGCCTCCACGGGCACCATCTGGGCCACCAGGAACATGATCAGCAGGGTGGTCCGGAAGCGGAAGCGGAACCGGGTGACGGCGGTCGCCGCCAGGAACGAGATCAGCGCGGAGGCGATCACCACGGTGCCCGCGACGAGCAGGCTGTTGAGGAAGTAGCGGCCGAACTCCTGCTGGCCGAAGACCCGCCGGAAGGAGTCCAGGGTGGGGGACGCCGTCCAGGGGCGCGGTTCGGTGGACTCGATCTCCCCGGCCGGTTTGAAGGCGCTCAGCACCATCCAGTACAGCGGGAAGGCGACCACGGCCGCGATCAGCAGCGCCGACGCCTCGGCGGCGAGCCGCCAGGGGCGGCGCACCCAGGTGCGCACCAGGCTCACAGCTCCTCCCCCTGGCGGCGCAGCAGCCGCAGATAGACCAGCGTCACGGCCAGCAGGATCAGCAGCATCACGACGCCGATGGCGGAGCCGAGGCTGTACTGCGAGGACGCGAACGCCTTCTGGTAGGCGTAGACGTTGAGGACGAGGTTCTGTCCGGCGATGCCGCCACCGTTCGTCATGACGTAGATCTGGGTGAAGACCTTGAAGTCCCAGATGACGGACTGGATGGTGACCACGACGAGGATCGGCCGCAGCATCGGTGCCAGCACCGAGCGCCAGATCCGCCACTGGGAGGCGCCGTCCAGCGCGGCGGCCTCCAGCACCTCCGAGGGGACGGCGCGGATCCCGGCGTAGACGGTCACCATGACGAACGGGAAGGAGCACCAGACCACTTCGAGCAGGACGAGCAGGAAGGCGCTGTAGCGCCCGTACGTCCAGGAGTGGTCGCCCAGGCCGAGGATCTTGTTGACGGGCCCGAAGTCGGCGTCGAACAGCAGCAGCCAGACCGTGGAGCCGGTGACCGCGGGGGTCGCCCAGGCGCCGAGGGCGGCGAGCATCAGCGCGAGCCGCGGCACGGCGCGCACCCGGGTGAGGAGCACGGCGAGCGCGCAGCCGGCGGCGAGGGTGCACAGCACGCAGGCCGCCGCGAACACCACGGTGGCCAGCAGGACCCGCCAGAACTGGTCGTCGCCGAACAGCTCGGCGTAGTTGCCCAGGCCCTGGAAGGTGGCCGGCTGTCCGCCGCTGACCTGGGCCTGGGTGTACTCCAGGAAGGAGATCAGGCCGAGTTGGTAGACGGGGTAGACGAGCAGTCCGCCGAGGACGACGAGGGCGGGGGCGAGATAGAGCCAGGGGGTGACGGCGCGCCCGCCGGGGCGCGGGGCGCCGCGCGGGCGGCCGCGGAGCACCCGCGGCCGTCCGCGCACCACGCCCTGCGGGCTCGTGGGCGAAGCGGTCATCCGACGGAGCCGAACGCGTCGTTCATCTTCTTCGCCGCGTCCCCGGCGGCCGCCGCGACGTCCTTCTTGCCGCTGACGACCTCCTGGAACATGGTCGGCAGCACCAGCGAGGAGTCGATCTGCGCCCAGGCGGGCGAGGCCGGCACGAACTCGGTGCCCGCGGCGAGGGTGTCGACGAAGGGCTTCACGAAGGGGTTCTTGGCGGCGACTTCCCGGCGCACGTCCGTGAAGGTGGGCAGGAAGCCCATCGCGTCGAACGTCTGGGCCTGGGTCTTCTTCGAGGCGAGCCGCTCCATGAGGTCCACGGCGAGGCTGCGGTGGGCGGTGCTCTTGAGCACGCCGATGTTGTTGCCGCCCGCGAAGGCCGGAGCGACGGAGCCGGCCTTGACGCCCGGCAGCGGCACGACCGCGTACTTGCCCTTGGCCTTGCCCGCCTCCACGGCCTGGTGGTTGAAGTCGCCGCCGACCGCCATGGCGGCCTTGCCCGCGGCGAAGGCGGTGATGGTGTCGTTGCCGGTCATCCCGGCGCACTTGGCGGCGGGGCAGTTGTCGTCGCCGAACAGGCCGGTGTACTGCTCGATGCCCTTGCGGGCCGCGGGGGTGTCGATCGCGGAGGCGTAGGAGCCGCCCTGGCCGGTGGCGAGGGCGCCGCCGTTGGCCCAGATGAACGGCAGGGCGCCGTAGGTGTAGGCACCGCCGACGGCGAGGCCGTACAGGTCGGGCTTCTCCGACCGGATCTTCCTGGCGGTGCGGGCCAGTTCGTCCAGGGTCTTCGGCGGCTGGAGGTTCAGTTCCCGGAAGACGTCCGTGCGGTAGTACAGGGCGCGGACGCCGACGAAGTACGGGGCTCCGTAGACCTTTCCGTCCACCGTGACCGAGGTGCGGGCGGTGGGGTCGGTGTCCTTGGCCTCCTTCCAGGCGCCGAACTCGGCGGTGATGTCGGCGAGTCCGCCGTCCTTGACGTAGCCGGCGGTGTCGGTGTTGCCGTACTCGATGACATCCGGGGCGCTCTTCGGGTCGTTGAAGGCGGCCTTGATCCGCTGGGCGCGGGTCTCCACGGGGATGTACTCGACGGTGACCTTCGTGTCCTTGTGGGCCGTGCGGAAGTCGGCGAGGACCTGTGCGACCACCTGTTCCTTCGGCTTGTTGTTGACCTCCTGGAACATCCAGAGGCGCACGGTGCCGGACTTCTCGTCCTTGCCGGAGGAGGAGTTGTCGGAGGTCTGCGGGGCGCAGGCGGTGGCGGTGACGACGGCCGCGGCGGCCAGCAGGGCCAGTCGGCCGGGGAGTCTTGCGGAGAGCTTCATGGAGCGGTTCCTCCGGTCAGTGTTGCAACATATGCAATGGCGGTTTTGCTCTGCACAACACCACGGAGGCTAGGTACTCCATGAACGCGACGACAAGAGGTCTCAACCACTCTGTGACCGCCCGACGCACCCCGTGCAACGCGGGAACGCACAAAGGCCCCCGAAGCGCGCGAAACGCACTCGGGGGCCCAGGTCGGCCCGAAGGCCCGCGGGGCGGCCGGGAAGAGCCGGTGGCCTACTTCTTGTCGCCGCCCTTGCCCTGGTCGCCGCCGCCGCTCATGGACTCGTAGATCTCCTTGCACAGCGGGCAGACCGGGTACTTCTTCGGGTCACGGCCCGGCACCCACACCTTGCCGCACAGCGCCACGACGGGTGTCCCGTCCAGGGCGCTCGCCATGATCTTGTCCTTCTGGACGTAGTGGGCGAAGCGCTCGTGGTCGCCGTCTCCGTGGGACACCTGCGGCGTCGGCTCTACGAGGGTCCCCGTACCAGTGCCGCGCTCGGGCTCGAGAGTGCTCATACGCCAAGGGTACTGAAGTGCGCGGGCATCAGTTGAGCGACGGGTCGTCCGGGTAGGTGGCGACCATCGCCAGCTCGCTGCGCTGCCTGCGCAGCACCTCGCGCCACAGCCGCTCGGGGAACGGGGAGGACACGTCGCCCGGTTCCGACTCGACGACGTACCAGGCGCCCTCCCCCAGCTCGCCCTCCAGCTGGCCGGGGCCCCAGCCCGCGTACCCGGCGAAGATGCGCAGCGAGCCGAGGGCGGAGGCCAGCAGCTCCGGCGGCGCCTCCAGGTCGACCAGGCCGATCGCGCCGTGCACCCGGCGCCAGCCCAGCGGGGCGCGGCCGCCCGCGCCGCCGCCCGGGATGACGGCGACACCGAGCGCGGAGTCCAGCGAGACCGGCCCGCCCTGGAAGACGACGCCCGGCTCCCCGGCCAGGTCCGCCCAGCCGGCCAGGATGTCGCCGACGTCCACCGGGGTGGGCCGGTTGAGGACGACACCGAGGGAACCCTCCTCGTCGTGGTCGAGAAGGAGCACCACCGCACGGTCGAAGTTCGGGTCCGCCAGGGCGGGCGTGGCCACGAGCAGCCGCCCTGTGAGCGAGGACACCTCGGTCATGCCAGACATGATCCCGCATCTTCCCCGGGCGTGGGGAGCCAATCCGGCTACCGGAGTGAGGGCGCGCCCGGGGCACGGGAGCGTCACGGGCGCACGGCCGCGACGGTCACCGCACGTGCCCGGCGCCCGACACTGCGTGTTGTGACACAGCCATGACGTGCGGGTGGTGCACAGGCTTACGAAAGGAAGCTCCGCCGCGACTAGTCTGTCTGTCCGGCCCCTGCCCGAGTGACCGGCCGCGCCCCTGCCCCACCTCATCGGAACGCGAGATACATGACCGTCAACGGCACTGATGACGTACTGCTTGTCCACGGCGGAACCCCGCTGGAGGGCGAGATCCGTGTCCGCGGTGCGAAGAACCTCGTACCGAAGGCCATGGTCGCCGCTCTGCTGGGCAGCGAACCGAGCCGGCTGCGCAATGTTCCGGACATCCGTGACGTGCGGGTCGTACGCGGTCTGCTGCAACTGCACGGGGTGACGGTCCGTCCGGGTGAGGAGCCGGGCGAGCTGGTGCTCGACCCGACCCGGGTGGAGAGCGCCAACGTGGCCGACATCGATGCCCACGCGGGCTCCAGCCGCATCCCGATCCTGTTCTGCGGCCCGCTGCTGCACCGGCTCGGCCACGCCTTCATCCCCGGCCTGGGCGGCTGCGACATCGGCGGCCGGCCCATCGACTTCCACTTCGACGTGCTGCGGCAGTTCGGCGCGACGATCGAGAAGCGGGCGGACGGCCAGTACCTGGAGGCACCGCAGCGGCTGCGCGGCACCAAGATCCGGCTGCCCTACCCGTCGGTGGGCACGACCGAGCAGGTGCTGCTGACGGCCGTACTCGCCGAGGGCGTCACCGAGTTGTCCAACGCGGCCGTCGAGCCGGAGATCGAGGACCTGATCTGCGTACTGCAGAAGATGGGCGCGATCATCGCGATGGACACCGACCGCACCATCCGCGTCACCGGTGTCGACAAGCTCGGCGGCTACACCCACCGCGCCCTCTCGGACCGCCTGGAGGCGGCGTCCTGGGCGTCGGCGGCGCTGGCCACCGAGGGCGACATCTACGTCCGCGGCGCCCAGCAGCGGTCGATGATGACCTTCCTGAACACCTACCGGAAGGTGGGCGGTGCCTTCGAGATCGACGACGAGGGCATCCGGTTCTGGCACCCCGGCGGGCAGTTGAAGTCCATCGCGCTGGAGACGGACGTGCACCCCGGCTTCCAGACGGACTGGCAGCAGCCGCTGGTGGTCGCGCTCACCCAGGCGACCGGCCTGTCGATCGTCCACGAGACGGTCTACGAGTCCCGCCTCGGCTTCACCTCCGCGCTCAACCAGATGGGCGCGCACATCCAGCTCTACCGCGAGTGCCTGGGCGGCTCCGACTGCCGCTTCGGCCAGCGCAACTTCCTGCACTCCGCGGTGGTGTCGGGCCCCACCCGGCTCCAGGGCGCCGACCTGGTCATCCCCGACCTGCGCGGCGGCTTCTCCTACCTGATCGCCGCCCTGGCCGCCCAGGGCACCTCCCGTGTCCACGGCATCGACCTGATCAACCGCGGCTACGAGAACTTCATGGACAAGCTCGTGGAACTGGGCGCGAAGGTCGAGCTGCCGGGCCAGGCACTCGGCTGAACCACACCGACCACCCGACCCCGGCCCGCACGGGCCCACCCCCGGCCGGGGGTCCGGGCGGCCCCCTCCCGGGGGGGCGGCGTGGCGCGTGCGTACGACGACGATGGGGCGGCCCCCGGTGAAGGGGGCCGCCCCATGGACGTTGTCGGCCCTAGCGGGCCCCGTACGCCGTCCCGTGGCGTACGGAAGGCGAGGTCACTTGCCCTTGGCGGCTTCCTTGAGCTTGCTGCCCGCGGAGACCTTCACGCTGTAGCCGGCCGGGATCTGGATCGGCTCGCCGGTCTGCGGGTTGCGGGCGGTGCGAGCGGCACGGTGGGTGCGCTCGAAGGTGAGGAAGCCAGGGATGGTGACCTTCTCGTCCCCCTTGGAGACGATGTCGCCGACGACGTCGGCGAACGCGGCCAGCACGGCGTCGGCGTCCTTGCGGGTCACCTCGGCGCGGTCGGCCAGCGCGGCCACCAGCTCACTGCGGTTCATGTTGTTACTCCCGTGTTCTTCTTGCCGTTGAGGCGTGCCACGCGGCGAAGCCGCATGTTGGGCCAGCCAAGCCGATGCTGCCAGGGTCCTCGGGGGTCCCCGGACCCGGGTCCCTCGTCAGACCCTCGCGCCCAGGGTGGCATCCTGCCCCCACCTGCGGCGGGAAAGCCAATCCGGCACCCGTAGGAGTCGTGAGAACACCCTTGGGAGTCACACGAAAAGAGGGTCTGCCGGCCAGGGCCTGCCGTCCGGCTCCAGCCGCAGACTCCGGCCAGCCACGATAGGGCGCCCCACTGACAGCGTCGGCCGCGACGCGCCGGGTCCCGGCGCGTCGTGGCGATCATCACGCCCGGGAACCGCCGTCCCCGAACGTCCGTTCCGACTGATGCGTGCCGTTTGTCAGACTCCGGCGGCGGAGCCGGCCGTCGCGCTCGCACCGGCCGCCTTGGCGGCCTCCCGGACGGCTCCGGCGACGGCCCCGGCGACCTTGTCGTTGAAGACGCTGGGGACGATGTAGTTCGGGTTCAGCTCGCCCTCGGTGACGACATCGGCCAGCGCCTGGGCGGCGGCGAGCATCATCTCGGTGTTGACGGTGCGCGACTGCGCGTCCAGCAGGCCGCGGAAGACACCCGGGAAGACCAGCACGTTGTTGATCTGGTTGGGGAAGTCGGAGCGGCCGGTGGCCACCACCGCGGCCGTCCGGCGGGCGACCGCCGGGTCGACCTCCGGGTCCGGGTTCGCGAGCGCGAACACGATCGCCCCGTCGGCCATGGCGGCCACATCGGCGCCGTCGAGCACGTTGGGCGCCGACACGCCGATGAAGACGTCCGCGCCGCGCACGGCCTCCTTCAGGGTGCCGGTGAGGTTCTCCGGGTTGGTGTTGTCGGCGATCCAGCGCAGCGCCGACTCGGGGGCCGCGTCGACCAGGTCCTCGCGGCCCGCGTGCACCACGCCGTGGATGTCGGCGACGACGGCGTTCTTCACACCCGCGGCGAGCAGCAGCTTGAGGATGGCGGTGCCGGCCGCGCCGGCGCCCGACATCACGACCCGGACGTTCTCGATCGGCTTGTCCACCACGCGCAGGGCGTTGGTGAGCGCGGCGAGCACGACGATCGCGGTGCCGTGCTGGTCGTCGTGGAAGACCGGGATGTCCAGGGCCTCGCGCAGCCGGGCCTCGATCTCGAAGCAGCGGGGCGCGGAGATGTCCTCCAGGTTGATGCCGGCGAACCCGGGGGCGATCGCCTTGACGATCTCGACGATGGCGTCGGTGTCCTGGGTGTCCAGGCAGATCGGCCAGGCGTCGATGCCGGCGAACCGCTTGAAGAGGGCCGCCTTGCCCTCCATGACGGGCAGCGCGGCCTTGGGGCCGATGTTGCCCAGGCCCAGCACCGCGGAGCCGTCCGTCACGACCGCAACGGAGTTGCGCTTGATGGTGAGGCGGCGGGCGTCCTCGGGGTTCTCGGCGATCGCCATGCAGACGCGGGCCACACCCGGCGTGTAGACCATGGAGAGGTCGTCACGGTTGCGGATGGGGTGCTTGGACTGCATCTCGATCTTGCCGCCGAGGTGCATCAGGAACGTACGGTCGGAGACCTTGCCGAGGGTGACGCCCTCGATGCCCCGGAGCTGCTCGACGATCTCGTCGGCGTGGCCGGTGGACGTCGCCGCGATGGTGACGTCGATACGGAGCTTCTCGTGGCCGGACGCGGTGACGTCGAGGCCCGTGACCGAGCCTCCGGAGGACTCCACAGCGGTGGTGAGCTGCGAGACTGCCGTTCCGCTCGCGGGCACCTCCAGCCGGATGGTCATCGAGTAGGAGACGCTGGGCGCCGTTGCCATGGCCGACTTCCTCTGCTTTCACCGTGTCGCGAAGTTGTGCCGTCCGATCGTCGCACCTACCCCTGAGTACGTGGTAGCCGCCCCGTATTGCGGACTTTGTGTTCACCGGGAGGCGCTGTTTTCGGAAAGTGACTTCCACCATACGAGAAGAGCAGGGGTCGCGGTAGGGGCGGACACAGCAAAAGAGGCCCACGTCACATTCGCTGTGACGTGGGCCTCCACTGAGCTTTGTGACACCGACCCGCCATGCTCGCCTCGCGGCAAGTGGTCGCTCGTAGCGACGAAGGTTGGGCCCGGGGGCTTGGATCGGGCCGGTGCCACACCAAGGCTAACAAACGGATCCGGTGAGACCATTCCTCCGGGCGAGGTTCCTTTCCTCGCTCAGTCCCGCAGCAGGTCCGGCACCCCGGACGCGTCCGGCTCGTCGCGCTCGCCGGAGACCACGGTGAGCTGCTGGGTCGCGCGGGTCAGCGCGACGTAGAGCACCCGCAGCCCGGCCGGCGACTCGTCGGCGATCTCCGCGGGCGAGACGACCAGCGACGCGTCGTACTCCAGGCCCTTGGCCTCCAGGCTGCCCAGCGCCACCACCCGGTCCCCGAGACCGGCCAGCCAGCGGCGGGCCTCCTCGCGCCGGTTCATGGCCACGACCACGCCGACGGTGCCCTCCACCCGCTCCAGCAGCCGTTCGGCCTCCGCCCGCACGGTGGCGGCCAGGGAGTCCCGGACGACGGCGAAGCGCGGCTGTACGCCCGTGGAGCGCACCGCGGAGGGCGCGCGGGAGCCGGGCATGGCCAGGGCCAGCACCCGGGCGGCCAGCTCGGCGATCTCGGCCGGGTTGCGGTAGTTCACCGTCAGCTCGAAGCGGCGGCGCGGACGGGTGCCCAGCGCCTCGTCGCGGGCCTCGGCCGCCTCGTCCGGGTCGGACCAGGAGGACTGCGCCGGGTCGCCCACCACCGTCCAGGTCGCGTGCCGGCCGCGGCGGCCCACCATGCGCCACTGGAGGGGCGTGAGGTCCTGCGCCTCGTCGACGATGACGTGCGCGTACTCGACGCGCTCCTGGGCCAGCCGCTCGGCGCGCTCGCGCTGCGACTCCTCGCGCACCGGCATCAGCTCCTCCAGGCCGGTGAGCTGGTCCAGCGGGTCCAGGTCGCGCTTCTTGCGCGGCCGGGCCGGGGTGCCGAGGATCGCCTGGAGCTCGTCGAGCAGCGCGATGTCGTGCACCGAGTACCCGTCCCGCCGCAGCGAGCGGGCGACCTTGCGCACCTCGCCCGGGTTGAGCACCCGGCGGGCCCAGCGGCCCAGGCGCCGCTCGTCGGCCATGGCGGCGAGCACCGCGCGCGGCGTCAGCTCGGGCCACCAGGCGTCGAGGAAGGCGATGAAGGAGTCCTCGTCCGTGACGTCGTCGTCGAAGGAGGAGCGCAGCTCGGCGGCCAGCTCCGGGTCGGTGTGCCGGGTACCGGCCCCGGACTTCTCCCACAGGGCGTCCAGGAGCAGCTTGCGGGCGCGCGGGCGCAGCAGGTTGACCGGGGCGGTGCCGCCGAGGGCGGTGCGCCGTACGTGCTCCAGCTCCGCGGCCTCCAGTTCGAGGCGGCGGCCGAAGGCGACCACCCGCAGCCGGGTCGGCGGCCCGGCCGGGATCTTCGCCGCCTCCGCCGCCTCTTCCGTCTCCTCCGGGTCCTCGCCGAGGGCGAGCTGTCCCGCGGGCGCGTGCGCGGGCGTGCCCGCCGAGGTCCGCGCCCCGCCGCGCGCGCCGGGGCCCAGCTCCAGCGCGCCGCGCGCCGCCTTCCGCAGCACCTTCAGCATCCGGTACGAGCCCTTGGCGCGGGCCACGGACGGCGCGTCGTACACGGTGGCCTCGACGCCGTCGACGAGCGAGCCGATCGCCCGGACGGCGACCTGGCCCTCCTCGCCGAGGGAGGGCAGCACGCCCTCGGTGTACGCCACGAGCAGCGGGGTCGGCGAGACGATGAGGATGCCGCCCGCGTACCGGCGGCGGTCCTGGTAGAGCAGGTAGGCGGCGCGGTGCAGGGCGACCGCCGTCTTGCCGGTGCCCGGACCGCCCTCGACATACGTCACCGAGGCGGCGGGCGCCCGGATGACGAGATCCTGCTCGGCCTGGATGGAGGAGACGATGTCCCGCATGCTGTGGCTGCGGGCCCGGCCGAGCGCGGCCATCAGCGCGCCGTCGCCGACGGCGGGCAGCTCGCGGCCGTCCAGCCGGGCGGTCAGCTCGGGCCGCATCAGGTCGTCCTCGACGCCGAGCACCCGCCGCCCCTTGGAGCGGATCACCCGGCGGCGCACGACCCGGCCGGGGTCGACCGGGGTGGAGCGGTAGAACGGCGCGGCGGCGGGCGCCCGCCAGTCGATGACCAGCGGGGAGTAGTCCTCGTCCAGGACGCCGATGCGGCCGATGTGCAGGGTCTCGGCGATGTCGGCGGTGTTGTCCTCGCGCACCGCGCCCTCGGCCGGTTCCACGGCGGTGTAGGCGCCGTCCGGGCCCTTCTTGCCGTCCTTGCCCGGCAGCAGGTCGATGCGGCCGAAGAGGAAGTCCTCGAACTCGTTGTTCAGCCGGTTGAGATGGATGCCCGCGCGGAAGACCTGGGCATCCCGTTCGGCCAGCGCGCCGGGCGTGCCGACCTGGCCGCGCTCGGCCGCGTCCCGCATCAGGAACTCGGCCTCGTGGATCTTCACCTCGAGCCGCCGGTACACCCGGTCCAGGTGGTCCTGCTCCATGCTGATCTCTCGGTCGCGCACGGTGTCGTGCGCTGCGTCGTGAACCGAACCGACCGCGGAATCCTGTTGAGCCTGAGCGGCCACCGGGCCCCCTTCTGACGTGCTGGGCAGCCGTCAACCGTACGCGAAGGGAGCCCACTGGCGGAAGCCGGACCCGGCCGTCGGCCGGGCCGCCGCCCGCAGCGGCGGGGCGGACGGGGGCGGGGCGGGCCGTCAGGTGCGGGCGAGGGCGGCGCGGCGGCGGTGGCGGGCGACCCGTTCGCGGTTGCCGCAGACCTCGCTGGAGCACCAGCGGCGCCGCCGGCCCCGGGAGGTGTCCAGGTACACGAGGGGGCAGTTGTCGCCCGCGCACCGGCGCAGCGCGGCGCGCGCGGCGGGGTCCGTGAGCAGGTCCAGGGCGTCACGGGCGACGGCCGCGAGCAGCGCGGCGCGCTCGGGCGGGGCGGCCAGCGCCCGTACGAGGGCGCCGTCCGCGCCGCGCACGGCGCGCGGGGCGGGCGGGGCGGCGCGCGCGGTGTCGTTGACGCGGGCCAGGGCGAGCGCGAGGCCGTGGGCGCGCGGGTCGCGCGGGTCGCGCGGCGGTCCGTCCAGGTGCGCGTTCACCAGGTACGCCACCTGCCCGCGCAGTTCGCGGAAGGCCGCCGCCCAGGTGTGGTCGGCGTGCGCGAGGCCGGTGCCCGGCGGGACCAGGCCCGAGCCCGTGATCCAGGCGCGCAGCGGCGCGGGGGTGCCGAGCCGTTCCGCCGGGTGGGTGGTGGCGAGCAGGTCCAGACAGATCCGCCCGGTGTCGAAGCGCAGTTCGGGAAGGACCGTGGCCGTGTGCGGAGCCGTACCCAGTGCCATGTGCCTGTCACCGCCTAGGGGGCGACACCCCGGCCGGTCGCCGGACCGGGCGGCGGGGTGCTCGTCAGGGCTGGGGGAAGCGTTCCCTCCCACAGTGCCCGCCCGTCCCCCCGGCCGGAACCCCCCGCGCGTGGACGGCCGCGTATGCGCCCGCGCCTCTCGGCGATGGGCGCGGGCCGGGCGGGTGCGTTGACTGGACGGTATGACGGACATCGAGATCGGCGGCGGGGACGGGGTGCGGCGCGGCGCCGCGGCGGGCGTGCTGGGCGCAGCCGCCGTCGCCACCGGGCTGCTGGCGGGCGTCTGCTACGTCTTCGCCTGCGCGGTGATGCCCGCGCTGGCCCGCAGCGGCGACCGCACGTACGTCGAGGTCATGCGGGACGTCAACGACGTGATCCAGAACCCGCTCTTCCTCCTCGCCTTCCTCGGCGCCCCGCTGCTGACCGGCGTCTCGGCGTGGCAACTGCGCGGCACCCGGCCGCCCCGCCCGTGGGTGTGGGCGGCCCTGGCGGCGCACGTCCTCGCCTTCGCGGTCACCGCGGCGTGCAACGTCCCCCTCAACGACGCGCTGGCCCGCGCCACCGCCCCGGGCGCGGCCCGCGAGCACTTCGAGAACCCGTGGGCGGCCTGGAACGCCGTCCGGACCGTACTGGTGACACTGGCCCTGGCGTGCCTGGCACGGGCGCTGCTGCTGCGCGGGCGGGCGGAGCGGCGCGGGTGGGCGGGCGGCGGGCGGGGGTCGACGGGCGGGCCCGGGGACCGGCAGGCCGGGCCGCCGGGCCGAACAGGGGCCGTGCGGCGTCGGGGCGGCGGACCGTGCGGCGTGGGGAGACCGGCAGACGGCGCGGGCCGGCCGGCGGGCGGGCTCGCCGGGCCGAGCGGCGCGCGGGGCACGGCCGTGGGCCGACCGGCGGCCCGGCCCGCACCGGGGCCGTCGACCGGCGGGACGGCCAGGGGCCGCGGCCGGTGGACCGCACCGGACACGCCACCCCACGCGGACGACGCCCGGCCGAGGACGCCGCCCCGCCGGGCCGCCGGGCGTGGCGGGGACGCCGCCCCGCCGGGGACACGGCAGTGCGCGGGCGGCCGGGACTAGGGGCGGGGCCAGTCGTCCGTGTGCTTCGCGTCCGGCGTCGGGTCGAGGGCCAGCCGGTAACCGCGTTCGACCACCGTCCGGATCAGGTCGGGGTGTCCGAGTGCGGTGCGCAGGCGGGTCATGGCGGTCTCCACCGCGTGTTCGTCGCGGCCGGTGCCGGGCAGGGCGCGCAGCAGGTCGGCGCGGGAGACCACGCGGCCGGGGTGCCGCGCGAGCGCCCGCAGCAGCGCCGTACCGGCGGGCGGCACCGGCCTCAGGTCGTCGTCCACCAGCACCGCGTGCCCCCGGAGCTGCACGCGGTGCCCGGCGACCGGCAACGTCCGTGCCCGGCCCGGCAGTTCCCGGCACAGCACCTGCACCAGCGGCCCCAGCCGGAAGCGCTCGGGCTGCACCGTGGCCACCCCGTGCTCCTCCAGGGGCACGGCGGTCACCGGGCCGACGCACGCGGGCAGCACATCGTGGGCGAGCGCGGCCAGCAGCTCGGCCAGCAGCCCGCGTTCGGCGGCGCGGGACAGCAGGGACGCGGCGGCCGGGGCGCTGGTGAAGGTGAGCGCGTCGAGGCCGCGCGCGACGGTGGTGTCCAGCAGCCGGTCCAGCGGGCCGGGGTCCTCGGGCGGCAGCCACCGGTACACCGGCACCGGGACGACCTCGGCCCCGGCCGCCCGCAGCGCGTCCACGAACCCGGACAGCGGCTCCCCGTGCAGCTGCACGGCCACCCGCCGTCCGTCCACGCCCTGTTCGAGCAGCCGGTCCAGCACCTCGGCCATCGACTCCGAGGCCGGCGACCACTGCTCGGTCAGTCCGGCGGCCCGGATCGCGCCCTTGACCTTGGGCCCGCGGGCCAGCAGTTCCGCCTGCCGCAACCGGTCGAGCAGGGCCTCGCCCCGGCCCCAGCCGGCGGCGGCCTCCAGCCAGCCGCGGAAGCCGATCGCGGTGGTGGCGATCACGATGTCGGGCGCCCGGCCGACGATCTCCTCGGTGGCGGCCAGCAGTTCGCTGTCGTCGGCGAGCGGAACGATGCGCAGCGCGGGCGCATGCACGACGAGCGCGCCGCGCCGCCCGAGCAGCGCGCCCAGTTCGTCGGCGCGCCGCGCGGCCGTCACCCCCACGGTGAACCCGGCCAGGGGCCCGTGCCCCGGCTGCTGCTGTTCCTCGACCTCACTCATGGCTCATCGTCCCGTGCCCGCCTCGTCCTGCCTGCCGTGCCGTGCCGTATCTGACGCCGGAGCCGGGCGACACCGCGTGACAGGCCCGGCCCACCCGCCTGTCACCAGTGTCACGTGCCGACGCGGCGCCGCGGCCTCGCCCCCCCGGTCGGCGCCCGCCCTGCTCGCTTCGGGGCGGGGCGGGCCGAGGGCGGGCTTCGCGGGACCGGCCGCCCGCCCCCTCGCCGGGAGGCTCAGGACTTCTCCCCGCCCTTCCCGTCCCCCGCGCCCTCCGGGTTCTCCGGGTTCTGCGGGTTCTGCGGGTTCTGCGGGTTCTGCGGGTTCTCCGGGTTCTTGCCGGTGTCCTTCTCGCCGAGCTTGCCGATGTAGTCCTGGGCCTTGTCGACGGCGTTGTCGATCTTGTCGTGGTGCTTGCCGCCGGTCTTGTCGTCGATGAAGTCACCGGCCTTCTCCAGACCGGCGGAGATCTTGTCCCCGTGGGTCTCGGCCAGGTCCTCGACCTTGTCCTTGAGGTTCTTCAGGTTCTTGAGCTGTTCGAACATGTGCCTGACGTCCTTCTACAGCGGTGTAGTTGCCGAGACCTCATGTTCTCATCGCCGGGCGCGCCCCGGGTGCGGGCGGGGTCAGCCCTCCGCGTTCCCGGGGACCAGGCGGCGGACGTCCTCCAGCAGGCGGGGGCCGTGGAGATAGGCCGCCGCGCGGCCCGCGAGCCGCGCGTACTGCCCGGCGGTCAGCGGTGTCCGCGTCCGCACGAGCGTCCGCAGCAGCAGGCGCAGGGCCAGTTCCGGGTCGTAGAGCCAGGCGCAGTCGGTGAGGGCCTGGGCGGTCTCCGGGTCCAGGACGGCGGCGAACTCGCTCAGTTCACGGGTCGCCGGGCCGTTCCTGGCGCCGCCGCCCACCAGGTCGCCTCCGTCCAGCGGCGGCACGTCCAGGCCGGACAGCCGGGCGTCGCACTCCGCGACGACGGTCCGCAGCCACGCCTTGCCCGAGGCCCTCCCGGGGTCGTCCGCGGCGAAGAAGCCGGGGCCGAGCCCCGTACCGGCGCACCACAGCACCTCGCCCGTACGGCCGGGGAGGTGGTCCAGGAGCGCCTGCGCGTCCCGGCGGACGGCGAGCACCTCCCGGGGGTCGGACGCCTCGGCCAGCAGGCCGCGGACGGCGGCGACCGGCGCTTTCGTCCCGCCGGCCTCCCCGCCGCCCGTGCCGTATGTGCCGTATGTGCCGCCCCCGCCCTCCGGGGCGAAGGCGCGCATCAGCCGGCTCATGCCGAAGTCGCCGTCGGTGAAGCGCTCCGTCGGCGGGTCCGGCGGCGGCTCGTCGTCGACCAGGTACTGGACGGAGTCCACCACGAACTCACCGAGGCGCAGCGCCGCTCCGATCGCCTCCATCCGCGCGTACCGGTCCGGCGCCAGCCACGCGCCCGGAGTGCTGCGCAGGACGCGCAGCAGGATCCGGAACGCGAGGTCGGGGGTGCCGCGGCGGGCGCACTCGGTGAGCGCGTCCCGTACGTCCGCGGCCAGGAAGGACAGTCCCGCGATCTCGGCGACGACCGCCTCCTCCTGGTCCCGTCCGTCCTCCAGGTCGGCCCCGGACAGGGCGACCGGGTCCGTGACCGCGGACAGCCGTGCGTCGCACAGGGCGACGACCGTCCGCGTCCACGCGGTCCACTCGGCCGGCTCGGCACCGGGCAGGTACTCCGCGCCGGCCGACCACAGCGCTCCGACCGCCTCCGGGGCGAGGCCGTCCAGCAGGGTCAGGGCGTCACGCCGGACGGCCAGGATCTCCTGGTCGGCCTCCTCGGCGAAGTGGTTGGCCACCACCTCGACGGGGGTGTCCCCCGAGTGGCTCCCGTCCGCGTGGAAGAAGCCCATCACCCACGGCACACCGAACTCGAAGTCGGTGAAGCGCTGCATCTCGTTCCGCTTCCTTCCTGCTTCTTCCTACTTCGGGTACGCGGTGTACACGTAGTAGCCGTGCGGGTGGCCCTTGGCCCGCTTGAGCATGATGTAGAAGCCGTTGCCGGCGGCCTTCTCGGTGTTGTTGGCGTAGTAGACGGTGCCCAGGGAGTTCTTCGCCCCGAACGTACCGCTCCACTCCAGCTCCTGCTTCGACCCGCGCAGCCACTTGGCGATGGCGCCCGCCTTGCCGGCGATGGCGTAGTCGACGACCTGCTGGGCCGTCACGCCGTCGGAGAACACGCTGTTGGGCGTGTCCCGGCCGGCCTTGGCCGACTTGCCGGCGGCCAGGGCGACCGCCTCCGCCCTGCTCGGGTCCACGTGCTCGTCCAGGACGTGCGCGAGACCGGGGAACTTGCCCTCGTCGGCGATCAGGTCGTTGCAGTTGTGGACCAGGACCGGGGCGTCGCCCGCCACGGCGTAGAAGGTGTGCAGACCCGACACGGTCAGGTCGTACACGGTCCGGGGCGCGGCGGAGTCACGGCCGAGCAGCGCGGCCACCGTGCGCGTCCCGCCGTCCGGGGTGCGCAGCCGGTCCCCGGCGCGCAGGTCGGACGCGAGGGTCCAGCCGCGGCCGGTGACGTAGAAGCGGTGGCCCGGCGTGCTGGTGAGGTTGCCGCCGCCCGCCAGGGTGACGTCCAGCAGGTCCTCGGTGGTGTGCCGGAAGGTGCGTGTGACCGGCTCGGACCGGTTGCGTCCGGTGGCCGGGTCCGCGGCCAGGAGCCGGTCGCCCAGGCGCACGTCGCGGATCGGCTTGCGGCTCCCGTCGGCCAGGACGACGTCCGTGGTGCCGGGGAAGCTGTTGATCCGGCACGCCGTCCGCGCGTCCTCGTAGACGGACACCGTGCGCTCGATGTCGGCGAGCGTGTGCGCGTCCACGTCGAGGGCCTTCAGCGCCTTCAGCGCGTCGGAGACCCCGACGCCGGTGCGCAGCGCGGCGTCCACCCCGCGGATCGCCTCGGTGATCTTCGCGATGGGGCCGCCCAGCGGGAGCCAGGTGGCGGCCCAGGCGCAGTCGCCGTAGCTGCCGCTGCCGTCGCCCTTGACCTTGTGGTAGCAGCCGGTGAAGTCACCGACGACCGAGTCGAAGATGCCCTTCCACAGGTCCTTGGTCGCCTGCCACGAGGAGACCTTGACCGTCTTGGTCAGGCCCTTGATCGTCTGCGTGGTGAGGAAGACGGTGTCCTCGGCCGGGCAGCCGGACTCGGTGGCGGGGACATCGGGGTCGGTGCAGAGGTAGAAGCTGACGACCGCGTCGAAGTGCGCCTTGAACACCAGGTCGCAGGGCAGCCGCGAGCAGTCGTCCGGAAGGCGTTCCGGGTCCCCGCTCTGCTTGATCTCGTCGATGACGGAGAACACGCCACCGGCACCGGTGGCGGCACCGGCCTGCACCTGCTTGTTGGCGTCGTTGCGCTGTGCCTCGTCGGCCGCCTGCTGGGCCGAGTCCGCGTACTTCTGCGCGTCCTTGGCCGCCTCCTCGGCCGCGGTGGCCTCGGCGTCGGCGCGGTCGGCGGCGGCACGGGCGTCCTTGGCCGCCTGCTCCGCCTCGGAGGCGGCGGTACGGGCGGCCTCGGCGTCCAGGGCTGCCTGGTCGGCGGAGTCCCGGGCGTCCTTGGCGTAGCCCTCGGCGCGTCCCGCGGCCTTGTCGGCCGCCGCCGCGTCCTCACCGGCCTGCCGGTCGTACTCCAGGGTGTTGGCCAGTGACGTCTGCGCGTCGGCGGCCGCCTGTGCCGCCTCGGCCGCGTATCCCAGGGCCTCCTTCGCGGACTTGCGGGCGTCCGCCGCGTGTCCGGCGGCCTCGGCCGCGATCGTGTAGGCGGCCTTGGCGTCGCCGGTCGCCGCGTTCGCGGTGGACTGCGCCTGCTCGGCGGCCTGCTGCGCGTTCCGGGCATGCGCCTCGGCGACCGCCTGCTGCTGCTCGGCGATCGTCTTGGACGACTGGCCCGTCAGTACGGCGAGACCGGCGGCGGCGTCGGTGGTGATGTACGGCGAGCCGAGCTGGATCGCGTCGTTGGCCGGAGCGGCCACCTGCTGGGCGGAGTTGCGGGCGTCCTCGGCCGCCTGCGCGGTGACGTGGGCGTGTCCGGCCGCGTCCGCCGCGCCGGCAACCGCCTTGGCGGCCTCCGCCTTGGACGCGTCCGCCTGCTTCTTGGCGTCGGCGGCGTGCTTCTCCGCCTCGTCGGCCAGCTGTACGGCGGTACGGGCCGCGGTGGCCGCGTCCTGGGACGCCTTGATGGCGTCCGCCGCCGAACTGGTCGCGGTGCGCACCGCGGCGTCCGCCTTGAGCTTGGCGGCCTGGGCGGCGTCGGAGTCGGAGCGGGCCCGCTCGGCCGCGGCCTCGGCGCGGGTGGCGGCCGCGTCGGCGTCGGCGGCGGCCTGGGTGGCCGCGTTCGCCTCGCCGCGTGCCGAGCGCGCGGCGGATTCGGCGTCGTCGGCGGCCTGGTCGGCGGCGTCGGCCGCGGCGCGCGCGTCCTTGGCGTCGTCGGCGGAGGCGTGGGCGTCGGCGTAGGCGTCCTTGGCGTCGGCCTTGGCGCGGGCGGCGTTCGCCTTGCTCTCCGCATCCCAGGCGTCGTCCCGCTTGGCCTTGGCGCCGTCCCGTGCCTGCTCGGCGGCCTGCCGCTTCTCGCGCGCGGTGGACTCGGCCGTCTCGGCGCGGCCCTTGGCCTCCTCGGCGGTCTTGGCGTAGCCCTCGGCGTTCTTGCGGTGCTGGGCGGCCTCCGCCTGCTTCTGCGCGGCGGTCGCCTTCTCCGCCTTGGCGGTGGCCTCCTCGGCCTCGGCCGCGAGCCGCTTGGCGTGCGCGGTGGCCGCAGCCGACTTGGCGTCCGCCTCGGCCTTGCGCGTCTCGGCGAGCTTGGCGCGGGCGGTGTCGCGGGCGGTCTTGGCGGTCTGCGCCTGTACGGCGGCGGCGTCGGCGGCGGCCTTCGCCTGCGCGTTGGCCTCCTGCGCCGCGGCCGTACGGAAGGCGGCCTTCGACTCGGCGGCCTGCGTCAGGGCGCGGGCGGCGACGGTGGCGCTGTCACCGGCGGCGGCGCGGGTGGCGGCGTAGGCGGTGTCGCCCGCCTTGGCCATCGCGTCCAGCGCCGCGGCGGACGCCTTGGTCACCTGGGCCTTCTGCTGGCCGGCGAGCAGCGCGCGGCCCCGGGGGGCGCCCGCCTTGTCGGCGATGGCGTAGGCGGCCTGTTCTGCGGTGTCCGTGTCGGTGGCGTCCTTCTTCGCCGCCGCGGCCTGCGCCTTCAGCAGGTCGAGCTGCTTCTTCGCGGCGGCCTGGGCGTCGGTGACGCCCTTCTTCGCCGTGTTGAACTGGGCCGTCTTCGGGTATTCGAGGCTGTCCGTGCCCTTGTGGCCGGACGGCACGATGTCGAACTTCTGCACGCCCGCGGTGCTGCACGTGAGCAGCCGGCTGTTCTGGCCCTTGGTGTACGCCTTCAGGTCCAGGCACTTGCCGGAGCCCGCGTTGACCAGGCTCGTGGTGGCGTGCGAGGTGTACGTCCAGTTCTGGGCCGGGCTCTGGTTGCAGGTCCAGATCTGGATGGCGGTGCCGTCGGCCGTGCCGGCGCTCTTGACGTCCAGGCACTTGCCGGAGGCGACGTTCGCGAGCGCGCCGTCGCGGATCTGCCACTGCTGGGCCGCGGAGCCGTTGCAGGTGTAGATCTGCACCGGAGTGCCGTTGTCCTTCTTGCCGCTCTCCACGTCGAGGCAGTTGGCGGAGGAGCCGTGGGCGTGCAGCACCAGCGGGCTGTCACCGATCCAGCCGGGGCCGCCCGCGGACCAGTAGTCCTGCCAGCGGGTGAGGTGGTCGGCGTACCAGGACTGGCCGAGCATCTCGCCCAGCGCCTTGGCGCCGGCGGCGAGCGCCTTGGTGGCGTCGCTGTTGGCGGTCAGGATCTGGTTGCGCTGGACGGCCTGGGCGGCGATCTCCTGCTGCCACTCGGCGGAGGCGTCGGCGACCTCCTTGCCCAGCACCTTGTTCGGGTCGACGGGGGTGCGCCAGCCGCAGGCCGCGAAGCGGGTCTTCAGGTCCTCGACCGCGATGCGGTACTCCAGGCTGCCGGGCTCGGGCGCGGTGCGCGCGAATCCGCCGGAGGACAGGAAGAGCCGGGCGTTGTCCGCGCCGGTCGGCTCCATGTCCCAGTTGACCAGGTCGTCCCAGGCGGCGTGCTCGGCCGTCGCCTGCTGCCAGTCCTGGCCGGGGACCGTGGGGTCGGGGTCCTTGCCGTAGAGCGGGGTGCCGAGGTCCTTGACCGCCTTGACGGTCTCGGCGTCGGCCTTGGGCGTGGGGTCCTCGTAGAAGCCGTCCTCGTCCTTCCAGAACTGGGCCGCGGTCCACTGGCCCAGACCGGTCTGGTCGAAGAAGTCCTTGCGGTTGTCGCCGGGCAGGCCGGGCGGGTCCTCGAAGTCGGCGACCGACTTGAAGCCGCCGGGCGTGGGCAGGCCGGAGATCTTCCAGTCCTTGACCCGGTCGTAGAGGGCCGAGCCCTCCTTGTCGGCGGCGCTGCGGTCCGCCTCGTACGCCTCGGACAGCGGGGTCTTGTTCCAGTACTCCTGGTTCGCCGCGGTGTGCAGCTGCTCGGGGGTCTGGTTCAGCGCGTTCTGGGCGACGCCGTACATCCCGGGGCCGCCCAGGCGCAGGACACCGGCCATCAGGCACTGGTCCTGGCGCAGCTGCTCGGCCGCGGCGGCGTCGAAGCCGTCGTAGCTGTCGGCCACGGGGACCGCGTCCTCGGCCCACCGGCCGATCAGATCGGACCGCGCGGCGAGCGGGGTCAGGACGGCGAGGGTGAGAAGGGCGGGTACGAGTCGCGCGGACCGTCCTGGTCCGCGCCGGCCGCGCCGCACAGGCGGTCTCGGGCCTGTTCTGGACTTCAAAGTGCATCCCTGCTTCGTGAACGGGCAGGCGGGAGCCCGTCCGGAGAGTCCGAAGGCGCGGGACGCGAGCAGACACTTGCCGGCGATTCCCCCGACCGCAGGCCGATGCGCCCGCCGCCGGAAGGGTCAGTTCCGGCCGGGCGCGCCGGCAACTCTAGGCAGGTCATAGGCGTACATGACAAGAACCGGATCACCCGGTGGCCGAAAACGCCCCCCTCACCGAAACAAGGAGATGCCCCGCAGGACCCGTGCAGCACATGTGAAGCCAGCGGTTTCCGGACATCTGGACCCGGCCCAGATTGGCCGAATCACATCAGCGCACCCGGGAACCATCCGGCCCCCTGAACCGTCCCCGCCCGCAGGCGCGCGCACGACACACGACAAAGGCCCCACCGCTCGAAAGCGGCAGGGCCTTGGTCTCACATGGGGTACCCGCGGACGGGTGAGTGGAGATGGCGGGAATCGAACCCGCGTCCAACGGTGCGGAACCAGGGCTTCTCCGTGTGCAGTCCGCTACGATTTTCTCGGCCCCGGAGATCACGCGGACAAGTCTCCGACGGGCTCAGTCACTGTTTGGTTTCCCTCTTCACCCCGTGACCGGGATCAAGGTTTAGTCCCCTAGCTGATGCCAGGATCCGGGTCGGGAACAGCCCCGGGCTGACACTCCCTTTATAGGAGGCTCGCGATCGCTACCTGAGATCAGGCAGCGAGGGCGAAGGCCTGCTGGGAGGAATCGCGCTTGGTATTGGCGATTATTTTTTTCGGCCTGTGGTTTACGAGATCATGGCCGCTTCCTCGACACGCTTCCCCTGCTTCGACAGCCGCTGTCGAAACCGATCATCCCCATGTTGATTTTTCAATCCCTCCGAAGAGGCCCTCAGAGGCCCTCCGCAGAGGTGGCGTGCGCCGGCTTCGCGGTGCGGATGCCATCGTACGTGACCAACGCGGTTCCTTGCCAGCTTATTCCCGCTGCCCCGGCACCCCGCCCGGTCCCGTCGCGCGTCACGCCTGCTGCTTGCGGCGCACCGCCGACATCACCCGCTCCGCGTCGCGGCGGTCCTGCTTCTCGCGCAGCGTCTGCCGCTTGTCGTACTCCTTCTTGCCCTTCGCCAGCGCGATCTCGATCTTGGCCCGGCCGTCCTTGAAGTACAGGGCGAGCGGCACGATGGTGTGCCCCGTCTCCTGGGACTTCGACTCCAGCTTGTCGATCTCCTCGCGGTGCAGCAGCAGCTTCCGCTTGCGCCGGGCGCTGTGGTTGGTCCAGGTGCCCTGCGTGTACTCCGGCACATGCACGTTGTGCAGCCACGCCTCATGATCGTCCAGCTGCACGAACCCGTCGACCAGCGAGGCCCGCCCCTGACGCAGCGACTTCACCTCGGTACCCGTCAGCACCAGACCGGCCTCGTAGGTGTCGAGGATGAGGTAGTCGTGCCGCGCCTTCTTGTTCTGCGCGATCAGCTTGCGCCCTTTTTCCTTAGCCATAGTGCCTGCCATTTTGGCACTAGCCGGGGGGTGGACGGGAAGTCCATTTCGGCGGGGCGGGCGGGCCCGGTGGCGGGCGTGGCCCAGGACGCCCAGGGCCCGGCCGGAGCCGACCCCGGCGGCTGGCTCCGGAACACCGGCCCTCCTCTGCCCGCCCTCGCACCATGCATGCGTACAGCGGAGCGTCCTCCCACGGGTGGGAGATGCCGACCTTCCGGTACCCCCACGCGAGGTATGCGGAGCGGGCCGGGGCGGTCTCCGGCTCGGGCCGCACGGTGAGCGTGACCCGCTCCGCGTCGATGCCGTCGAGGAGGCGGGCGTGCAGACCTGTCGCGACGCCACGGCGGCGCCATGCCCTGCGCACGGCGAGCTCGATGATCACGAAGGTCCGGCGCCCGTCCTCGCGCACGTACGCCTCGGGCAGGGTGACGTCCTGGAGGTTGCGCCACCAGCGGGTGTCGGGGGCGAGGAAGTACCCATAGCTGAAGCCCGCCACCTCGTCACCGTCCCGGGCGATGACGAGGCGCATTCCGGAGCGGCGCACGTGCACCTGGTAGTGCTCGACGAACTCGGCGACGTCGCGCGGCCCCTCCAGATAGGGCGGCTCGGCGTAGACCTCCGCGTACGCCGGCAGAAAGGCGTCGAGCTGTCCGGCTGCGGCTGTCCCCTCGTACCGGTGGAACACCACGTCGGTCATCAGGCGGCCCTTCGCTCATGGAGGTAGTCGCGTGGCTCCTGTTTGGCGTCCCGGGCGCTGATCGCGTCCCGCTTGTCGAGCAGGTCGATCACCTCGGTCAGGCGCCGCATCACACGCCCGGATTCAACCTCTTCCAGGTGTTCGAGGCTCTCTAATGCGTGGGCAGCGCCCTCGTCGACGCTGTCGGCGTTGACCAGGCTTCGGGCGAGGGTGAGCCGGTACAGGGCTCGGTTGCGGCCGTATGTGCGGTCCTGATGGGCCAGAGCGGCGTGCAGGAAGTGCACGGCCCGTTCGTGGTGGCCACTCTCGGTGTAGAGGAGGCCGTGGGCGTAGTCGAGCTCAGCCGCTCCGTGGAAGGCCGCCCACTCCGGTGCAGGCCGGCCTCGGTCGCAGCGCTCGCGCTCCGTGAGACGCATGGACTCCGTGAGGCTCCGGCGCGCGGCAGTGTCGTCGCCCAAGAGGGACAGGGCACGTGCTTCTCGGGACGCGAGAAGAGACTGCAGAATTGGGGAACCGAGGCGTGCGGCGCGCTCCCTCGCTGCCCGAGCGAGGTCGTAGCCATCACGCGGGCGGCCTTCGTAGCTGGCCTGCATGCTGAGCGAAGCAAGCACCAGGATCTCCAAGGAGCTGTCCCTGAGCACGGTGGCAGTGGTCAGCGCCTCCCCCCAGTAGCGGCGGGCTGAATCCTGATCATCAGCGTCGTAGTACAGCCAGGCACAGTGCTCGGCGGTCTCTCCCACCAAGAGTTGAAGTTGCCGCCCGATGGTCTCGGGGTACCGGCTGGTGTTGATGATGCGCTGGACCCGACGAAGGTGGCGGACGGCCAACGAGCGTACGTCACCACCGCCGTAGGCGTTGTCAAGGTGATACAGGGACCGCAGGCCCTCCCGTAGCTCGATGAGATGGGCAGTGCCAACTGCCCCCTGGCTACCTGGAGGAGTGAGCCTGTTCAGTGAGGGAGGAATCGCGGCTGCTGCTGTCGCGGCGCCGATCGAATCGGCAAGGAACGCCCGTCGGTCCACACTGGTGCCTTCCTGTGGGAACAGTGGTGCGCCTCCCACGGTGGCACCGAGCGGGGGATTGAGGAAACCCAACTCGATGGGGTCTACACCGAGCATGGCGTGGATCACACGCCAAGCCCGGATGCGCGGAGTCGGCGGAGGGATCTCCCGCCACCAGCGGCGGACATGGCGAGTAGTCACAGTGACTGGTTCACCGAGCAACTCTGCTGTGTCTTCGAAACGACGGATGAACTTACTGGGCGAGTCCAAACCCTGCGCAGTGCAGGCCTGTTCGAACAACGTCATCTCAACGGCCATGCCGTACCCCCGGTATTCCGGCTGTGCACTGACCGTAGCGGTCGGCCCGGACATCGGACGGGTGCTCTCTCGAAATGTCCGCCCAAAGGTCCGCCCGTATGTCCTCACGGGCTCGGTCAGGAGGCGTTGGCTTGGTATCGAGGGATCATGGGAGGAGCCCCAACGTGAACAGCTTGAGTGAGGACGCCAGGTTGCGGCCGACCTGGCACCCGGTCGCCTCGGCCACCGGACACCCGTCCTACAGCGGAGTGTTCCCACGGGACGAGCGGGCCGCCGGGGAGGCGCGGGTGATGGTGGCGACCGTGCTGGCCGTGTGGCATCTGCCCCGGCTCGTGGCCGACGCCGAACTGGTCGCCTCGGAGCTGGTGACCAATGCCGTGCGGCATGCGCGTGGCCCGGACGTGGGGGTGACGGTGACCCGGACGGGACACGCGAGGGTGTGCGTGGCGGTCACGGACGGGAGTCCGCTGCTGCCGCGCCTGCGGGTCGCGGGTCTGCTGGCCGAGACGGGCCGGGGACTGCGTCTGGTCGAGGGTCTGTCCCGGGACTGGGGCGCCGCGCCCTGCGCCCGCAGCAAGAGCGTGTGGGCCGAGGTGGGAACGGGATGACCGGCACCGAGCGCCGCCCCGGTCCGACCGGTGTCCCCTCGGTCCTGCCCCCCGTCCCCGCCGGAATCACCCCCTGCATCACGGGCTACAGCCGCGAGACACCGCTGCCGCTCGCCCTGGTCGCGGATCCGGTCCGTGGCCGGCTGGCCTACGCGGACGAGACGCCGTACGACCGGGACAGCTGGGGAACGCTGTGGACGAGGACGGCGATGCCGCCGAGGGGCCGGCGTGGGAGTCCGCGGCCCCAGGTCGTCCATCCGTACCGGCAGCGCCGCGCGATGCTCGATCTGTGGTGCCGGATCTGCAAGCGGCCGGTGGATCCCGGATACACCGGCCCCTACCTCTTCCTCCGCGGGGCCGAGGGCGGTCCCGTCTGCGAGGGGGAGCACACCGGCAGCCCGCCCCTCCATCCGCCCTGCGCCGCCGTCGCCGTCCAGGTCTGCCCGGACCTGCGGGGCTGCTGGACGGCGGTGTGGGCGCGGCACGCCCCCTACTGGGGTGTCACGGGTGACGTCCATGACCCGCGGACGCTGGCGCCGCGCGCGGTGCGGGTGGAGATCCAGGCCGAGTCCTCGGCCGTCCGCTGGACGGTCTCCCACCGCATGCTCGTCGAACTCCAGCACGTCACCCCTCTTCCCCGGGCGGCCCTGGAGAGGGAGTGGGCCCGTCTCGGCCGGGACCGGCTGGAGCACGAGTTCGCGCGGATAGCGGCGCTGACCGGCGCCGTGTGAAGCCCGCGGCCGACCGGGACCATCGGCACCGGGCGGTCTTCCGACGTCACGAAGGGTCCCCCAGCCCCGTCAGGACCGTGCGGGCGCGGGACATCGGGTCCGTGCCCGCGTCCAGGTCGGGGGTGATGCCGTGGCCGTCGACGCTGCGGCCGGCGGGGGTGCGGTAGTGGCCGACGGTGAGTTCGGCGACGGAGCCGTCGGGCAGCCGGGTCGGCATCTGGACCGAGCCCTTGCCGAAGGTGCGGGAGCCGACGACGAGGGCGCGGCCCCGGTCCTTGAGGGCGCCGGTGAGCAGTTCGGCCGCGCTCATCGTGCCGCCGTCGACCAGGGCGACCAGCGGCCGGGTGGTGTCGCCGCCGGGCTCGGCGTGCAGGGCGCGCTGGCTGCCGTCGACGTCGTAGGTGGCGACCAGGCCGCCGTCGAGGAAGGCGGAGGCGGTGGTGACCGCCTCGGTGACCAGGCCGCCGGAGTTGCCCCGCAGGTCCAGGACGATCCCGGAGCGGGCCGGGGCGCCGCGCACGGCGGTGCGGACCTTGTCCCCGGCGCCCTTGGTGAAAGCGGTGATCTTGATGACGGTCGTACCGTCGGACAGGCGCCGCACCGAGACGGAGTCGGTGGACAGGCGGGCCCGGCGCAGCGTCCGCGTCCAGGTGTGCGAGCCGCGCTGGAGACCCAGGGTGACGGAGGTGCCGGCGGGCGCGTCGTCGGCGTCGCCGCGCAGCAGGGAGACCACGTCGGTGACGGGCCGGCCGTCCACCTTCTCGCCGTCCACGCTGCGCAGCCGGTCGCCCGCGCGGATCCCCGCGTCGGCGGCCGGTGAGCCGGTCTGCACCTCGGTCACGTCGATCCGGCCGTCCCGCGCGCGCCGCGCCCACAGCCCGACGCCGGTGTAGCGGCCGTCCAGGGCGTCCTGGAACTCCTCGTAGTCGCCCGGGGAGTAGACGGCGCCCCAGCGGTCGCCGCTGCGGCTGACGGCGTGTTCGGCGGCCTCCACCGGCGACTTGCCCACGGCCATGGCCTCGGCGGCGGCCCGCGCGACCTGTTCGGACGGGCTCACGGGGGACGACGACCGGTGCGCGGAGGCGGCGGCGGAGTCGGGGGTCGAGGAGTCGGGGGCGGAGCCGGGAGCGGGCGGGCCGACGGGGGCGGACGGGACCGGGACCCCGCGGTGCGCGGACGCCGCGGACCCGCGCTCGTGTCCGGGCAGCGAACCGGTCGCCGCGCCCGCCACGAGGACGCCCACGAAGACCAGTGTCAGACCGGCGCCGGAGCGGCTGCGGCGGGGCTGACAGAAGGGGTCACGGCCTGACATGGCGGTGAGTCTAGGACAACGCGCAGGGCCGCACGCGCGCTTGGCGGTGCGGCCCTGCCGACGTGTGTCACATCATCAGATGGACGAGCGTCACACCTTCAGATACTTGCGCAGCGCGAGGAAACCGGCGAACGCGGGGATCAGGAAGCTCGCGGCGAGGATGAGCGGCAGCTTGGTGAGGACCGCGTCCCAGCCCACGAAGTTGATCAGCTGGAGCTTCGAGGACAGCGCCACTCCGTTGTCGATCACGAAGTACTGCACGGCAACCAGGAAGGAGGAGGCCAGCAGTCCGCCGATCAGTCCGGAGACGGCGGCCTCCATGATGAACGGCGCCTGGATGTAGAAGCCGGAGGCGCCCACCAGGCGCATGATCCCGGTCTCCCGGCGGCGGCTGAACGCGGAGACCCGCACGGTGTTGACGATCAGCAGCGTCGCCACCGTGAGCATCACCGCCATCACGCCCCGGGCCGCCCAGTTCAGATAGCCGAGCAGGGTGAAGAGGTTGTCCAGGATGCTCTTCTGGTCCTGCACGGTCTGCACGCCGTCACGGCCGTTGAAGGCGCTGGCGATGACCTGGTACTGCTCCGGGTTCTTCAGCTTGATCCGGTACGACTCCTGCATCTGGTCCGGGGTGATCGAGGAGGCCAGCGGCGAGTTGCCGAACTGCTCCTTGTAGTGCTTGTACGCCTCGTCCTGGGATTCGTACGTGACCTTCTCCACCACCGACATCTTCTGGAGGTCGGCGAGGATCGCCTTCTTCTGGTCCTCGGTGACCGCGCCCTTGGCGCACTTCGCGTCGGACTCGGCGTTGTTCTTGTTGCAGAGGAAGATCGACACGTTGACTTTGTCGTACCAGTAGCCCTTCATCTTCGTCACCTGGTCGCTCAGCAGGAGGGATCCTCCGAACAGGGCCAGGGACAGGGCCACGGAGACGATGACGGCGAACGTCATCGTCAGGTTGCGGCGGAGACCGACACCGATCTCCGACAGGACGAACTGGGCGCGCATGGCGTCTGGTCAAGCCTTTCCGTCGTGGACTTCTCAGTGCTGGTAGCCGTAGACGCCGCGCGCCTGGTCGCGGACGAGGCGGCCCTTCTCCAGCTCGATGACGCGTTTGCGCATCTGGTCCACGATGTTCTGGTCGTGGGTCGCCATCACCACGGTGGTGCCCGTCCGGTTGATGCGGTCGAGCAGCTTCATGATGCCTACGGAGGTCTGCGGGTCGAGGTTGCCGGTGGGCTCGTCGGCGATCAGCAGCTTGGGCCGGTTGACGAACGCCCGCGCGATGGCGACGCGCTGCTGCTCACCACCGGACAACTCGCCCGGTCTGCGGTCCTCCTTGCCGCCGAGTCCGACGAGGTCCAGCACCTGCGGCACGGACTTGCGGATCTCGCCCTTCGACTTTCCGATGACCTCCTGCGCGAAGGCCACGTTCTCCGCGACCGTCTTGTTCGGCAGCAGGCGGAAGTCCTGGAAGACGGTGCCCAGCTGGCGGCGCATCTGCGGCACCTTCCAGTTGGACAGCCGCGCGAGGTCCTTGCCCAGGACGTGCACCTGGCCGTGGCTGCACCGCTCCTCGCGGAGGATCAGCCGCAGGAAGGTGGACTTTCCGGAGCCGGAGGACCCCACGAGGAACACGAACTCGCCCTTCTCGACCTCCAGGGAGACATCCCTGAGGGCGGGGCGGGTCTGCTTGGGGTAGACCTTGGAGACACTGTCGAATCGGATCACGGATGCACCACGGGTCGCCGGGGGTAGATGAGCGTGACCATACGCGAGTCGGGTGTGGGTGCGCAGTCACCGGTCGGGGTTGGGGACAGTTGTGCGTTTTGTCGTGCCCGCGGCCCGGATCCGGGAGGACCCCGCGCTGAAATCCGGGGAACCTGGCATGGTGGAGAGGGGAACGTTCGCGTGCCCGCGGGCGTTGTTCGGATGTAACCGGTGCAAGGAGGGCGAGCGCATGACGTACGACCGGCTGGTGTGCGCGAACTGCGCGGCGCCCGTGAGCGAGGGCCGCTGCCCGGTGTGCCGCGCGAACCGCGAGCGGCTCCAGCAGGAGAACAACTTCCTCGCGGGGCTGAACCCGATGGCGCTGATCGCGCTGCTGGCGGTGCTGATCGCCGGGGTGGCACTGCTGGCGCAGCGGACCGCCTAGCGTACGGAGCCGCGGCCGGCGGGGCACCGCGGGAGCGGATGGACAGGACAGGGCTGAGGGGCCCGGAGCGGTGCGCTCCGGGCCCCTCAGCATGTGTCGCTCACGCCCCGTGAGGTCGTGGGCACACTCAGGCGGTGGCGCCGCCGCGGCCCGCCATCATGCGCGGCAGGATCCGGAAGCCGATACCGCCGGCGATCATCGTCGCGGCACCGATCAGCAGGAACGCGGTCTGGCCGGCACCGGTCTCCGCCAGCTGCTTGCCGCTGCCCTGGGGCGCGGTGTTCGCCGGGGTGCCGGCCGGCGTGTCCGTGCCGGTGTCGGTCAGGGCCGAGGAGCCCTGCTCCTGCGGGGCGGCGCCGCCGTTGCCGCCGCTGCTGCCGTCGGGGGTGGTGCCGCCGGTGGTGTCACCGCCGCCGTTCCCGCCGTTGCCGCCGCTGTTCCCGCCGTTGCCGTTCCCGCCGTTGTTGCCGGAACCGCCGCCGTTGCCGCCGTTGCCGCCCCCGTTGTCGCCGGAGCCGCCGTTGCCGTTGCCGCCGTTGTCGCCGCCCTGGGACGTACCCGTGGAGGTGCCCTCGGAGCTGCCGGTGGACGTGCCCTCGGAGGTGCCGGTGGAGGTGCCCTCCGACGTACCCGTGGACGTGCCCTCCGAGGTGCCGGTGGACGTGCCCTCCGAGGTGCCGGTGGACGTGCCTTCCGACGTACCCGTGGACGTACCGGTGGACGTGCCCTCGGACGTACCCGTGGACGTACCCTCCGAGGTGCCCTCCGACGACCCGGTGGAGGTGCCCTCCGAGCCCGTGGAGGTGCCCTCCGACTGGCCCTCGGTCACACCCAGCGAGGTGCCCTCGTTGGTGCCGCCCTGGTCGGTGCCCTCACTGGTGCCTTCGTCGTCACCGCCGGCGGCGACGCCGAGGCTGACCGGGCCGACCTGCACGTTCGCGTCCAGCGCGGAAGCCGCGCCCGCGGCGGTCAGCGAGGCACCCGCGGCGATCACCGCGCCGGCGGCTATGCGCGCGACCCGGACCCGCGTCTTCTTCGTCATATGTTCGCTACCCCCAGTAGCCGATCGTCAATGAGGCCGCGCCGGGGGCAGTGATCGACGGAGGTACTGAAAGATGAAGCCCCCCGGTTCACATGCGCCCCGTACCTACGCATGCCGCGCCTCACCCTTCCCATATTTCAAAGCAACGTCAAGGCCGTTGCGACCGCGATGTCCGGGTAAGCGTTCTTTGCCGGAGGAAGAGCGATGTGAGTGTGACGCAAAACCCAGACATCGGGCACAGAAAAGGCAACTGCCGCCACGAGGGCAGCAGTTGCCTTGTCGACAAAGCGTCCGATCTCTACTTGCTCTGCTGTTCCTGCTGCTTGCGCCAGCGAATCCCGGCCTCCAGGAACCCGTCGATCTCGCCGTTGAACACGGCCTCCGGGTTGCCGACCTCGAACTCGGTGCGCAGGTCCTTGACCATCTGGTACGGGTGCAGGACGTACGAACGCATCTGGTTGCCCCAGGAGTTGCCGCCGTCGCCCTTGAGCGCGTCCATCTTGGCCTGCTCCTCCTGGCGGCGCCGCTCCAGCAGCTTGGCCTGGAGGACGTTCATCGCCGTGGCCTTGTTCTGGATCTGCGAGCGCTCGTTCTGGCAGGAGACCACGATGCCGGTGGGCAGGTGGGTGAGGCGGACGGCGGAGTCGGTGGTGTTCACGCCCTGGCCGCCGGGGCCGGAGGAGCGGTAGACGTCCACGCGCAGCTCGGACTCGTCGATCTCGACGTGATCGGTCTGCTCCACCACGGGGAGGATCTCGACGCCCGCGAAGGAGGTCTGCCGACGGCCCTGGTTGTCGTAGGGCGAGATGCGCACCAGGCGGTGCGTGCCCTGCTCCACCGAGAGGGTGCCGTAGGCGTAGGGCACCTGCACGGCGAAGGTGGTCGACTTGATGCCGGCCTCTTCGGCGTACGACGTCTCGTAGATCTCGGTCTTGTAGCCGTGCTGCTCGGCCCAGCGCAGGTACATGCGCTGAAGCTTCTCGGCGAAGTCGGCGGCGTCCACTCCACCGGCCTCGGCCCGGATGTTGACCAGGGCCTCACGGGCGTCGTACTCGCCGGACAGGAGGGTGCGGACCTCCATCTCGTCCAGCGCCTTGCGCACGGAGGCCAGCTCGGACTCGGCCTCGGCGCGGGTGTCCGGGTCGTCCTCCTCCTCGGCCATCTCGAACAGCACAGCGAGATCGTCGATCCGTCCGCGCAGCCCCTCCGCCTTCCTGACCTCGGCCTGGAGGTGGGAGAGCTTGCTGGTGATCTTCTGCGCCTCGTCCGGGTTGTCCCACAGGGAGGGCGCTGCCGCCTGCTCCTCGAGCACGGCGATGTCTGCCCTCATCCTGTCGAGGTCCAGAACGGCCTCGATCGACTCCATGGTCGAGGAGAGGGACTTGAGCTCTTCGGATACGTCGACGACTGCCACGCCTCCAGCGTAACGGCTCCGCCGGGCGGCCAGCGCCGGGCCGGGGCGGGGGTGCCCGCGGGGTCGGGGCGCGGAGGGGAGGGCGGCGGGGCCGCGGGGCCGGGGCGCGGCGGGCGGCGGGAACCCACGGGGCCGGACGCGGAAGGCGACGGGGCCGCGAGGCCAGGGCGCGGAAGGCGCCGGACCCGCGAGGCCAGGGCGCGGCGGGCGCCGGGAACCCGCGGGGTCAGGGCGCGGCGGGCGCCGAGTGTTCCGTGTCCCGGGCCGGGCCGTCCGCGTCGTCGCCCGAGGACGCCCACCAGGCGCCCGCGCCCACGGCGCCCACCAGCACGAGACCGGCCACGCTCAGCGTGATCCGGCGGCGCCGGGCGGCCGTGCGGTGGCGGGCCGAGCCGGGGCGGGGCGCGCCCGGCGCCCGGGGCGCGCGGGCGGTGCCGCGGGCGCCGCCGGCCAGCTCGTCCGGCGCGGGCACGCGCATCGAGGTGTGGGTGTCGCGGTTGGAGTCCGGCTGCGCGCCGGGCACCAGCGGGACCGCGCCCCGGCGGCGGGCCCGGTCCCCGGCCGGTGCCGCCGTCTCCTCGGGCGCCTCGTCCGCACCGTCCCCGGCGGCGTCGGCGTCCGGTTCGTCCACCTCAAGGGGCGGCATGCCCGCGAGCAGCGGCAGCAGCTCGCGCAGCCGGGCCGCCAGCTCGGAGGCGCGCAGCCGGGAGGCGGGCCCCTTCGCCAGGCACTGCACGATCAGCTGCCACAGCTCGTCGGGGATGCCGGGCAGCGGGACCACGGTCTCGGTGACATGGCGGCGCAGCACCGCGCCGGGGTGGCCGCCGCCGAACGGGGTGAAGCCGGCCAGCAGCTCGTAGAGGACCGTGGCCAGGGCGTAGATGTCCACCGCCGCGCGCGGGGGCAGCCCCTCCACGATCTCCGGGGCGAGGTAGTCCGGCGTGCCGATGATCTTGGTGGCGCGGGTGCGCTTGGGCGAGTCGATGAGCTTGGCCACACCGAAGTCCGTCAGCAGCGCCGGGTGGGCACCGCCGGGACCGAGCGGGCCCTGCATGTCCAGCAGGACGTTCTCCGGCTTGACGTCCCGGTGCACGACCCCGGCGGCGTGCGCGGCGGCCAGCCCGTCGGCGACGTCGGCCACGATCGCCACCGCCGCCTCGGGCGCCAGCCGCCGCTCGCGCTCCAGCCGGGTGCGCAGGTCGGTGCCGCGGACCAGGTCCATCACGAGGGCCAGGTCGTTGCCGTCGACCACCAGGTCGCGCACACAGACCACGTTCGGGTGTTCGAGGCCCAGCAGGGCCGTGCGCTCCTGCACGAAGCGGCCCACCAGCTCCTGGTCGGACGCGAGGTCCTCGCGCAGGAGCTTCACGGCGACGGGCCCGTCCGGTCCCTCGCCCAGCCACACCGTCCCGGCGCTGCCCCGCCCCAGGATCTGGTGCGCGGTGTACCGGCTGCCGATCTTCCGTGCCAAGACTGCTCCTACAGACGCGTGTTGCCGACAAAACTACGCGTCCGGCGGGGCGACCTTCACCGCGGCGGCCGAAATCACCCGCCGGGTGTCGACAAATCCATGAACCCGCGTCGACGGCGGCCGCCATGCACCGGTTCAACCGCGGCCGAGGTCCTTGACCCAGCCGGCCGCCCGGCCGAACCAGTCGCCCAGCTGCTCCCAGTAGCCCCTGCCGGTCCCGATCCAGCTCTGGAGGGGGCTCAGCTCCCACACCAGCCAGCCCGCGACGAACAGGATGACGACCGTGAACAGGCAGCCCTTCAGGCAGCCGAGCCCGGGGATCTTCATCGGGTTCGCGCCGCGCCGGCGCGGCTCCCTCGGCTCGCGCGCGGGCCGCTGCGGCTCGGGGGCGGGCGGCGGCGCGTACCGCTGGGGCTCGCGGGGCGGCTGCTGCGGGGCCGGGGCGTACTGCTGCGGCTGCGGGGTCGCGTACCGGGGCTGCTGCCCCTGCGGATATCCCTGGCCGGGCTGCTGCGGATAGCCGTAGCCGGGCTGCTGCGACTGCGGCGGGCCCTGGGGGCGCCGCTGCGGCGGCTGCTGCTGCGGCCGGGCGACCTGCCGCTGGGGGCGGCGGCGCAGCGGGTCCTCGGCCGGGTCGAGGTACTGGACCTGCGTCTGGTCGTTGCGGTCGCGGGCCGCGCGCAGCTGAGACTGCCAGGGGTGCGGCTCCTCCGGCTGTTGTCCCTGTTGTCCCTGTTGGTCGTGCTGCCCCTGTTGGCCGTGCTGTCCCTGCTGGCTCTGCTGACCCGGCGGCACGGGCGGCATCACGCGGGTGGGGCCCGCCGCGCCCTGCGGCAGCACCGTGGTCGGGTCGGCCGCTCCGGGCACGCCGTCCGGGCCCTGCGGGCCGCCGGTGTGCGGCAGGACGCTGGTCGCGCCGTTCGGGTCGTACGCCGGCGGCGCGCCCGCCGCGCCCTGCGGCAGCACCGTCGTGGGATCGGCGGCGCCGGGCACACCGTCCGGCGCGGGCACGGTGGCGGGCGCGGGATCGGGGGCGAGGAGCGCGCCGACGCCGTCGGCGGCGGCGATCTGCGCGGCGTTCGCGTGCACGCCGACGCCCTCGGCGACCACGCGCAGGGCGCGCGCCAGGCTCTCCGCGCTCGGCCGCTCGTCCGGGTTCTTGCGCAGGCAGCGCTCGATGACCGTCCACAGCGGGTCGGGCACGGTGGAGGGGCGGCGCGGCTCGGCGCTCAGGTGCTGGTGCAGGACCTCCAGGGCGGAGCCGCCGGAGAACGGCGGGCGCCCGGTGATCAGCTCGTACAGCAGGATGCCGGCGCCGTAGATGTCCACGGCGGAGGTCTGCGGGCGGCCCTCGGCGGACTCGGGCGCGACGTACGCGGGCGTGCCGACGAACTCGTGGGTGCGGGTCAGTCCGGGCGAGTCGGCCAGCCGGGCGATGCCGAAGTCGGTCAGCATCGGGTACATCCGGCCGTCGTCCTGCTTGAGCAGCACGTTGGCCGGTTTCAGGTCCCGGTGGACCACGCCGTCGGCGTGGCTCGCGGCGAGCGCGTCGGCGATCTGGGCAGTGAGCAGCGCGGCGGCGACTGGGGTGAGCGGGCCGTTCTCGCGCAGGTAGCGGTGCAGGTCCGGGCCGTCGACGAGGTCCATGACGAGCGCCAGCAGATCGCCCTCGACGACCAGATCGCGCACCCGCACGATGTTCGGGTGGGTGAGCCGGAGCAGCACCGAGCGCTCTCTGAGGAAGCGCATCACGATGTCGGCGTCGCTGGCCAGCTCCTCCTTGAGGACCTTGATCGCGACGGTCTCGCCGGGCTGGCCGGGCACGGCCGCCTCGGCTCCGGCCCTCTGGTGCTGGCGGGCTCGCCAGACGGTCCCGGTGGCGCCGCGTCCGAGCGGTTCCTCCAGGAGGTACTTGCTGCCTACCGGCCGCACGTCATGCGCTCCCTGTCGCTTGCCTACGTTCCGACACACTGTAGTGCCGTCCTGCCCGGCACCGGCCTGTCGGAGATCCGGTGCCCGGCTCCGCCGCGGTGCCGGGCGGCGACACCGTCGGTGACCTGTCCGATGCCGCTGCCGCCGTCCGGTCCCACCGTCCGACGCCGCTGTCCGACGCCGCTGTCCGACGCCGTCGTCCGCTGTCGTCGTCCGCTGTCGTCGTTCGAAGGCAAGACGTCCGATCGGGGCCCTCAGGTTGCCGGAAAGCGGACGTGACCGATCTCAAACGGTCGGCCACGGGGCATCGGCCAGGCACTTTTGGGGGCAGAGCCGACCATTCAAGATCACTTCGCGGTGGGCGGCGGGCGCGGTGTCAGTGGCAGGTGCGAGGATGCCCCCAGTACTGGCCGACGTGCCCGTGCGGCGGTGGGGGGAATGTCCGCGGTTGGGGGGCCGCGGAGCGGCATCGTCCCTCCCCCGTTCGCGGGCGCCCGCGCAGAAGGGACCGCTGACGGCGATGCAGATCCGGCTGACCGTCGTAGACCCGCTGGGCCCGCCCTCCCCCATGGCCCCAGGGCGCGCCGCGAGCCGAGACGTGCTGGTCACGGCCCCCGCGGGCACGGCCCTTGCCGCGGTGGCGTCCGCCCTGGCCGCCGCCGTCGCCGGGGACGGCGGCGCGGCGTCCGAGCGCGGCGCCCGGGAGCCGGGAGCCGGACCGGTGGTGCTGTACGCGGGCGCGGACCGGCTGGACGCCCAGCGCTGCACGCTCGGCGAGCCCCCGCTGCTGGACGGCGCGGTGCTGTCCGTGGGCGCCCCCGCCCAGCCCGAGCCGCACCCCGAGCTGGACGAGGCCCCGGCCCGGCTGCATGTGGTCGCCGGTCCGGACGCGGGCGGTGTCCATCTGCTGCACGGCGGCCAGATCACGGTCGGCCGCTCCGCCGACGCGGACGTCCCGCTCGACGACCCCGACGTGTCCCGCGTGCACTGCGCGGTCACCCTGGCCCCGGACGGCCGGGTCTCGGTCGCCGACCTCGGCTCCACCAACGGCACCGTGCTGGACGGCCGGCCCGTGGACCCGCGCCCGGTCCGCTTCGTCCCCGGCGCGCTGCTGCGCGTCGGCGAGTCGGTCCTGCGGCTGACACCGTCGGCGGGCCCCGCCGACCGCCTGGAGACGGCCCCGGACGGCGAGGGCCACGCGCGCGTGGCGCACACGGCGCACGCCCGAGCCGGGGACGGCGCCGCGGACCACCCGGAGGGCGGTGCGCCCGCGGGCGCGGTGACCACGTCCGGCACCGGCACCGCCGCCTGGGCCGCCCCCGCGCACACCCCCTCCGACCCCACCGTGGTGCCCGCGCAGGGCGGCGCGCCGCGGATCGAGAGCCGCGGCGGGGACACCCACGCGGGACGCTTCGGAGCCACCGGCCGGCCGGCCACCCAACCGGGCGCCCACCCGGAGTACGGCGATCCGGCGGAGTACGGCGATCCGGCGGACCGGGCCGGTGCTCCGGACGGCGGCCTCGGCGGGAGCGGCCGCAAGGGCACGCCCCTCCGGGGGACCGACGTGCCCCAGGGGCTGCGCAGGCGCGGCGGGCTGGGCGCCTGGGCGCGGCGGCTGACCGGCGGGCGCGGCGAACCGGCGGAGGCCCGCGACGAGGCGTACGACGGTTACGGCGGCTGCGACGGCTACGACGCCGAGGCGGCCGGCCTGCCCGACCCGGCCGTGCCCGGGACGGGGACGGCCGGCCGGCTGCCGGAGACCTGGCCGGACCCGGCGGCGCTGCTGCTGACCGCGCTGGGCCCCGGCCCCCGGCTGTGGGAGCGCGGTCCCGGCCACCCCGAGGCGCTCACGGTGCGCCTGGGCACGGCCGACCGGCCGGCCCCCGACGGCTCGGGGCGGCCGCTGCCCGCGGTGCCGGTGACCGCGGACCTGCGCGAGGTGGGGGCGCTGGGCCTGGCCGGGCCGCGCGCCCGCCTGTCCGGGCTGGCCCGCGCGGTGCTGGCCCAGCTCGCCGCGCTGCACTCCCCCGGCACGCTGGAGATCGTGCTGCTCAGCACCGACCGGGCCCGCTCGCCGCAGGAGCGCGCGGCGGAGTGGTCCTGGCTCGGCTGGCTCCCCCAGGTGCGTCCAGGCCACGGCCAGGACTGCCGGCTCCTGCTGGCCTACGACCGCGAGCAGGCGGCGGCCCGCACCGGCGAACTGCTGCGCCGCCTGGAGGACCACCTCACGGACACCCGGACCCCGGACCGGACCACGGACCGGACCACGGACCGAGCGACGGGCCAGGCCGCGGACCGGGCCGCGGATCCGGCCACCGGCCGGGCGGCACCCGCCGAGGGAGCCGGAAGAGCCGAGGCGATCACGCCGTACGCGCCGGAAGCGGTGCCCGCACCGCGGACCGCGGCCGACTCCGCCCCCGGCACCCCGGCGGAGGCCGGCCCCGCCTCCGTCCCGCCCGCCCGCCGTCCCTCCTGGGCGCGGGACGAGGAGGCCACCGGTGCCGGTGCCGGTCACACCGGGCCGTACACGGTGGTCGTCGTGGACGGCGACCCCGGCGGCGCCACGGTGCGCGACGCGCTGGTCCGGCTGGCACAGGAGGGCCCCCGGGCCGGGATCCACGTGGTCTGCCTCGCGGAGGCGGCGGCCGCCTCGCCCACCTCGCCGGTGACGGAGACGTACGAGGCGGCGTGCGCGGTGTCGCCGGTGTTCCGGGAGTGCGGGGCCGTCGCCCTGCTCAGCGGCGACGTGGCGACGGCGCTGCACCTGATGCGGGTGGCGCGCGCGGACGGCCGGGCGCGCGGGCCGGTGGCTCCGGGCACCGTGGCCGTGCTCGACGCCGTCTCCCCGGCCTGGGCCGAGCGGTTCGCGCGGGCGCTGGCGCCGCTGCGGCCGGCGGACGGGCCGGAGGGAGCGGAGGGGAACCGGCCCGCGCGGGTGTCGGCCCCGCTGCCGCTGTCGGCCCGCCTGCTGGACGAGCTGGGGCTGGCCCGTGCCACCCCGGCGTCCCTCCAGGCGCGCTGGGCGGACGCCGACGACGACAGCGGGGCCGTGGGCGGCCGGGCCTGCGCGATACTCGGGGCCGGTCCGCGCGGGCCGGTCTGCGCGGACCTGGTGGCCGACGGACCGCATCTGCTCGTCGAGGGACCGGCGGGCAGCGGCCGTACGGAGCTGCTGCGCTCGGTCGTGGCCTCGCTGGCCTCCGCCGAGCGTCCCGACCGGCTCGGCGTGGTGCTGGTGGACGGCCGCGACGGCACCGGCACCGGCGGACCTGCCGAGGGCCTGCGGGTGTGCACGGACGTCCCGCATGTGACCACCCATCTCACGGCCAACGACCCGGTGCGCATGCGGGAGTTCGCGCAGTCGCTGAGCGCCGAGCTGAAGCGGCGGGCGGAGCTGCTGGGGATAACCGACTTCGCCGCCTGGCACGGGCGGCGGACGGGAAGCGGCCGGGTCGTCGCCCAGCGCACCGCGCCCCCGGGCACCCCGGCGGGCGCCGGGGCGGGAGCGGCCGATCTCGACACGCCGCCCAGCTCCACCCTGCGGCTGCGGCCCGCGGCGGCGCGGGCGCGGGCCGAGGCGGCGCCGCCGCTGCCCCGGCTGGTGGTGGTCGTCGACGATCTGGACGCCCTGGTCTCCCCGGCGCTCGGTTCGCCCGGCCGGCCCGCCGCCGGTTCGGTGGTCCGCGCGCTGGAGGCGGTGGCCCGGGAGGGCGAGCGGCTGGGCGTCCATCTGGTGGCGGCCACCGCGCCGGGCGGCCGGACGGAGCGGACCGAACCGGTCCGCCGCGCCACGCTGCGCGTCCTGCTGGAGCCGCCGGTGTCCGGCCGCGGGAGCGCCCCGGCGGGCGCGCCCGGCCCGGAGGCCGCGGGCAGCCCGGCGCCGGGGCGGGGCCGGCTGACCACCGCCGACGGGCGGGCGACGCCCTTCCAGGGCGGCCGGGTGACGGGCCGTATCCCGCGCACCGCGACCCAGCGCCCCACGGTGGTGCCGCTGGACTGGCACCGCATGGGCGATCCGCCCACCCGCCGCTCGGTGCGGGAGCTGGGCAACGGCCCGACCGATCTGGCGCTGCTGGCGAGCGCGCTGGAGCGGGCGGCGCGTGAGGTGTCGGCGGCCCGGGTGCCGTCCCTGATCTGAGGGAATCGCGAGCGCCGCTCCGGTGCGGCTCGTCGCCCCGGCGAGCCGCGCGCGATTCCCTCTCGAACTGCGCTGACGCGCCGTCACGACCTGGTCACGATCGGGGCGTTGACGTGCCGGGCGCTCTTGCCGACCCGCGGGCCCCGGCGTAGGACAGTGCACCACGGGACAGTGCTCGGACGTTCGACGAGGACGAAGAACGGGGCAGTGATGCGCAGCACGAGCGGCACCATCCGGACCGTGCGGTCCGCCAGGTCCACCACCCGAACCACCCGATCCAGCCGGTCCACCCGCACCAGCCGCACCAGCCGCACCACCCGATCCTCCGCCAGGCTCGCGGCGGTCGCCGTCGCCGGGGCGCTGGCGCTCTCCCTGACCGCGTGCGGCGGTTCGGACGACGACAAGAAGACCGACGCGAGCCCCAGCAGCGGCGGGGACGGCGGGAGCGGCGCCACCGTCACCCTGCCCAGGCTGGACGGCGCCTCCCTGGAGGTCGCCGCCGTCTGGACCGGCGCCGAGCAGGCCAACTTCAAGAAGGTC
Organism: Streptomyces sp. SAT1; assembly: GCF_001654495.1. GTDB lineage: Bacteria > Actinomycetota > Actinomycetes > Streptomycetales > Streptomycetaceae > Streptomyces > Streptomyces andamanensis. Next base: position 2,771,970 of record NZ_CP015849.1, read on the forward strand.
CTCGCGGAGTTCACCCGGCGCACCGGCGCCAAGGTCACCTTCGTCCCCGCGCAGGACCCGATCGTCAACTTCCTCGGTTCGAAGATCGCCGGCGGCCAGCCGCCGGACGTGGCACTGCTCCCGCAGCCGGGCGCCGTCAGGCAGGCCGTGGAGAAGAAGTGGGCCAAGCCGCTCGGCGCCGAGGCACAGGCGCAGCTCGCCAAGAACTACTCGCAGGGCTGGCAGGACATCGGCAAGGTCGACGGCAAGCAGTACGCCGCCTACTACAAGGCCGCCAACAAGTCGCTGATCTGGTACAACGCCAAGGTCTTCGAGAACGCCGGGGCGGGCGAGCCCAAGACCTGGAAGGACCTGCTGGCCACCGCGCAGACGGTCTACGACTCCGGGGTGACCCCGTTCTCCGTGGGCGGCGCCGACGGGTGGACCCTCACCGACTGGTTCGAGAACGTCTATCTGTCCCAGGCGGGCCCGGAGAAGTACGACCAGCTCGCCCAGCACAAGATCAAGTGGACGGACCCGTCCGTCAGGCAGGCCCTCACCACGCTCGCGCAGATCTGGTCCAGGAAGGACTATGTCGCGGGCGGGCAGAGCGGCGCGCTCCAGGTGGAGTTCCCGGCGTCGGTCACCCAGACCTTCACCGGCGGCGACCAGCCGAAGGCCGCCATGGTCTACGAGGGCGACTTCGCGCAGGTCAACATCGGCGAGACCAAGGCGAAGGTGGGCACGGACGCCAAGGTGTTCCCGTTCCCGGCCGTGGGCGCGAGCGCACCGGTGGTCTCCGGCGGCGACGCGGCGGTGGTCTTCAAGGACTCCAAGGCGGCGCAGGCCCTGGTCACCTTCCTGGCCTCGTCGGACGCGGCGACCATCCAGGCGAAGCTCGGCGGCTATCTCTCGCCGAACAAGAACGTGCCGGAGTCGGCGTACCCGAACGACGTGCAGCGCAAGATCGCCAAGGCGCTGGTCGCGTCGGGCGACGACTTCCGCTTCGACATGTCCGACCAGGCCCCGCAGGCGTTCGGCGGCACGCCCGGCAAGGGCGAGTGGAAGGACCTCCAGGACTTCCTGAAGAACCCGTCGGACGTCGCGGGCGCCCAGGCGAGACTGGAGAAGGACGCGGCGGCTGCGTACGGCGGCGGGAGCTGATCCGGCGATGACGCCGGCCGCCGCCGAGGGGGTCGCCGGGAGCACCGCGTCCCCCTCCGCCCCTCCGCCGAAGCGCAAGAGCGTGACCGGCACCCGCAGGACCGTGGCGGTGCTGTTCCTGCTGCCCGCCCTGGTACTGCTCGGCGCGCTCGTGGTCTACCCGATCGGGTACTCGCTCGTCCGCAGCTTCTACGACTCCTCGGGCGACTCCTTCGCCGGGTTCGACAACTACCGGGCCCTGTTCACCGACGACGGCATCCGCACCGCGCTGAAGAACAACATCATCTGGGTGGTGGCCGCCCCGGCGGTGGCCACCGCGCTCGGGCTGGTCTTCGCGGTGCTGACCGAACGGGTGCGCTGGGGCACGGCGTTCAAGCTGGTCGTCTTCATGCCGATGGCCATCTCGATGCTCGCGGCCGGGATCATCTTCCGGCTGGTCTACGACCAGGACCCGGACAAGGGCGTCGCCAACGCGGTGTGGGTCGGCGTCCATGACACGTTCGCGCGGTCCTCGGCGTTCCCGAAGGCCCACCCGGGCCGCGACTCGCCGCTCAGGCCCGACCACGGCGGCTTCCTCACCACGGAGCCGGTGCACACCGGCCGGCCGGTGGCGCTGCCGCTGGTCGGGGTCGCCCCCGACCAGATGCCGGACGGTGCGAAGCGGGCCGTCGAGGCGACGGCCGATCCGGGGAAGATCACCGGCACCGCCTGGCAGGACTTCACCCGCGGCAAGGGCGTCGGCAGGCCCGGCGCGGTCGACCCGTCCGAACTGGGCTACGACGGCATGCGGATCGAGGCGGTCAAGGGCGGTTCGGTGGTGGCCCGCACGAAGGCCGCGGCCGACGGCACCTTCACGCTGCCCGCCGCGGCCGACGGCGCCCTGCTGCGGCTGCCCGCCGACAACTTCAAGGCCCCGTACAACGGCGTGGACTGGCTGGGCCCGTCGCTGGTCACCCCGGCCATCATCGGCGCGTACGTGTGGATGTGGGCCGGGTTCGCCATGGTGCTGATCGCGGCGGGGCTCGCGGGCGTGCCGCGGGAGCTGCTGGAGGCCGCCCGGGTGGACGGGGCCAACGAGTGGCAGGTGTTCCGCCGGATCACCGTGCCGCTGCTGGCGCCGGTGCTCGCGGTCGTCGCGGTCACTCTGATGATCAACGTACTGAAGATCTTCGACCTGGTCTTCATCATCGCGCCCGGCTCCTCGCAGGACGACGCCAACGTGCTGGCCCTGGAGCTGTACCGCAAGGGCTTCTCCGAGGGCCGCCCCGGCGTGGCCAGCGCGATCTCGGTGTTCCTGCTGCTCCTGGTGATCCCGGTGATGGTGTTCAACATGCGGCGGCTGCGGCGGGAGGTGCGGCGATGAGGGCATCCCACACGTTCTGCCGGGGGTCCGGGGGTCGCCCCCCGGATGGACACAGCAACATGAGGCGACTGCGGCGGGAGGTGCGGCGATGACGGCCGAGGCGGTCACCGAGGCGCGGGCGGTGCCCGCCGCGCCGCCCGCGCGGGCCCGTCGCCCGCTCGGCTCCCGGCTCGCGGAGATCGCGGGCGGGAGCGTGGTGCGGGTGTTCCTGATCCTGGTGGGCCTGTTCTGGCTGGTCCCCACGATCGGGCTGCTGCTGTCCTCGCTGCGCTCCCCGGAGGACATGAGCGCGAGCGGCTGGTGGACCGTGTTCACCCGGCCCTCCCAGCTGACCTTCGGCAGCTACCGGAAGCTGCTGGAGAACGGCGACATCACCCACTCCCTGCTCAACACCGCCCTGATCACCGTCCCGGCGACGGTCCTGGTGGTCGTGGTCGGCTCGCTGGCCGGCTACGCGTTCGCCTGGATGGAGTTCCCGGGCCGCGACTGGTGGTTCCTGGCCGTGGTGGGCCTGCTGGTCGTGCCGGTGCAGGTGGCGCTCATCCCGATCGCCGAACTCTTCGGGAAGATCGGCCTGTTCGGGACCGTCTTCGGGGTGATCCTCTTCCACACCGGCTTCGGACTGCCGTTCGCGGTGTTCCTGCTGCGGAACTTCTTCGCGGAGATCCCGCGCGAACTGCTGGAGGCGGCCCGCCTCGACGGCGCCGGTGAACTGCGCCTGTTCGCCCGGGTCGTGCTGCCGCTGGGCGGGCCGGCCATCGCGAGCCTCGGCATCTTCCAGTTCCTGTGGGTGTGGAACGACATGCTGGTCGCGCTGGTGTTCACCAAGTCCGGCACCCAGCCGATCACCGTGGCCCTGCAGACCCAGGTGCGCCAGTTCGGCAACAACGTCGACGTGCTGGCGCCGGGCGCGTTCATCTCGATGGTGATCCCGCTGGCCGTGTTCTTCGCCTTCCAGCGGCAGTTCGTGTCCGGCGTGATGGCGGGCGCGGTCAAGTAGCCGCGCGGGCGGCCGCGTACGGCACAGGGGGCGGACCGGCACCGGTCCGCCCTCTTCCGTTCACCCACGGTCCCCCATATGCCGTAGCGAACCGTAACCCATTCACTCCATCGGCCGTTTCCGGGCACGGCAGCACCGACCGCCCGCGCGACCCTTGGATGTCCCGTTGCCCAGGTTCAGTGTCATCGTCCCCGCGTACCGGGTCCAGGCGTATCTGCACGCGTGCCTGGAGTCCGTGCTCTCCCAGTCCTTCATGGACCTCGAACTGATCGCCGTGGACGACTGCTCGCCGGACGCCTGCGGGGAGATCATCGACGAGTTCGCCGCCCGCGACCCGCGCGTGCGCGCGATCCACCTGGCGGAGAACCAGGGCCTGGGCGCCGCCCGCAACGCGGGCATGGCCCGCGCCACCGGCGAGTACCTGCTCTTCCTGGACAGCGACGACACCCTCACCCCCGAGGCGCTGTGGGCGATCGCCGCCCGGCTCAAGGAGACCGGCGAGCCCGACGTCCTGGTCTACGGCTTCGCCCGCACCGACTGGACCGGCCGGCCCGTGCCCGATCCGGCCGGCGGCCTGCTGTGCCAGGAGGGTCCGGCGCCCTTCCGGCTGGCCGACCGCCCCGACCTGCTGCGGGTGCTGATGGTGGCCTGGAACAAGGCGTACCGGCGCGACTTCGTGCGCCGCGAGGAACTCGCCTTCCCGGACGGCTACTACGAGGACACGCCCTGGACGTACCCGGCGCTGCTGGCGGCCGGGTCGATCGCGACCCTGGACCGGGTCTGCGTGCACTACCGGCAGCGGCGCCGGGGCAGCATCCTGGGCACCACGAGCCGCCGCCACTTCGATGTCTTCGCGCAGTACGACCGGGTCTTCGCCTTCCTGGACCGGCGCCCCGAACTGGCCGCCTGGCGGCCGGTGCTGTTCCGGCGCATGGTCGACCACCTCACCACCGTGTTCACCCGCCCCGGCCGGCTGCCGCGCGGCAGCCGCGCCGAGTTCCTGCGCCTGGCCCGGACGTACTACCGCCGGCACCGCTGCCCGGGGGCCCGCCTCGCCCCGCGGACCCGGCTGCGGCACGCCCTGGTCCGGCTCGGCCTGCACCGCGTCTTCCGCGGGCTGCGGCTGGCGATGACCCTGCGCCGCCGGGTCGCCGGCGGCGGCCTGCGGTGCCTGCGGGCACTGCGCGCCGCCCTGCTCCAGGCGCACTACCGGATCCAGCTGTGCCTGCCGGTGCGCGCCGACCGTGCGGTGTTCGCCGCGTACTGGGGGCGCGGGCACGGGTGCAGTCCGGGGGCGCTGGAGGCGGCGTTCCGCGCGCTGGCGCCGCACATCCGCACCGCGTGGATCGCCCGGCCCGGCCACCACGGCCGCACCCCGCCCGGCACCCGCCGGCTCACCCCGGGCACGGCCGCGTACTGGACGGCGCTGGCCCGCTCCAAGTACCTGGTCAACAACGTCAACTTCGACCGCCGCCTGGTCAAGCGGCGCGGCCAGGTGTTCGTGCAGACCCAGCACGGCACCCCGCTCAAGCACATGGGCCTGGACCTCCAGGAGCACCCGGCGGCGGCCCGCGGCATGGACTTCGCCGAGCTGCTGCGCGGCGTCGACAAGTGGGACTACGTCGTCTCCGGCAACCGGCACACCACGCTGACCTGGGAGCGCGTCTACCCGGGCCGGTACACCACGCTGGAGTACGGCTGCCCGCGCGACGACGTCTTCCAGCGGGCGACCTCGGCGGACGTGGCGGCGCTGCGCGCGTCCCTGGGCATCCCGGACGACGTGGTGGCGCTGCTGTACGCGCCGACCCACCGCGACTACCGCCGCACCCAGCGGTCCGCGCTGGACCTGGAGCGCTTCGCGCACCGGCTGGGCCCCCGCTTCGTCGTCCTGGCCCGCGCCCACTACCTGGCCGAGGCCCCGCTCACCGGCGGCCCTGCCCCGTCGGCGCACCGGGCCCCGGCGGCGGGCGGCCGGGTCGTCGACGTCAGCGGGCACCCGAGCGTCGAGGAGCTGTGCCTGGCCTCCGACGTCCTGCTCACGGACTACTCGTCGATCATGTTCGACTACGCCGTGCTCGACCGCCCGATCGTGCTGCTGGCCGACGACTGGGCGGCGTACGAGGCGGCCCGCGGCACCTACTTCGACGTGCGCGCCCAGCCGCCCGGCGCGGTCGCCCGCACCGCCGACGAACTCGTCGACATCCTCACCGGCGGCCACTGGCACGGCTCCCGCTCCGCGCAGCTACGGGCCGCCTTCCGGGAGCGGTTCTGCCCGCTGGACGACGGGCGCGCCGCCGAGCGGGTGGTGCGCCATGTGGTGCTCGGGCAGCGGGACGAGGCGGCCGGGCTGCCGCCCGTCGTGCCGCTCGCCGAGCGCCGTCCGGTGCCGTCGCGGGCCGCGGCCCTCCGGGCCAGGTCACGGCTGGCCACCGTGCCGCCGCCCGCGGGCCCCCAGGCCGTCCATGAGAGCCACTGAGCCGTCCACGCGAGCCACTGAGAGAGAGCAGGATGCCCCGCTTCAGCATCATCGTCCCGTCCCACGGCGTGGCGGGCAGGCTGTCCCTGGCGCTGGACTCCGTCCTCGCCCAGTCCTACGGCGACTTCGAGCTGATCCCGGTCTGCGACGGGCCCGGCGCCCCGGCCGCGGGCGTGGCCGCCGACCGCGCCCGCCGGGACTCGCGGGTGCGGCCGGTGCACTCGCCGCCGTCCGCCGGTCTCGGCGGCGCGCGCAACGCGGGGACGGCCGCGGCGACCGGCTCCTATCTGCTCTTCCTGGACGGCGACGACGTGCTCGCGCCGGGCGCGCTGACCGCGCTGGCCGGGCGGCTGGCCGAGACCGGCGACGTCGACGTGCTGTACTGCGCGCACGAGCGGACGCCCTGGTGGGAGGGGACGGCCGAGCGGGTGCCCCCGGCCGGGGACGCGGACGGAGAGCTGCCCGACGGCGTCTTCGCGCCCGCCGACGCCCCCCGGCTGACCGGGGCGGGGCTGCCCGCGTGGAGCGCCGTCCACCGCCGGGCCTTCGTGAGCGTCCACGGCCTCGCCTTCTCCTGCGGCCACCACACCGACCTCGGCTGGGGCGTGCGCGCGGTGCTCGCCGCCGAGCGGGTCGCGGTGCTGCGCGAGAGCGTCGTACGGCATCTGCTGCGCCGCCAGGGCAGCCGGCTCGAACTCCCGGGCGAGCACCACTTCGACCTCCTCGACCAGTCGGAGCGGGTGCTCGTCCGGGCCACGGAGGCGGGCCTGGCCGCCGAGCGGTACGTGCCGCTGTTCGCGCACGTCATGGAGCTGGTGGTGGCGACGGCCCGGCATCCGGAGCGGCTGCCCGCCGGGCGCCGCCGGGCGTTCCTGCGCGCCGCCCGCGCGCTGTACCGCGCGCACCGCCCGGCCGGGTTCCGGCCGCCCCCGGGCGCCGCGGGCGCGGCGCACCGGCTGCTCGCCACCGGCGCCCACCCGGCGCTGCGCGCGCTGGGCGCCGCCGCCGGGCCCGCCGGACGGGCCGCGCGGGCGGGCCGTACCGCCGCCGCTGCCCTGCGCCGGGTGCGCGCCCGCCTCGGCTACCGCTGGCACCTGCGCCGGCCGCTCGACGAGCGCCTCGTCGTGTACTGCGCGTACTGGGGGCGCGGCTACGCCTGCAATCCGGCCGCGCTGCACGCCAGGGCCCGCGAACTCGCCCCGCATCTGCGGGGGGTGTTCCTGGTCGAGCCGGGCCAGGAACACACCCTGCCCGAGGGTGTCGACCACGCGGTGACCGGCAGCCCGCGCTACTGGAAGGTGCTGGCCCGCGCCAAGTACCTGGTGAACAACGCCAACTTCGCGGACGCCGTCGTCAAACGGCCCGGCAGTGTGCACCTTCAGACCCAGCACGGCACCCCGCTGAAGACGATGGGCTGCGACCAGTCGGTGTACCCGGTGGTCGCGGCGCAGTCGGGCAGCTTCACCCGGCTGCTGCGCCGGGTGGACCGCTGGGACCACAACCTGTCCGCCAACCGGCACTCCACCGAGGTGTGGGAGCGGGCCTTCCCGGGCGCGTACGAGACGCTGGAGTACGGCTATCCGCGCAACGACCTGCTGCTGACGGCCGGTGCGCGGGAGGTGGCCGCGATCCGGCGCGCGCTGGGCGTGCCCGAGGGCGCGACGGCCGTGCTGTACGCCCCCACCCACCGCGACCACCGCACCGGCTTCGAACCGGGCCTGGACCTGGAGGAGTTCTGCGCGGCGGCGGGTGACGACGTCGTCGTCCTGCTGCGCGCCCACTACTTCTACGACCGGGGCGGGCGCGCGGGCAGCGGCCGGGTCATCGACGTGACCGGGCACCGCTCCACGGAGGAGGTGTGCCTGGCCGCCGACGCGCTGGTCACCGACTACTCGTCGATCATGTTCGACTACGCCGTCCTGGACCGCCCGGTCGTCGTGTACGCCGACGACTGGGAGGTGTACCGCGAGACGCGGGGCGTCTGCTTCGACCTGCTGGAGACCCCGCCGGGGCCGGTGGCGCGCACCCCCGGCGAGCTGGCCGGCCTCTTCCGCGACGGCGCGTTCGCCGGGCCCCGGTCGGCGGCGCTGCGGGCGGCGTTCCGTGAGCGGTTCTGCGCCTTCGACGACGGGCGGGCCGCCGAGCGGGTGGTGCGCCGGGTGTTCCTCGGCGAGCCGGAGGAGGCGCTGCCGCCCGTGGTCCCGCTCGCCGCGCGCACCCCGGCCCCGGCCGCGGTGCCCTTCCCGAGGTCCGCCGCCCCGTTCGTGAGGAGCTGACGACAGCAGTGCCCCGCTTCAGCATCATCGTCCCCTGTTTCCAGGTGCAGGGCTTCCTGCGCGAGTGCCTCGACTCGGTCCTCGGGCAGTCCTTCCGGGACATCGAGGTGATCGCCGTCGACGACTGCTCCCCGGACGGCTCCGGCGCGATCCTCGACGAGTACGCGGCGCGCGACGCGCGCGTGCGCGTGCTGCACCTGCCGGAGAACGCCGGTCTCGGCCGCGCCCGCAACGCGGGGGCGGAGCGGGCCACCGGCGACTTCCTCTTCTTCCTCGACAGTGACGACACGCTCACCCCGGGCGCGCTGCGCGCCATGGCGGACCGGCTGGCCGAGACCGACGACCCGGACGTGCTGGTCTTCGACTACGCGCGCACCTACTGGTGGGGCGGGACGCGCCGCAACGCCCTGGCGCGGGTGCTGGCCGAGGCGGGCGGCGCGGGGACCTTCACGGCGGCCGAGCGCCCGGAGATCCTCGATCTGCTGATGGTGGTGTGGAACAAGCTGTACCGGCGCGACTTCGTCGACAAGCACGGCTTCGCCTTCCCGCCGGGCTACTACGAGGACACGCCCTGGACCTTCCCGGTGCTGCTCACCGCGGACCGGATCGCCGCGCTGGACCGGATCTGCCTGAACTACCGGCAGCGCCGGCAGGGCAGCATCCTGTCCACCACCAGCCGCAAGCACTTCGACATCCACGACCAGTACGAGCGGGTGTTCGCGTATCTGGACGACCGGCCCGACCTCGCGTCCTGGCGGCCGTACCTGCACCGCAAGGCGGGCGAGCACTGCCTCGACATCCTGGCCAAGCCGGACCGGGTGCCCCCGGCCGACAAGGCGGAGTTCTTCCGCCGCACGGCCGAGCTGTTCGCCGCGCACCGGCCCGCCGGGGTGCCCGTGCCCGACGGACTGCGGGTCCTGGAGGGCGGGTACGCGGCGTACGCGCTGCAGCGGCAGGCCGCGCGGGCGCGGCGGGAGGCGGGCCGCCGGGCGCGGCAGGTCCGCCGGGTCGCGGCGCGCCGGGCCAAGGACGGCTGGGGCGCGCTGCACGCCCGCCGGCCGCAGGCCGAGGACCTGGTCCTGTACTCGGCCTTCTCGCACCGCGGGGTGCTCGGCGACCCGGCCGCGGTGTACCGCAGGGCCCGGGAGATCGCCCCGCAGCTGCGCGGGGTGTGGGTGGTGCGCGACCCCGAGCGGGCCCGGCGCGCCGGTCTGCTGCCGCCCGGCACCGAGTACGTCGTGCCCGGCGGTCCGCGCTTCCGGGAGCTCGCCGCGCGCGCCGCGTACTTCGTCAACAACGTCAACTGGCCCGACGTCCCCGGCAAGCGGCCCGGCAGCGTGCACATCCAGACGCACCAGGGGACGCCGCTGAAGTACATGGGGGCCGATCTGCTGGGCAAGCCCGGCGCCCGGCACGGCGTGGACGTCCCGGGCATGCTGCGCCGGGCCGACCGCTGGGACCACAGCCTGGTCGCCAACCGCCACTCCGAGCTGGTGTGGGAGCGGGCCTACCCGTGCCGCTTCGGCTCCGCGCGCACCGGCAGCCCGCGCAACGACGTCCTGGTGGGCGCGGCGCCGGACGCCGGGGCGGCGGTGCGCGCCCGGCTCGGCGTCCCGGCGGACCACACCGTGGTGCTGTACGCGCCGACCCGCCGCGAGTACCGGCGCGGCGGGCACGTCGAGCGGTTCGATCCCGCCCGGCTCGCCGCCGACCTGGGCGAGGGGCACACCCTCGTGGTCCGGCTGCACCCGTCGCTCGCGGCCGGTCCGGCGCGTGGTCTGGGCCTGGCCGAGCTGCACCGGCGCGGGGTGCTGGTGGACGCGACGGACGAGCCGTACGTGGAGGACGTGCTGCTCGCCGCCGATGTGCTCGTCACCGACTACTCCGCCCTGATGTTCGACTACGCCAACCTGGACCGGCCGATCGTGGTGCACGCCGACGACTTCGACGCGTACACGGCGAGCCGGGGCGTGTACTTCGACGTGCGGGCCGAGCCGCCGGGCCATGTGGCGCGCTCCTACCGCGAGCTGGCGTGGCTGCTGGCGTCGGGGACCTGGCGGGACGCGGAGTCGGCGCGGCTGCGGGCGGCGTTCCGGGCGCGGTTCTGCGAGTTCGACGACGGCTGGGCGGCGGAGCGGGTGGTGCGCACGCTGCTGCTGGGCGAGCGGGACTGGACGCCGCCCGCGTCCGCCCCGGCCACCGCGCGGACGGCGCCGGGCGGCGGCGCCCAGGTGCCCGCGCAGGCGTCCGGGCACGACCGGCTCGCACCGTCCTGAGCGTGCGCGCCCGGGTCACTCGATGACGAGGTCGACCGGGATGTTGCCGCGGGTGGCGTTGGAGTAGGGGCACACCTGGTGGGCCTGCTCGACCAGTTCGCGGCCGGTGGCCTCGTCCACGGTGTCGGGCAGCTCGACGCGCAGGGTGACGGCGAGCGCGAAGCCCTCGCCCTGCTTGCCGAAGGCGACCTCGCCGGTGACCGCGGCGTCGCTCACGTCCACCTTGGCCCGGCGGCCGACGACGGCGAGGGCGCCGGCGAAGCAGGCCGCGTAGCCGGCGGCGAACATCTGCTCCGGGTTGGTGCCCTGTCCGTCGCCGCCCAGCTCCACGGGCGCGGCGAGCTGCACGTCCAGCTTGCCGTCGGAGCTGTAGGCGCGGCCCTCGCGGCCGTGGGTGGCGGTGGCGACGGCGGTGTAGAGCGTGTCCATGGCGATCCAGCCCTCTCGGAAGACATCGGTGTGCGTTTCCGCGGTTCCTGCGGTTCTTGCGGTCCCCGCGGTTCTTGCGCCATGAGTAGAGCACACAATTAAGTTGTGCACAACTGAATGATGCGCGAGGTACCTCGGGTACCCTGAGGCACATGACGACCGAGGTACCGCGACCCCCCGCCCCCGACGAGGAGTGGCTGCGCCTGGACCACCAGATCTGCTTCGCGCTGCACGCCGCCTCGCGCGCCTTCACCGGCGTTTACCGCTCGCTCCTGAAGGACCTGGGCCTGACCTATCCGCAGTACCTGGTGATGCTGGTGCTGTGGGAGCGCGGCGAGACCCCCGTCAAACAGCTGGGCGAGCGGCTGCGCCTCGACTCCGGGACCCTCTCCCCGCTGCTCAAGCGGCTGGAGGCGGCAGGTCTGGTGACCCGGGAGCGCAGCGCGCACGACGAGCGGTCGGTCCGGGTCCGGCTCACCGCCGAGGGCACCGCGCTGCGCGGGCGCGCGGCTCTCGTGCCGCCCCGGATCATGGCGGCCACCGGCCTGGGGCTGGACGAGATCGAGGATCTGCACGTCCGCCTCGCCCGGCTCACCGACGCCCTGGACTCGGCGGTGCCGGGCCCGTCCGGGCCCGCGGCCGGCGCGGCGGACCCGGAGGGCACCGCGCACTGCGGCTGAGCCGCCGCTCCCGGCGGACGGGCGCGGCAGGCCGCGCTCCCCCAGGCCCGGAACACCCGTTTCACCGCACCTACCGCCTTCTTACCCGCCTGTGGCCGTGTATCGGCACGGACAGGGCATTCGCGCGGTCTACGATCCGCGGTGATGAGTGCCTTCCGGAGCGTGCCGCGGCCACCGGCCCGTACCTCGACGCGACACCGCCTCCTCGCCCTGGCGGCCGCCTGGCTCCTCACCCGAGCGGCGACACTGACCCTGCTCGCCCACGACACGCTGCCCCCGCTGGGCGGCGGCGCCGTGGCGCGCGAGGTGTGGAAGCTGTACCACCACTGGTACCTGGTGCTGGCGCACGGCGCCTTCCCCGCGCACGACCCGCTCTGGCAGTACCCGCCGGGCGCCGCACCGGTCCTGCTCTCCCCCGCGCTGCTGCCCTGGCTGACGTACTTCCAGGCGTTCGTGGCGCTCGCCCTGGCCGCGGACGCGGTGATCGCGGTGGCCCTGGCCCGCGCGGGCACCCGGCCGGACGGCAGTCTGCGCGGCGCCCGCTACTGGACGCTGGGCCTGCCGCTGCTGCTGCACGTCCCGCTCGCCCGCTACGACCTCCAGGTCACCGCCTGCGCCGTGCTCGCCCTGCTGGCCCTGCGCCGCTCCCCGCGCGCCTGCGGGGCGCTGGCCGCACTGGGCGCGCTGATGAAGGTGTGGCCCGCGCTGGTGCTGCTGGGCACCCCCCGGGGCCATACGACCCGCTCGGCGTGGACCTGGGCGGCCGGGACCGGCGCGCTCGCCGCGCTGGTGCTCGCCGCGGTGTTCCGCAACCCGCTGGCCTTCCTGCGCGGGCAGGGCGGGCGCGGGGTGCAGATCGAGTCGTTCGGCGGCACCCTGCTCGCCCTGGCGACCCACGCCGGCTGGCCGGGCGTCGTCCGCTACCGCTACGGCTCGCTGGAGTTCACCGGGCCGTACGTCACCACCGTGGCCCATGTCTTCCTGGCGCTGTCCGCCGCGGCCCTCGCGCCGCTGCTGCTCTGGCGCGTGCGCGCCCGGCGCCGGGCCCCCGACACCCCCTGCGACGCCGCGCTGAGCGCCACCCTGCTGTTCACCGTGACCAGCCGGGTGATCAGCCCGCAGTACATGATCTGGCTGCTCGGACTCGCCGCGGTGTGTCTCACCTCACGGCACACGACCCAGCGTCCCGTCGCCGCCCTGCTCGCCCCGGCCTGCCTGGTCAGCGCGGTCGCCTATCCCACGCTCTACGGCCAGGTGGAGGCCTCCACCTGGGCCGGGTGCGCGCTGATGCTGGCCCGCAACGGCCTGCTGGCGGCCGCCACGGTAGTCTCGTTCGTCCGGCTGTGGCGCTCGACGGAGGCAGCGGTGCCGCACGTCGAACCTGAACGGAGGGCGACCGTCTCCCTCACGGGACGCTAAGTTCCTCTTAACGGGGGATTACCGACCGCACCTACGATATTGGGCCGTGGACTCCATGCACCCGCACCCCCACCCGCACCAGGCCGCCCATGTGGGCGTCGTCGTCATCGGCTACAACGACGTCGACCGCATAGGGCACGCGGTTCGTTCGGCACTCGTCCAGGGCCCCATGGTCCGCGAGGTGATCGCTGTCGACGACTGCTCGACGGACGGCACCTACGAGCTGCTCGTCCGCCTCGCGGAGGGGGAGCCGAGACTGAGAGTGATCCGTCACGAGACCAACAGCGGCGGCTGCGGCACCCCGCGCAACACCGGCATCGACGCGGTGACCGCGCCCTATCTGATGTTCCTGGACAGCGACGACGTCCTGCCGCCGGGCGCGGTGGACGCGCTGCTCACCACGGCGGAGCAGGAGCACGCCGAGGTCGCGGGCGGCCTGTGCGTACGCCGCGAGCTGCCCTCCGGTCTCGAGGTGGCCTGGGAGGAGGAGCTGTACGCGCACAGCCGGGTCCTCACCAGCCCCGCGGAGATGACGGACCTCGTGCACGACACGCTGTGCGTCAACAAGCTGTACCGCACCGACTTCCTTCGGGAGCACGCGGTCCGCTTCCCGGAGGGCCGCTTCCCCTACGAGGACCTGGTCTTCGCCGCCCGCGTCCTGGCCGCGGCGCCGCGCGTGGCCCTCGTCCCCGACCAGGTGTACGTCTGGCACGTGCGCCGGGAGGCGGAGCAGCTGTCCATCTCACTGGACCGGGCGCACATCCGGAACTGGCAGGCGCGCGCCGAGGCCGCCCGGCAGGCGTACGAGATCCTGCTGAACGCCGGGCGCAAGGAACTGGCGCGGGCGGCCCGCGCCAAGTTCCTCGAACACGAGCTGCGCATGTACGCACGCGAGCTGAGCCTGCGCGACGCCGGGTACCGGCGGGCCTGGTGGACGCACACCCGGGCCTATCTGCGGGGGTACGACGCGGCCGACTGGACGAGCGAGCCGACCGCGCCGGGACGGCTGCTCGCCCGGGTGATCCTGGCCTCGCCCGAACCGCGCGACCTGCCGCGCCTGAAGGAGCTCGCCGCCCGCCCGGAGCGGCTGTGCCCGCCCTACGTACGGGACCGGCACGGTGTGCCCATCTGGTCGGAGGACCTGCCCCAGCTCACCCTGGAGCCCTACCTGACGCGGCCGGCCCATCTGCTGCCGCTCGCCGTGGACGCGGCACTGCGCCCCCGCGCGCGGGGCGCCACCCTGCTGCGGCTCCGGCTGCACGAGATGTACGGCGGGGTGGCGCAGGCGGGCCCGCGGACGCTGGAGGTGGAGTGGGTGCACCGCGAGGCGGGCCGCTCCGCGCAGCGCACCACGGTCGCCCTCCGGCCGGACACCGGCGACACCTGGCGGGCCGAGACGTTCGTGGACCTGACGGCGCTCGGCGCGGGCACCTGGGACCTGCAACTGCGGGTGTGCTTCGCCGACGGCACCTCCCGCGAGACGACGGGGCACGCCTGGGCCGGTCCCGGGCTGCTGCGCCGGACCGTCCTGCCCAACCTGCGCTTCGGCATCCTGCTGGTCCAGCCCTACGCCACGCACTCCGGTGCGCTGGCCCTGCGCCTGGCGACCGGCTGGCGCGGTGCCGCGGCCATCCTGCGCGGCAGGCTCCGCCGGCTGCTGCGCCGGGGGGCCGGGTAGGACACGTACCTCTCACGTACCGAGCACCACAGCACCACCCGGGCCAACTGACGAGGAGACGCCCACCATGACCTGGCTGATCACCGGAGGCGCCGGCTACATCGGCGCCCATGTCGTTCGCGCGATGACCGAAGCGGGCGAGCGGGCCGTGGTCTACGACGACCTGTCCACGGGCATCGCCGACCGCGTGCCGGACGGTGTCCCGCTGGTCGTCGGCTCCACCCTGGACGGCGAACGGCTGAAGCGGACCCTGGCCGGGCACCGGATCACCGGCGTCGTCCACCTGGCGGGCAAGAAGCAGGTCGGCGAGTCCGTCGAGCTGCCCCTGCACTACTACCGGGAGAACGTGGAGGGCCTGCGCGTCCTGCTGGAGGCCGTGACGGCGGCCCCGGTGGACGCCTTCGTCTTCTCCTCCTCCGCGGCCGTCTACGGCATGCCGGACGTGGACCTGGTCACCGAGGAGACCCCGTGCGCGCCCCTGTCGCCGTACGGGGAGACCAAGCTGGCCGGCGAGTGGCTGGTGCGCGCGACGGGCCGGGCGTGCGGGACGGCCACGGCCTCCCTGCGCTACTTCAACGTGGCGGGCGCGGCCACTCCCGAGCTGGCGGACACCGGCGTCTACAACCTCGTGCCCATGGTCTTCGAGAAGCTGACGGAGGGCGAGGCACCGCAGATCTTCGGCGACGACTACGCCACCGGCGACGGCACCTGCGTGCGCGACTACATCCACGTGGTGGACCTCGCCGAGGCCCATGTCGCCACGGCCCGCGCGCTGCGCGCCGCCCCCGGCCGCGACCTGACCCTGAACATCGGGCGCGGCGAGGGCGTCTCGGTGCGCGAGATGATCGACACGATCGGCTCGGTGACCGGTCACCACCGCGCCCCGGTGGTGACCACGCGCCGCCCCGGCGACGCGGCCCGTGTCGTCGCCTCCGCCGACCGCGCCGCCGCCACGCTCGGCTGGAAGGCCCGCCACGACGTCCAGGACATGATCACGTCCGCCTGGGCGGGCTGGGTCCGCCACCACCCCGGGACGGCCGGCGCCTGACGGCCGCGGCACGGCCCGCCCGGACGGCCCCGCGGCGGGCCCCGGCGCCGTCGCCGCCGCGCTCCCGCGGGCGCGGGCGCGCGGCGCCGTGCCGTGGGCGGGCGGCCGGACCGCTCGCGCACCGGCGGCCGGCCGGTGTCACAGGGCCTTGAGCGCCTCGGCCGTGCCGCGCGCGAGCGCGCCCAGATAGCCCTTGGGGAGCTTGGGCGTACGGATCACGACCGCGCGCCAGTACAGCGGGCCGGAGATCAGGTCGAGGGCCAGGTCGTGGTCCACACCGGCACCGACCTCCCCGCGCGCCTCCGCCGCCGCGAGGATGCTGCTGGCGACGCCCTCCTGACCGGCGCGCAGGGCCTTCTGCACGGCCTCGGCGAGATCGGGGTTGCGGGCCGCCTCGGCCTGGAGGTCGGGCAGGATCTGCGAGGCCACCGGATGGCGCAGGGCGCGGGAGGTCACCTCGTAGAGCATGCGCAGGTCCATCTCCAGGGACCCGGTGTCGGGGGCGGGCAGGCCCTGGACGGCGAGCGCGGAGACGACGTCGAGCACCAGGTGCAGCTTGGAGCGCCAGCGGCGGTACACGGCGGTCTTGCCGACGCCCGCGCGCCGGGCGATGCCCTCGATGGACATGCGCGCGTAGCCGACCGAGGCGAGTTCCGCGAAGACGGCAGCCCGGATCGCGTCCGTCACGTCCTCGCGGAGCACGGCGGCCCCGGCGGGAGCGCGACGGCGCGGGCGCGTCTGGGGTTCGCCTGCGTTCGTCGTCATGCCGCCCAGCATAGGGCGTTACGACGAAACGGTTGCGTCGCGACGTTACTTGGGCCTACGCTCACGTTGCGACGATACGGTCCCGTCCCGGCGACGTAAAGAGAAGCCGAGGCAACGGGTGGCGGACGCGGAACCGGCAGCCGCGTCACCTCCCCCGGATCCACCCGAATACCCCCCGAACGAAAGCAGCGGATGTGAGTCAGGTCCTCCACACACCGCCCTCGAGCCCGGCGCCCGCCGAAGAAGATCTCGCGGCGCTCGCCGCCCGGCACGGCCTGTCGGTCAGCGGCGCCCGCCCCTCCCTGCCCGCGTACGTGCGCGAGCTGTGGGCACGGCGGCACTTCATCACCGCGTTCGCCACCGCCAAGCTCACCGCCCAGTACAGCCAGGCGAAGCTCGGGCAGGTCTGGCAGGTCGCCACCCCCCTGCTGAACGCCGCGGTGTACTACTTCATCTTCGGCATCCTGCTGGGCACCAGCAAGAACGTGGCGGACTTCGTCCCGTTCCTGGTCACCGGTGTGTTCGTCTGGACGTTCACCCAGAGCTCGATCATGGCGGGCACCCGGGCGATCTCCGGCAACCTCGGCCTGGTGCGGGCCCTGCACTTCCCGCGCGCCGCGCTGCCCATCTCCTTCGCGCTCCAGCAGCTCCAGCAGCTGCTGTTCTCGATGTGCGCGCTCGTGGTGATCCTGCTCTGCTTCGGTGTGATGCCCGCCGCTTCCTGGGCGCTGGCCGTCCCGGTGCTGGTGCTCCAGTTCGTCTTCAACGCGGGCGTGTCGATGGTCGTCGCCCGGCTGGGCGCCAAGACCCCGGACATCGCCCAGCTGATGCCGTTCCTGCTGCGCACCTGGATGTACGTCTCCGGCGTCATGTGGAGCATCGACAAGACGCTCAAGCACAGCAACGTCCCGCACCTGCTCCAGAAGCTGCTGGAGGCCAACCCGGCCGCCGTCTACATCGACCTGATGCGCTTCGCGCTCATCGACAGCTTCAAGGCCCACCAGCTCCCGCACCACGTGTGGGCGTACGCGCTGGGCTGGGCGCTGCTCGCCGGTGTCGGCGGCTTCGTCTACTTCTGGAAGGCCGAGGAGAGGTACGGACGTGGCTGAGCAGGCCGAGCAGACCAGCGAGAACATCCCCACCGTCATCGCCGACAAGGTGGACATCGTCTACCGTGTCCACGGCACGGGCGCCGGGCGCGGCTCGGCGACCGCCGCGCTCAACCGCATCCTGCGGCCCGGGAAGGCCGAGAAGGCGTCGGGCGTGCGCCGGGTGCACGCGGTGAAGAAGGTGTCGTTCGTCGCCTACAAGGGCGAGGCGATCGGCCTCATCGGAACCAACGGCTCCGGCAAGTCCACCCTGCTCAAGGCGGTCGCCGGGCTGCTGCCGGTGGAGAGCGGCAAGATCTACACCGACGGCCAGCCCTCCCTGCTCGGTGTGAACGCGGCGCTGATGAACGACCTGACCGGCGAGCGCAACGTCCACCTCGGCGGTCTCGCCATGGGCATGTCCCGCGAGCAGGTCAGGGAGCGCTACCAGGACATCGTCGACTTCTCCGGCATCAACGAGAAGGGCGACTTCATCTCGCTGCCCATGCGGACGTACTCCTCCGGCATGTCGGCCCGGCTGCGCTTCTCCATCGCCGCCGCCAAGGACCACGACGTGCTGCTCATCGACGAGGCGCTGGCCACCGGCGACCGCTCCTTCCAGCGGCGTTCGGAACGGCGCATCCGCGAGCTGCGCAAGCAGGCGGGCACGGTGTTCCTGGTCAGCCACAGCAACGGCTCCATCCGCGACACCTGCGAGCGCGTGCTCTGGCTGGAGCGCGGCGAACTGCGCATGGACGGGCCCACCGACGAGGTCCTGAAGGAGTACGAGGCGTTCACCAACGCCAAGTAGCCGGCCGCCGCCCGCGGACTCACCGCGTCACGGCGTACAGCACCTGCCCGCCCGGTCCGCCGGCCACCGGGCGCAGGCCGGGATCCCGCTGCGGGCGGCGGCCGTCGAGGACCCAGCGCACGCGGTACGTGCGCAGGATGTCCCGGCGGGCGCCGCGCGGTGTGCCGCGCGCGAAGTAGCGCTCGGCGGCCCGCTCCCGCCGGGCCGCGTCCGGCAGGAAGAACTCCGGGTAGCCGGGCGCCACGGTGTAGGCGCCGTAGGCGGGCACCAGCCGGGACGGGAAGTCCCGGGCCATCACCACATCGCCGTACCGCACATGCGGGGTGATCCAGTGGTATCCGGTCCAGGGGGGCGTGTAGCGCGCGGCGAGCACGGGGGGCAGCGCGTCCCGTCCCACGACGTATCCCACCACCCCCGCCTGCGTCCAGGCGCCCACGGCGAGCGCCGCGGCCAGTGCCCAGGCCCAGCGCAGGCGCACCGCGCGGCGGCCCCCGCCGAACACCTCAAGGGCGATGGCGAGCTGTGCCGGGACCAGCGCGGCGGGCAGCGCCCGGCCCCAGGAGTAGTGGCCGCTGACGAAGCCCGCCGCGCACACCAGCGCGCCCAGCGCACAGAAGATCACCAGCGGGTCCCGCCGGTCGCGCCGGTACCGCAGCACCAGCGCCGCCACCCCGAGCAGCGCCAGCCAGTACCGGCCCGCGAAGTCCGTGTAGAGGGCGCGGTGCACGCTCGCCAGCCCGTCACCGGCCGAGAACAGCGCGAAGAAGTCGTAGTACGGCCACAGCCACAGCACCAGCAGACCCAGCCCGGCCGCCGCGGCGATCCGCGGCCGCTGGGCGCGCGGCGGCCGGGCGGCGACGACCGTGGCGAGCGCGCCCAGCGTGGCGACCACCCCGGTGAACTGGTGGCAGAGCAGGATCACCGCCCACAGCACGCCGGTGCCCAGCCACACCTCCCAGCCGGCCTGCGCGCGCAGCGTCCGGCTGAGCCACGCCCACAGGTGGAAGGAGAGCCCGAGGGCGAACACGCTGGGGTAGGAGACCGTCAGCGCCAGCGAGTTCAGGGAGAGGAAGCCGCTCCAGTTGATGAGCACGGTGCCCCACAGCAGCACCAGGCTCAGCGCGGCCAGCGCGGGCGCGGCCGGATGCGGGCTCAGTGTCCGTACGTACCGGCGCACGCCGGTGGCCAGGAGCGCGAGTCCGGCGAGCGCGGCCAGCCGCAGCACGATGAAGACCGACCAGCCGCCGACCCGCGCGACACAGCCGAGCAGCAGCATCCACGGCGAGTAGTAGGGGCTCGGGGTGTCGGCGGCGACGAGCGGGTTGCCGGGGTGCAGCAGGCTGTGCCGCAGGCGTTCGACGGTGGCCGCGTGCATGCCGAGGTCACCGGCCCAGGGCAGCCGGACGATCACCAGGAGCAGCAGGACGAGGAGCAGCGCGACGGCGGCCCGGGGCGCGGCGGAACGTTTCACGCGGCCGACCGGCGGCCGGGACGCCGCTCGGCCGGCGGAACGCGCCTCAGGCGGCGCGGCGCGCATCGCGAGGAAGGACCGGGGCGCGGTGGGCGGCGGAGGCGGTGTACCGGGCGCGTTTCACCATCACGCGCGCAACTTTAACCGAATGATCCTGATTAGCCGGAAAGGCTACCGGACGCCGTGCGGAGTTTCCCGCCCGGCGGAACGAGGCGCCCGGAGCGGCCAGGGCGGCCGGAGCGGACGACGCGAGGGCGCCCCGGGCCGTCCGGCCCGGGGCGCCCTCGTACACCGGCGGTGCGCGCTACGAGTGGGTGCGCAGCAGCGTCCGCATCGTCCGCATGGCCACCGAGAGGTTGGCCAGGTCGAACGCGTCCGAACCGCGGATCTCCTCCAGGGTGGTGCGGGCCCGGGAGAGGATCGCCGCGTTCTTCTCCTCCCACACCTCGAAGCGCTGCTCCGGCGTGGCGGCGGCGTCGCCCACGGCGAGGACGTCGGCCGTCAGCGCCGCGTGCGCCGCGTACAGGTCCTCGCGGATCGCCGCACGGGCCATGGACTGCCAGCGGTCGGCGCGCGGCAGCTCGATGATGCGGTCCATCAGCTGGGTGATGGCGAGCCGGTCGGCCAGGTCGTAGTACACCTCGGCGACGTCCATCGGGTCCCGGCCCATGCGGTCGGCCACCGAGACGATGTCGAGCGCCGGGAAGGCGGAGGAGAACCCGGCCACCCGCGCGGCCAGTTCGTCCGGGACGCCGGCCGCGGACAGCTCGTCGTAGACCTGCTGGTACCACTCCTGGTCCGCGCCCTTGAGCAGCTTGGGCAGCTGCGCCCACACCTGCTCGACCCGGTCGGCGAAGAACTCCACCGTCTCGCCGAGCTGGAGCGGCTGCGGCCGGTTGTTCAGCAGCCAGCGGGTGCCGCGCTCGACCAGGCGGCGCGAGTGCAGCCGGATACGGGTCTGGACCTCGGCCTCGACCTTGTTGTCCAGCGCCTCGACCGCGTCCCACACCGGTGCCGAGCGGAAGATCGTACGGGCCACGGTCTGCGCCCGGACGATCTCCTCCAGCGACGCCCCGGTCTCCTCGCGCAGCCGGTGCAGATACGTCGTACCACCGGTGTTGACCGTGTCGTTGACCAGGACGGTCGTGGTGATCTCGCGGTTCAGCGGGTGGTGGTCGATCTGCTCCTCGAACCGCTCGCGCAGCTGGGTCGGGAAGTAGGTGTGCAGCAGCCCGCGCAGATACGGGTCGTCGGGCAGCGAGGTGTGCAGCAGCTCCTCGGCGACCGTGATCTTCGTGTACGCCAGCAGGACGGCCGTCTCCGGACCGGTCAGGCCGTGTCCGGCGGCCAGCCGCTCGCGGATCTGGCGGTCGGTGGGCAGGAACTCCAGCGCCCGGTCCAGATGGCCCTCGCGCACCAGGTGCTTCATGAAGCGCTGCTGGGCGTGGACCATGTCCTTGGACTGGGCGAGGGCGTTGGCGATCGCCGTGTTCTGCGCGTAGTTGTTGCGCAGCACCAGCGCGCCGACCTCGTCGGTCATCTCCGCCAGCAGCTTGTTGCGCTGCTTGACGGTCATGTCGCCGTCGGTGACCAGCCCGTTGAGCAGGACCTTGATGTTCACCTCGTGGTCGGAGGTGTCCACGCCCGCGCTGTTGTCGATGGCGTCGGTGTTGACCCGGCCGCCGGTCTGCGCGAACTCGATCCGGCCGAGCTGGGTGCAGCCCAGGTTGCCGCCCTCGCCGACGACCCGGACCCGCAGGTCGCGGCCGTCGACCCGGATGGCGTCGTTGGCCTTGTCGCCGACGTCCGTGTTGGACTCGGTGGACGCCTTGACGTACGTGCCGATGCCGCCGTTCCACAGCAGGTCCACCGGGGCCTTGAGGATGGCCCGCATCAGGTCGGCCGGGGTCATCTTGGTGACGCCGTCCTCGATGCCCAGCGCCTCGCGGATGTGCGCGTTGACCGGGATGGACTTCAGCGTGCGCGGGAAGATCCCGCCGCCGGCCGACACCAGCGCGGTGTCGTAGTCGGCCCAGCTGGAGCGCGGCAGGTCGAACAGGCGGCGCCGCTCGGCGTAGCCGGTGGCCGCGTCCGGGTTCGGGTCGATGAAGATGTGCCGGTGGTCGAAGGCGGCGACCAGGCGGATGTGCTCGCTGAGCAGCATGCCGTTGCCGAACACGTCGCCGGACATGTCGCCGATGCCGACGACCGTGAAGTCCTGCGACTGGGTGTCGACGTCCAGCTCGCGGAAGTGCCGCTTGACCGACTCCCAGGCACCGCGGGCGGTGATGCCCATGCCCTTGTGGTCATAGCCCGCGGAGCCGCCGGAGGCGAAGGCGTCGCCGAGCCAGAAGTCGTAGGACTCGGCGACCTCGTTGGCGATGTCCGAGAACGTCGCCGTGCCCTTGTCGGCCGCGACCACCAGGTAGGTGTCGTCGCCGTCGTGGCGGACCACGTCCCGCGGGGGCACGACCTCGCCGGCCACCATGTTGTCGGTGATGTCGAGCAGCGCCGAGATGAACGTCCGGTAGCTGGCGATGCCCTCGGCCAGCCAGGCGTCCCGGTCCACGGACGGGTCCGGGAGCTGCTTGGCGACGAAGCCGCCCTTGGCGCCGACCGGCACGATCACGGTGTTCTTCACCATCTGTGCCTTGACCAGGCCCAGGATCTCGGTGCGGAAGTCCTCGCGCCGGTCGGACCAGCGCAGACCGCCGCGGGCGACCTTGCCGAAGCGCAGGTGCACGCCCTCCACCCGCGGCGAGTACACCCAGATCTCGTACGCCGGGCGCGGTGCGGGCAGGTCCGGGATGGCCTGCGGGTCGAACTTCATGGAGACGTAGTCGTGCGGCCGGCCGGCCGCGCTCTCCTGGAAGAAGTTGGTGCGCAGGGTCGCCTTGATGACGGTGAGGAAGGAGCGCAGGATGCGGTCCTCGTCGAGGGAGGCCACCTGGTCCAGGGCCGCGTCCAGCTCTTCGAGCAGGGCGTCGACCAGCTCGTGGCCCGCGCGCTGCCGCTCGGGCGCCATCCGCGCCTCGAACAGGGAGACCAGCAGCCGGGTGGTGTGGACGTTGTTGCGGAGGGTGTCCTCCATGTAGTCCTGGCTGAAGGTGGAGCCCGCCTGGCGCAGGTACTTCGCGTAGGCGCGCAGCACCATGGCCTGGCGCCAGCCCAGTCCGGCGCTCAGCACCAGCGCGTTGAACCCGTCGTTCTCCGCCTTGCCGGTCCAGGCGGCGGCGAAGGCGTCCTGGAAGCGCTCGCGGGCGTCGTCGGCGAGGTAGTCGCCGCCGCCCGCGGGCGCCTTGGGCATGCGCAGACCGAAGTCGTAGATCCAGGCCGTCGTGCGGTCCGCGCAGCGCAGCTCGTACGGCCGCTCGTCGGTGACCTCCACACCGAGCCGGCTGAGCACCGGCAGCACCTGCGAGAGGGAGACCGAGCCGCCCTTCTGGTAGATCTTGAAACGGCGCTCCTCGGGGGCGGCGCCGACCGGCTCGTACAGGCTGAGCGCGAACGTCTTGTCGTCGTCCAGCTGCTCCAGGTTGACCAGGTCGGCGACGGCGGCGCGCGGGCTGTGGTCGGCCTTGTAGCCCTCGGGGAAGGCGGCGGCGTAGTGGCGCAGCAGCTCGGCGGCGCGCTCCTCGCCCAGCTCGGCGGTGAGCGCCTCGGCGAAGGCGTCGGCCCAGGAGCGGGCGGCCTCCACCAGCCGGGCCTCGATGCGCTCCTTGTCGGCGTCGGACAGCTCGGGCAGCTCGGTGCCCTGCGGGACGCGGACCACGAAGTGCAGCCGGGACAGGATCGATTCGGTGTTCCAGGCCGTGAAGTCGACGCTGGTGCCGCCCAGCTCCTCCTTCAGGATGTCGATGATCCGCAGGCGCACGCCGGTGGTGTAGCGGTCGCGCGGGAGGTAGACCAGCGCCGAGTAGTAGCGGCCGTACTCGTCCTGGCGCAGGTACAGCCGCAGCCGGCGGCGCTCCTGGAGGTAGAGCACGGAGGTGGCGATCGCCTGGAGCTCGGCGACCGGCGTCTGGAACAGCTCGTCGCGCGGGTAGGTCTCCAGGATCTGGGTGAGGTCGCGGCCGTCGTGGCTGTTGGGCGAGAAGCCGGCGAGGGCGAGGACCTCCTCGACCTTGCGGCGGATCACCGGCACCCGGCGCACCGACTCGGTGTACGCGGCGGACGAGAACAGGCCCAGGAAGCGGCGCTCCCCGATCACCTCGCCGTTCGCGTCGAACTTCTTGACGCCGATGTAGTCCAGGTAGGACGGCCGGTGGACGGTGGCCCGGCTGTTGGCCTTGGTCAGCACGAGCAGCTTGTGCTCGCGGGCCTTGGCGCGGGCGTCGGCGGGCAG
Source organism: Streptomyces sp. SAT1 (assembly GCF_001654495.1). Taxonomy (GTDB): domain Bacteria; phylum Actinomycetota; class Actinomycetes; order Streptomycetales; family Streptomycetaceae; genus Streptomyces; species Streptomyces andamanensis. The sequence goes on from NZ_CP015849.1 coordinate 2,796,238, forward strand.
CCGCTCGAAGGACGGGCTGACCGGGTGGCTGTCCTCGCCCGCGTGCGGCGGGTCCGAGCGCAGTATGCCCAGACCGGTGCCGGGCACCGCGGCCAGGGTGTCGTCGCCGTGCAGCTCGTACTCGCGGTAGCCGAGGAAGGTGAAGTGGTCGGCGGAGAGCCAGCGCAGCAGCTCGCGGGCCTCCTCGACCTGCTGTCCGGGCAGGTCGGCGGGGACCGGCTCGTCGGGCAGGCCCTCGGCGATGCGGATGGCCGCGTCGCGCATCTTCTCCCAGTCCTCGACGGCCTCGCGGACGTCGGACAGGACGCGCAGCAGATCGGCGGTGATCTGCTTGAGGTCGGACCGGTCGGTCTCGCGGTCGATCTCGACGTGGATCCAGGACTCGACGTGCGCGTCGTGCGGCAGCGGCTCACCGGCAGGCGCGGCGGGCAGCACCTCCAGCAGCTTGCCGGTCACGTCGCGGCGGACGACGACCTGCGGGTGGACGACGACGTGGATGCCGCGGCCCTGGCGGGTCAGCTCGTTGGTGACCGAGTCGACGAGGAAGGGCATGTCGTCGGTGACGACCTCGACCACGGAGTGGCTGCACGTCCAGCCGTTCTCCTCGACGGTCGGGGTGTGCACCCGGACGTTGGCCGTCCCCTGCGGGCGGTTCTCGGCCAGCCGGTAGTGCGAGAAAGCGGCTCCGAAGACGTCGACCGGGTCGCGGTCCGCGAGGTCCTCGGGTGCGGTGTGCAGGTAGTAGCGCTGGAGGAAGGCGAGCACACAGTCCCGGTCCGGGGTGCCCTCGCCCGTCATCCCGGCCGGGAGGTGCCCCCCGGCCGGACTGTTCTCAGCTACCCGAACGGCCCTTTCGAGCAACTCGGCCTTGGCTTCGTCCAGCTTGGTCTGCATTGTCCTCTGGCTCCTGTCGCGCGCCGTTGCGTGACGTTGAAGGAAGTACGGTCTCGGCCCTTCCGGCGTGACGTCGCGGTCCGGGGTGTCCGGACCTTTCCGACGCTATGCCGAGAGGTGAGAAGAGCGGGGGGTTATCGGCCAACTTCGACGCGTCCGTGGAGTGTGACGCTGCTCTCGCCCGCGCCGCTGCCGGGCATCGGCCCGGCGTCCTGGAGGCTGTGGGGTACGGAAAGGCCCCGGCCGACCCGCGAGGACCAGCGACCGCCGCCCGGTCACGGATGTGGTCCGTGCACTCCGGGCGCAGAGCGGAGGCGAGCGCGCCCCCGCGAACTATCGCGCTGATCACGCCACCAGGCTATCGCTCTTCACGGGTGCCCCGTCATGAGCCGTATGTGTACAAAACCGGGGGTGGAACTTTGACGTTCTGCACAGGGACAGACGCGGCGGGAGGTGCGTGGCGCCGCCGCCCGGCTCCGGTCTCCTTCCGGCACCCCCGGGCGCCCTCAGGCGGCGAGGCGCTGCGCCTCGGTGACCGCCTCCCGGAGGGTGTCCACCACCGGGACGCCGACGCCCTCCAGGCTGGCCCGGCTGTGCGACCCGCCCGTGTACAGCACCGCCCGCGCCCCCGCGTGCCGCGCGGCCAGCGCGTCGTCGGCCGCGTCGCCGATCACCACTGTGCGCGCCGGGTCGACGTCCTCGGCCAGCGCGCCCAGGTGCCGCACCATGTGCTCGGCCTTGCTGCCGCCGGAGGGACCGGTCCGGCCCGCCACGCGTATGAAGTGCGTCTCTATCCCGAAGCCCCGCACCAGCGGGACCAGGTCCTCGTGCCCGTACATGCTGAGGATCGACTGGCTGTGCCCGGCCGACGCCCAGCCCGTGAGCAGCTCCACCGCGCCGTCGGCCAGCCGGCAGCGGGCCCGGTGCTCGGTGTAGTGCCGGTGGAAGGCGTCGTCCATGACCTGCCACTCGGCGTCCGTGGGCAGCCGCCCCATCAGCCGCTCGTAGAACTTCGGCACCGGCACGCAGTACAGCGCCCGGTAGCGCTCCAGCGTGATCGGCTCCATGCCCAGCTCGGCGAAGGCCGCGTTCGTCGCCCCGATGATCGCGTCGTTGTCGTGGAACAGCGTGCCGTTCCAGTCCCAGACGATGTGCGCTCCCGACTGCATCCCCATACCGAAGAACGTACCCGCCGCCACTGACAACGGGCACGGGGCGGGGTCTGATCACCTCGGCGGCCCGGCCTGCCCGGCCTGCGCGGTCCTCCCAGCCCCCTCGGCCTGCGCGGTCCGCCCGGCTCAGATCAGGTTCGGGATCTCCTGCGTGGCGTACCAGAGCAGCTCGTGGTCCTCGGCGCCGTCGACGACGAACTGCGCGTCGTCGTCGCCGGTGTCCGCCGCGCCCAGGGCGCCGGCCGCCGCGGTCACGTCCGCCACCGCGTCGTCCGCGTCGACGTGCACCGCCGCCGCCTTGGCCAGCGGTACGGTCCCGGCCACCCTGACCTCGCCGAGCGCGGCGGGGTCCAGGCCCCGGTCGGGGTCGGCGCTCGCCGCGCGGTCGGGGACGTCCACGGCCACCACGACCCGGCGGCGCGGTGCCTCCGGGTCCATGGCCAGCAGCCGCAGCGAGGCCAGCGCGGCTCGGTTCAGCGCGGCGTACTCCAGCTCCTCCAGGTCGTCGGAGACGTACCACTCGCGCAGCGCGGGGGTGACGGCGTAGGCGACGAGCGGTTCCGGTCCCAGCTCCCCGGCCGCGTGGGCCGCGGCGAGCCCGGGGAGGGTCAGGGGGACGTAGACGCGCATGGCCGGCCGCTTTCTCGGTGGGATGAAGGTCCGCGGGGTGCCGGGAGACCGCGGGAGGGCCACCCGGACGGCCTTCAGGATACGTGCGGAGGTCCCCTTTCGTGTCCCCGGCCGCACCCTCCGGGGCGTCCACCGCGCGCCCCGCGCTTCACCCGGTGCACCCCTGTACCGCCGCGCCGTTACGGGGGCCCGGCCGCGCAAGTTCACCCGGACAGGTGAAACCGGCACATGGTCGACCCGGGCGGAACCTTCCTTGCTCCCCCGCGACGGGTCCCGTACAAGGTCCCCAGCAGGAAGTTACTGCTCGGTATTGCGGGCTCGCACCGACCGGCGGCCCGCGTTCCACGGCGCACAGCCAGAGCACACCGAGAACGGGGACGCATGAACAAGGTCATGACCAGGGCGCAGCGCCGCCCCGGCACCCGCCCGCCCGGCCGCCGCGACGCCCGCCGCCCCGGCGGCACCCCGCCGCGCACGCCGGGCGGCAGTCCGGCACGCACCGCGAGCGACGGCCGCCCGCCGGGCTCGCCCCGGGGCACCGGCCCCGCCCGCACCGGCCCCACCGACAACCGCCCGCCCACGACACCGGCCACGCGCCGGACCGCCCCGCACGACAGGACCGACGCCCGGCCACCGGCCGCACCCGGGCTCGCCGGGCTTCCCGGGGACGGCGGGGGCGCCCGGGAACGGGAGCGCGCCGCCGCGTCGGCCCTCGCGGCCGCTCCCGCCACCACCGACCTCTTCGCCGACCGGCTCCTGGCCGTGCTGAGCGGCCGGCGCCCCGTCCACTGGATGCTCCGGCACACCGCCGGCCGGGCCTACGACGAACTCGTCCGCCTCGCCGAACACGGCCCCCTGCGGGCCCGCGGCGCCCATCCCGTCGTCCGCGACATCGGCTACTTCGAGCCCCGCCCCGGCGCCCTGGAGGTCTTCGCCCGCATCGGCGCCGGCCCGCAACTGCGCGCCCTGGCCTTCCGCCTCGAACGCGGCCGGGACCGCCGCTGGCGCTGCACCGCCGTGGAACTGGCCCTTCCCCGGGTCCCGAGCCGCCCCCGCCCACGGGAGGAATGACAGAGCCCGAGGAGCGGGGCCTCCGGCCCGGGACGGCAGCGGGCCGGAGGCCCCGACAGGGGCACAGCAGGACCGGACGAGCCCACCAGGACCCCTGAGGCGGCCCGGACAAGCCCCAGGAGGCCCGAATCCCTCCGAGTCCCGCCGAGGACCCTCGGCGAAGCCCACAGCCGCTCACAGGCCCGGCGGGAGGCCACGCGCTCCGGAAGGGAGGCGCCTGGAAGGGAGGCGCCTGGAAGCAGTGACGGAGCCACCGGCACCCGTCCGGCCCCGAACAGGGGCTGGACGGGACCGGCAAGCCTGGCAGGGCCCCGGGAGGGCTCGGCTCCTCCCTGGGGCCCACGGGCCCCTCACACACCCGGCTGAGGCCCCGCGGGCGGGGGACTGGCAGGCACCCACCGGGTGGCCCCCCGACCTCTGCGGGCCGGGCGTCGCCCGCCCCTTCCCGGACCGCGGGGGCCCACCCACACGTCCGGCCGAGGTCCGGCCTGCCCGGCACACCGCCGAGCGTGCCGGGCGGGGCCCTGCGGGCCGGGCGGGCCGGGCGGGCCGGACCTCAGCCGGTTTCCGAGGGCGGGCCAGGCGGGCCAAGCGGGCCAGCCCGCCGCCGGGCTCCGTGGGGCGGGCCGGGCGTCGGCCAGGCATCCCAACGGCCCCCGTGCCCCGCGCCTCAGCACCCGCGCCCCCTCGTCCAGGCACGGGGAGGCCCCCGGAGCAGGCGGCCCGGCCAGGGGCCGGCAGGGCGTGCCCGGGGCCTGCCGGCCCCTGAGCGCGCGCCGCCGGGCGCAAGCCGAAGGGCCGGGCACCGAACCGTGCCCGGCCCTTCGGTCGGATGCCGCTCCCCGCAGGCAGGGAGCCGGTGTCACTTCTTGCGGCGACGGCCGCCCTTCGCCTGCTTGCGGCGCTCCGCACGCGTGAGGCCGTCCGACTCGGAGCGGACCGGCTCGTCGTCGCTGGCGAACTCGCCCTCGACGACACCGCCCTCCCCGTCCACGGTCGGGGCGGAGAAGTGGAGGTCGCGCCGCTGCGGCGCGTCCAGCCCCTTCGCGCGGATCTCCGGGCGCGCGCCCGCCTGCGCGGGCACCGCGTCCTGCGGCGCCTTCTCCAGGGACGGCGCGGCGTCCTCGACGGGGACCTCCTCGACCTGCTGCTCGACCTGGACCTCCAGGTTGAACAGGTAGCCGACGGACTCCTCCTTGATGCCGTCCATCATCGCGGAGAACATGTCGAAGCCCTCGCGCTGGTACTCGACCAGCGGGTCCTTCTGCGCCATCGCGCGCAGGCCGATGCCCTCCTGGAGGTAGTCCATCTCGTAGAGGTGCTCGCGCCACTTGCGGTCCAGGACCGACAGGACCACGCGGCGCTCCAGCTCACGCATGATCTCGGAGCCGAGCTGCGTCTCGCGCGCCTCGTACTGCTCGTGGATGTCGTCCTTGATGGAGTCGCCGATGAACTCGGCCGTCAGGCCCGCGCGGTCGCCGGCCGCCTCCTCCAGCTCCTCGACGGTGATCTTCACCGGGTAGAGCTGCTTGAACGCGCCCCACAGCCGGTCCAGGTCCCAGTCCTCCGGGAAGCCCTCGGCGGTCTCCGCCTGCACATAGGCGTCGATGGTGTCGTCCATGAAGTGCTGCACCTGCTCGCGCAGGTCCTCGCCCTCCAGAACGCGGCGGCGCTCGCCGTAGATGACCTCGCGCTGCCGGTTGAGGACCTCGTCGTACTTCAGGACGTTCTTACGGGTCTCGAAGTTCTGCTGCTCGACCTGCGACTGGGCGGAGGCGATCGCGCGGGTGACCATCTTGTTCTCGATGGGCACGTCGTCGGGGACGTTCGCCATGGACATCACGCGCTCGACCATCTGCGCCTTGAACAGACGCATCAGATCGTCGCCCAGGGAGAGGTAGAAGCGGGACTCGCCCGGGTCGCCCTGCCGGCCGGAACGACCGCGCAGCTGGTTGTCGATACGGCGCGACTCGTGCCGCTCGGTGCCCAGCACATAGAGGCCGCCGAGCCTCTCGACCTCTTCCTTCTCCGCCTTGACGGCCTGCTCGGCCTTCTCCAGGGCGGCGGGCAGCGCGGCGGCCCACTCCTCGATGTGCTCCTCGGGGTCGAGGCCGCGCTGGCGCAGCTCCGCCTCGGCGAGGTCCTCGGGGTTGCCGCCGAGCTTGATGTCCGTACCGCGGCCGGCCATGTTGGTGGCCACGGTGACGGCACCCTTGCGGCCGGCCTGGGCGACGATGGACGCCTCCCGCTCGTGGTGCTTGGCGTTGAGCACCTCGTGCTGCACGCCGCGCTTGCTGAGCTGCTGCGAGAGGTACTCGGACTTCTCGACCGAGGTGGTGCCGACCAGGATCGGCTGGCCCTTCTCGTGCTTCTCCGCGATGTCGTCGACGACCGCCTCGAACTTGGCGACCTCGGTGCGGTAGATCAGGTCGGACTGGTCCTTGCGGACCATCGGCCGGTTGGTCGGGATCGGGACCACGCCGAGCTTGTAGATCTGGTGGAACTCGGCGGCCTCGGTCATCGCCGTACCGGTCATGCCGGAGAGCTTGTTGTAGAGGCGGAAGAAGTTCTGCAGGGTGATCGTGGCGAGGGTCTGGTTCTCGTCCTTGATGTCCACCCCTTCCTTCGCCTCGATCGCCTGGTGCATGCCCTCGTTGTAGCGGCGGCCGGCGAGGATACGGCCGGTGTGCTCGTCGACGATCATGACCTCGCCGTCGATGACGACGTAGTCCTTGTCCTTCTTGAACAGTTCCTTCGCCTTGATGGCGTTGTTCAGGTAACCGACGAGCGGGGTGTTCACCGACTCGTAGAGGTTGTCGATGCCCAGCCAGTCCTCGACCTTGGAGACGCCGGACTCGTGGATGGCGACGGTGCGCTTCTTCTCGTCGACGTCGTAGTCGCCGGTCTCCTCGACGCCCTTGAGCGGGTTGCCCGCCTCGCCCTTCTTCAGGCGCGTGACGAGCTTGGCGAAGTCGCCGTACCACTTGGTGGCCTGGTCGGCCGGGCCGGAGATGATCAGCGGCGTACGGGCCTCGTCGACCAGGATGGAGTCGACCTCGTCGACGATGGCGAAGTTGTGGCCGCGCTGGACCAGTTCGTCCTTCGCCCAGGCCATGTTGTCGCGCAGGTAGTCGAAGCCGAACTCGTTGTTCGTGCCGTAGGTGATGTCGCAGCCGTACTGCTCGCGGCGCTGGGCCGGCGTCATGTTGGCGAGGATGCAGCCCACGTCCAGGCCGAGGAACTTGTGGACGCGGCCCATCATCTCGGAGTCGCGCTCGGCCAGGTAGTCGTTGACCGTGACGATGTGGACGCCGTCGCCGGACAGGGCGTTCAGATAGGCGGGCAGGGTGCCGACGAGCGTCTTGCCCTCACCGGTCTTCATCTCGGCGACATACCCCATGTGCAGGGCGGCGCCGCCCATCAGCTGCACGTCGTAGTGCCGCTGGCCCAGGACCCGCTTGGCCGCCTCTCGTACGGTGGCGAACGCCTCGGGCAGCAGGTCATCCAGGCTCTCGCCGTCGGCGTACCGCTGCTTGTACTCATCGGTGAGGGCCCGCAGCTCGGCGTCGGAGAGGTCGACGAAGTCCTCTTCGATGGAGTTGACCTGGCCCGCGATGCGGTGCAGCTTGCGCAGGATCTTGCCTTCGCCTGCACGCATGATCTTCGAGAGGACGGACACGGGGGTTGGTCTCCTTGCCGGTCGGGCCTGGGACGGTCGGTTTCCACTGGCTTGGCTAAGCAACGGCCATCGTATGCGAGGACCCGGCCCAGCCGGGAGGGCCTGCCGCGAGGGCACTCCTCCACTGTGCCCCGCGCCGCCTCCACAGGGAACAACGGGCGGGAGCCCCGGATGGTGCCGCGCCCGCCCGGGATTTGCGCGAATCGTGACCGCCCGCTCACAGAGCGGGAAACACGATGGCGCCCCGCGCGGCCCACGAGCAGAATCGGCCGATGGAACCCGTCACCCTGACCACCGCCCGCCTCGTCCTGCGCACCGTCGGGCCAAGGACACCGACACGGTGTACGCCGCCGCGCTCGACCCGGACATCCAGCGCTGGACCACGATCCCCTCCCCTTATCAGTACGAGGACGCGCGCGACTTCACCGAGCGCCTGGTGCCCGACGGCTGGGCCGACGACTCCATGTTCACCTTCGGGCTCTTCCTGCCCGCGCCCGCCGACGACCTGGTGGGCATGCTCGGCATCACCCGGCGCGCCCCGGGCACGGCCGAGGTCGGCTTCTGGGGCACCAGGGAGCACCGCGGCAACGGCCACGTCTCCGAGGCGGTCCGCGCCACCGCCCGCTGGGCCTTCGCGCACCTGGCCGTGGACCGCCTGGAGTGGCGCGCCGAGGTGGGCAACACCGCCTCCCGCGCGGTCGCCGAGCGGACCGGTTTCACCGTCGAGGGCACCCTGCGCGCGGCGCTCGACAACAAGGGCGTACGACGGGACTGCTGGGTGGGTTCCCTGCTCCCCTCCGACCTGGGGCTGCCCGCGACGGTTCCCTATGTGCCCGCCCCTTCCCGGTCCTCCGGCGGATGACGCCCAGGCCGGGGCGGGGTGTCAGTGGCAGGCCCTATCGTGCGGTCCATGACGAGCGTCCCGCGCCCCATCGCCGATCTGTCGGCCGACGAAGCCCGCCGTATCGCCCTGCGCGCCCAGGGCCTCCTCGGCGCCCCCGACCGGAGATCCGGTGTGCGGGGCGTGCTGCGCCATCTCGGCGCGGTCCAGCTGGACACCATCTCGGTGCTCGCCCGCTCCCACGAGCTGATCCCCTACGCCCGGCTCGGCGCGGTGGGCCGCACCACAGTGGAGCAGGCCTACTGGACCGGCACCCACGCCTTCGAGTACTGGTCGCACGCCGCGTGCGTCCTGCCCATCGAGGAGTGGCCGCACTTCGCCTTCCGCCGCCGCGCCTACCGGGGCCGCCCGCACTGGAACCACCGGCTGCCCGGCGGCACCTACGACCAGGTGATCAAGCAGCTGACCACCGAAGGCCCGCTGACGGCGACCGAGTTGGGCGGCGCCAAGCGGACCAGCGACTGGTGGGACTGGTCGGGGACCAAGGTCGCCGTCGAGCGCGCCCTGATGTACGGGGAGGTGGTCTGCGTCGAGCGCCGCGGCTGGAAGCGGGTGTACGACCTGGCCGAGCGCGCCGTCCCCGCCGCCCTGCTCCACGACGAGCTGGACGACACCGAGTGCCTGCGCCGCCTGGTCGGGCTGGCCGGCCGGTCCCTGGGCGTGGGCACGCGCGCGGACATCGCCGACTACCACCGGCTCAAGGGCGACCAGGTCGACGCGGTGATCGCGGACTCGGGCCTGGTCCCGGTCACGGTCGAGGGCTGGGGCAGGCCCGCCTGGGCGGATCCGGAAGCCCTGGCGACCCCGCCGCGCGGCCGGCACCGCACCACTCTGCTGTCCCCGTTCGACTCGCTGATCTGGGACCGGGCGCGCACCGAGCGGATCTTCGGCTTCACCCACCGCCTGGAGGCGTACGTCCCCAAGCCCAAGCGGGTGCACGGCTACTTCGCGATGCCGGTGCTGGCGGGCGGCCGGCTGGTCGGGCGTGTCGACCCGGCCCGCGAGGGCCGCACGCTGGTGGCCAAGCAGGTCACCCTGGACGGTCCCAAGGCGGTCCCCGCGGTGGCCCAGGCGCTGGTCGAGGCGGCGGGCTGGGTGGGCATCACGGACGTGCGCGTGGAGCGGGTGGACGCCCCGGAGCTGCGCGAACCCCTCGCCCAGGAGGTGAGCCGGACGCTGGCCGCGGCCCTGCGCTGACCGCTCGCTCGGGGGGAGGCGGCGGACAGTGGTGCCGGACGGGGCGGCAGACGGCGGGCGGGAGGGACGACCGGGGCGGGGAGACAGCGGGACGGGGAGAGGCAGCGCGGCGGGGAGAGGCAGCGGGACGGCTCAGCGGATCTCCAGGATCTTCTCCCGCATCGCGTACACCACCGCCTCCATCCTGGAGTGCAGCTGGAGCTTCTCCAGGATGTTGCGGACGTGGTTCTTCACGGTGTTCTCGGAGATGAACAACTCCTTGGCGATGTCCCGGTTGTTCATCCCCGTCGCCACCAGCTTGAGGACCTCCAGCTCCCGGTCGGTCAGCCGGGGGGCGGGCACGAGACGGCGCTCGTCGGTGCGCTGGATCATCGACTTGAACTCGGTGAGCAGCTTGGACGCCATGGACGGGCTGATCTGCGACTGCCCGTCGGCCACCGCGCGGATCGCGGTGGACACCTCGTCCGTGGAGATCTCCTTGAGGAGATAACCGGTCGCGCCCGCCTTGATCGCGTCGTAGAGGTCGGCCTCCTCGTCGCTGATCGTCAACATGATGATCTTCGCGCTGGGGGCGACCTCCTTGATGGAGGTGCACGCCTCGATCCCGCCGCGCCGGGGCATCCGCACATCCATCAGGACGATGTCGGGCAGCAGGTCGGCGGCCTTGTCCACGGCCTCGGCGCCGTCGCCCGCCTCGCCGACGACCTGGATGTCCTCCTCGGCGGCGAGCACGATCTCCAGGCCACGGCGGAAAAGGGCGTGGTCGTCGACCACCAGGACCCTGATCGGCTCCGCACGGGACGGGCCCGTGTCCGGACCCATGCCGACGGCGCCGCGGTCGGCGTCCTCGTCCCGCATCGGTCCGAAGCTGTCCGTCATCGTTGTTCCTCCCCCTGAGGCTGTGGCCCGGTGTGGGGTGCCGTGGCTGGCCAACCCGAGGCAACGGCCCAGCCGTTGGGCCGTTGCGGCCATGATTCCATGCTCAGCGGCCCCCGCGGTGACCGAGCGAGGCGCGAGGGGGTCGCACGTCGGTGCCCCCGGGGGCGCACACGCGCACTCCGGGGGCACCGGCCCGGCTGTGTCGGCCGGAGCGGGACGGGGCGGGTGGTCAGCCGCCCAGCGTGCCGCCCGCCTCGGGGGAGTTCTCCACCGCGACCATCGTGTCCGTCCTGAGGTGGATCACGCCGTAGTCGTAGGCGTGCCGCCGGTAGACCACGCTCGGTTCCTTGGTCTCCGAGTCGACGAACAGGTAGAAGTCGTGCCCGACCAGCTCCATCTCGTAGAGAGCCTGGTCGAGGGTCATCGGAGCGGCGAGGTGGGTCTTCTCGCGGACCACGAGCGGGCCGTCGCCCTGTACCTCGAGCGAGCCCACCTTCTTCGTGGGCACGTGGTCAGCGGCCTCCTCGGCGGCGGTCTGCCCGCTGCCGTTGAGCGCGGCCACGCCCGGCACGCGGTCGGGGACCTCGGAGGCCGGGATGCGGCGCGCACCGCGCCGGGAGAAACGCTTGTCGTGCTGCTTGCGCAGCAGTGCGTGCAGCTTCTCCGCCGCGAGGTCGAGTGCCGCGTACGGGTCGCTGGCCGCCGCCTCCGCCCGGACCACCGGACCGCGGGAGCGGAGCGTGATCTCCACTCGGTCGCAACGGTCGGCCTGCCGGGGGTTGGGCTCCTTGGACACCTCGACGTCGAGGCTGATCACCTTGCCGTCGAGCTTCTGGATCTTCTCCAGGTTCAGCTTCTCGGCCACGTGCTTGCGGAACCGGTCGGGCACCTCTGTCTTGCGGCCCTTGACGACGATGTCCACGCAGAACTCCGTTCCCGGATCGCTCCGCTTCCTCGGCGGAGCGTCTCCCTTTCGCACCCGGTTCCGGTCAGGTCCGGAACCTCGGACTCGGTGACGTCCACCTCCCCTTCCCCGCGGGCGAGATCTCCACCCTGCCGATGCGGGGAGATTGCGAAAAAGCGCAAACTCGCGGCACGGCATTCGGATATGACGGGAACGGCCTGCGCCTTTCCCTCACACCCCGAACATATCTCGCCGGGTGGGATGGCGTCACCCTCTACCGCGGTGTACCTCCATCCAGATGAATTGCCCCTGTCATTACCTGCAACGATGCGTCTCCGCTGTCAGTTCCGTCTATTTCGAAGGAATCCGGTGGAGCGGCGACGACGGCCGCGCAGATCACGTCACCGCTTCCGCCGGCATCCGCCAATTCGGATGTGCCGTACAACGGGTTCCCCTCCTTCCGCCGTGTTACCGGCTTCCGTTCCTCCATCCCTTCCCGGGCCCGCGCCGTGTACACGGCCGACCTCACCGCGCGCGCCGCCTCCGTCAGCGAGGCCCCCGTCGTCATCAGGTCGTCGACCAGCACGACGGGCCCGTCCAGCAGCAGCCGCCCGCCGCCCGGGACCGCCCGCAGCGCACCGGCGAGGTTCGCCTGCCGCTGCCGGGAGCCGAGCGCCGACTGGTCGGCCACGGCGCGCCGCTGCCGCAGCACGGTGAGCGTCCGGACCGGCAGTCCCGAACGGCGCAGCTCACCGGCCGCCGCCAGCGCGATCCGCCGCACCGGATCGTGCCCCCGGGCCCGCACGGCGCCCCGCGCGGAGGGCACCGGCACCAGCAGCACCGGTCCGGTGCCGCCCCGGGCCGCGTCCGGGATCCCGGCCGTGCGCAGCCCGGCCCGCACGGCGCCCGCCAGCGCCGCGCCCAGTGGCCCGGTCAGGGCCAGCGCTCCTCTTTCCTTGTGGGCGAGGAGAGCCGCCCTGACCTCGTCCGCGTACGGAGCGGCCGCATGCACGGCCGGCAGACCGCGCGGCGCCGGGTCCGGCCGCACCCGGCGCGGCGCGGCCCGGCCGAGGGCGGCACGGCACCGGGGGCAGAGCACCGTGCGCGGCCTGCCGCAGCCTCCGCACTCGGTCGGCAGTACCAGGTCGGTGAGGTCCCGCCACCACCTGCGCATACGTCCACTGTGCCGAGGCGGCGCCGCGTCGGCCACCCCTGTGGACAACGGACCGCGACGCGCTGTGGACAACCCCTACGGCGCCGGGCAGGGCTTCACCCGCACGAGTGAAGGCCCCGGCCCAAGAAGGGACCGGGGCCGGGGCCTGGGGTGGGGGCCCGGGGCCGGAGGCCGGAGGAAAGCCGTGCTCACCTCGAAGCCGAGACTCCCTCGAAGCCGAGACTCCCCCCTGAAGCCGAGCCCCCATCGAAGCCGAGCCCCCATCGAAGCCGACCTTGACCTCACCCGGGATAGACGGGCGCCGCCCCCTCCTTGACCACCTTCTGCCACTGCGCCACGGACGACATCCGCACCAGCCCGTCCGCCTCCGAGTAGGCCACCAGCGGCAGCCGCTCGTCCTCGGACGCGGCGATGGAGCGCACGCCGGTGAGCGCGGCGGGCGCGGGGACGTCCGGCGTGGAGCCGTCGACCTGCACGTACCGCATGGTCTGCACACCGCCCTGCTCGCGTCCGGCGACCACGAGGCGGCTGTCGCCCGCCCAGGACATGGCCGTGACGTCCTCCATGTCGGGGGCCGCCGAGCGCAGTTCGAGCACCGCGACCGCGGACCGCCCATCGGCCTTGGCGTCCCGTTCGATCCGCCCGATGAGCAGGGACTTGGTGTGGTCCTTGTGCTCCACGAGCAGGGCGATGCGCACACCGTCGGCGGCCACCCGCACCGCGTCGACACGTCCGTCGAGACCGGGAACGGCCACCTCGACCGGCTGGCCCGTCCCCTGCTCCAGCACCATCAACCGCGGCCGGGCCGGATCGCGGTCGGCCACCCACAGGTCGCCGCGCGCGTCCCAGCTGGGCGGCGTCAGCCGGTCGTCCTCGGACTTGCCGTTGCTCCGCAGCACCGGCGTACCGAGCGCGCCGCCCTGCTCCAGCGGCCCGACGAACAGTTCCCTGCGGTCGTTGCTGACCCCGGCGGCGCTGCGCTCGTCCCACGCCACCGCCGCCGAACCGAGCCGCTGGGCGCCCTCGCCCAGGGCGCCCGGCACCGGTTCTACGTTCGTCCCGGAGCTGCCGCCGGGGATCCGCACCAGCCGGCGCTTGTCGTCGAGGAAGTACAGGTACTCGGGCCGCTTCACCGGCCCACGGGTGGCCACGGTGCGGGCCCGGTCCGCGCCGAGCGTGCACAGCGTGCTCCCGTCGGCGCGCTGCAACGCCACCGTCTCCACGGTCGGCGTGAGGTTCTGCACCGTGTACAGCACCTGCGCGGCCATCTCCCAGCAGCGCTCGCCGCCGACGCCGGACGCCTTGGCGTTCAGCGGCACGGTCAGCCGGTTCTGGTCGTCGGGCGCCAGCCCGGTGACGTCCTTGCGCAGCGCCGTCCCGGTCGGGAAGCTCGACCTGACCACCCGGTCCAGCCAGCGGGTCGGACCGGTGAGCACCGAGCGGACCACCTGGGTCATGGCGTCGACGCGCTGCCGTACGTACACCGGATCGGCCACGGCCGTGGCCGGTCGCCGGACGCCGCCCGGCGTGTTCGAGGCGAAGTAGTACTTGTTGACGGGCATGTAGTTGCGCTGGAAGTCCGAGCGGCCCATGAGGACCCCCTGCGGCGGCGTGTCGATGCGCCACTGTCCGGACTTCTTGTCGCGCGTCAGGTGCACCGACTGGCTGTAGCGGCCGTCCAGCGGCGCGTACGACTGCTGCTCGTCCACCCGGGCCACCTTGCTGCCGGTGAGCGTGAACGCGTAGTCGCCGGTGTCCTCGTGCGCCGTGGCCCGGTCGACCTCGATGTCCCATCCGTCGGCGAGCACGGTCGTGGACGTCTCGGGCCGCCACTGCCGCGCGGCCGTCGTCGTCAGATACTGCCGGGCCGTCGCGTACTGCGGGTCGTCGCTGGTCAGCGCCTCAAGGAAACCCTGCACGATCTCGGACGGCGGTGCGTTGTCCCTGGGGGGCATGGCGAAGACCCGTACCTCGGTGTCCTGGCGCGGCGTGGACTCCACGTCCCGCAGGTCGCCGTTGTCGGGCATCGAGGCGCATCCCGCGAGCAGGACGACCCCCCAGGCGGCGCACATCAGCGCACGCATCCGCCGACGCCGCGCGCCCCCCTCGCGGTCAGCGCCCACGAAATGCCTCCCCTTGCTCCTTCGCGACCCCGGGCCCGGTCCCCTCCGGGCCCGCGGCCCCGCCCGCACGTTCTCCGGCCGGCCGCTCCACGGCGGACGCCTCCGCTTCCGGCGCGGTGCTCTGCCGCCGTGTGCCCGAGGCGGGCCGCGGCACCACGCGCGCGCCGTTGCCCGGCAGCGCGGTCGGGTCGGCGGTGGGTGCCGCCACGGGCGACCGGGCCGCTATCGGGTCCCGGCCCTGTCCCGCGCAGCGCTCCGCGGTCGGCTGGGCGGGCACGGTGGCCCGCTTCGCGGCGCGGCCCGCACCGGCCGCTTCGCGTCCGCTGTTGCGCCGCGAGTCCTTGGGCTCCAGCGGTATCGGCGAACCCCGCAGCGGTTCGTCCGCCGTCCGGGGCAGCGTCAGCCGGAACTGCGAACCGCCGCCCGGCTCGCCCCATGCCTGGAGCCAGCCGCCGTGCAGCCGGGCGTCCTCCAGGGCGATCGACAGCCCCAGACCCGTACCGCCGGTGGTACGCGCGCGTGCCGGGTCGGCCCGCCAGAAGCGGCTGAAGACGCGGGTCGCCTCGCCCGGCTTGAGTCCGACGCCGTAGTCGCGCACCGCGACGGCGACCGCGCCGCCCGCGGCGCCCAGCCGGACGACGACGTCCCGCCCCTCGCCGTGCTCGACGGCGTTGACGACCAGATTGCGCAGGACGCGCTCCACCCGCCGGGCGTCGACCTCGGCCACGACGGGCTGCTGGTCGCCGGTGACGCGTATGCAGGTGCCCTTGCGGTCCGCGAGCGGCTCGGCGCCGCTGACCACCCGCCGCACCACCTCGCGCAGGTCGACCGGCTCCGCCTCAAGGGCCGCAGCGCCCGCGTCGAAGCGGCTGATCTCCAGCAGGTCGGCGAGCAGCGACTCGAACCGGTCCACCTGGTCGAGCAGCAGCTCCGCCGACCGCGCCGTGACCGGGTCGAAGTCCTCGCGCGCCTCATGGATGACGTCGGCGGCCATCCGTACGGTCGTCAGCGGCGTCCGCAGTTCGTGCGAGACGTCGGAGACGAACCGGCGCTGCATCCGGGACAGGTCCTCCAGCTGGTTGATCTTCAACTGGAGGTTCTGCGCCATCTTGTTGAACGCCTCACCCAGACGGGCGATGTCGTCCTCACCGGTGACCTTCATCCGCTCCTGGAGCCGCCCGGCCGACAGCCGCTCGGCGATCCCCGCGGCCATGCGCACCGGCGTCACCACCTGGCGCACCACGAGCCAGGCGATCGCGCCGAGCAGGACGACGACGAAGAGCCCGGCCGTCGCCAGCGTCCCCTTGACCAGGCTGAGCGATTTCTCCTCCTGGGTGAGCGGGAAGAGGTAGTACAGCTGGTACGGGTCGCCGTTGGGGTCGTTGACCTGCTTGCCGATGACCAGGGCGGGCTGGGGCACCTTGTCGGCGTCCTTGTAGACGATGCGCGTGTAGCTCTGTGCGGCGGTCATGCTGCCGTTGATCCGGGCGCGCAGGTCCTCCGGGACGCTCACGGTCGGATCCACCTGGCCGGAGGCGCGCGGACCGCGTCCTCCGACGCTCTCCTCGCCCGCGGGCAGCGTCACCACGTCGAAGGCGCCCTGGCCGCCGCTGGAGAGCGAGGAGACCAGTTCGCTCATCCAGGAGATGACGTTCTGCGAGGCGTGCCCGTCAGCGGGCGTTCCGGCGGCGTCGTCCCCGGCGCCGCTCGCGGCCTCGTCGGCCCGCTGCTTGGCGACCGCGAACCCGCCCGTCGCCTGGCTCTGCGACGCCCTGACCTTGGCTTCGAGCAGTCCGTTGCGGACCTGGCCGATGACGACGAAGCCCAGCAGCAGCACGACGCCCAGCGACATCAGCAGGGTGGTGGCGACGACCTTGAGCTGGATGTTGCGCCGCCACAGGCGCATGACGGGCAGCAGCGGCCTGCGCACCCAGCGCAGCAGCAGCCGCAGCACCGGGCTGCCCTGCACACCGCCGTGCAGCAGCCCGCCCTCCAGGAGGCGTCCCCAGCGGGAACCCGCGCCCCTCCGGCCGACAGGCCGCTCCGCGCGGGTCCCGGTCCGTCCGGGCGCCGAAGCGGCACTGTCCCCGGACATGTCAGCTCGGTCCGGCCTTGTAGCCGACGCCACGGACGGTCACCACGATCTCGGGCTTCTCCGGGTCCTTCTCGACCTTGGAACGCAGCCGCTGGACATGGACGTTCACCAGGCGGGTGTCCGCCGCGTGACGGTAGCCCCACACCTGCTCCAGGAGCACCTCACGGGTGAACACCTGCCACGGCTTGCGGGCCAGCGCGACCAGCAGGTCGAACTCCAGCGGGGTCAGCGCGATCGACTGCCCGTCCCGCTTCACCGAGTGCCCGGCCACATCGATGAGCAGGTCACCGATGGCCAGCTGCTCGGGAGCAGGCTCCTCCGAACGGCGCAGCCGCGCCCGGATCCGGGCGACCAGCTCCTTCGGCTTGAACGGCTTGACGATGTAGTCGTCGGCCCCGGACTCCAGGCCCACGACGACATCGACGGTGTCGCTCTTGGCGGTCAGCATCACGATCGGCACGCCGGACTCGGCCCTGATCAGGCGGCAGACCTCGATGCCGTCCCGGCCGGGCAGCATCAGGTCGAGCAGCACCAGATCGGGCTTGGCGTCCCGGAAAGCGGCCAGCGCCTTGTCGCCGTCAGCCACGAACGACGGCTCGAAACCCTCACCACGCAGCACGATCCCGAGCATCTCGGCCAGTGCGGTGTCGTCGTCGACGACAAGGACTCGTCCCTTCATAAACGACATCATCCCATTCTCGTAACGGTGGCGAAGATCCAGGTGAGACAGCTCACTGGCCTGTGACGATAGTCGTACGGAGCCGTCACTGTCTGCCCACGCCCCGGGAACGGGCACCGCACGAGCCCCGGCCGGTGCCTCCTCCGCCCCGCCGCCTACCCTCTCCCGTGTTCCTCCGCCGCCCGCCGCGAGCGCGCGCACAGCTCGGCCAGTCCCTCGGCCGTCACCGGCGACAGGGCGCCCTGTTCGGTGACGATCGCGGTCACCAGCTCCGGCGGGGTCACGTCGAACGCGGGGTTGTACGCCTGCGTACCGAGCGGCGCGACCGGGATGCCGCCACCGGCGCCCGTCCCCGGGGCCTGCGGTGCCGTCAGCTCCGTCACCTCGTGCCCCGGACGCTGCTCCACCTCGATGGACGCCCCGTCCGGGGTCCGCTCGTCCACCGTCGTCACCGGGGCGACCACGATGAACGGCACGTGGTGGTAGCGGGCGAGCACCGCCAGCGGATAGCTGCCCACCTTGTTCGCCACCGAGCCGTCCGCCGCGATGCGGTCCGCGCCGATCAGCACCGCGTCCACCTCACCGGCGGCGAACAGCGAACCGGCCGCGTTGTCGGCGAGCAGCGTGTACGCCAGACCGTTGCGCGCCGCCTCGTACGCCGTCAGTCGCGCCCCCTGGAGCAGCGGCCGGGTCTCGTCCACCCACAGCCGGCGCATCCGGCCCGCCCGGTGCGCCGCCAGCGCCACCGCGAACGCCGTGCCCTCCCCGCCCGACACCAGCGACCCGGTGTTGCAGTGCGTGAGGATCCGGTGCCCACCGGCCGGCAGCAGTTCGTCGAGCAGCGCCAGGCCGTGCTCGGCCATGCGCGCGCTGGCCCGCGCGTCCTCCCGGTGCAGTTGCCGCGCCGCCGCCAGCGCCGCCGGAGCGGCCAGCAGCGGATCACCGGTCTCGGCCAGCGCGGTGTGATAGGCCGACCGCGCCCGGTGCACCCCCACCGAGAGGTTCACCGCGGTCGGCCGCGCTCCCGCGAGCGCGTCGGCGGCGTCGTCCACGTCGAAGCCGCGGGCGGCGGCGAGCGCGACGCCGTACGCCCCGGCGATGCCCAGCAGCGGCGCCCCGCGCACAGCGAGCGACCGGATCGCCTCCACCAGCGCGGGCGCGTCCGTGCACACCAGCTCGACCTCCTGGGCCGGCAGCCTCGTCTGGTCCAGGAGGACCAGGACGGGGCCCTCGGGCGGCTCCTCCCAGCGAAGGGCGGGAATTCCCGGCGGCCGGTTGTCCTCGCGAGCCTGCGCGTACTGATCAGCCATGCCGTCAGTGTTCCCCGTATCCCGCGGACAATGGAAGGCGTGCAGCGGCCACCGCGGCAGGTCACCCTGTCACCGCCCCATGACACGATGGCACCCCACCTGCCGCCGCGACCGCGGACGGGCACCGTGAAGGAGCGACGATGAACGACACTCCGGGCTGGGCCTCGCCCGGATCCGCCCCGTCCGACGGGCAGGAACCCGGCGCGTCCGGCCCTGCCGACGCCGCCGGCCGTCCCGACCCCTCGGCGCCGGCCCGGCCCGAGCGGCCCGCGGACCGGCCCGGAGCGCAGCCGCAGGACCCCGGCCCCAAGTGGTCCAAGGAGCAGCCTCCGGCCGGCCAGTGGTCCGCACCCACCGGAGGCCCCGCGGGCCCGGCACCCGGCCAGGCTCCGCCCCCGCCGCCCCCCGGCCCCGGCTGGGGCGCCCCGCCGCCCGCGGGCGGCGGCTACGGATACGGCGGATACGGCACCCCCGGAGGCCCCGGGGGCTACGGCGGCCCAGGTGGCTACGGACCCGGCGGCCAGGGACCCGGTCCCGGCGGCTACGGCGCCTGGGGCGCCGGCTGGGGCGGACCGCCGCCCGCGGCCAAGCCCGGCGTGATCCCGCTGCGCCCGCTCGGTCTGGGCGAGATCCTCGACGGCGCCGTGTCCACGATGCGCGCCCACTGGCGGGCCGTGCTCGGCATCGCGCTGGCCATCGCGGTCGTCACCGAGATCGTCGTCATCCTGGTGCAGCGTCTGGCGCTGAACGGCGTCATCGGCAACGACGCGCTCAAGGACCCGGACGCCACGCCCCGCGAAGTGCTCCGGGCCACGGGCGACAGCCTCCTCGGCTCCGGCATCATCTTCCTGGTCGGCGTCATCGGCGCCGTCCTCGCCACCGGCCTGCTCACCACGGTCACCAGCCGCGCGGTGCTCGGCCGGTCCGTCACCCTGCGCGAGGCCTGGCGCGACGCCGCTCCCCAACTGCCCAGGCTGCTCGGTCTGCTCCTCGTGCTGCTGGTCATCTGCCTCGGCGTCTTCGCCGTGGGCCTGGTACCCGGCCTCATCGTCGCCGCGACCGGGGCCCCCGTCGGAGGCACCGCGATCGCCGTCCTCGGTGCGCTGGGCGCCGGTGTGGTCGCCATCTGGCTCGCGGTCCGCTTCTCCCTCGCCCCGCCCGCGCTGATGCTGGAGAAGCAGGGCGTCAAGAAGGCGATGAGCCGCTCCGTCAAGCTGGTCAACGGCTCCTGGTGGCGGATCTTCGGCATCCAGCTCCTGACCGCGCTGATCGTCGGCATCATCTCGGCGATCATCGTCATCCCCTTCAGCCTGATCGCCTCCGCCTTCAGCGACGGCGGGTTCTCCGGCCTCCTGGACGGCAGCACCCAGCTCAGCTGGACGTACCTGGTCATCACCGGAATCGGCACGGTGATCGGCTCCATGATCAAACTCCCGATCACGGCCGGTGTCACCGTGCTCCTCTACGTCGACCAGCGCATCCGCCGCGAAGCCCTCGACCTGGAACTGGCCCGCGCCGCAGGCGTCCAGGGCCACGGCACCGACGCACCCGCCTCCGGAAGCTGATGCCGTGAGCCTGCCGGGGGGAGTTCTCACAGCGCCGTCCGCGCCCGCGCGCGCGGCGGACCACGCCGACGGGATCCTGCGGTCCCTGCCGCGCACCGGGCGCACGCTCGCCCTGGCGCAGCCGGGCCCCGGCGGCACACCACCGGTGACCCTCCCGCGCGACCCCGCGCGGGAGGCCGCCCGCCGCGAACTGTCCAAGCGCGTGTACCACGAGAACGACCCCGGCCTGTTCCAACGCGCCCTCGACCACTTCTGGGACTGGGTCGGCAGACTCTTCGACTCCGCCTCGACGGCCACCCCCGGCGGCACGGCCGGACTCGTCGTGATCGTCCTTGCCGTCCTCGCCGTACTGGGCGCCCTGTGGTGGCGCCTGGGCACACCGCACCGCGCACCCGCCTCCGCCCCCGCCCTGTTCGACGACCGTCCCCGCAGCGCCGCCGAACACCGCGCCGCCGCCGAGGCGCACGCCGCCCAGGGCCACTGGAACCCCGCCGTCCAGGAACGCATGCGCGCCCTCGTCCGCTCCCTGGAGGAACGCGCCCTTCTCGACACCCGCCCCGGCCGCACCGCCGACGAGGCCGCGGCCGAGGCAGGCCGCGCCCTGCCCGCCCACGCCGACCGGCTGCACACCGCCGCCCGCGACTTCGACGACGTCACATACGGCGGCCGCCGCGCCACCGAGCAGACGTACCGCCACATCGCCGTACTCGACCGCGACCTGGAGCACACCCGGCCCCAGCCGGCCGCGAGCACGACGAGCACGGCGGACACCACCCAGCGGGGAGCCGCCGGATGACCACCGAGGCCACCACCGCCGCCCCGCCCCCGGCCACCTCGACCTCGCCCACCGCCCGGCAGACCTGGACCCGCGCGCGCGGCATCCTGCTCGCGCTGCTGATCCTGCTCGCCGCGGGCCTCGTCCTGGCCGCACTGCGCTCCGGCGACCGGCACGGCCGCCTCGACCCGCGCTCCGCCGACCCGCACGGCAGCCGCGCCGTCGCCGCCCTCCTCGCCGACCAGCACGTCAGCACCCGGGTCGTCACCGGCCTCGACGCGGCACGCGCCGCGGCCGGACCCGACACCACCCTGCTCGTCACCGTCCCCGACCTGCTGACCCGCGACCAGCAGTCCCGGCTGCGCGCCGCCACCGCCGGCACCGGCGGACGCACCGTCCTCGTCGCCCCCGGCGCTCCCTCCCTCGACCGCCTGGCCCCCGGCGTCACCGCCGACGCCGCGCCCGGCTTCGACACCGTGCTCGCACCCGGCTGCGCCCTGCCCGCCGCCCGCCGCGCCGGACCCGCCGAACTCGGCGACGGCATCCGCTACTCGGCCACCGCACGCGCCGACTCCTGCTACCCGAGCGACGGCCTGCCCACCCTGCTGCGCATCCCGCAGGCCGCGCACGGCGACACCGTCGTCCTCGGCGCGCCCGACATCCTCTACAACAACCGCCTCGACCAGCAGGGCAACGCCTCGCTCGCCCTTCAACTCCTCGGCTCGCGCCCCCATCTCGTCTGGTACCTCCCCTCGCTCGACGACGCCTCCGCCCCCGACAGCGGCGAGCGCGGCTTCTTCGACCTGCTGCCCTCCGGCTGGCTCTGGGGCACCCTCCAGCTCTTCATCGCCGCCGCAGTGGCGGCCCTGTGGCGGGCACGCCGCTTCGGCCCGCTCGTGCCCGAGAAACTCCCCGTCGCGATCCGCGCCTCCGAAACCACCGAGGGCCGCGCCCGGCTCTACCGCAAGGTGAACGCCCGCGACCGCGCCGCCACCGCTCTTCGCTCCGCCACCCGCACCCGCCTCGCTCCCCTCGTCGGCGTCCCCACCACCCAGGCGCACACGCCCGAGGCACTCCTCCCCGCCCTGTCCGCCCGCCTGGACGACGGCGCACAGCCCCTGCACGACCTGCTCTTCGGCCCGCCGCCCGGCGACGACGCGGCCCTCGTCTCCCTCGCCGACCGACTCGACGCCCTCGAAAGAGAGGTACGCCGTCCATGATGGACCCGACCACTGACAACGCCGGGCACAACGGGGACGCGACCGCCGCCCGGTCCTCCCTGGAAGCCCTGCGCGCCGAGATCGCCAAGGCCGTGGTCGGCCAGGACCCCGCCGTGACCGGTCTCGTCGTCGCCCTGCTCTGCCGCGGCCACGTGCTGCTCGAAGGCGTCCCCGGAGTCGCCAAGACCCTCCTCGTGCGCACCCTCGCCGCCGCACTCGAACTCGACACCAAACGCGTCCAGTTCACCCCCGACCTGATGCCCAGCGACGTCACCGGCTCCCTCGTCTACGATGCCCGCACCACCCGGTTCTCCTTCCAGCCCGGCCCGGTCTTCACGAACCTCCTCCTCGCCGACGAGATCAACCGCACCCCGCCGAAGACCCAGTCCTCGCTGCTGGAGGCCATGGAGGAACGCCAGGTCACCGTCGACGGCACACCGTGCCCGCTCCCCGACCCCTTCCTGGTCATCGCCACCCAGAACCCGGTCGAGTACGAGGGCACCTACCCGCTGCCCGAGGCCCAGCTGGACCGCTTCCTGCTCAAGCTGACCATCCCCCTGCCCTCCCGGGACGACGAGATCGACGTCCTCACCCGGCACGCCGCCGGCTTCGACCCGCGCGACCTGCGCGCCGCCGGCGTACGCCCCGTAGCGGGCCCCGCCGACCTGCAAGCCGCCCGCACCGCGATCGCCGCGACCACCGTCTCCCCCGAGATCGCCGCCTACGTCGTCGACATCTGCCGCGCCACCCGCGCATCCCCGTCCCTCTCCCTGGGCGTCTCCCCGCGCGGCGCCACCGCCCTGCTGTCCACCGCACGCGCCTGGGCCTGGCTGACCGGCCGCGACTACGTCATCCCCGACGACGTCAAAGCCCTCGCCCTGCCCACGCTGCGCCACCGCGTACAGCTGCGCCCGGAAGCGGAGATGGAAGGCGTCACCGCCGACTCGGTGATCACCGCTGTCCTCACCCACGTCCCGGTCCCCCGCTGATGGCCCTCACCGGACGCGCCGCACTCCTCGCGGCCCTCGGTTCCGTCCCCGTCGGCCTCTGGGACGCCGGCTGGACCGGAGTCCTCGCCGTCAACGCGCCCCTGGCCGTCGCCTGCGCCTGCGACTACGCCCTGGCCGCGCCCGTACGCCGCCTCGGCCTGACCCGCTCCGGCGACACCTCCGTACGTCTGGGCGACACCGCCGACGTCACGCTCACCGTCACCAACCCGTCCGGCCGCCCCCTGCGGGCCCGGATCCGCGACGCCTGGCCGCCCAGCAGCTGGCAGCCCGGCACGGAGACCGATGCCTCCCGCCACCACCTGACCGTCCCCGCCGGCGAACGCCGTCGGCTGACGACGCGGCTGCGCCCCACCCGCCGCGGCGACCGCCGGGCCGACCGTGTCACCGTCCGCTCCTACGGCCCGCTCGGCCTCTTCTCCCGCCAGGGCACCCACCAGGTGCCCTGGACGGTACGGGTCCTCCCTCCGTTCACCAGCCGCAAGCACCTGCCGTCCAAACTGGCGCGGCTCCGCGAACTCGACGGCCGCACCAGCGTCCTCACCCGCGGAGAGGGCACCGAGTTCGACAGCCTGCGCGACTACGTGCCCGGCGACGACACCCGCTCCATCGACTGGCGCGCCACCGCCCGACAGTCCGCGGTCGCCGTCCGCACCTGGCGTCCCGAACGCGACCGCCACATCCTGCTCGTCCTCGACACCGGCCGCACCTCGGCCGGGCGGGTCGCGGACGCGCCCCGCCTGGACGCCGCCATGGACGCCGCCCTGCTCCTGGCCGTCCTCGCCTCCCGGGCCGGAGACCGCGTCGACCTCCTCGCCTACGACCGCCGGGTGCGGGCCCTCGTCCAGGGCCGCGCCGCGGG
Source organism: Streptomyces sp. SAT1 (assembly GCF_001654495.1). Classification (GTDB taxonomy): domain Bacteria; phylum Actinomycetota; class Actinomycetes; order Streptomycetales; family Streptomycetaceae; genus Streptomyces; species Streptomyces andamanensis. The sequence continues at coordinate 2,820,375 of NZ_CP015849.1, forward strand.
AATGCTGCTGCCGTCCCTGGTCAACGCCATGGCGACGTTGGAAGCGGAACTCGTCGAGACGGATGCCCGGGGCCTCGCGGCGACCGCACTGCGCACAGCGCCCCGCCGCTCCCTGATCGTCCTGCTCACCAGCCTGGACCCGGCCCCCGTGGAAGAGGGCCTGCTCCCGGTCCTCCCTCAGCTCACGCAACGGCACACCGTACTGGTCGCCTCGGTCGCGGACCCGTACGTGGCCCGCATGGCCACCGCCCGGGGCAGCACGGACGCGGTGTACGAAGCCGCTGCGGCGGCCCAGGCCCAGGGCGAACGCCAGCGCACCGCGGAACAACTGCGCCGCCAGGGAGTCACCGTCGTCGACGCGACTCCGGACAACCTGGCTCCCGCACTCGCGGACGCCTACCTGGCATTGAAGGCAGCAGGCCGGCTCTGAAGCACTGCCCCTTCCGTCCCAGAGACGGAAAGGGGCCGGGAAGGTGCCAGAAGAGGGACATCACGAAAAGCCCCTGAACACAGAAAAACCCCGCACCGTGAGGTGCGGGGTCTTCCCTAAGAATTGTTCGGCGGTGTCCTACTCTCCCACAGGGTCCCCCCTGCAGTACCATCGGCGCTGTAAGGCTTAGCTTCCGGGTTCGGAATGTAACCGGGCGTTTCCCTCACGCTATGACCACCGAAACACTATGAAACAATCAACCGCACCATGTGTGGCACATGGGGTTGTTCGTGGTTTCAGAACCAACACAGTGGACGCGAGCAACTGAGGACAAGCCCTCGGCCTATTAGTACCGGTCACCTCCACACGTTACCGTGCTTCCAGATCCGGCCTATCAACCCAGTCGTCTACTGGGAGCCTTACCCCATCAAGTGGGTGGGAGCCCTCATCTCGAAGCAGGCTTCCCGCTTAGATGCTTTCAGCGGTTATCCCTCCCGAACGTAGCCAACCAGCCATGCCCTTGGCAGAACAACTGGCACACCAGAGGTTCGTCCGTCCCGGTCCTCTCGTACTAGGGACAGCCCTTCTCAAGACTCCTACGCGCACAGCGGATAGGGACCGAACTGTCTCACGACGTTCTAAACCCAGCTCGCGTACCGCTTTAATGGGCGAACAGCCCAACCCTTGGGACCGACTCCAGCCCCAGGATGCGACGAGCCGACATCGAGGTGCCAAACCATCCCGTCGATATGGACTCTTGGGGAAGATCAGCCTGTTATCCCCGGGGTACCTTTTATCCGTTGAGCGACGGCGCTTCCACAAGCCACCGCCGGATCACTAGTCCCGACTTTCGTCCCTGCTCGACCCGTCGGTCTCACAGTCAAGCTCCCTTGTGCACTTACACTCAACACCTGATTACCAACCAGGCTGAGGGAACCTTTGGGCGCCTCCGTTACCCTTTAGGAGGCAACCGCCCCAGTTAAACTACCCATCAGACACTGTCCCTGATCCGGATCACGGACCCAGGTTAGACATCCAGCACGACCAGACTGGTATTTCAACGACGACTCCACACACACTGGCGTGCACGCTTCAAAGTCTCCCAGTTATCCTACACAAGCCGAACCGAACACCAATATCAAACTGTAGTAAAGGTCCCGGGGTCTTTCCGTCCTGCTGCGCGAAACGAGCATCTTTACTCGTAGTGCAATTTCACCGGGCCTATGGTTGAGACAGTCGAGAAGTCGTTACGCCATTCGTGCAGGTCGGAACTTACCCGACAAGGAATTTCGCTACCTTAGGATGGTTATAGTTACCACCGCCGTTTACTGGCGCTTAAGTTCTCAGCTTCGCCTGGACGAATCCAAGCTAACCGGTCCCCTTAACGTTCCAGCACCGGGCAGGCGTCAGTCCGTATACATCGCCTTACGGCTTCGCACGGACCTGTGTTTTTAGTAAACAGTCGCTTCTCGCTGGTCTCTGCGGCCACCCCCAGCTCACGGAGAAAATCCGATCACCAGACATGGCCCCCCTTCTCCCGAAGTTACGGGGGCATTTTGCCGAGTTCCTTAACCATAGTTCACCCGAACGCCTCGGTATTCTCTACCTGACCACCTGAGTCGGTTTAGGGTACGGGCCGCCATGAAACTCGCTAGAGGCTTTTCTCGACAGCATAGGATCATCCACTTCACCACAA